>NZ_CP093442.1:1432929-2149393 GCF_022814725.1 Bdellovibrio reynosensis
GCGGAAGTCCTCAAAGAAGTCAAAGACGACAAAGACTTTTACTCGTTTGAAAAAATGAAAAAGGTCCAAGACGTGATGACGGAACTCATCACCAAAAAATCGTACTTTGAAAAAATGGCTTACCTTCAAGCCCTAGATTCAGAGTCCTACCACATGCTGGTTCGCGCTTACTTTCACATCGTTGAAAACACGGTGCGCGCCAATCACGAACATCACTAAAATAATCTGATCAATATTTCGACGCTTTCTTTGGACTTAAGCAAAAGCCAAAGAAAGCGCCTAACTTTTAGAGTTCTAATTCGACACCAATCAAAGAATTATTCTGCGCAGCGTTGGCAAAATGCTATTCTAATTTTCGTAGGCACAAAAAACTGTAAGAGCAAGAACGCTTCTTCCGGGGGGACAAGGAAGTTCCAAATTTCCTCCCAGCAAAACCGAGGGCAGAGGTTGGCGAGAAGGGTCCAAGCGCAAGGCGGAGGATCTTCCGCGAAACGCAGGCGTGGCAGCGCCACGTCGGAGAGAAGCGGAAGACCGCACAACGCAGTCGATTGGGCCCTTATCGACGACCGACCGACTTTAGACTAAAGATTCCCACCGCGAAGCCGATAGGAATGCTTGTGAAATATCGAGTGTTCTTATCGGCTTTATTTCTTATTTTGATACCGGGACTGAGCTTTGCTGAGTACCGCGTCTTCGTTTTAAAGATAACGAAAAAAGCCGCTACCGCCCCTACTGAAGGACGCGCGCCAGCTTCTGCAGCCCCAGACTTCCGTCTGGTGGAAAGCACTTTAGATCCTACTCAATACCGCTTCTATCACCAACTGGCTCCGGATGAAGATGTTACTTACATCGATACCTGGCGCTGCTACGGGCGCACCGGCGATTTCCAAGCGTTGTGTCCCAACCCGAAAGGCCAGATTCAGGAAGCCGCAAATCCCTCACCTTAATGTAGTTGTATCTTTTTGATACACTACATTCATGTCGTCGATTGAACGAAAATCCCAACAAGCGGACCTGACCGAACTTAATGCCGAATACGCGCGTAAAAAAAAGAAGCTCGTTCAAGACAACGAAGAACAGATCAGTGATCTGAAAGAATACTACGGCGAAAAAAAAGACGCTGTCAGCGCGCAAAACGAAGCCGCTATCAATCACATCCAAAAACGACAAAAAGAAATGAACCTAAAGGCGACCGAAGAGCGCGATAGGGTTAATTCAAGTTATAAAAATAAAGCCCAAGCTATGCAGAAGACTTATGATGATAAGCTAGCTGCCACCCGTGAGGGCCGCGAAGCTCAAATTCGCAGAGCCCAGGCTTCAACCCACGAAAAAGTTCGTGATATCGAAAACGATGCGCAAGCGCGTATTGAAGATGTTCGCTTGCAAAGTTCTGTTGAATTAGAAAAAGCCAAAGGCAAATTCAACAAAGAGATGAAGCAGATCAATGAATACAGCGAAAAACGCTTGGATCAGCAACGTCAACTTAATGATTTAAGTCTTAAAAGCGAAATCGAACGCGGTCGTGAAGTGCATGATGAAGTGCGCTCTCGCAACGAAAAAGAACACACTGAACTTCGTCAACGTGGCGAAGTGATGATCACAGAAGAAAAGCAAAAACAAAGCACGCAGCTACAAAAAATCGATGAGACGGCAGCCCAACGCCAGGAAAAAATCGAAAAAAACTGGGCGTCCCGCGAAGAAAGAGCCAATAAACTTTATTCGCAAAAAATCGCTGAAAACAAGAAGGCCAATGAGGATCAACTTAGAACTCAGAACAGCCGCTTTAAAAGTGTTTACGCCAAAAATGAAAACGCTCAGCGAGAGAGCTTAGATATTCAAAATCAGAACTACCTTAAGCAGCTGAATGAAACTCGCAAAGATTTCGTTCGTTCGTCTGAAAAATACGCGAACAAAGAACATGATCCGTTTTACAAGGTGGAAGATCGTGGCAGCCGAATTAGCGAAAGCATGAATTTCTACGTGTTAGAAGCTTTCGTGCCTGAACATGAAAAAGACGCAGTGAAAGTTTCGATTCAAAACGACAAGGCCACAGTGTCGGGCCAACGTTCATTCAAAGATAAGATAGAAGAAGATGGAAAGATCACCAGCAGCGCGAACTATCAAACATTCCGTGAGGAATTCCCATTTGATAAGCCAGTGATCACAGAGGGAATGACCCGTGAACGCCGAGGCGACTGGGTCGTTTATCAAATCCCTAAAGGGAATCTGAACCGTTACGACCGTAAGGCGTAATTTCAACTTCCGCTTGCGGAGCGGTTAACAAATGTTCCATAAAAAAAGCAGAAAGCTGGTGGCGGCCATCGACCGCAGCTTTCTTATATAAACTTAAAGCTTGCTGGCGAGTCGTCGTTTCCGTCGTCCCGCGCTTGCCAGCGATGTCTCTAAGGCTGAAGCCTTTTAAGATCATCAAGGCAATCTCACTCTCAGTTTTAGTGAAGTTCCATTTTTCGAAATGCTTGAAAACGTATGATTGGAAATCTTCTGGCTTTGACATATATGAAATTAGATCGCGTTCCTAAACATATGTCATGCAACAAATATTAGAAGTGCGAATAATCCACCCAGGGTTTACTAAACTCAACCCTGTTCGCAAACGAACATTTGTTCTAAGTCTAACATTTGTTCGAGCTTAAACCTTCATGAGGTAACGAACTTCTCTCATTAAGAATGAAAGACGACCTGAAAGGTCCGTTAGCATTTCGATGTTCGCGTGCAATTGAGCTAAAGCATCAGCTTCAACCACCGGACGATCTGAAAGTTCGTGGTAAGACTTATGAGTTACAGGAGTAGTTTCAGCAAGAGGCGCCAAGAAAGCAGAGTCTAAATTAGAAACTTCTGTTGCTTGGTCTTTGTTTAAAGTGATCACTCTCATCTGGCTCTCCTCTGCTGCACCTTTTGGCGCAGAACTAAAAGTCTATTTGGAATTTTCTAATCAACAACTTAAATAAACTTACATTTCTTTTTTACACTGCACTGTTCTTACATCGCCCTAGTATTCGCACTGGAGCGCCTTTTCATCGGTGGGAGCCACATTCACGCGGTCTTCACCACTTGCTAAAAAGGTCGCCATAACTGAATCATCGGTGTCTTTATGTTTAAGTCCTAGAACGTGCCCCATTTCGTGAAGAACAAGGGCTTCGATATTTACCGCAGCAGAGTTAGATTTAGGTTTCGCGGCAGTAGAAATAACGTTGCTTTGATTTCTATAATAGAAACTGAAGTCAGCACCGTTTAAACGAATGTCTGCTTCCTTGATAAGATCGCCAATCCAATAAAGGCTTGTGCGGCCTTGTTCTGACGTGCGATTTGCTTCCCAGCTCGTCATAAAATAAATGATGTTTTTACCGTCTTTGTGAGGAGAAACTGATTCGTTTGTGCGACCCATGATATTAATGATTTTACGACCCACAATCGTCTGCCAGCTATCGGCTGCCGCAATAATCGCTGCATCCATTTCCACTGGAACGCTTGAATGAATATACATATTCACTGGAACATCACTTTGCCAAGAGACGCGCTCGCCATAGACGTTTTGCACGAACCCGCAGTCTTCTTGAGACTTCGGCGCACAAGCTTGAATTGTTAGGACTGTGAAAAGGATTGTTGTAATCCCAAGCCAGTTTCTAAATCGCGCGTTCATGGATGCGACCTCCTATCCTTGTCTATTACAAAGAAAAGACCAATGCTGTGGCCTTCGATTTAGATTTGTAGGTTGTTGAAATAACTAGACTTTATCTTTAGAGCGCAAACTGCCTCATAACACAATAAACGCTTAATAGAAGTGTTAGATCTCATAACACCTATAGCGAAAGGTTCTAAGCTGCTGATTTATCAAGGCATCTTCCCTGTCAAAGAATCGAACACCCCCGCGCCGCAAAGCGAAACCTAAAGAGGTGCAAAACGACTCTGACCGAGCTGGTCCGAGGCTTGCTTTAGGGAATAGTGCAGTCTCATTTTGAGACAACCGGGCTCAAACCCTCATCAGGGTGACCACGAAGCCCACCACACCCACCCCACATCCTACCTTCCCTGGTAGGGAGCATGAAAAAGCTCCTCCTGCCAGCTCGCGCGTGATAAGGAAAAGTCATTCGCGAAAGGCAAAACACAAATGACTAAACTGACTGTGATTCCTGGTGACGGCATCGGACCTGAAATTATGACTCAAGTGGTGCGTGTACTTCAGCACGTAAAAGCACCATTTGAATATGAAGAACATCAAGCAGGTGAAGTCGCCCTGCACACTGTGGGTGAACTTTTGCCTAAAGCCACTATTGATTCCATCAATAAAAACAAACTTGCGATCAAAGGCCCGACAACAACTCCAGTGGGCGGAGGTCACAAGTCTATCAACGTAACCATGCGCCAGTTGTTTGATCTTTATGCCAATGTTCGCCCTGTAAGATCTTTACCTGGAGTGAAGTGCGTAGCGCCGGATGTGGATTTAACCATCGTGCGCGAAAACACTGAAGACCTTTACGCGGGTATTGAGCGCATGATTGATGATAATACGGCTGAAAGTATCAAGCGCATTACACGTAAAGGTTCAGAGCGTATTGCGCGCTATGGTTTTGATTTAGCCCAGCGTACCGGGAAATCAAAAGTCGCAGTTGTTCATAAAGCCAACATTATGAAAATGTCTGACGGTTTATTCTTAAAAGTGGCGCAAGAAGTGGGCTGGCAATACCCGTCTATTTCTACGAAAGATGTGATCGTCGATAATGCTTGCATGCAGTTAGTAACAAAGCCTCAACAGTTTGAAGTGATTGTGACACAAAATCTTTACGGCGATATCTTAAGTGATCTTTGCGCGGGGCTTGTGGGTGGATTGGGAGTTGTTCCTGGTGCCAACATCGGCGAAAAGGCCGCGATCTTTGAAGCGGTTCATGGTTCTGCACCCGACATTGCTGGGCAAAACAAAGCCAATCCTACAGCCCTTTTACAATCAGCTGTCATGATGCTTCAACATATCGGTGAAAACACTAAAGCTGACGCTATCATGAAAGCTTTGATTGCCGCATTGTCAGATGTGAACGCACGTACTGGAGATCTGAGCGGTCACGGTTCGACAACATCTTTCACTGATGCGATCATTCAACAACTAGGTTAACGATGAAAAAACCCCTGACGATAAATCCTGTTCAAACTTCGCTTTACCGTCAGGGTGAAGACCTGATCGATTTTATTCTTAAAAATATCTCCAAAGACGAATGGCAGGAAGAGGTTGTTCTTGCCATCACTTCTAAAATTGTCAGTCTTGCCGAAGGCCGCGTGGTTCCTGCAGATTCAATTTCTAAAAAGGAACTTATGCAGAAAGAAGCCGATATTTTTTTAGGTGAAATTGGTCACGGCGTCACTTTGACGGTGAAAAGTCATTTGCTTCTGGCAGGGGCCGGAATTGATGAATCCAATTCTGAAGATGGCGATTACATCCTTTACCCTTTAAATCCTTTTAAATCTGCGGAAGTTATTCGAAGCGGTCTTCAAGCGCGCACTGGACTTAAAAATCTGGGCGTGATTTTGACTGACTCTAAAACGGGACCATTACGTTTAGGCGTCACCGGTGTTGCCATTTCTTTTGCTGGCTTTGCACCATTAAAAAATATGATCGGCGAAAAAGATCTTTTTGGTCGACCTTTGAAAATGACAAAAATCAACCTTGTAGACAGTCTGGCTTCAGCGGCAGTCTTAATGATGGGTGAAGCTGCCGAACGCCGCCCGCTCGCTTTAATCAAGAACGCACCATTAGAGTATTGTGACCACGCTCAGAAGTCCGATCTTCTAGTTTCACCTGAAGAGGATATGTACTTTCCCCTATATCAACATTTAATAAAATGACTTGGCCAGGAACAGGTTTAAACATAAGCTTGTTCTATGAAATCAAATATCCTTTTTGTTCTTAGTTTTTCGCTTCTTTGTGGATGTGCAACCAATCAAAAAAGCAGGATCGCAACGACGGTGGCTGGATTTGCCGTAGGCGCCGCTATCGGTGCGGGAACTGCCCCTGAAGATGAACGTACAGAACTTCATGCGATGTATTGGGGCGGACTTCTTGGTCTAGCAGGCGCTGTGGCGTCAAACTTTTATTTTAACGACGAGCGAGACCTTGAAGTCATGCGCTTAGAAAATGAAAAAATGAAGGCGCAGCTAGATTTCTTCCAAAATGGTCCAGCAACCCTTTTAAAAGATACAACCGGCACAGCCGATAAAAAGTTTTTCCAGTCAGGGAAAGCTCGTATCAAACTATATAAGATTGACCAGTGGGTTGATGAAGGTCCAAACAAAAAATACCATCGTGACCAGATGATTGAAATCACGCCGCTTGAGAAAAACTAGCATGAAAACAAAGATTCTAGTTCTGCTTTTGATAGTGACAACGACTTGGGCAACAGCTGTCAGTTATTTTTACTGGAAGCTTAAAAACAACCCCCGAGTGATCGCTATCACTATGGACACAGGAAAAGAATCCTTGCAGCAAGTTCACTTAGGTGAAATGGAAAAACTGACGTTTCTTCGTCAGTACTTGGAAAGATACTTTAATTATAACTCAAATAATTTCTGGCAATCACAGACTTCACTAGCGGCCTTAATGGTCCCTGAACAAGGCAAAAAACGCATTAGGGAAGTCAGCCGTCTTAAAGAAAAAACGGAACAAAAAAATCTTTCCCAACTTGGCCAGCTTTCTTCTTTACGTCTATTGCCTGATGGCAGCTACGAAGCTTTGGTCAGTCTGCAAATCAGCGAAGAAGCTAAATCCAATCAGAACCTGTTCATAAAAACGAATTTGAAAATTCATGTTACTGAAAGGTCCTTAGAAAATCCGTGGGGACTTTTAGTTGAGGAAAGAAGTTTTTCTTCCTCCCCTTCCGCACCCCTTTTGCAGCCAGCGGTCTTGGTGCAAAAAACAATTTCTAGCTTTGTGACCATTCCGTGCGTGGTTGAACAGATTGAAAACCCTTCGGACCAAATCAAAATTAAAACTGTGACATTGAATAATTCAGAGCTGCAAATCACTCCAGAAAAGAATGCGCCTGCAGAGGCGATGGTGAAGGCAAAGTGCAAAGAAATTGAATTTTCTATCGCCTTACAACAAAGCCAAAACCAGCGCGACCTTTACGTCGCATTACCTTTGGAAGCTTCTGTGGCTCGACCGAAAGAAATGGCTCAGCCAGCAAAAAGGAAAAAGGATTCCTACGATAAAACCATCGAAAATGTTTTAGGTATAGAGTTAGATAAGTAATTACTTTGGGAATATCAAAGAAACTTGCGTGCCCACGTCCAACTTAGAGCGGATTTGCAAATCACCGCCAATGGATTGCAAAGTCTTTTTAGCATCAAAAAGTCCTAAGCCATGGCCGTTTTGTTTGCCATGGGTAGCACCCTCTTCTGCTAGCTTTGGCAGAATGTCTTCTGGAATGCCCTTTCCGTTATCCATCACTTGCAATAGCCAATGGTTTTCACGTTCCATTAAGACAAGCTGAATAGTGGCTTCATGTGCAGGTAAAGCTTCTAAAGAATTATTTAAAAGATTGCTTACAATGCGTTGTATTTTGATGGTTTCTAATTGTACCAGGGCTTTTTCGGAATACAGATGTTTGCTCCATGCAAAGTTCACTTGCGGATGAGCGAACTTATATTCCTTTACCAAAGGTTCTAACATCGTGGTTAGGTCATGGCCTTCAGCTGCCTGCGGGACCGCTTGCACAATGTCTTGAGCTGCTTTGACTCCTGTTGATAAAAGATCATCCGCAATTCCACGGATTCGTTTCACGGCAAGATCAAGAAGTTCCTTACGGTCCGGAGCCATATTATGATCTAGTTCATTCAAAGTGGTTAACGCTGATAAAGGACCACGGATATCGTGGGCGACCTGTCTAGAGATTTGTGCAATCTTTTTAGATAAAGCCAGTTCTGCTTCTAAACGTTGCTCTTGCAGGCGATTCATAAATTCACGACGCAGTCCCACGCCTAATGAAATCAACGCCAGCAAAATACCCAACATGAATAAAGGTGAAGCTAAAGCGCTTAAACTTAAATCCACCACGTTAAAACAAACGCGGATGCTACCAGACGGCAACGAATGATAGGTCAATGGAACATCGGTTGAAAAAACACATTGCAGTTTTTCTGGATTTTGAACTTCGGTGGTGCCCACAGCGGAATGCACTTCTTTTAGCTGCTTTAGAATTTTATTCTGCAAACTTTGATCGCCTTGAAACAGCTTCGCCCGGGCAATGTCGTCTTCCCAAATACCCACGTAATCTTCAACCGAAGATTTAGCGCGATAAGCTTCATAAGTAACACTCAGAATAGCCACGATCAGGCTGATCCCGATAAAAAATGAAACCCATATGAGTGGTCGCTTTTCTAAGCGACTTAAACTGACTTTTTTCACCGCTATTATCAAGAGCAAAGACCGCACCCAGCTTGCTTTGATCCCATTAGGAATTGGACTGTCTAAACTCTAGACAGTGCCTAAAATAGTTCGCCTAAAGTCCGATAAGCAGATCTGGAGGATTCTATGAAAAATTTCCGGTACCTTCTTGTATTTTCAGCGTTGGTTTTATCAGCTTGTCACAGTCTTGACAGAAAACCAGCTGCTCTTTTTCATATGCCTTCCAGCTTAGAAAAACTTTATGAAAATGAATTGGCGTTATTAGAAAGCCAAGAAAAACTTCGTCTAGCGCAAAAAAGTTTAAGCCAATCTGAAGACGAATGGGCACAAAACGTAGCTGATTTAAAAAAGAAAAAATTCCAACTTGAAGCCCAAGCCATGGGTTTGACTGTCCAGTCAGCCCACGGTGATGCACCAAAAACTTTTGAAACCCTGATGCTTCGTCGTTGGGGTGTTAAAAATGAAGCGTATACACTGACTGATCTGGGTTATTACGAAAAATCAGCAAAGATGCCGTTTTTTTCGATGTCCAATCATAATGCTGAAAATTACGAGCTGTTATTACGCCACGAAGTTTTCTATAAACAAAGCGGCGGAGTCCCAACTCGGACTGAAGAAACACCGGAAGCCCAAAAGTATTTAGAGGCGATATTAAAGTGCGATGGAAGTTTTTCACTTAAATCGGGAATTTTCAAATTCGATCACTACAAATCCCAGGACGTTGCAAAGTTTCATTGGTACGATGGCAATTTAAATGGCCAAAAAGTTCGCTTTCGCCCCTCTGCCGAAGTAAGAAACTGCCAACTGACTTTTAAAAATCCATGGGGTGATACAAGAAAAGAATATGCCATTCAGTTTAAGACAGAAAAAGAAAAACTGGGTTTCTTAGAAACGCTAGCGAAAAACTATGAAGCTTGCGTGCTTCCTTCAACTCACGGTCTAAAAAAGACGCAAAGCTTTTTCTTAAACAGCGGTTACACTTACATGAACTGCCCATTAGAAGCAGAAAAAGTCACAACCTTAGAACAAGCCGAAGATGGGTTGCAAGCCAAAGCAGAAATGCTTTTAGGCCAAAAGTTACCAGCAAAATTCCTAGCAGATAAAAATCCGTACGCACCGTTGGATTTTTCAAAAGCACCGAAATTAGACGGCATCTTTGTTTCTTATTTAGTCTTTAGAAGCGATTTTTACGGAAACACCCTGGCTCGCTTAATGAAGTATCACGCCGATCGTGGAACCCAAGTAAGATTGCTAATTTCCGACGTCATTAGCCTTGATAAGGATAAAGCGCTTTTCGAAAAACTGATGGCCGAAAATGGAAACATCAAAGCCCTATTATATCGTTACGACAACGATTCAAAAAGTGGTGGAAAGTTCCATGAATTGCATAGAACAAACCACGTTAAGATCTTTTTAACCCTGTCATCGTCAGATCCTAAAGCAAACAAGGTCGTTCTTGGTGGCAGAAACATCCATGATGGATTCTTGCTAAGAACTGTTCCGAACCATTCAAAATATCCAAGCTTGATCAACTATCCAAAAGAGGAAGCATTCGTTCACTGGCGCGATTTTGAATTCACAGTAGAATCAAAAGAGTTCACTGAAAAAGTGGCAAGCCAATTTTACACTTTATGGATGCAAGATACCGACAGCTTCCATGTTAGACCCACCACGGTGCAACTAAGTTCACCCAACAAACTGAGTTCAAAGTACTTTGAATCAGCCAATGAAAAACCTTTGGTGCGCCATTATCTTTCAATTCCGTACAAAGACAATCAAATCCTAGAAGACTTCTATGCGGACCTGATCGACAGTGCTCAGAAAAAAGTGTTGATCTCTACACCCTATTTCCGCCCACTTAAAAAAGTAGGTGACGCTTTACAAAGAGCCGCAGACCGCGGCGTTCAAGTAACTTTGCTTACAAGATTAGATCTTAAAGGTGACACTGCGGACCTCATCCTGGGCGCAGTAAACAAAGACGGCGTCAATAAATTTAAAGACACATTTAAGGTTTACGAATACACGGAACCAAAAATCATCCTTCACTCAAAGCTCATCATGATAGATGATGAGCTAAGTTTCTTAGGTTCAGTAAATCTTAATAAACGAAGCTTCATCCACGACATGGAAAACGGAGCTTTGATCTACAGCCCAGCCCTCGCAAAGAAAATGGAAAGCATCTATAAAGTGTATTTACAACAATCCCGCCCCATCACCGAAAAACAAAAAGTATGGCTGTGGCAGAAACTTGTTATTGGGATATTCGATTCGGAGTTCTAATTCTTGTCTTCGAACGAGGGATTTGGCGTATAGGAGTGGAGTAGCTTAGGTCTCCTCCTCCAAGAGCACGCCGTCCGGGCTCAGTCGTCGCCGCAGCTACGCTGCGGTTCGCGCATCCATGCGCCGACGAAGGCTCTTTCCGTATGAGGCCTAAGCTACTCCACTCCTATACGCCAAATCTGTTCAAAACAAAGATCTAGCTTCGATAGTAATACCAATTAAGATTACAAACATATTTTAGTCTTAAGGCGCAGACCAAATTGAAAGAAAAGACACCAACAAAAAGCATCCATTTCTTCGTCAAAAAAAAATGTAAATCAAATCACCTAAAAGACCTTAAATCATTAATCGCCTACACCTGAAATTCATCCAAAGTTTTCTACCTCAATTCACAAATGTCGTGCGGCGAGGCTGGGTAGTACGGAAAGAGGCCTTCGTCGGCGCCACGATGGCGCGCCAAAAATAGCAGGATGCTATTTTTGCGCGTAAGCCCCGAAGGGGTTGAGGGCAGGAGCCCTCAACAACCGCAGCAAAGCTGCGGCGACGATGAGCCAGGATGGCGTGCCTCTTGAAGCTACTAGGAATAGCAAAGTGCCAGGCACAGAGCCCAGCCTTGCCGACACCGAGGACCGCAGCGCTTGAGCTAGTAAAGCTTAGTGCATGGATTCTTTGTGAACGCGATCCTTGATCGAAGAAATTTCGGCGACAGTGACGACGTAAGGTTTGCCGCAGATTTGGCAAGTGACGTTGGCGTCTTCTTTTTTGGTGATCATGTCTTGGAGTTCTTCTTCGCCCAAAGTTTCAAGGGCTCTGATGACGCGCTCTTGTGTGCAAGGACAGTAGTATTCGATTGGATAATCGTGTGGAAGTTCTTCAAACTCGATACCTTCCATAAAGGGCTTAACCAGATCGATGGGTTGAGCACCGTCTAACAACATTTTTGAAATGTTTGGTTTTTTCTCGTCGTAATTTTTTTGAATAAGTTCAACCACAGATTCTTCAACCCCCGGCATGACTTCAATCAAAACTCCGCCGGCTGTTTCAACTTTTCCGTTGGTATCAAGATACACACCCAAAGCTACAAGCGAACGAATCTGATGGGATTGATGTAAGTAGTGCGCGATGTCCTGCCCAATTTCACCGCTGACCAATTCCACAGTTCCGTGGAAAGGTTGTTTTTGGAATGGTTGATGACGAGCAACACTTAAAGTCCCATTACCAAGGGCTTCTTTAAGACTTAAACCGTTATCATAGTTTGGTGGTTGATATTGTGGGTTTGGAGTGTAACCACGCACGTGGCCTTCAAACGAAGCTTCGGCATACACACTTTGCAATGCACCGTTACCACGGAACAACAAGCCTACCATTTGACCGTCTTTAAGTTGTGAGGCCATTAATAGAGCCCCAACCATGCTGCGTCCCACCGCCACTGATGCAATCGGATATGTATTTTGCAAGCTTTGCATGTGTTTAACAACTTCAGAAGCATTCACCGCGGCAATTCTCAACGTAAGATCTTTAGAAACAAAACGATGAACACGTTCTTTACTCATGACAAACTCCCGAAAACGGTGGAAAACTATGGAACTTAAATGGGTACAGGCAAACTAACAAAGCCCCCGTTGAAATTCAAGCAGAGAGAACTTAAGAATGAAGATCTACCTCTTCCGACATGCGCAAAAAGCCATGGATTTTTCTGGCGATCCTGATTTAACTGCAGAGGGACATGCCCAAGCTTCTCGTTTGCTTGATAAAGTTCTTAAAGGCGAACTTCCGCGCCCTATGGAATTATGGGTTTCTCCGAAAAAAAGAACCCACAGCACTTTCCGTCCGCTTTCACAACATTTTGATTTGCAAATGCAAACCCATGAAGGTCTTCTAGAACAAAAGGGCGACGAAAATTTGACAGAGTTCCGCGAACGCATCGCCAAACTTTTTGCAGAAGCTGCGACCCACGCAGACTCGGTGATTTTTATGTGCTCACATTACGACGTGGTGGTGGAAGCGATGGTTGCCATCCCCTGCTCTACGGATTTGACGGGCCCTGAGTTTGCACAATGGTATCCATGCCAATATGCGGGCTTTCAATCAAGTCCCGACGGAGTTTTTGATTTTATCGAATTAAAAAGGATCGCTTTATGATTCAAAATATCTGGGCCGTAGGCCGCAACTATGCTGAACACGCCAAAGAACTTGGAAACGAAATTCCAACAGAGCCCATGATATTTCTAAAAGCCGGCAGCACGGCAACCTTGGCATCCAAAGATTTACACCTGCCAACCTGGGATAGCGAAATTCATCACGAGGTTGAGCTTGCATTGCAATTTGATGAAAACCTGCAAATCGATGAAGCCTGCCTTGCTTTAGATTTAACAGACCGAAAAAAACAGAATGAATTAAAAGCCAAAGGTCATCCATGGACCTTAGCAAAAAGTTTTATAGACTCTTGCCCGCTTTCAAATTTTTTCCCAGTAAACGATTTAGAAGAACTGAAAAACTTAGAAATCACTCTGAAAATCAACAACGAAGTCCGTCAGAAAGGCAACACAAACCAAATGATTTTTAGGATCGAAGATTTAATTAACTTCGTAAAAAAACATTTCCCCGTTCAACCGGGTGACTTGCTTTTAACAGGAACACCCTCTGGCGTAGGACCGATCAAAAAAGGCGACATCCTAGAAGCAGAACTTAAAACAAAAATGATGCACACGTGGAAGGCCCAATAAATGAAAAAGCTCTCCCTATCTATTTTCCATTTTCTATTTTTCATACTCTGCGCGGCCGCCCTAGGCGGATGCGCCCTGGGTCCTTTAGCAAACCATGAAACGGCACGATCTGTCGGCAAAGGAATGCATGAACTTTCCTTCGGCGCAGGTAATGCTCCACCGTTTTTTAAATGGAGTTATGGGGCTACTGAAAATTTTGATTTAGGTTTGCACGCTGAAGCGACCAGCATCGGGATTCGCGGCAAATATTCATTCATCAATCAAACTCAAGGCGTGTCGTTTGCCGGCGCCTTAGGGATTGGTAATTCTATCGGCGGTTCCCACCAGTACGGCGACCTTTTGGTCAGTGGCGTATATAACTGGTTTGAACCTTACGGAGCCGTTCGTTATGCCCACGTCAACACGGATCCTTTTGAACTTAAGGATAAGGACACAGGAAACGTTTTCTTTGAAACTGACGAATACGAATACAACTATGCGCAAGTCTTCTTAGGCAGCCGTTTCTGGTTTTCCCCTAAATGGTATTTAGGCTTGGAATTTTCTGCAGTGAAGCCTATTTCATCAAAGCTTAATATCGGCGGAACCAGCCTGCTTACGGTCGGTTTAGGAGTCCGATTCTAAACTGTTAACGCAGATGGCTAGATTCTTCTATTCTAGCCGCCTTTGATCCAGCAAAGTCCTTGAGTTTTACCACTTCCAGAGGGAATATGCGGCCCTCAGTTTGAGGTAAAAATATGAACGATATTCAGTCGCAAATCGTCGCCCGTGGCGAAGAGATTTTGAAGCGTATGGAAGGCCAATCTAAGGCATCCATTTTTTCTAAAGATTTCTGGTATGGCTCCATCATGGAATGGAGTATGAAAAATGAAAAATTCAAAACAAACATGTTCCGCTTCGTGGACGTACTTCCATCCATCAATTCTGGTGATGAAGTTTCTCGTCACTTAAAAGAATATTTCTCTGAAGATGGTGGAACTCTTCCTCCGGTATTCAACGTGGGCTTGGGACTTGGTTCCTTAGCTCCAGGTTTGATGGCCAACGCGATTAAGAAAAACGTGATGGGCATGGCAAAAATGTTCATCACTGGTGAAAGCCCTGATGAGGCTTTGCCGGTTCTTAAAAAAGCGCGCAAAAACAAAATGACTTTCACGGTAGACATTTTAGGTGAAGCGACTCTTTCTGAAAAAGAAGCGCAAGATTATACCAATCGCTACATGGAACTTATCACATGGCTTGCGAAAGACGCGCAAAACTGGGATGAGATTCCACAACTAGATCGCGATCACGAAGGGGCTATTCCTAAAGTGAACGTGTCCGTGAAAATGACGGCTCTTTATTCCCAAATCAAAGACTTGGCTTGGGATGAATCTAAAAAAATCCTTAAAGATCGCATGCGCCCTGTTTTCCGTCTTGGTATGGAAAAAGGCGTCTTCATCAATTTGGATATGGAACAATACTCTGTAAAACATCTAACACTTGAAGTTTTCACAGAACTTATCAACGAGCCTGAATTTAAAAACTATAAATTCTTTGGTGTCGTGATCCAGGCTTACCTTCGTGACTCATTTGAAGACTGCAAAGCTTTGACAGAGTTCGCGCAAAAACGTGGCACTCCATTCTGGATTCGTCTGGTGAAAGGTGCTTACTGGGATTATGAAACCATTGATGCTGAACAACGTGGCTGGCCAGTTCCTGTTTATACGAACAAAGCCGAATCAGACGCAAACTACGAAGCATGCGCTAAGTACTTGCTAGAAAATATTAAAACCATCCGCCCTGCTTTTGCGTCCCACAACGTAAGATCTTTGGCGGCATGTATGGTTTACGCAGAAAAACTAAACATCCCGAAAGAAGCTTTGGAATTCCAAATGCTTTACGGAATGGCGGAACCAATTAAGAAAACTGTGGTCGACATGGGCTACCGTTTGCGTGAATACGCTCCGGTGGGTGAATTGATCCCAGGTATGGCGTACCTAGTTCGTCGTTTACTTGAAAACACTTCCAATGAATCTTGGCTTCGCGGAAAATTCGCTGATGGAAAAACCACAGCAGAACTTTTAAAAGATCCTGCTCAAGGTCTGACTCCGACTTCACCGATCATTCCTAAAAAAGCGAACAAGTTCTATAACGAACCTCTTCTAGATTTCGCTGTAAAAGCGGATCGCGAAAAAATGCATAAAGCATTGGCTGACATGAAAGCGTCATTGCCAGTGAACGTGCCCGCGATGATTAACAACAAAGAAATTCGCTCTGAAAAAATCTTTGATCGCGTGAATCCTTCTGAGGCTTCGCAAGTTGTTGGTAAAATTTCAATGGCAACAGTTGAGCACGCGGAACTTGCGATGCAAGCAGCCCACACGGCTTACCAAACTTGGAAGAACGTGCCTGCTGAACAGCGCGCAGCTTTAGTTGATAAACTTGCTGACATCATGGTTCGTGATCGCTTTAAACTTATTGCGACGCAAGTTCTTGAGGTGGGTAAACCATGGGCTGAGGCTGATGGCGACGTGGCTGAAGCGATCGACTTCTGCCGCTACTACGCTCGTAATATGCGTGAACTGCAAAAACCACTTCGCGTGGGCGGACTTCCTGGTGAAGTTTCCCATTACATTTATAAATCTCGTGGTGTCACTGCGGTGATCGCGCCATGGAACTTCCCGCTTGCGATCCTTGCCGGAATGGTTACAGCAGCAGCTGTTGCTGGTAACACTGTGGTGATGAAACCTGCAGAACAATCAACTGTGGTTGCTTGGGGATTAATGAAAATGATCCAAGAAGCCGGCTTCCCACAAGGTGTTATCAACTTCCTTCCTGGTTTTGGTGAAGAAGTTGGTGAATACATCGTGAATCACAAACACACGACGACAATTGCCTTCACAGGATCTAAAGCGGTGGGTTTACATATCTTAAACCGCGCTTCGCAAGTTCAACCGGGTCAAACCCATGTCAAACGCTGCATTATCGAAATGGGTGGTAAAAACGCCGTGATCATCGATAACGATGCGGATCTTGATGAGGCCGTCGACGGGGTCCTTTACTCTGCATTCGGTTACGCTGGACAAAAATGTTCTGCTGCAAGCCGCGTGATTGTACTAGATGAAGTTTACGAGCGTTTCGTAGAGCGTTTGGTTGAAGCCGCAAAATCAATTGAGATTTTACCTGCGGAAAATCCAAAATCTTACATGGGACCTGTGGTTGATAAAGAAGCCTATGATCGTATTCTTGGCACTATTGCTGAGGGCGAAAAAAACCATAAGCTTTTATTTAAAGCCCATGTTCCAAGCACTGGATTCTTTGCGCCACCAACAATCTTTGGTGATGTCCCAGGCGACGCGAAGCTTGCTCAACAAGAGATCTTCGGGCCGGTTGTGACAGTGATTCGCGCGAAAGACCTGGATCAAGCCCTGCAAATCGCGAATAGCACTGAATATGCACTAACAGGTGGTATCTTCTCTCGCAGCCCTGCTAACATCGCTCGCGTGAAAAACGAGCTTGAGGTTGGGAACTTGTACGTGAACCGCGGCATCACAGGTGCCATGGTGGATCGCCATCCATTTGGTGGTTACAAAATGTCAGGTGTTGGTTCTAAAACCGGCGGTCCTGATTATTTGAAACAATATATGGAACCGATTGCAGTGACAGAAAATACTTTGCGCCGTGGTTTTGCTCCGGCCGAAGAATAGTTTTTAGAAAAGTTCTAATATCTAAAGGCCTCTACTTCACTAAAGAATAGAGGCTTTTTTTTAACTAAAATCTTCAGCCTTTTTCAATTTTTCAACTATCGCAAACTGTTGATTACCCTTCAGAAATGTTAGCGAAATCTATATTCAGCGTTTTGTTTTCTTGGTACCTACGCAGCGATTTGATCTCGTTAAAGATCTGAACAGAGCTGTAAGTCTTACAAGCTTCTGCCTACCCGCCTTCGCTAAAGCTTCGGCGTGGCAAGCCCCGCGCGACTCAAATTCATAAATTATGGCCCGCTCTTTGCTTTTCTCGAGGAGCGGATTGAACCGAGGTTCGTTTTAACACCACCCTTGAAGGGATGTATTATGCTGCAAATTAAACTCCTCATCGCCACCCTAGCGGGTTTGCTTATAGCCTCCCGTGCTAGTGCCGAGAGCGTCTCTCTGCCTTTGAATAGCATTAAAAAACCCGCTTCGGATTTAATCAACACTTCTGGACAAGCCGTGGATGTGGGGCAAGCAGCAGCCCTTGCACAACAGGGTAAAGATCTTAGCGTTTTAAATCCCTTAGAAAATAAAATGTGGCAAAACCGCATTTATCCAGCCATCGAAGAAGCACCAGGCACATACCCCACCGGCACAAAAGGTGTTCAATTCCTTTCAGAAGAAGCCGCCTTGCCATTCACCTACATGTCCCGAGTTCAGTCCCTTGAAAATCCAAATCTTTTTTATCGCCTAAGTTTAAGTCGTTTGACCCACACTGTCCTTATGCGCGCGGCTTTGTTGCGCAAATTGGGATATTACCTCCCGTCACCAAAGTATTATAAAAACCTGCGCCTTTATTTTAGAAACGAAGAAGAAAAGAAAACGTTCCTTTCAAATGCCCAGGAATCCATGATCTCTGACTTTGAAAGTCGCGGGTGGGTGGTGGAAGACAATAAAGAAAATCACTCCGTTGTATTTTCTGACGCTGTTCTTGAACCAGCGATGGCTGAATACTTTGATATTCATTGGGGATATGCTCCAGATCCAAACAATCCAAAACAACTTCCCGCAGTTCAACGCTATTCCCGTTACAGAGCTTACCGTGCTTTAATTCTGCCGTTTTCTTTGGTGGAAGTTCCAGAAAGTATCAATCGCTTTTCTGCCAAATTCGGTTCTATTCTTTCAGGACATGTTGTGATCAATCATCCTTCGGCAGAATCTTTTTCAGCTGCAAGTTACGAGGATGTGCGCTGGTTAGTGCGCCGTCTTTCAGAATTCCGCTATAATGATTTTGCTGACATCGTTCGTGCCGGCGCGTTCCCCCCAGAGTTAGAAGGTTTAATTCTTGCTAAACTTTTACACCGTGCTCACAATGCTTTAGAGTTATTTAGTCTTAAAAACACAGCAGGATGGCCACTGCCTGACTTAAACCTAACTTCACATTCGGGTTTAGTGACGAACGGTAAGGTCACTCGCGAATTTGTTCCGGGCTTTCCGCAGCGTTTTGCCCATGGGGATCGTCAATCCCCGTTCCAAGATGGTGACTTAAATCGTTATATGGGAATTCGCGGTAAATCCGCAGCCATCAGCACCGTTCTTAATCACATCAACGAAAAGTTAGACTTATTATCTGTCGGCGATCTTTATCAAGGACGCCGTGAAGAAATGACCCAAAGAATTCTTCAGCACATACGCGAACGTCCTTATGAACCTCTATATCAAAAGGTCGAAGCTTGGGGCGGACCCGTGGGGGGATTTAATTTAGCGGCTACCCGCCATGTCACGACAGGCACCTACTTCGGCAGCTCGGCACCGATTCAGCTTGTAGATAACGTCAGTGTTGCCGGTCGCTTGGGTTACTTTATGACTTTAGAGGGGCTGCCGAAAATCAGTCCTTTCGGTGGCGCCAATATCATGGTGATGCGTGATTACACTCACGTTCGTCCTTTAAATTCTTTGCAAGAGGGAACGAAGGTTTCGTGGAAAGACCTTTTAATCCCACGCTTCATGAAGAAACTAGCAAGCGTATTAGATCAAAACGAATTAATTAAATCCACCGAAGAAGGAAAACCAGACCGCCAGCCGCTAGATGCTTTCTTAGCAGAATTGCGTGAAGGCGAAGTGTTCACCATCACTGATTCGATCGCGCTGTCTGCTTATGCCCAAGCTTCTTCGTCCCTTGATGTGTTGTTGGGTATTTCACCTTTAAATTACTTAAATTCAGTGGCTGTGGGCGTGGATGGCAATCGCGCGATCCTTCGACAAACAAGCTTTATGCGCACCAAAGAAGGTATTCAAGTTTACGTTCGTTCGCAAACGGCGAAAGCCCTGGGAATGAGCTTAGATCTTAATTACTTCATCAACGTGATGCGCGTCCGTGCCAGCACAACTTGGGCTGACTTAAGCACCGATGCCTTCGTTATTGATTACAATCCTGAATATGCTGAATACATTGATTCAGAAAACAAGGATGCTAAGTTCGTTAAAGAATTCATTAGAACACGCGACAATTTAAAACCCGCTTTACGCGCGCTTTTTAAAGAAAATGATCCTGAAATTCTATATGCTCGGTTTCAGCATAGAAAATTTGAAATTGATCATGACTTAAAAACTCGCGAGGTCAGAACTAAACTTTTTGCCCTAAGAGTGAACAAGTTTAATGAAGATCATCTTTTAAAAATCCTGTATCCCCGCAGTGAGGAAGCTCCTGACTTAAATCCTCAAGACGAGGAAATCACCCTTTTTGCAAATAAACGTGGGGAATTGAAAGGCCGTGATCTTTTAGGTTTTGCCTTTGATTGGTTTGAAGGAATCATGAACAAATGGTCACCGAAAGCCCGAGTAGACCTAGCCCGTTCAGATGATCCAAACCCGGCCAACACACCTTTTGGTAAAGCGTACTGGAGAACTGTCGTCACCGAATCTGATCTTACAAAAAATGCGGAACAGTACCCGTCAGTGGCGATTGTCCAGCACGTATGGGGCGGTTGGCATTTAAACCGCAAAAAGTTTTTAAAACTTATTGATGAAGTTCAAGGCGAGCTAAAAGATTCGCCCGTGGCATCTTACCGTCTGATAGAAAAAGAAGCCTTTGCCAATGTGACAGCGATCGACTTTTATCGTATCACTGCAAATCTTTCGATTTTGCCAGGAGGCTTAGATAAAATCCGTGATCTGATTTTACAACCTGACCAAGATGGAAAATCCGTTCCAAAAGCAAAGTTCATCGGTCGTTTATTCCAAAAGCTGAGCGAGAAAATGGGCCGTCACGCCCGTCCCCATGACAAGGAAATGTACAAGGACATGGTCACAGTTCTTGGAAATGGTAACTTCAAAGCGGGTGAAACTAAATTCGTTAACGAGTGCCGCGAAGAACAAGACATGCACAAAAAAGAGCGCACGCAGAATTATACCGGCTCTTGGGTGAATGGAACATATTTTGATTGCATGCTGCCGTGGATGGAAAAGTTATTAAAACTTTCTGCGAGCTATCCAAAAGACAAAAAATCCCAAACTCAGTGGATGACGAATGTGATCTATGTCTTAGAAGAAGAAATTCCATTGCCTCAACTGCTGAAGTTCTTGGGCGAAGATAACTATATTTACTTCGTGCGCATGAACGGCTTCCGTACAGGTGATGAAGACGGTGACATCGAATATTTCTCTAACACTTTGGGTGATCCAAAGAAAAAATTTGATTATGCCAACGGTCTTATTCAAATGTTTGCTAATAAAACCAGAATATCCCCGATCGAGTTAGATAAGAGCCTTGGGAGCTTCCGATGAGACATTTATCTCTTATTCTTTTTACTTTAGGTTTTGCGGGCGCTGCTTTGGCGGCGGATCCTTTTTCTCACTTGCAATGGGGAATCAATAATCAAGGCCTTCCGCAAATGATCGATTTGGATCCTTTGCACACTTATAAAATACCAGCTCGGGCCCAAGAAGACGTTCGCTTGCCTTTAGATTATAAAGCTAAAACCAAAGTCATCGTGGCGGTTTTAGATACAGGAATTCAAAAGGACCATCCCGATTTACAAAGCATCATTGTTCGCAAAGATTCTGAATGTATTGCTTTAAAAAAGTTTGAAGCCTGTCTTGCTGATAAAGATCGCAAGACTTGCGAAAAACAATGGATGAATCTAAATAACCCTGAAGTAGATCAAGATAAAAATGGTTACCCTTTAGATTGCCAAGGTTGGAGTTTATTAGGTGGTAACAACGCCGCAGGTATCATGGGACGCCCCGATTTCACGGATGAACAAGGTCATGGCACCCACGTTTCAGGGATTATCGCGGCAGCCATTGATAACAATATCGGAGTTCGTGGTTTAAGCGATAATGTTGAAATTCTGCCGGTTCAAGTGATCGGCGTTCAACCTAGTGAACCCTTAAAACCTTTATCGATCTATGATACTCCGTATGAAAAAGAACGTGCGCATATAAATAAATCTCTTGGTGATATGGTCGCGCGTGGAGTGATCTACGCCATGCGGTCCGGCGCAAAAGTGATTAATTTCTCTATGGGTTGGCCACAGACAAAAGATTCTGACTTCATGAGAAAAGTGATCGCCGAAGCCCAAAGCCGTGGTGTCATCATCGTTGCTGCTGCGGGAAATGACTCTACCCGTGCTCTTCTTCGCCCTTGCGCCTATCCGAATGTTATTTGTGTCGGAGCGGCCGGTCCTGATGGAGCCTTTTCGCACTTTTCAAACTTCGGAAGTGGTGTAGATATTTTAGCTCCGGGACTTAACATTTTAAGCACTTACCCAGAAAGTCGCCGCCCGGTGCGCTTTAGATCTACACTGGGTTATGAATTCCTAAGTGGAACATCCCAAGCTTCCCCTTACGTTGCGGCGGCCGTTGCAGAATTAATGGCGCGCGGAATATCTGCTGACGAAATCTATGCCCGTTTGGTTTTGGGTGCGCGTCCTGTCCAGAAAAATCTTTCTATTCTTGCCGGTGGTTCCCATGCAGAGGGATCTTCTTTAAGTCCTGAAAATCAGATTTACACAAAATATTCTGTGGCAGGAAATTTGGATGTTGCACAAGCCTTGAATGTTCAACCGCAACCTTTGATCGTTCCGGCAACAAAAGAAAAGTCTGAAATACTTTGGGATCGCAAATCCAAGGATCTGAGTTTTGAAATTTCCTTTGTGAATAAATGGCAAGAAGTCGACGTCAATGCAATAAAGATGAACGCGCAATTCATCAAGCCCCATCTTGAAGCCGTTCGCCCGTGGATTACGGCGATCAAAGAATCAGCCCCATACCCTGGGGTTTGGAAACAAAATGAAGTGCGTAAGTATGTTGTGATGATGACTTTGGTTGATGCCGCTGATCCGTCGCACTCACGGATCCCTAGCGAGTTGGACTTAACAGTTGACGTCAGCCTTCATCAGCAAGCAACCCGTCGGTATGTGTTTGAAAGCGAAGTCACCGTCAGCGTCGGACCGGAGCTGGTTTCAGCCGATGTTGAAACTTTTAAAATCAACAATATGCCTAAGACCCGAGTGTCCTTTTTACCAATAGAAGAAAACTTGGACGGCCATCCAGAGCAACGGGACTACTTTGCTTTGTCACAACAAGATAATAGTTGGCAAATGTGGATCGTGGCTGACGCACGTGATGGGTCTTACAACGCTGTCGGTGGAACCAAAATCAAGGTTGAAGGTGACGCTGATAATTTGCGTGAACAGATTCTGACCCGCCTGGATTTAAATGGTGATGGTCAAAGTGAATACGTAATGGGTGTTTATGAAGATAACAGCGAGCTTGACGAACCATTGCCTTCACCCATGACCTTTTTTGTTTTTGATAAATCAATGAAGCTGCTGGAAAGCTTTAGGTACTCTGCAGATTTAGCCCCAGCTCCGTTTCAATTGTACTGGCAAAAAGTAGGTAACACAAAACGCCCGGCGTGGGTTGGTGGCGGCAAAAACCCTGATAAAAAACGCGGCCTTAAAGAGCGCTGGGAAAATCCAGAAGATTACGAAGCTGCTGAAGTTCGCTTTTACTATCTTAATGAAAAAAACGAACTGAAAACATTGGTTGAATATAATGGATACAGAATCATTGATGTGATTGAACCAAGACGCGAGCAACTGATTGCCGGTCGCGTTCCGGTTTTATTAGCAAAAAATCAAGGCTCTGAAGCTAAGCCTTCTTATTTGTACGACTTTGCTATTGCTGAAGTTATCAATGGCAAAATTGAAAACTTCATGTCCTTAGATCTTTTCGTTAATCAGGAAACCTACCGCAATATCCTTGATACCCGGGTTGATAAAGTTCAATCCCTTGACTATGGCATCGACGAATTCGCCGGCAGCTTTTGGTTTGGTGAAGGCCTTTTACGCCAACAGCGCTTAAGCCTGTTTGATAATAAAAACTGGGAACTTTTAGATCAGAATTTAAAAGCAGAACGCAGTCAGTTTGATTCAGCTCTATGGGTGCGCGCCGTCTTTTCGGGCCTGTATCGCAAAGGGGCTTTTGTGCTTACAAATTCAGAAATTCAGTATCATGACTTAGAAGGCGAAAAAGTTATCAGCCGCAGTTTTGAACGCTATACGTTTTTCCCTGATATGCTGATGACAAATCTGTATTTCCCACTGACTTTGATTGACGCACGCAACGGTCACACTAAAATTCCAGCGCTCTTTACGACTGAAAGTTCCGAACTTAGTCGTGGTGTAAAGATGGTGGTGCCTGTGTTTGCAAAAGATGGAACTGCCATCGAGTTGGTTTCACCGGCACGGTTAAGATTTAAATCTGCTAAAAACTGTCGTCCAATGGATACGCCTGTGTTTAGCGGAATAAAGAGCGCACATTCTTTTGACTACTACTGTGGTGACAGTCTTTTACGGGTAAAACTAAGTTATTAATATTCGAAAATCTTGAACTTTTGTTTTTAAAAAGGCGCTGTCACTAGCGCCTTTTTTTATGGCATTCGGAAATTCGTGGAATGTAAATCTTCATTGTTCGGACATTCGTAAATTAGTAAAAATCGTTCGCGTTTGTTGTTAAAATTTTTTTTAAATTTCGTGATGGTAATTTGCTCTTTCACAGGACTTTTCCTAAAACCTGCCAAACAAATTCTTGTATTAGGAGATCTAATGAAACTGAACGTTCTATTGGCGGGTCTTGCTGCACTTTCCCTTTCTCTTTACGGCTGCGGTGGCGGCGGAGGCGGTGGTGGTGGCGGCGGCGCTGTATATTATCCATATAAATCACTTTACGGCGACAGAGTTTGCTCTGAACCAAAACCAAGCTGCAGCTTTCATGAAAACGGCGTGCGCGTAAAAGCATCGGAAGATCCTAATTCACATCAACTTGTGGCTATCTACTTCGACGAGTATGGTATCGGTCAGTACACTCAAAATGGAATCACTTACTATATCTCTGCTTCTAGCCTTGTGAATTACCAAGGTGGAACACGCGTCGGTATTGTTGGAAGTGTGCAAGGGGTGGTTGACGTTTCTTCTGACGCCTTCTTATACAACCCGAATAACGGACTTCTTTATTTCGGAAGTTATGACGGTTACTGGGCTATCAATGAACAAGGTTCCCAAGACGCATCTGACACTAGCTTTGCTGCTTTAAAAGCAGAGGGCTCAAAAGCTCTTATTACCCAAGCTGCTAAAACATTAGTTACTGAGTATGGCTTTGAAAAAAACAAGGCGACTGCAATTGCGACATCTTTGAATTCTTGGGCTGTGTCTGCGATGGAACGTGGATTCACTTCTGAAAAAGACATCGCGAAAACTTTCAAAAGCGTTTTCGGAGTTGAATACGTAGATGCTTTGGCAGCAGTTAAACAACTGAGCCTTGGCGAAAAAGAAGCTATGCGCGATTTGACTAACAGATCTGCAGCCGCTTTGGGGCTTAAACCTCACCAAGCACAGAAATTCATCAAAGGCATGTATAAAGATGCTTTAACTCAATTCGGTTACGATGAAAGTTCAATCAGCTGGTAATTTGTTTTTATAAGGGAAGACCGCAATGGTCTTCCCTTTTTCATTTTTGGATAATCCATGAATAAATTAATTTATTTCTTCTTCCTTTTATTTCCATTATTCGCAAGCGCCAATACCGGGCTGACCATAGTTACTCTTAAAGACCTTCCTGTATGGAAGAACACATCTATTCAGTGGAGCCATGCCTCAACTGATCTTTCTGATATCCAAGATTTAGAAATCTTGCCTAACATTGGCGTAGCGTTAATTAGAAATGCAGACCAAGCAACCATCAGCAAGTTGCATAATAATCCTTATGTGCAGGATGTGAGTGAGGACCATTTAATTAAAATCGAAGCTGACTTCAAACCTCATCAAACTCCCTATCCGTTAGAGACTTCCTCTGTATATCGTCCTGGCCCTCGAACACCTTGGGGGATCCTAGCAACAAAAACCATGAAAGCCTGGAAGCGTTCCAATCATGGGGCTGGCGCAAGAGTCATGATTTTAGACTCTGGAATTGACTATACCCACCCTTACCTAAAAGAAAATTTCGAAAAAGGTCAGAATTTCATTGAAGGTCAACTTCCTTATGATCTGACAGACAATAGCGGCCATGGCACCCATGTCGCAGGAACCATTGCAGGAAGTCTTGATGCCCATGGCTTCACGGGAGTGGCGCCACGAGCGCGCATTTATGCTGCTAAGGTCTGTGAGGAGGGCTGCCCCCATTCAGCCATATTTCGGGCTTTAGATTGGGCTGTAGAATTAAAAGTAGACGTTGCTAATTTATCTTTGGGAAGACTAAGTCAACCATGGGCCTATGAAGCGGAGATTTTTCGAAGAGTTATTTCGTCTGGAGTTGTCGTTGTCTCATCTGCTGGCAATAAAAACTCAGGGGATTTCAATTACTATCCAGCTTCTTGCCCGGGAGTTATCTCCGTAGCTGCCACTGATACTTACGGCAATCGTTCAGAGTTTTCTAACTATGGAAATCATGTCGATATAGCTGCACCGGGATCTGACATTGTGTCTACCCTTCCCCTTTATTCTACCGAATCTACAACTGGATTTGGCGAGATGAGCGGCACATCGATGGCAGCACCCCATGTTACTGGTGTCGTTGCCCTTATCAAAGCGACGAATCCAAGTTTGACCCCCGAACAAGTGACTCAAATTTTAAAGTCCACCGCTCGTCCGTTTGTAGCTATTCCTGATAAGCCTATCGGAGCCGGCCTAGCAAACGCCCCAGGCGCCGTTGATGCGGCAGCCTTGTTGCCTCGCTAAAGCTCAATTTATCAAGCCTCCCTCCCCACAGACGGAGGCTTTTTTTTAACAGCACTGCAAAGACTTCACGGAGTTTCGCCTGCCCTTTTCCATTCATTAAACTTCATATAAATTGCCCCTATTCACAAAGGACAGTTTTTATGAAAAAGGTCGTATTAGCCCTGACTTTCGCTTTCAGCCTTCATGCACAAGCGGTCACTGTTGAAGAGTTCACAGCCGACTTTGTTGAGCAGACCAACCACCGCTTAAAATTCGTCAACAAAGAGCGTTCTGCTAAAAATAAGCAAATTTACTGCAGCGAACTTTCTGATGAACAAATCAGCACAATTAAAAACTTAGCTTCCACACCACACATCACCGTGACCCAGTTCATGGATGCTCTTTCCCAGGAATTAAAATGCTATCCAATGTTCTGGGCCCCTTGGGGTAAACAGAATTTGGGTGGCCTCGTGTTCAACAGCAAGGCATCAATGATGGATCTGCTTTTAGTTAACGACGTGCTCATCGATTTGAATGAAGGCCAAGTGCCAAATAGCGATGAGTTGTTACTCAATTTCTACAGTCATTTTCCTTTCTAAGCTCTTCTAATAGCGGCTCACGCACCTTGTTGACGTGAGCCACACTTCGTACGCTTGACATTACAAACTTGGCCTCGCTAGATTTAGACTGTGAACTCACCTCAGATACGCATCCTATTAGCAGAAGATAACGACACCGACGCTTTGATTACAGAGCGTACTCTTACTAAGAGCGGGTTTTCCGTTACCAGAGTGAGAAATGGCGTTGAAGCACTGCAAGTCTTTCGCACAGAGAAGTTCGATCTTCTGATTACGGACCTTTTCATGCCCGGCAAGAATGGCATAGAATTGATCAGTGATCTGCGACAAGAAGGGACTGCTTTTAGATCGATCGTCCTTACGGCAAGTAAAGAAGACGAATCGCTTCTAAGAAGTCTAAATGTGGGTGCTATGGACTTTATCCAAAAGCCTATCAATCCTCATATCTTTTTAGCAAAGATCCAGCTGATTTTAAAACAACAGCCGATTTAATGCCTCGTGTGGAGAGCCTTTTAGTGAAATTGATGAACTTGGTTCTGGCATTTCTATTTGTTTCTATTTCATCTTACGCATCGGTGGATGTCGTGACTGGCCTTTCATCTGAAGAAACCGTGGACCTTTATAAGGGCTATCGCGTGGATGCTGATTTTTATAAATCAGTAGATGATAGCGTTCTAAGAAATCTTCGCGCAGGACTTCACTATCTTGCAGGGTCTTATGAAAACAATGGCCCTACGATTTCAAATCTTTCGACGACTGCGGGCTTTACGCTAGCTCAAGACACTTGGTACTGGGAAAACGATCTTGAAGTCAGCCAGAATGACAAACGCAAACCATATTGGTCGACACAAACCCAGATCTTCACGGCCCTGCCTTCATCAGAACTGGGCGTAGGCTACCGCGAAGCCCAATTTTCAGCCCAAGATCTTAAATTGTTTTTACTAACTTATCGCTATTACCTTGGTGATAAAAGTTTTGTTGCAGCGACAGCTTACCTGTCTGCTTCCAACGATGATCTTAACGCCTACCGCATCAGCTTAAAATTAGCGCCGTTGTTTCAACGATTTTTCACAGAGATGTCCTATGCTTGGGGGCGTAGCCTAGAAGATGTGGGTGTTGAACAAGATTTTAAAACTCTTTACCTAGGTGCCGGATTTTCTGCAACCGATCGACTGGATATCAGCGTGAACTTCACTCGTTCGTGGGGCGAGCTGATTGATCAAAACTATTACGGTGTCGTGGGCTTGTGGAAATTTTAAAGGTTCTAACTGAATCCCATCACTTATTTTTAACTTTATTGATCATTCTTGAACTGATCGTAGTGGTTTTAATTGGTATTGTGATTCGCGTGGAACGTTCTCGCCGCTTAAATCTGCAAAAAAAGAGGCAAACCTATAAAAATCACTGGATGGAATCTTTAGTAGATCTTTCTTTGGGTTTTGAGTTTCCAAAAGAAACTTTGGACAAGATCACATCTCGCCGTTTAAAAAAAGAATTCCGCGATGCCATTATCGTCGTTGCCCAAAGTCTTTCCCCGAAAGCCCGCCCTGCCCTGGTGGAACTTTATAAAAACCTTGGATATTTAAAACTAGATCATAAAGCGCTGAACTCGTTTAGTTTCGCAAGACGCCTGCGAGCGATGGCGCGAATTGAAACTATACAAGATGACAGCTCTTTACCTTTTTTAGGAAAATTTATTTCTGATCGAAATTTCTATATTCGCTTTTCTGCTATTAAGTTTATCGTGCGTAAAAACTCAAATCACATTCCCGCGCTGGAACAGGCACTGCAATCGGTGATGGATGAAAAACGCAAGGATTCTTTATTAGAAATCTTGATCACCCTTGCTTCTTATCAACGAGAATTCTTTGTGAATTCATTTAGAAAAGTGCAAAAAAACGAAATTAAAAAGATTTACTTAAAAGTCATTCATTCTTTCAAAGTGACAGAGTGTTTGCCTGCTGTGCGTGAGTCTTTAAATAAAATGATTCGTAATGACGAGAACGACACCTTGTTTTTTAAAAGCCACTTGCTATGCCTGACAATCGAACCTGACGTCGAATCAGAAAAGCTTTTAGAAGGATTAAGGCAGCACAAAAAATTAGAAATTCGCTTTTTAGCGATGTGCTCGCTATTAGTCATTCGCCCTGAATTAAAAGAAGAACTTTTCCAGTCGCTTAACAAAGAAGAAGTCGTCGGCTTACAAGAAGCCTTTGAAAACTTCGCCATCAATATGGGAGCAGGGACCTATGGATAACATCAGTCTTTACGAATCCCTGCGCCAGATCTTCATTCAATACGGTCTTCCGGGTATTGAGTACACGGCCTATTATTTTATCGCTGTAAATAGCTTTTATATGTTGCTTCTGGTCTTGGCATTATTGTCAGTGAAAAAGCGTAAGAATTTAAAGCCTTTTACCGGGCAAATGGATCACTTAAGTTTTTCACCTGCAATTACCATTCTAGCACCCGCTTTCAATGAAGAGCGTTCCATTGAAGAATCCACGAAGGCCCTGTTACACCTTCAGTACACGCGTTATGAAGTGATGGTGCTAAATGATGGTTCTAAAGATGGAACCTTAGAAATCCTAAAGGAAAAGTTTGCGCTTTATGCAGAAAATCTGCCTCGCTGGTCTCACCTTGGAAAAGGCATCGTGCGTGGAACTTATAAATCTAAAATCTTCCCGAACCTGACAGTCATTGATAAATTCAATTCAGGTAAGGCTGATTCCTTGAACGTCGGAATTGATTACGCATCCAAAGAATTAATCTGCTGTGTAGATTCTGATTCTTTATTAGAGCAAGATGCCCTTATTGCGGTCACGGCTCCTTTCCTAGAAGATCCCACGACCATTGCTTCAGGCGGAACGATTCGAGTTATTAATAGCAATAAGCTTGAAAACTCAAGCGTCACTGAACGCCGCTTCCCTAAAGAATTCCTTCCGGCAATTCAGTTATTGGAATACATCCGCGCTTTCTTCTGCGGTCGCGTGGGCTGGAATTCTCTTAATGCCACGATCATTATTTCCGGAGCCTTTGGAGCTTTCAAAAAGGACGCTGTCGTAGCGGTGGGCGGGTATCAGACAGACACCTTAGGCGAAGACATGGATCTTGTGGTCCGCCTCCACGCTTATCACCGACTTAAAAAGATCCCTTATCAAATCGTCTTCTTACCTGAACCTGTCTGCTGGACAGAAGTTCCTAGTGACTGGCGCACCTTAAAAAAACAGCGTCGTCGTTGGTCTATCGGACTTGCCCAAGTATTATGGAAGTACAAAGGCTTACTGATGAATCCACGTTACGGCACTGTGGGCCTTATCGCATTCCCGTATTTTCTTTTTGTGGATTTATTAAGTCCCTTCATCGAGTTCTTCGCGATCTTTTTAATCGTAGCCGGCGTTGGTTTTGGTTATTTCGGTCAGTATGCGGAAGTGCTGTTATTCTTTATCAGTATCTTTTACGGAAGTATTGTGACCTATGCCGCTGCGATGATTGACGATAGCTTTGACGAAAATCGTCGTCACTTCCCATCTTTAACAAAAATATTTATGTTTTCGATTCTAGAAAACTTCGGCTATCGCCAAGTTCACGCCCTCTGGAGAATTGAGGGCGTGCTTAAAGCCTTTAAGAAAGATCACCGTTGGGGATCTATGAAGCGAAAAGGTCTTACCAGCGGCGGATGATAGAGAACATGACCACGTAGTTTTTAGTGTCAGAGTTTCTGCGGTCCTGATACTCAAGGTTCGTTTCAACGTACCAGTTTTTTGAAATCTTATAAGAACCACCAATTCCGTACGTATTGCCTTTAAGTTGGCCAACACCGGAATCATAGCTGTGGGCATAATGCTCTACACTGTTTGCGTAATATACCCATACGCGGTTGTCGTCAGTGATAAAACGAACGTACTTGATCATTCCTGTCGCTGAATTCGCATCTTTTGCATTTGCGAAATTATCGCGCGATAAAAACACACGTAAATAAAGCATGTCTTTGCCGCTGACATAGTATTCAGCAGCTAAAGATGCCAAATAGTTAACAACGTCAGCTTGTTGATAATCTGAATATCTGAATGAAGCATATCCCACCAACTTATCAGTTAGCGGCGTTACGTATTCAGCCTCGGCCGTACGCGCAGGGAATAAAGTGTTGCGGCCTGCCTCAGTGATTTCAACTCTCAGCGCTTTTTTATCCATATGATAAATGGCGCCAGCACCGATTCTGCCGTCTTGATAGTCGTAGCGATTCATGCCTTCCATGATCGCAATCACAGTCCATTTTTGGGATACGCGGGATTTATAAAGAACTAGAAGCTGGCCTCCGTCGCCGGTAGGAACATTGGATTGGTAGCCCGTAGAATCCAAACGAAGTTCGTGGCGGTTGCCAACGATCTCTTCAGCTTTTTCAGCAGTCGTCACCACGACCTGATCGTCAGTTAAAGCCTCTTGAACGTGCTTTGGTTGGCTTTTAAACCACTCAGAGTAAAGAACTGAACGGCCTTCAGCGAATGACACTGAAGACATCAGCATCGCCGAAAAAAATAAGACCATTTTTTTCATATAAACCTCACGGAAAAATTCGGGGTATTTATAGCACTTGTGGGGTTTATTGCAGAGTCTGCATCTTCGGCTTTGAAATTTAGAAAAGACTGTCTAACGGCTGCACAAAAAATTAAGGCCCGCTTTGCAGCAGGCCTTATTTTAATTATTCAAAAATAGAGGTGAGAACATCATGCTCCCCGAGACCTTCCTTGGTATCACCCCTCCCGTAAAAATGATTGCAGCATAACAAAAATCGGATTGCAAGAAGGTAATAACAGATTATTTAAGATTTTAATAAAAAAAGCCCGCAAGAAGCGAGCTTTATTAAATATCTCTAAGAAAATACAAGGAATTAGAAGTTAGAGATGCTGTCGACGAGCTCAGGGAAGTCGATAAAAGGGTTTCTGTTGCTCTGCACCTTAAAGATCTCGTTATTTCTGCGCATTTCTTCATCATCTACCGGGTCTTCACGGTGCCATTTGCGCAAGATCTTCTCTTCATCACCAGTGATGAAAAGGTCATAACGAACTGAGAAATAGAACAAAGCGCGAGCCACGTTGCCTTTATGCTGTTGAGGTGGCTCAAACACGTCCTCGGGGCCGGCAGAACCAACACCGAAGCGCGAAGCTGGGCATTTTAAATCAATAAGGTCAGTAGTCACTTCGCCGAAAAGATTGTTCCCGCGGATCGCATTCAACTGAGAATCAGTTGGGAATAAGTGGTGAAGATCAGATTTTTGCAGATCATCAGAAAACTTACGAGCAAAACGGCTTTGTGGCCATGTGTGCTCTACGTTGATCACTTTATTGTCAGGAATGGTATTTGGCTTAGGAGCTTGTTTACGGAAATCGCGCGCCGGTCTTTCAACATCACAGTAAACATCTTTGACTGTGTAACCACCGGCACCGTCAGAGTGAAGATAGAATTTCCCCATCAGGAACTTTCTAGCTTCACCGTAGCTGATTGGAGTGTGCGCATAACATGGGCTGCCTTTTTGCTCTAAGCAAGACTTTACAATAAGGTCAGGTTTGCCATTTTGTTTTACGTGATAACTGCGAAGCACAGCTTTGATTTTATAAACCAAAGTTTCATCGCTCTCGCCTGCATTTATAGCGGCATAAAATTCTTCCCCATAGTACGGAATCACTGGAGAATTTTGTGCAGCTTCCACTACACAAACAAATAAACTTGAAAGAACAATCACTGACTTAATGAGCTTGGTTAGCTTCATTCGGGTCCGCCATTTCTGTTGGTGGGTGATGTACAGCCTCTGAGCGGTAATGTGACCTACCCGTAATAATACGTCAATGGGGGTATAATTTTTATAGAAAGCCTAAGAGGCAACGACAGTGGGACGGCGTAAACGAAATAGACAGCCTATAACGGCGCCAAACACGGTGCCACCAAGATGGGCGGCATAAGCGACCCCTCCCCCTAGCCCTTCCGGGTTTGAAAGAAGGCTGCCAAGGTCTACTAGCAAAAATAAAGGAATGATCAAAAGAGTCGGTAGATAGATTGGACCCCAGTGGCCGGGGATCGGTGAAAGGAAATAGATAAAGCGAACTCGCATTCTAGTTTCAGCGATACAATAAAAAGCTAATAAGGCGCTGACCGAAGCACTAGCACCCACCATCGGCACGGTTCCTTGGCCTTCTAACCATAGAAATCCCACGGCTCCGGCAAACCCACCAAACACATAAATCAGCAGAACGCCAAATCCACCCGCCAGGGTTTCAACCGCAGCCCCCATGACTATTAGGAATATTAAATTCGAGAATAGATGAAGCCAGTTCGAATGCGAAAACTGATAGGTGATCCACGCTAAGGGACTTTTATCGCTGGAGCTAATACCGAAACGGAAAAGGATTTGTTCCTGATACTTCTTTTTAAATTCTGCAAGATCTTCCCGCCATTGCGAGATCTGAACTTGGTCGCCTTTAAATGCCATTTTCTCAGCGCCGTTAACGAATTGAGCGTCTCTAAGGGCATAGGCTCCAAGAACCCCTATTTGTTCTGGATCCTGGCGGTTGATTTGTTGAATCCAAGTGGGTTTATCAGCGCGGCTTTTTTCAGAAAGAGATTCAATGTATTGAAAGTACAGTCTTCCAGTTAATGTTAAGCCATCGCGGTTTAACATCGACGACGTGCTAAGAGCTGATTTATTGCCACTGAAGATCAGCAGAAAAATAAAGATGTTTAAAATGGCCAAAGTCCACGTCAGTGGCAGGCGCGAAAACTCTTTAAAATTCTCTGGGCAAGGCAGAATCATTTAAATTCATACCTTTCTTTAAAAGTTTCAAGCCACGTGCGTTTGTTTGCACTTGCAGGACTGCGGCCTGATGTCTTTGATCTTTGAGTTTCATTTAAAGCCCATACAGAACGAACGAAACGTTTTTCTAATGCTGATTTTAGATGCGGATGTTTTTGCAATTCATCCACGACTGTCAGACTTGCGTTGAAATTTTTCTGTTCAAAAAGTTCTTCTGAATTAAAGAACTTCACTATTAAAAGATTTTGATCGGCCTTGCTAAGCTCATTTTTATCGCTGCCTTCGCTAAGGTATTTAGCCAAAGCGCAGTTTTTAGATTGTTCGCTGCAGATTTGTTTTAAATATTTCTGTTGGTCTTCTTGATCGGCTAAAACATATTTTGCCACGTAAGCAAGACCTTGCAGTTGTTCGTTGCTGCCCCATAAGACGGCTTCCGCTTCTTTATTTAAACATTCCGGGCTGACTGCTTCTAAAAAATACAAAGTCAGGGCTGAATCCAGGCGAGCTTCGGCAGAAAGAGTTTTATCTTTGATATCCGAGCACGCGTAACCAGAGTCATTGCCCGTGTCGCGATAACCGCCAGCAACTAAAGTGTTGTAAGACTTAAAAAAACCAACAACGCCAAATAAAATCAAAAGCAAAAAGCTTAAACGCATCCAAGAACCAATAAATCTTGATTCAATCGGATGAGGACCTTCATCAGATTCTTTTTTTAAGGTCACAACCATCGTGTCAGAAGCGCGCTCATGGAAAGCTCTTCTTAAGGGATGACTAAGAACTTCTAGAAATGGCAAAGCCAAGCCAAAGAAACTGAAGCACCAGAAGAAAGAACGGCTCACGCATTGATTTAAAGTCAGGCGTTGTTTACTTCCTGGATAAGCCACTACGCGAATCTGACTGTAAAGCTGACCTGGTGTTGCCTGCCAATAAAATAGAAAGACAGTTTGCAAGGCTACGATCAAAGCCATGATCATTAAAAGAATTAGAACGATACCGATGGAGCCTTCTGTTGAAACAGAATTTAAAAGGAAAAACGTTTTCGTTTTTCGCACCATGCCTGCGATGAAAAGACTTATGATCGGTGAAAAGATTAGAAAATCTAAAAGCAGCGCAAGACAGCGGTCTGCCACTGAAACAATGGCAGGCTTTTTAAAGTTTGATGATGCGGGCTTAATTTCTGGAGCCGATAAATCAGGAAATAGCATACTGATCGTATCGGCCTGGGACAGAGCGTACTAAAGTTTATTTTGTGTGGCTTACTCTAATTACTGACTGAATGCGATCTGCTGGACTCGACCTTGCTCATCCACCGTGAAACGAGCGTGACCAATGATCTGCTTTTCATCGTTAATAAGGCTGTAAACTTCTTCAGGGCCCGAGCTTTGCGCCACTCGGCTGACTTCAGCGTATTTTAAGCCGATAGCATCAGCGTACTTATTAAGAAATTCAACTTTATCAGAGATCGCCATTGGCTGTTCACCTGCTTGCGCATCGATGAATTCTAAAGTTTCAATCCGTCCCTGAGCGAGCTTCATGCCGTAACGACCTTCTAAAAACCCAAAGATCAATTCATCACGTACCGTCAGGCTTTCTGCAAGACTGCCCGTCAAAGCTGCTTTGTCAGCTGCTAATTCCTTAGCAAGGGAATGTTCCCATTTGATGTCTTTAGCAAAAGCGTTGGGTTCAAAGCTTGCGATATTACGTGATCCGCCCTCTGCCAAACTTGAATCCGTCCCTGCAGAGATCCATTGATTTAAAAAAACGGTGGTGATTAAAACCGAAGCCAACGAAAGAACCAAGGCCGCTTTACGATCTTGGGCTTTGTCTTGAAGCGTTTTTCTAAATGACTGAGATTTAGGAAATTCGATCACTGTCGCAGTCCTCATTTTTTTACCCCTCGCCCCGACATCGTCGGATAAAGACACTAAGATAGCAGTAGCGAAAGGCGTGCCGTTTATAAGTTTAATCTATTCTCTTTGAATGCAAAAGAGATGAACACGCGAACAAAACTTGTTTGACGTATTAAAATGATCATCTCATTTTGATTCGCAAAAATCTAAAAGTTGCGGGTCTAGTCGAGGGCCTGTTTCACCCAAGAATCAACGCCCGCCTGCATTTCAGGAAGGTGATAGTAAAGAACTTTATCCAACTGCACCCCATTACCCTCAATGCGATGGTTTCCGTGACTCAGATAAAGTGCCTCAGGAATGGAAATCTCTACTCCTGGGCCCACTTCATCTAAGGGATACCAAACCCCCACTAACAGTTGCCCCTTGCTTGGGGCCCCTAGTAGGCGGGCTTTTTTAAATTCCTTTAAAGCCTGCGCCACCATTTCTGCCACAGAAGAGGTTTTGCCATCAACAAGGACTTCGATTTTTCCTTTGTAACATTCAGCTGGGGGAAACGTTTTTAGAATCACTTCCCTGCTGCGATCTAACACGGCAAGCTGCTTATCATCAGAAAGTTCGTTCGGGAGTTCTTCAATATGTCCTGTCTTTGCCCTTGGATGAATCAGTCTTCCCACTTCTTGGGGATCACAAAGGATGAACGAAAGAAATCTTAATCCAGCAACAAAGTTCCCGCCGATATTCCCGCGCACATCCACGACAAGCCGCTCGGTTTTAGAAAGCTCTTTTTGAATTTCAGACCACTCTGGTCCTTTGAAAAATTCAGCACGGAAGGAAGGAATTTTTATTTGCGCATGCTTAGTGCTAAGTTTTTGCAATTCTAATTTTTCAGTGCGCTTTATATCTGCAGCTTTTAAATTTAAATTTAGCGCTTGCCCTTTTCTTTCTAGGATAAACGCTCCGGATTGGCTTTGCGCCTCCCACGGGTTGGGCTGTTCACCATTAATGGTTTTAATGACGTCACCCATTTTTATTCCCAGCTTTTCGGCCGGCGAATCTTTGTGAACTTTGAAAATCACCAGTTCACTATCGACGAATTCACTTTCAATACCGGTTTCAAGACTTTCACCCTTCCAGATTGTTTTGACTTCTGAAGAATCAAAAACTTCAAGGTGCGAGACGTTTAAAATATCTAGAACATTATTGATGTCTTTAAGAATAAGTTTCTTTGGTGAAAACGGTGTGACCAAATGGCTGCGACTTAAGCAAGTGCGCTTCCACGGCAGAATATCTTTATCATCAAGATAAATTTTTTCAGCGACCATGTCACAGACCACGGGATACGGGTTTACAAAACTTTGATGCAATGTAAATTTGTAGCCCACGTAGGCGCAGAAGGTTGCAAAGACTATTGCAGATATTCGCTTCATCATTTTTGTGATTAAAAAAGAAAGAACCGAGTGCGGTCGACACTCGGTTCGAATTCCAATTTTCAAAAGGGTCTTAAGCAGCCACTTTCTTCTTGCGAGCAGCAGAAGGATCGATGTGGTATTGCTTCACTTTGCGATATAAAGTTGCGCGACCAATTCCCAAAGCTTTAGCAGCTTCAGTAAGGTTGCCTTTGTATTGCACGATAGCGTTTTCAATAGCATGAGCTTCAAGCTCTTCCATTTTTTGCACGCTAGATGCAGACGGCGTTACTGTAGGAAACTGAATTACGTTTCCACCAACATCAGAGTTGATTGGGCTAGAGCCCGAAACCAAAGCTGGTACACCCGCCATTAGTTGTTGTCTGAAAAATGCATTATCAAGACCATCGCGCCATTGTGACGACGAGTATGCTTGAACTGTCACATCATGGTTCTCCCAGTACTTCTTTGCGTTTTCGATAGTTTCCTGGTTATCGCTGACCACGATCATTACTGTGCGTGACATGTTATGTCCTCCCCTTTTGAAACATTAACAAAGCCTAATTGACTCACTTTGTACCTATCGGCGTATCACCGTGAGAATTTAGGGCTAGTTGCAAATATTTTTTGAGACACTTTAAAAGCTCTAAATTACTAGACTTTTAGGGAGGAAAAAGAAGGCCTTGCTTTTTTGAAACAGAAAAGCAAGACCTCAAATCGAATCTATTCAAGAAGAGAACGAAGCATCCACGCCGTCTTTTCGTGAAGCTGCATACGCTGAGTAAGAAGATCAGCGCTAGCTTCATCACCTGCTTTTTCAACAACAGGGAAAATAGAGCGGGCGGTGCGCACCACAGCCTCTTGGCCTTCAACAAGTTGTTGAATCATTTCAGTAGCTGAAGGCACACCGTCGGGTTCTTCAATGGAAGTAAGCTTAGAAAACTCTTTATAAGTTCCTGGAGCCGGCATCCCCAAAGAACGGATGCGTTCGGCAATTAAATCTACAGCTGCAGAAAGCTCAGTGTATTGACCTTCAAACATCACATGCAAAGTCTGAAACTGCGGCCCAGTTACGTTCCAGTGAAAGTTATGAGTTTTAAGATAAAGAGTATAAGAATCAGCCAACAAACGAGAAAGCCCTTCAGCAATCTTTTTGCGATCCCCTTCTTTAATACCAATATCAATATTCATGTGAGTCTTAGACATCTGTGATTTAGACGATGCTTCTTTTTGCTGATCTTTTTTCTTAGCCATACGAACCCTTTCAACGTGAAAACTAATTCCGTGAAAAAAGCGTAAACTAAAAAACGACCCCAAGCTAATTGGTTTTCAATTAGAACTGCGCATCCGAAATGGAAGTAAGATAATTTTGACTAACAACACGGGGTCCGAAGGAAAAAGCCGGGGGCACCCCGGCTTAGAACGACTAATAATTTGTTTTAGAAACATCTAATACAAACCACATGAGGTGCTCATACAGATCCAAATAATCTGCAGTGTAGGCCGACCCGCCGCCCGCAGTTGCATGGGCCAAGGCGCTTGCTAAAGCATCAAAAGCAACCGATCCATTTTTGGCACCGTTGGGATGGTTCTTGGCGATGAAATTCACAAGCTTTTGAATTTGGGCACCCCAGCAGTTGTTAAACTCGCCATTGCTGCTGGCGTTTTCGCACTGTTCACCTAAAGGCCGATAATTGTCGTGATAATTTTTAAGTAGCTCAGTGACACTGTATCCATAGTAGTAAACGTAACCCAACACATTTAATGCCATTGAATACTGGTCTTCTTCACAAGTGTATTGGACCACACGATTTCTTTGACATATATGACGAACATAGACCGGGAAATAATTTGAAAATTGATTCATTGAATCTAGGATCGTTTGTTTTTTATAGGAACTGCCATCGTGCTCAGTATCTACAAGGTGAAACAGACATTCTGTCGCGCGACGAACAGCATGGGGGAACTCCGCTTTTAAATCACTAAGATCTCCGCCGCCCTGCTCGCCCGAGTTATCGGCTTGTCCTAAGCAGTTTTTGCCTTTCTTGTATCTGCCGTATTCCCAATCATCACCGTCTTCAGGCTCTTCTGGAGTTTCAGGTGTTTCAGGAACTTCTGGATTTGGATCTGCTGGAGGAGCCGGAGGTGCAGGAGGAAGTGGTGGACGAACTCCATTTTTCACGACGTCTTGAACTTGCGCGCACGCAGGCGATTGCAGGCAAGATTTTTCATCAACTTGAAATCCGCCAAACTGCGCATAACCTTCAAAAGTCACCGCATCGTCCGTCAGCATTTTCACATAGTAGTAATTATTTTGTTCAACGCCGTTTTTGAATTCGGTTAAAAGTTCAACCGTAGAATTCGCATAACCATCATTAGCCAAAGAAAACTTATACCAACCATATCCGTGGGCCTTGCCACTAATACAGCCGCCAGACCATGAATATTGTGCCGGCGCACCCCACACCAACCCTTGGGGATGGATCACTTCACAAGATTTCGCAGTATTGCTTTCGGCAAAGGAATGACTGCAGAATAAAAGAACCAAAACTAAAAACGCTTTCATTATGTCTCCTAAATGAGACTGCGTTTATAACACTTAGAATAAAATTACAGTTTCTTTTTAAGAAATTAGCGCGATGTAATAGGAATGCTTCAAGGACAGTTTCTGCAGTTGTCCGCAAAAAGAAAAAGCCGAGTTATTAACTCGGCTCTTTCGTGTTTCCATTTTCGCTCCTGCGGAGCTACAGCGGACAGACTCTTTTAGCGGCGACCAGATTTGATCTTAACTTGTAGCTTAGAGATCAGGTGTACTGCCATTTTTTCTTGAACTTTACACATCTTAAGTTCGTCACGACGGTATGAACGTTGAGAAGGAGTCAAAGTTCCTGTTTCAAGTTCCATTTCATAATCAAGTTTAGAAGAACGGATGCCTTCTAATTCTTTCGTTTGTTGTTTGAATAGTTTTGTTACGCCAGAAAGAGGAGCTACTTCGATCCACTCTTCTTTACCGCGATACCAGCTCACCATTCTTAAGAAACGAGCTTTGTTTTTAGCCAAAGTGAATTTTGGATAACCTTGGTCGTTCAACTCTAAGATGTTTTCAATTTCATCAAGGTTTAGATCGTCTTCTTCACCTTCCATAAGAAGGTTGCCAGGCATTGTCGCTAAAACAGCTTCAACTTCTGAGTCATCCATGTCTGCTTCAAAGGCAGACGTTTTTTTCATCTCTTTTTCGTTTTCTAAGTCCAAGTCTAAGTCAGAATCGATTTCTTCCACTTGCGTACCGTTGCCTGGATTGATCAAAGCGAGCCTCCCCAAAAAGTGCATCAATAAAGATAGTGATTCAAAGTGGGCACAGTTATATCGCAGTTTTCAAAATGACACAATATGTTACTTTGGATCGAAGAAGATGTAAATTTTGCCCGGATCAAATCATGCAAAAAAACGCTATGAAATTTCGTGGTTTTTCAGAGGGAAAATGCATTTTTTCCCTGCCGAAAAAACCCATCGCTTTGCCACAGAAATAAATTTCATGGAAACACTTTAGACAGATTTTCAGGATCGAACTTGTTTATTTTTCCACCACAATATCAACCCTAAAATTACCCAGCTTCTTCCAAAATCTTGAGGCCGAAGCAACCACTTCAATAGAGTGAACCGGACGTCCATCAAACACCGCAACGCGGGTGTATCCTTCTTTTAATTCGCCCGGCAGAACCTCGTCACTAAAGACCGATCCATAATCGGCATAATGAATAAGGACCTGCTTGATTTCGATATTGTTTTGTAAACCCACGATACGAATCTGGGTGACCTGATTGAAATCAGGACGCGTATAAAAGGCATTGCGACGAGCTTTAAAGCGACCGGTGTCCCCCTCGCCGATTGAATAACTATAACGTTCCTTAGGGCGATTTTTATCATCTGGCGGACGAGGTGCGGGAGCCGGAGGCGCCGGTGGATAAGGGTCCCCCTCGCTGGGATTATCAGGCAAAGGCCGGGGCAGTTGAGAAAAACCAGGTGTCGCAGAGAAAACAAATAAGAGAACTAAGAGCCACTGAGCCATACAGGTCGCCTTTCGTTTTTTATTAAACTAAGCGACCTGTAAGTGATTTGAAATAAATGTGCAAATGACGTGTGGGAAATCAATCCCAGCGCAAATGTTTCACGGATTCACCGGAATCACGAAGCTCACGAAGAGCGTCAATGCCGATGCTTAGATGCTTATCTACAAAATTCGCAGTGACTCGTTTATCACTTTCTTCTGTTTTTACACCTTCAGGAATCATCGGATTGTCTGACACTAGCAACAAGGCACCGCGCGGGATTTCATTAACGAAACCTGTTACGAAGATCGTCGCTGTTTCCATATCCACAGCCATGGCGCGGGTTTTTACCAAATAATCCTTGAAAGTTTCATCATGTTCCCACACACGGCGGTTCGTGGTGTACACGGTCCCCGTCCAATAATCGCACTGATGTTTGGCGATCATCGATGAAACAGCTTTCTGTAAACGGAATGAAGGCAATGCTGGGATTTCTTCAGGAAGGTATTCGTTACTTGTTCCCTCACCCCGGATGGCAGCGATCGGAAGAATAAAGTCACCCAGTTGGTTTTTCTTTTTTAAGCCGCCGCATTTACCTAAAAACAAGGCTGCTTTAGGATTGATAGCGGTTAAAAGATCCATACAAGTAGCGGCAAGAGCACTGCCCATACCGAAATTCATAATCGTGATGTTTTCAGCAGTCGCCGTTTGCATCGGTTTGTCTTGGCCCATCACAGGCACATCGAATCTTTCTGCAAACATTTTTACGTAATTACTAAAATTCGTAAGCAAGATGTACTGGCCAAATTCTGAAAGTGGGACCCCTGTGTAACGAGGCAGCCAGTTATCTACAATTTCTTTTTTCGTCTTCATTTTATTCCTTCAATTTTCATTCGATAAATCAATGATCCAAGGTAACACGTCTTTTTAGGGAATAAAAGGCTCCTTAATATTTGTTCGGTGCAAAATGATATGTATGGGCTTCGGTCAAAGTGGTGACAAATTCTGGCTCTGTATATCATTTTTTCCCTCTCTGGGACATAAGAAGAAATACAGTCGATTTTAGGGTCAAAAAGCAGTGGCGTGCTCTTCGCAAAAAGGACAGGACGGAGAGAAATTGGAGGACACTTATGAAGCACGTAATCTTAGCTGTTTTAGGAAGCGTATTAGTTTTCTCAGCCACTTCGGCTGTCGCCTCCCCTGCTGATGAGGCCTCTACTTTATATCTTGAAGTTAAAAGGCAGACTTACGTTTTCCTTCCTCAAGATTTAGGAGCTGGCATTCGTGCTTTAGTCCCTGCTATGGCTTTACCAGAAGAATCCATTATCGCTATCGACATGCAACTTCTGGAAAGAACTGTGGAGCTTGATAAAAACGAACCTCACCGCATTCGCTATCCCTTTGTTCCACCAGGAAAATCCCAGGCCGTGACGCCCGCTAGAGGCTGGGTGTGCGGTGCACGTATCGTGGACATCAATGATGAAGACTTACGTGAACTTGAAGATGCCGATCGCACTGATTTCTGTTTTTCTATTTCAAAACTAAGCGAGCTTGAAGCCTTAGAAAGCAACCATGAAGCGACAATCGCTTCGTTTAAACAGTTCCAAAAAAAGGGTGACAGCGGTTTACTTTCAGCTTTAGTGCAAAGAATTCGCGACATTCGTTTTAACGAGCCGACTGTAGACTTAGTGACAGCGACGGCGCTTATTAGCCCCTTAAAAGATTGCTCAGTGGGTTGCTTAAAGGCGACCAGTGAATTTGGCCCGCGCAGACATCCGGTATTAAAACGTAAACGCATGCACAAAGGGATTGATTTACGTGCCGCCGACGGAACAGAAGTCGTCAGCGTATTGCCTGGTAAAGTTCTTGCGATCCGTACTGAAAAGCGTGGTAAAAAAATCAAAGGCTACGGTCATTACATTATCGTTGTGCATCCTGCTGCAAAACTTGAAACCAAGTACGCCCATCTGTCTCAGTTTAAAGTGAAAAATGGATCGAAGCTTGATCAAGGACAGTTGATCGCTCTTTCAGGAAGCTCTGGAATCGGGACGGGTCCCCACCTTCACTTTGAAACTTTAGTACCCGGGGGAAAGGGCTATGCCCCGACGAACCCTCGTCGATTCCTTGCAGGACTGCTTGATTCAGTTGCCGCGTTTTTTAACTTCTTGTCTGTGAAAGCTTAAAGCGCAATTTGCTATAGATTAATAACGGTAATAACAACGCCAAACAGGCCCACCACATGGTTGAACCATTTGTAGGTGGGTTTTGTTTTACTAAGCCACAGCCCATGATGGGATCACCTGAAAGTTCATCTTTAGGGTATAAGTAACTCATTCCGTCCATATCGTCTTGCGCTAGGCCCAAGGATGTTTTTAAGGTCGCATCGTAATACATCAGTGCGGTTGAATCTCCGGAATGCCCAAGGCCCAGAATATGGCCGATTTCGTGGGCCAAAATAATTAATAGCTTTTCGCGATCAAAGGTGGCGATGTTCGCAGCCCCGGATGATGCATTTAAAATCAAAGCACCACCAGAAATCACACCTCCGATGGTTTGAATGGAAGCCGCACCGGGAATGCTATCTTGATCTCCGGGAAAATTTGTATCGCAGTAAACCGTGGTGGGATTTCCATAAGTGGTACTTGTTGTGCTTGTACCGTAGCTGACTTTGACGTTGCTGGTGGGCACATTGTTCCACACTTCCGCTGCTTCAGAAATAATTCCCGGCACATCGATACCTGCAGGGCAATTGGCCGTATTGACATCCAACTTAACATTGCTGCTAGCCCAGCCATACATGTTCGAGTTGCTTGAAAGCATCAAGGTGAAAGCCTGCGCAGAGGGAGTCAAAAGTAATAAAAAAAGACCTAACACAGGTTTCATTAGAATCCTCCGAACAAATAAGCGTAACTAAGAAAAAAGTTTTGCGACCGTTTGTCTGAGCTTAAGAAGTTTTCAAAAATAAGATCAAATGCCAGGCGACCTTTCGTAAGTTCATAGGCGACCCCCGCAGTAACCGTGAAAGAATGAATCGCGACAGCACGCCCAGGTAGTGCAAAAGTCGAATAACCATTGCCATTGTTCAGCTGCTTAGAGCCACCATTACCTTTGATATCATGACGTAAAATTCCTGGTGCTACCGACCATTCCCAGTCATCAGAAAAATTTTGGCCAAAGGCCACGTTGATGTGAGTCAGGGTGTTCTTCGCTGCCCCGTCGGTGGAATCCCGGGGTATCAAAGTATAAGAAAGCTGCGGACTGATAAACCAGTTCGAGTTCAAAGACCAATCTTGTTTAAGATAAATAGGATAACTTGAAGTTCCGAATAATCCAGTAGACCCGGTAGCACTATTGACGGTGCGGTTAAAGGCATTTTGTGAATAGAAGCCGACTCCTAAATAAAGGCCGCGGTCTTTGAAGGCTGTGGCTGTTGAAAGAGATAATAGAATACTCCCGCAAAGGAAAATTTGTTTAAACAAGCCTGGCTCCATCCTTGAAGGTTTTACTCATGGTGATTTTTTAGGGGCTATTAGGTCAAGGATAAAACATTACAAAAACTTATTCCAAAAATGCAGCCATTTCGCAGGAGTTTGCTTGTCACTCTTCTTACGAAAGCTTATGTAACGGGCGGATTATTAATCGGGGAAAAACATGAAATTTTTCAGTCTTCTGACATTCGTTTTATTATTCGGTTTCTGTGCATGGGGTTATAACTGCAAAGAGCTTTACGTTAAAGGCCATGCTGATCCTCGCTTCCCGGCGGGACTTGACTGCAAGCTTGAAAAGAAATTCGACGTCAGCGGGGTTCCAGTTCATATATATCAATACACGAAGGACTTCCCTCAACATCCGGAAGATTTGCAATTTGCTTATCGCGCAACACAAGTTTTTCATGATGTTTACAACACCATCGTTCGCGTGAACCCGGAACTTTATCCGCGTTTAAGATTCACGGGCTTAAATTTTATTTTAACGGATCACCCACCCGAAGACACTGAAATCGCGAAAGTGCAAATCGGTCACGCCCAAGAGGGCGAACTGTGCCCGATCATCGTTTATGCTGCAAATCTTCGTAAAGAATCACCGGATTATCAGAAACAGGAACTTGCCCACGAAATCTTTCACTGTGTCCAGGATTTAGTATGGCAAGAGAAGATGAATGTACCAAAAGCGATTCGTTCTTGGTGGTCTGAAGGTACGGCTGTTTGGTTTAGTAATTTGGTTTATCCTTCTAATAATCAAGAATCTTATTGGAATGCTTCCTACAGCTTTGATGATAACTTGGTCGAACAAAAAGAGCCTTATGCAGCGTATTTGTTCTTTCAATCCGTTTCTCAATCTTGGTTGGGTTTACAGGGCGTGATCAGCCTGATTAAGGATATGCCCATTTCTGGGACTTCAGATGATCAAGCCAAGGCTGTTTTAGATACTCCTTCAATGAATCTTCTTTGGCATACCTTCGCTGAAGAAATCACCAGCAGTCGCATTTTAGATTTTAATGGGAAGCACATTGTGACTTCTGTCATTGGCGAGCCCGAAGAAGAAGACATTGAAGAAGGTGAAGATGTTTTGGAATGGGACCTTGCACCTTTAACTATGCAAGTGACTGAACTAAAAGTGCCAGCGCAATCGATCACCTATATTGAAAATCTAACTGAAAGTTACAACAATCCTATTTCTTTCCGTAACTCTGGTGCCGGCATGTGGGGGCAGCTATTCCCAAACTGGCCTTATGCGATTGATACTTCGTGCAAGAAGAACACGCATTTCGTAAATATGCTTTCTTCTTATGCCGGTCAAAATGATTCAGGCGTTCCCGAAAACTTTAAAGTAAGAATCAAATCACAAAAAACTGAATGCAAGTGCATTGATGCGGAACAATTCGATCCATGCCTTTATGGCAACTACAAAATCGATCCAAAATCCATCGACAATATGTTCAGACGAATTTTCCAGGACAAGAAATTCACCGTCGTGCAATCATCAGGTGGATATGATCTGATGATCACCGGAACTCAGCGCTTTAACTTCACCCAAACTGGCTTCACGGCTGCAGTAATTCTTCACGACGACGACCACGGCGATATCAAAGCCAGCGTTTCCTTAGACGGAACAACGGATGCCATCGCTAAACACCCGAAAAAAGGTGAACTGTGTTTTTCAGACATCGGCGATGAATACAACATCAAAATCCGCGTGGAATTCCCACAGGGTGTTGCAGAATCAGAACAACCGTATTCACACTTCCAAGACTTAGCCGCAGAAGGCCCGATGAAATACACGTGCAACTCAAACGAACTGACTTTGCTCCGCCCACTTCCAACTGGCGAAGACGGCGCCACAGAATGGATTCCAATAGTTTTCAAACGCAAGTAACGTCTAAGGCGAATCAAAAGTGTCCATATGCAAGGCGGAGGATCTTTCGCGAAACGCAGGCGTAGCAGCGCTACGTCGAAGTGAAGCGAAAGACCGCACAACGCAGTCAGATGGGCGCTTTTCATTCGCCGCTCGCCGTCTTTGGTGGAACGATGTGAACGTTCGCGGAATCTTCGTGCGATTGCTGTAGCGCATGCCTACTTTCTTTGAAATGTTAGAGTAAATACTTGTAGTTTAGCTCCCCCTGGCCTACCACAGGCAAAATTTACACGAGGGGAAGTAAATGGTTAAGCGCGCAGTTCTTGTTCTAGCGACGATGTTGATGACTTGTCTTGCATCAGCAGAAACAGCACCAGAAGGTTTTTGGATTTATCAAGATCCAGCTGAAATTCAGAAACAAAAAGACATTCTTGCGCCTGGACCTTTTAGTTATAAAGCACCTACTCCATCAAGCCCTGTTGAAGGTCTTCATGGCATCATCCGTATTCACTTTAACGACGTTCGCGACGTTCCTGAAATGTACAGAAAGTTTTTGCCTGGCGAAACTTTTGATCGTCCTCGTGGTATCACTCTTTATTTCGCAGTCTCAAACGACTACAACGTTTTAAATCCGTTGGCTGTTGGCGCAGATACTGATGACCATGGTCACACCCATGGCGCCAATATCGCGATTGGTGGCTTTTTACCTTCAGGTCACTATCTAACGTTCTCTTACTCTTCAGATCTTTACACTCAACCAATCAATGGCACAGCGAAACAATTGGAAGACGGTGGTCGTGAAGTGGCGCAAAACTTTACTACTGAAACAGTTTTAAAATTTGTTTTGGATAATATCGACAACGCTCGCGCGCAAACTTTCTACTGGAAAGCAGAAGCTGGTTGGCACCAACTTAAATCTGATAATCCAGGTGGCTTTTTCCACGGTGCGACTCACCAAGAAAAATTCCATGATATTGTGAATAGTTTGAAACCTGGCCAAACTAAAACTCCGATCTATACAAGTGATGGCGAAAAAACTCGCGATGGTTTCATCATGGGTTTGATGGTGGGTGTGGCTAAAGAATACCTATTTGCTAAAAACGTCTGCCGTGTGCGTGGTTTTGCTGAAACTGGCGGCCGCGGTTCTACTATCGAAGGCGCAAGCTATGCCGCAGCCAACGTGGGCGGCACATTGTGGTGCCAAGCAAATCCTGATTCTTTAACTTACAGAGCAGAGATTGGCCATGAAAGCAAACTTCACCAAGATGGACACGAAGGCACACCGTACATCGATCTTTCATTGGGAAAAAGATCATGGAGAATCGGTTTCCGCGTGCAACAAGCCTACGGCGATCTTATGAACTACGTTAACTACAACAGAAAAAACATCGATAACGGAAAAATCGATCCGATCTTCATGTTGTACTACCGTCATTCTTTCTAGTTTCTTATAGAAAGTTTGAAAGCAGAAAAAAGCCAGTCTAAACATGACTGGCTTTTTTTTGTTTCTGCCAGCCAACGGTGCGCGCATCCTTAAGGTGGCAGACAACATGGTCGGACACTGATGACGGGCAAAAAAAAGTTTTTTTAGAAATTTGCTGGAAAACTTAAGGGCATTCACCAAATTAAAAAAGGAGTGCCTAATGTATAGCAAAGCCAAGATTGGCGATCATCCGATACATCCAATGTTAGTCGCCTTCCCTATCACACTTTATCTTTTAACTTTCGTCGGCTTCGTTGTTTACGCCACAGCTAGCGCCGATATCTTCTGGTACAACCTTGCTTACTTCTGTAACTACGCCGGCGTTGGCATGGCCTTTTTAGCTGCGATCCCGGGCTTCATTGATTGGTCTGTGGGTATTCCTAACAACACCATCGCCAAAAAAGATGGAATGATCCATATGACATTGAATCTAATTACCTTGGGTCTTTTTGCGATCAACGCCATTGTTATCAGAGGCAGCTGGAACCTTGGAGCAGACAGCGTAGCAACGCCGATTGCCTTAACTGGCTTAGGGACACTCACTTTGCTGTGCGCGGGCTTTTATGGATGGAAAATGGTTTCTGAACATAAAGTGGGCGTTATGATGAGTAAAGAACAGGCCATCCTTCAGGACCGATACGAAAAGGAATACCCTTACGTACCACCAAGAGAAAACCGCAACGAGCCACCAACATACCTTCATCACTAAAAGATGTGGGAGCCTTTTTTAGGCTCCCCTTATTCCTGCCTTATAATCGTTTGAATTTTCCCCTGTCGCCACTCATAGTATTTAACGATGGCTTCTAAAAAAGACTCCTCAAAATTTACTGGTTATTCACTGGCATTCTTAGCGGCATTGATGTGGGGTATCTCTGGCACACTTGCTCAGTTCTTATTTGAACAAAGAAGTGTCACGGCAGAGTGGCTAGTAACGATAAGACTTTTAGTGTCTGGAGTTATTCTTTTAAGTTATCCATTATGGAACACCAAAGCCCAAGTCATTGCACCGTGGAAGAATAAACGAGATGCATTTGAACTGATCGCCTTTGGAATTCTTGGAATGCTCGCCGTTCAATACACTTATTTCGCAGCGATTAAACATTCAAATGCAGCGACGGCTACAATTCTGCAGTATTTAGGCCCGGTGTTTATTGCTTGTTATTACTCGGTAAAAGAAAAAAGAATTCCTATTCCTAAAGAGCTTATCGCCATATTTTTGGCGCTATTTGGAACTTTTCTTATCGTTACGCATGGAAGTATTGAAAGCCTATCGATGAGTAACGAAGCATTATTCTGGGGAATAAGCTCTGCCGTCGCGTTAGCAGTCTATTCAATCCTGCCGATTCGTCTTATGGAAAGATACGATGCCAAAATTGTCGTCGGTTGGGGCATGCTTATTGGAGGCGTGGCATTTAGTTTAATCAATTCACCACTGGCCGTGCCAGGCGTATGGGATATGAAGAGTTACCTTTTCACCGCTGCGATCATTATTTTTGGAACTACGGTGGCGTTTTATTCGTATCTGTTGTCGATAAAAATAATTGGAGCGACGAAGGCAAGCCTGCTTGCTTGCGCAGAACCTTTATCCGCAGCGATCATCGCTGTGATTTGGCTTAACGTCACATTTGGACTCTTTGATTGGATCGGAACCGCGTGCATCCTTGCGACAATAGCGCTTCTGACAAAAGAAGAAGCTAAACACTAAAAAAGCAAAGGACCCGAAGGTCCCCGCTTTAAATTCCTAAAAATGGTTATAGATATGGTGAACCCGTTTCGTCATTGAAGCCGTCGCAATCGCGATCGATTTCATAGTAGGGCTGACAGAACATTGGAATGCCTTCTTCGCCATCAGTGACTGGTGTTTCATCTATTGGAGTTTCTTCAACTGGAGTCTCATCAACAGCAGGAGTCTCCTCTACTGGAGTTTCATCTACTGGTGCTTGATCTGTCGTACCATCACAAAGGCCTAAGAAGTCTCCGTGACCAATGTGGGCATAAGTAGCTCCCAGAGGAAGTACTTTGTTGTGAGCTTTCTCCATATCACCTGACGGGATATGACAGACCTGAATGCAAATTTTTTCGCGCTCAGAATCTAGCTCTTCTGCGGGGCATGCTACTTTGTGGGGAATTAACTGATCCACAGTTGCATCATCAAAGTAAACCTTGTTCGACGTTGCAGAAAACTGCGAATTCGTGTTTTGCGCGGTAGAAGCAGAGGTCCCATCCTGTCCCTGTATACACCCGACGAGCGCAGCCACGAACAACGCACTCGTAACAATCTTGATATCCCTAAAAACACATGGCTTCATCATACAGATACTCCTTCATCGATAGATTATTCAGCCCACGTGCACTTTCCATCTGTTAACATAATAATCCATTGGCACCCGAAAAGCGATTTCGCGCGCAAGACAAGTATCGCCTTGAGAGGCGACAACTCTTTAGACATTTTATAAAACTTTGCTATCGCTATTGCTGTGGCAGCGGTTTACGAAAAAGTGAGATGATTAAGAACCATAAAAACACCATCGCGATTGCAAGGAATGTATAGACGGTGTTGAAGCCATGGTTCTTCAGAAAATATCCCGCTAAACTTGGCAAACTCACTTGCCCCACAAGTGCGGCGCCCGCTTGAATTCCGACGGTGATATCAGAAAGATGCGCAAGCCTTAAAGGGGTCTGTGACATCATTGAAGGATAAATAGGTGCGAGGGAAAATCCTAAAATCAATAAACTGATTCCGCTTAAAATCGCATTGTCAGCCAGGATAAATAGCAGTCCGCCAATAAGAGCCGTAGAAATTGAAATTAACAGTAAATAGCGAACACCGATTTTTTCGACGATATGACCTAGCAGGAATCTGCCCACTGTTAATGATCCCCAATAACAACTCACTAATGTTCCTGCAGCGCCTGCGCTCATGGCTCTATCTTGAGTAAGGATGGTAAATGCCCAAGAGCCTGTTATGGATTCTACTCCAACATAGACAAAGAATATAAGCGCCTGAAATATCACTGTTGGATGAGTTAGTGCTTCAGTGATTTTTACTTCCGGAAGTTCTTTTGTTTCGGTGGCACTAGCCGGATGGTCACTATTCCAAAGCTTGCGCTTGTAAGCGAAAGTAACCGTGATAGGAACAAGTATTAAAGCAATGGTAGCGGGAACCAGTCTCCATGACTGACCTGATGATAGAACCGCTGTCGCCACCAATGCCCCAGAAGTAGCACCAATTCCCCAACACGCATGCAGCCAGCTCATATGCTTTGCTGAAAAAGTCCTGGAAGCAAAAGCGTTTAGCCCGGTATCAATCGCACCTGCACCAAGCCCCGCTACTAAAGCACTTGCTAGATAAAAACCAAAAGAAGGTGCCGTCGCAAATCCAAACAAACTTAAGATCACGCAAAAACAACTAACAGCAAGCAATCCACCCACACCAAAGAATCGTAAAATTTTGCCAGTCGAAATGCAGGAGCTTAAATAACCCACTGAGAAAAACAAAAGCACAAAACCCAAGTGACTTACCGGAATACCAAAAGTACCAGTCACAGACGGCCAAACAATCCCATTCACCGCATCCGGAAGACCAAGACTAATAAAACCAATGAAAGTAAGAATAAGCAGAAGAGCTTTGGATTTCATTTCGTGAAGCCTAACACGTTAGTTTTTTTCGTCAACAGCAGGCAGAGATCACCTATCGTAACTTTTTGTGAAGGGGTATATCTGAAGGCATTCCTTCAAGCGCAAGCCGCGCAACTTCAGCACCCAAAGTAATGTCTTCAAGCTGCCCAAACACATGAATTTGAAGATTTCCTTTACGATCAAAGATAAGCCAACTTGGCGTCCCCTGCATTTGAAACCTCTGCATCGTTTTAGGAATGCCATCTCCCAGTGGCACATCAATGCCAACAGGAAATCCAACACGGAACTCATACAAAAAAGCTTTAAGCGCAACTTCAGTCATTGCATCGTGATGTTCAAAAACCGTATGAAGCCCTATCACCGCAACATGCTCTTCACTAAAACTAGCGTGAAGCTTTTGCGCCTGGGGAATCCCATGCATCACACACCCAGGACACAGCATCTGAAAAGCATGGATAGCGACAACTTTATTTGAAGGTAATTCAAAACCCTCGGCAGCATTAAGCCACTTAGAAACTTCAATATCTCCGACTGTCAGAACGCTCTTGGACTCGTTAATCATAAGGGGCTCTCCGCCATAACATAGCTAGTTTAGATAAGATGCCCGTGCGGAACGAATCGAATTTAATATTTGATAGAAATACAAAAAATGGTGCTGTTGGCAGTTGTGCCGGCGTCCTGCCGGAGCAAGAGTCCACATAAACAGAATTAAAAGAAACGAAGAAAGAAAAGAGTGGTGCAGTCGGCAGGACTCGAACCTGCAACCCCTTGGTTCGAAGCCAAGTGCTCTATCCATTGAACTACGACTGCAAATGGATAGGCCGCTTGGCTATGAGCCAAGCGTTCTATCCAATGAGTAATAACACTATCCTGGAAGGAAAGGGAAAAGCAAGAAGCTCTGCCCTATTCCTTCACAACCAGGTGATTCTTTAGCTGATTTTTGCGAGTTTCTGCGATGGGAAAGTGCGTCTTAAGGTGTTGCCCGCATGTTTCAATAGCTTTGGTGAAGGCTGCGTGCCAGTGACCATCGTGCAAACTGGCTCTTAAATCCTTCAATAGATTATTCCAAGTGTCCGGCGGAAGCTTACCAGAAATAGCTTCATCAGCTAAAATCACAGCCTTCTTTTCCATGACCGAAACAAAAATCAACACCCCAGTCCCCGCTTCAGTACGATGAATTTTATTGGAATAAAATTCCAACTGCGCCCGCTGATGGACTTGCGCAATCTCATCGGCCTCAGAAACAAAAACTTTCTGAAACCAGTGAAGCTTCGCTAAGAAAAAGGAAACCCCATAGATAACTATAAGTACAGGAAACCACATCCAAACCCAAGGAGTGACCCACAGCCAGTCACTATAGGGAATCTCAGCCAGTACAAATACTAACGTTAGAATCAAAGTTAAGACCAAAGGGACATGGCCGATAGCAGATGAGCGTTTCACGATGACAGGAACAATCTCCCCAGAAGTTTCCTCTTCCACACGAGAAATTGTCTCTTCAATTTTTTTCATCTCGTCATTAGTGAGATACTTATTAATCCACGTCATCTTGCTTCTCCAGTTCGAAGACATTCCTACTCAAAAACCAGGCGAATCAAAAGGGTCCATATGCAAGGCGGAGGATTCTGTCTGCCACGGAGGCGTACCCGTAGGGTACGTCGGAGAGCAAGACAGAACCGCACAACGCAGTCAGATGGGCCCTTTTCATTCGCCCGCCGTGTTTACCAATTACCGGAAGCGCCGCCGCCTGAAAAGCCGCCACCGCCGCCAGACCAACCGCCCCCGCCACCGCCGAAGCCGCCGCCTCCACCGAATCCACCAAAGCCCCCGTAACCGCCGCGGAAACCTCTGCGGCCTCCACCGCCAAAGCGACCAAGAACAGAAATGATGATTAAGATACCGATGATTAAACCAATCGGCAGATCCCCACCACCATTTGAAGCTGGAGCTTCACTAGTCAGTTGTTTTTCATCAGCAAACTCTTTGTCAGCAAGTCTTAAGATTTCATGAACGCCAAGAACAACGCCGGCAGAGTATCTTTTTGAACGAAACAGAGGAATGACTTGATCACTGATAATACGTTTGGCGTAAATGTCAGGAATAGCTCCTTCTAAACCTTGGCCGACTTCAATGCGCATCGAACGATCATTAGGCGCGATAAGAAATAGAACACCGTTGTCCTTTTTTTCATCCCCTAATTTCCATTGATCCGTGATTTCAATCGAAGCTTGTTCAATCGGAAGCCCTTGCAGGTCTTTAACAATAAAAACCTGAACCTGAGCTTTTCCTCGGCGATTGAAATCATAAAGAAGCTGCATCAGTTCCTGGCGATCATCGCGCGACATTAATCCCACTTCATCAATCACCGGACCCGACAAGGCCGGCACTTCAAACTTGGCTTCAGAAATGAACCCAAAGCCCAAGATTAAAATGAAAAGCGAAAGAGCTATATTGCGCATTCTTAGAATTTCACTTCTGGTGGTTTTTCAGCTGTTGCTTTTTCTTCGGCTGTCATATCCCACTGAGGCATTTTTTCGAAATGATAAACTAATGAGTTTGTCCAGCTTGTCGGCGGAACAGTCACAAGATTATTAAAGTTGTTAATCGACTCAATGTATCTTTGACGAGCAATCGTAATGCGATTTTCTGTGCCTTCAAGTTGCGCTTGCAAGTCGCGGAAATTTTGATCGGCCTTTAAGTTTGGATATTGTTCAGCAACAACCATCAAACGACCCAATGCTTGTGAAACACCTGATTGAGCTTGTTGGAATTTTGCCAATTGCTCTGGTGTTACTTTAGATGGATCAATTTGCATTGAAGTTGCTTTAGCACGGGCTTCGATCACCGCAGTCAAAGTAGACTCTTCGTGTTTTGCGTAACCTTTAACTACATTCACAAGATTCGGAATCAAATCAGCCCGACGTTTGTATTGGTTGTTCACTTCGGCCAATGCTGCTTCAGTGGCATTTTTATTTTGTGGCAAAGATTGAATTCCACAACCCACCATGAACGGAGCAAGAACCAAGAACAGCAGTACGATTTTTTTCACAAGTACCTCCTAACAGGACTACTTGTCATTTCTAGCGAATCTCTCGGTGACCCTCAATGAAAACCGGAATATACTCGTCGGATGACACGGAAGATTAAGCTTCAATACACCGAGCTAGCGGGCTGCATCTTTATTGACAAGATCGCGGGCCTAAATACCCACTCCCCAGAGCATGGGAAAAGAGGTTGCGTTGAAGTGTATGAAGAGGAATTGGATCGCAAGCTTTATCCCGTGCATCGTTTGGATAAAGCGACTTCGGGTGCTTTAGTATTCCCAACAAGTTCTGAAATTGCGGCAGAGTTAACCCAAGCCTTTGAACAACACAAAGTCGCTAAGAAGTACCTGTTCCTGACTGATAAGAAAAAATCGCAAAAAGATTTTTCCTATGAGTCCCATATCAGCAAAGAAAAAAATGCCTTTGTCAGCACTAAATCCCAAGAGGCTAACTCTAAGACTTCATTTCGTTGGCTAAAGACCGTTGGCGACAATGAACTTTGGGAAGCAGTTCCGCACTCTGGCAAGCCCCATCAAATCCGTTTGCATGCAGAAGCTAACGGCATTGCAATCTTAGGCGACGAAGAACATGGCGGCAGTCCTTTTTTTCGACTGTGCCTGCATTCACTTTCTTTAGGCTTTGAATTAAAAGGCGAAAAAGTATTTTTCGAAACCACTATGCCAGTGTGGGCCCAGGAAGATTATGGTTCTGGTGAAGACTTGGTTATTGCGGAAGCAATGCAACGCCGTGAAAGACTTTTTAAATGCAGTGAGCTTCGCGATGAATCTTTGCGCGTCAGCCACCGTGAATTAGATACTTACAGAATTGATCAATACGGCGAATATCTTTGGGTCTATTGGTACAAAGAATCCGACCCGACGGTTCAAGATCTTCTGCGCTTTGAAAAATTAGCAAAGCGTTGTCATAAAAAAATATTCATTCGTAAGATGCTAAATCGTGGAGATGATCCGAACGCAGAAATTCTTTGGAATATCGGCAACACCCACCCACGCTGGACAGCTAAAGAAAATGGTGTGAGTTATGATTTGCGCTGTGACACAGGTTTGTCTCCGGGTTTGTTCTTAGATCAACGTGAAAACCGCCTGTGGGTGGCTAACCATGCCCAGGACCGCAGAGTTCTAAATTTATTTTCTTATACCAGCGGCTTTAGCGTCGTTTCAGCTTTAAGCGGCGCGGCTGAAGTATGCACTGTCGATGTTTCACAAAACTTTATTGACTGGAGCAAGAACAATTTTCAAATCAACGGTCTTGATCCTGAAGATGATAAGTATGAATTCTGGGTGAATGACTGTTTGTTGTTCTTAAAAGGCACTATCCGCCGCAAAAGAAAATTTGGCTTGATTGTTTGTGATCCGCCTTCCTTTGGTCGCTCTAAAAGCGGTGTTTTTTCCATCAGCAAAAACTTCGATGAGCTTCTTATCAATTGTTTGTACTGCCTAGAAAAAAATGGGCTTCTACTTTTCTGTACGAACTATGAAAAATGGAATTCTGGAGATTTGCATTTAAGACTAGCGAAACTTAAAAAAGAATTCTCGTTTACGATTCTGCCAGCGCCGTCACAAGGCTTGGACTTTGAGCTCCCAGATCAGGAGCCCTTGATGAAATCAATTATCTTAAGAAAAAGCTAAGGGTAAAAGTCATAGCGAACTTGCACGCGTTCTTCACCGTGCAAGCCCATCTTACTGCCGCTAGCAAATGGCGGCACCGAACGCGCAATGGCTTTTTTGTTTTTCGGGAATGGTTTTTCATTCACAAAGCAATCAAAGCGTTTGTCCTTACAAAGTTTATTAAATTGTTTGATGTCTTTTTTAATCACGTATTTTTCAACAGCTTTAGTCATCTTATCCAACGCCTTTTGATCATTCGCGTCCACTTCAATTTGCTTTGGCGCGGCTGGCGCAGCAACAGACTGTTCTGACTTCTTAGCTGGCGCCTTCGTCCCAATGCCAAGAACTTCAGACTTTTCCTTGTGCGCACAAGATGCAAGAACCAACGATAAAACGATAATACTTAACCATTTCATTTAACCACCACCCATTGCGACCAAAGCATTCCTTCCCCGCGGGGATGGGCCTTGGCGTATTCATAGAAATTTCTGATAAACTCCGCACGTTCCACAGCGAATGGATACTTCCATTCTTTAGGATCACCGACAGCAAGCACATCAAAATCATTGCTTAGCTTTTTATTACGTTCGACGATTTCCTCAAAACTTAAGTGTTTTGCATTGATCAGCATGTCGTACATGATCATGAAGGTTGTGGTGCGACCCTTACCTGCCCTGCAGTGAAAATGAATCCATGCATTATCAGGAAGCGCATTAAGTTCATCAATAAAACGATCGACTTCTGCATCCACCGGACGAACGTGGTCAGTGACAATCAGTCTTACATACTGATGACCCGCACTGCGAACCATGCTTTCTTCGGTTTCAATACTTTTGATTTTTTCACTAGCTATAGTTTCACCAACTCCCAGATCACCCAACAGACGTCTTTCCCTACGCACAGATTCGTCATGGTTTAGATCAGCTATGGCCCAATCGCGATCCGCAGCCCAAGTCACTGGCTTATCATTGATCAAACCGTGGGATTCTTGACGAAGATCGAACACGTACAAAGGGGTTTTCATCTTTTTCGGTGTTTTAGCGATCTCTTTAAACGAACGAGGATTTAAAGTCGCACTGCCTGACATCTTAAGGTCTTTATTCTGACGGAAGTTAACGGGTTTTGGACCAGCGTACTTATCATCAAAAACCAGTTCCACAGGCGAAGTCGGTTGGGGCTTCGTCATAAAAAAAGATGAGGAAGGAGAAACCTTCCTTTCTTCCTTATAAGGCGAAACAGGTTTTCCGGTACATCCAACGATAACGAATAGAGGTAAAAGCAAGGCTGTCTTTTTCATCGTAGGCTCCTTAATAAGAGCCTAGAGGAATTTAAGACTATAAACAACCAGGATTAGGCTTTCAGGGAACCGCGACTAAAGAGCTCTTCTAGGTACTGAACGGCTGAATCTTGGGTTCTCATAAAGTAATGAGCCTGCAAGATCCCCTGCTCTTCTTCTGTCAAAGAAGCATTTGTTCCTAGCTTTTTAAGGCGGTCTTGGGAGATGTGGTAAAGGCTTAAGGCACCTGCCACGGAAATGTTAAAACTTTGCACAAAGCCCGTCATTGGAATGATGATACGTTCATCAGCAGCTTCGATCATTTCTTTTGAAACGCCATCCTTTTCATTTCCTAAAACCAATGCCACTTTGCCAGTGAAATCGATTTCATGAAGAGGTTTGGACTTTTCATCCAAGTGAGTCACACAAATTTTATAACCTTGGGCTTTTAAGGCCTTCACGCAGTCGGTGGTGGCTTTCCACTTTTTTACTTCCACCCATTTGTCAGCACCTTGAGTAACTCGGGCTGATTCTTTAAACTTTTCTTGGGTTTCAATGACATGAAAATTGCCAAAACCTAGGCCCTCGGCACTTCTCATCACCGCAGACACATTGCCACGATCATAAATGCTTTCAAGAACCACGGCCGTGTCGAAGTTGCGTAACGACACGACTCGTTCGATTTTTTTACGGCGTTCCTCAGTTAACAAAGGCCCGATTTTTTCTAGAACCAATTTATAGTGAACTTTTAAATTGGCGTTGATGTCTAACTCGGGACCATGGGGGAACATAGAACCTCTTACTTGTATAAAGCTTCAGGACTGCGAGCTAAGTCGCGAGTGATATTCTTTTGGTGGGCTTCAATAGTACCGCCACCGATTTCAAGAAGCTTTGCATCTCTCCAAAGTCTTTCAACCGTGTATTCACCAACATAACCGTAACCACCCAATACTTGGATTGCGCGGTCAGCAACGTTTTTACCCATTGTTGTAGCAACAAGTTTAACGCCATCTGAATCCAAACGATTGCCTTCATGATTAAGATCCATGCGGCGAGCTGTTTCGTAAACGTAAGCACGTGCAGCTTTGTATTCAGCATAGCTATCAGCGATGTAGCGTTGAATTTGACCGAAGTGGTTTAAAGATTTACCGAAAGCTTCACGGTCTACAGCGTACTTATTCATTATTTCAATTGAACGACGAGCAATACCTAAGCTCATAGCTGCCAAAGTTAGGCGCTCGATTTCAAGGTTGCGCATCATGTGCAACATAGAATCACCCTCTTGGCCTACTAAAGCAGACGCAGGAACGTGGCAATCTTGGAACACAAGCTCAGCTGTGTTTGAACCGCGCATTCCTAATTTGTCTTTGATCTTTTGACCAACTTCGAAACCTTTGTGTTCTTTTTCAACTAGGAAAGTAGAAACCTGAGTACGGCCGTTTTTTTCGCCCGTTTTAGCGTAAACTAGAACCAGGTCACAAGGAGTGTTGTTTTCATCAATAGTGCCGTTTGTGATCCACATTTTGCGACCGTTGATGATGTACTCGTCGCCTTTTTTTACAGCTTTAGTTTGCATGCCCAGAACGTCTGTTCCGATAGCAGGCTCAGACATCGCCATTGAACCAACCCATTCGCCAGAGCAAAGTTTCGGCAAGATACGGTGACGTTGTTCATCACTGCCGTTAACTGCGATGTTGTTCACGCAAAGCATAGAGTGCGCAAGGTAAGCCAAAGCAAAACCAGGATCAGAAGCTGACATCTCTTCATGAACGATGGCTGCTGCTGTCGCATCCATTCCAGCTCCGCCGAATTGTTCTGGAACTGTGATACCTAGAAGCCCCAACTCCCCGACTTTTTTGAAAAGCTGAAGATTGAATTTTTCTGAACGGTCATATTCGTGCGCTTGTGGTTCGATTTCAGATTCAGTGAAAGATTTCACCGTTTCACGAAGCATGGCGTGTTCAGGTGTTGGGTTGTAAAGATCAAATTCTTTCCAGTTGAAAGACATGGGTAGAGTCTCCTTTAATTACGCAGGTATCAGAATGGGTGAATCTATTGAGAGTCTGACTCTCGGGCAAGGTTTTGAGCCCTATAATGCGACGCGCATAGCGCAATTGGAACGCCCTAGTCTACGGTTCAAGAACTATTGGAGAAAATTCGGAAATGAAAGCCTCTGTTCTTGGAATTGGTACTGAATTAGTTGATGGTCAAATCGTTAACAAAAACGCTTCTTGGATCTCTAAAAAACTTAAAAAACTGGGGCTGACCACATCCACCCATCTTGTGGTGCCTGATGAAAAAAAACTGATGCGCGAAGGAATTGATTTTTGCGCTTCCCACAGTGACGTGCTTTTTTTAACTGGCGGCCTTGGGCCCACCTCTGACGATTTCACTAGAGACATCGTCACTGAATGGTTGGGTGTGCCTTTGGAATTTGATGAAATGTCTTGGAAACATGTGACTGACCGTCTTACTTCCCGCGGCTACACCGTTAAAGAAATCCAAAAGCAGCAGTGCTATTTTCCAAAAGGATCCAAAGTTCTAGTTAATAGCCAGGGGACCGCCAATGCCTTCTTCGCTGATGGTCATGGTAAAAAATTATTCGTGTTGCCCGGCCCGCCGCGAGAGATTGAAGCCGTGTGGGATGCGAACATTCACGACTGGCTTATTGAAAACACCAAGCACCTTGATCCATACATCACGCGTACCTGGGATACCCTGGGGGTTGGTGAATCTGACATCGCTATTATGGTGGAAGAAATTTTAAAAGATGTTCCTGGCGAAATAGGCTATCGCGTGCACCTGCCGTACGTGGAAGTGAAATTTTCCTACTATAAATCCCAAGAGCAGGAATTATTGCCTGCGATTCAAAAACTTACTGAAGCCTTAAACTATTGCTGCATCACCCGCGATGGCGCCGATATCGCAGAACTTTTAGCAGTTCACCTAAAGCCAATTAAAAGTTTAAATTTAGTCGATGAAGTGACGGGTCAGTTTTTAGTAAACCGACTGATGCCGGTCTTACGCGATTTCATGACTAATAAAACGTGGAGCATTTCTAAAACTAGAAACACTGCCTTAAGTGCAGAGTTAAATCTGGAAATTAGAACTCGCGATGAGCATCATTGCGAAGTGATTTTTCAACACAAAGGAAAGATCATCAAAGACATCATCACCACACCTTATAAAACGGCGAATATGAAAGATCGCCGCCATCAATATTTTGCAGAGATGGCGTTGATCTTCTGGCTTAAAAACATTGTTTAGGATTATTTCGCCAGGCGCTCGAAGACTTTTTTGAAAAAGGATTTTTTCACGTAGTCTTCTGGTGCCATTTGCAGACGTTGATAGTTGGTATCAACGTAGCGAAGATGGTCGAACACCAAAGCGGCCGCCTCGTGAGCGCTTTGATATTCGCCTTGAAAAATTTGATTCTTATAGAAAGCTCCCAGAACTGATATCGAGTTGCTCTCTACAAAAACCTGCATCAGGGTAAAATCTAAATACTTGCGTTGATCTGGAGAGATCCTTTCCCCAGCAAACTTTAGGTTTTGAAAAAGCCATTTTGAAGTGGCTAACTCTAAAATCTTCCCTTCTATATAGTTTTTTTGACTATTCACGGCTGCCCCACTTTCCAAGACGTTCAAGCAAATACACGTGGACTCTGGTAATTGTTCGGAACCTGGAGGGAAAAATAAAGGATGGGAAGAACCCCTAAACAATTTTTATGATTAGGTGACCAGGGCAAAGCATTGCAGAGGCAAAATCAAAGGACGCCAAATAAAAAAAGAGACAGCGTCCTTGCTGCCTCTTAATAAATTTAATTCTTAAGTGAGCCTTACTCCGACAACGTCGGAGTGTAGAGTAGACCAGCTACTTTGGTTTGATATTTAGGTTCTTAAACGCATCCCCTAAAGACCCAAAACTACCTGCTTTTGAAGTGTGAGCTTTCCAGCTTTGATCTTCCACTTCGCCTGGAAGACCCAAGGAAATCTTCTTTTCTTCAAAAAGAATTTGATCCACTTGTACGGTCACTTCGTCGCCACGTTTTTTATTTTCATACTGGGCAGCATCCACAGAGTCTCTCCATTTTGACTTTGGAAGTAGACCCGTAATACCAGGCGCCAGATTGACGAAAAGACCGTAAACTTCTTTCTTTTCAACTTTGCCTTTTACGATAGTTCCCACTGGGAATTTTTCAGGAACTGTCATCCAAGGATTGCCAGCTCCATCAGCCTGTTTTAAAGAAAGTGAAATCTTAAGCTTACCATCAAGTTCTTCAATTTTAAGTAGCTTCACGGTCACAGCGTTACCGATAGAAACCACTTCATGGGCATCATGCACACGCGACCAGGAAAGCTCAGACACGTGAACAAGGCCTTCGATACCTGGCTCTAACTCAACAAAGGCACCGAACTTTTCAACACGCACGATTTTACCTTCAAGCAAAGCACCTGGTTCATGCTTCTGCATGAAAGCACCTTCATTTTCCGCACGTTGCAATTCAAGCAAACGACGACGAGAAACAACGATATTGCGTTTGTCGTACTGAGTGATCAAGAAATCAAATTTCTTACCCACATATTCGTTAGCATCAGTGGTAAATTTCATATCAATCTGGCTGATAGGACAAAAAGCCGTTTTACCTTGAACAGAAACACGGAATCCACCGTTGCAAGTCTCTGTCACACGACCTTCAACAGGAAGTTCCATATCAAATGCATCTTCCAAGTTATCAGTGGTAGCACCCTTAGCACCTTTTTTAGCAAGACGAATCTCGCCACCTTTAAGGGCCGTAACCACGCAATCAATAACATCACCAACTTTGTATTTAACTTCTTTATTCTCATCCAAAAGATCACGAGTAAAAAGCATCCCATCCACCGGAGTACCCGTAGAAATGAACGCCTCTTCACGACCAATAGAAAGAATCTCTCCACGAACTTCATCACCAACACGAAGTTTACGATCTAAGCCCTTTTCAGATTGAGCAAACATCTGCTCAAAACTCTCAAAGCTCTTTGATTCTTCAATATCATCACCAAAAATATCTTTTTTGCTCATATCTAAATTCCCTTAAAAGAAAATAAAAATCTAAAAAACCAATTTCCTAGAGCGTCGACGAAGTCGACCCAAAAACCACGCCGTCGTTCGTCCAAACCCACAGTAGTTCGCTAACTAGTCCTCGGAAGGCTTCGTAGCTGGCTTAGAGTGTCTGGCACGAAGAGCGCCTTTGCCGGCGCCTGGATGGCGCGAACCGCAGCTTTGCTGCGGCGGCAACTGAGCCCGGAAGGCGTGCGCTCGCAGTGGCAGATACTCTAAGCCAGCTACGAAGCCTTCCGACCGGACGAGTTAAGCACAACCTACAGTGGTTCCGCAGTTTGGACAACGATAACAGCCGCTTGTTAGCACCGTGTCGCTGCCACATTCTGGGCATTTCATCGTAAAGTTAGGTACAAAACCCTCTTGGGGCTTAGTCGTCTTGCGCATGTTTAAGGGTTGGCTTTGCTTGCTGCCGTCGCGGTACACCGCAACCGCCTTCACCCCTAGCTTCCAGGCAAGAAAATAGATGTTACCGATTTCCTCTTCTGTCGCTGTATTAGGCAGATTCACCGTCTTAGAAATTGCTCCGCTAATAAACGGTTGCACTGCTGCCATCATTTTCACGTGGCTTTCCGCTGATAACACCCTTTGGCCAATGACTCCAGTGGCACAATCAAACACAGGCAGGTCTTCGTTACGGATCTGCTCACAACCCATCAACGTATTGTGCTCTTCAATATACTTCGTGATCGCAGTGATTTCTTGAGGCGAATAATTCAAGGTCCGTAAAGCCTCAGAAACTGCGTTATTAACAATTTGTATTTCCCCACCACCTGAAAGCTTTTTGAATTTCACGAGGGAAAAATCAGGCTCAATGCCCGTGGTATCACAGTCCATCAATAGGCCAATGGTCCCTGTTGGAGCGATCACTGTGGCTTGAGCATTTCTAAACCCATGTTGGCCGCCGTTATAAACGACCCCTTTCCACAAGTTCTTCGCCGCTTTTTCTAAGCCCTCTGGTAAAAGGCTCCAGTCGATTTTTCCGACGGCTTGGGCATGCATTTTCATTACTTTTAACATCGGAGCACGATTTTTTTTAAATCCTGCAAAGGAACCCTTTGCTCGCGCCATTTCAGCACTGGTTAGGTAGGCAACACCAGATAAAAGTGCTGATAAAGCTCCAGCCCATGCTCTGCCTTCATCGCTATCATAGGCAATACCTTTTCGCATTAATAAGCTGCCAAGATTCGCAAACCCCAAACCTAGGGGGCGATAGTCATGGGAGTTCCGTGCAATCTCTTCAGTTGGATAACTTGCGTAATCAACTAAAACTTCCTGAGCAACAAACAGAGTTCTTGCTGTATGAATGAAAGATTCAAAATCGTAACTGCCATCTTCATTTAAGAACTTCACAAGATTGATTGAAGACAGATTGCACGCAGAATCATCTAGAAACATATATTCAGAACACGGGTTGCTTGAATTGATCTGATCGGTGTTCGGGCAAGTATGCCATTTATTAATCGTCGAATGAAATTGCACTCCCGGATCGGCGCACACCCAAGCCGAGTGAGTGATTTTTTTCCACACTTCTGCTGCGGGAATGGTTCGAATCGTTTTGCGCGAAGCCCTTGCAATCAGTTTCCAGTCCTTGCGAGCATCCACGGCTTTCATAAAGGCATCAGTCACTCGAACTGAGTTATTTGAGTTTTGACCAGAAACAGTCCGATAAGCTTCACCTTCAAACTCGGAACTTAAACCCGCTGCAATTAGCATGTGGGCTTTTTGTTCTTCGCGCATTTTCCAATCAATGAAATCTAAAACTTCAGGATGATCGATATCAACGACCACCATTTTAGCAGCCCGGCGTGTGGTACCGCCCGATTTAATCGCGCCAGCACCTTTATCTAAAACTTCTAAAAAGGAAATCAAACCAGAACTCATTCCGCCCGCACCCGTCATTTCAAAACGACTTCGGATTTTTGAAAAGTTGCTGCCAGTTCCAGAACCGTATTTAAAAAGTTTTGCTTCGGTTTTTGCTAACTCGAAAATCCCTTCGATGGAATCATCCGCACTTTGAATAAAGCAGGCTGAACACTGCGGGCGCTCATAGGCGTTCTGGGTCGCAATGATCGTTTTCTTCTTTTCATCCCACGCGAAATGTTCACTTGGCGATTTGATTTTATAAGACTCCCACAGGCCCGCATTAAACCACACCGGTGAATTGAAGGCGCCTCTTTGCGAAAGAAGTATGTACTTCAACTCTTTTGCGAAAATTTCGGCGTCTTTTTTATTTGCGAAGTAGCCACCTTGGGATAACGCCGACGCGGTTACTGCCTTCACAACTCTTTCAGTCAACTGACGCACAGATTTTTCATGTCCTGTTTTTGGTACACCTAATTTTCGAAAATATTTGCTGGCAGCGATATCCACTGCAAGCTGTGACCAATGAGCTGGTGCTTCTACATTTTTCATTGAGAAAAACACTTCCCCTTTACGATTGCGAATCTCGCAGTCGTATTTTTTCCACGCAAACATGCGCTCAGGATTTTCACCAGAAGGAACGAAATAAGATGGACTGTGTAAGGCTTTTTTCTTCATTGAACTATTGTAGGTGTTTGACGGCTTTCCAACAAGTGAGGTCGACCTTACGAACACATGTTCGCAAGACACCTAACACAAGGTCTAGGGAGCGCTTACTATTTGGCAATACTAGGGAATTTCTCAGGTTTATGTTAATTAGCGAACCTAATTAGGCCGTTAAGAAATGTGAGGAATCAAAATTTCTTTGCATGGGAATATTATGAAGCAGGACAACGCGAACAAGACTCTGTTAATCATAAAAGGCTCCGCGAATAGTCTTGCGACTGTCGAAAGTTTTCTTCGCAATCGTGAATGGAAAGTAAAGTCCACGACCAATCTTAAAGAAGCGCTGATTCATTTAGTTCAACAACAACCTAAGTTCGTCATGGTCAGCGTTGATCATCCGAACAAAAAAGTTCGCAACCTTCCAAAAATTTTAACGGCTGCTTTCCCCGTGTGCGTGATCGCGTTTGCTGAAGAGTCTTCAACGGCCTCGTACAATATGCTGAGCAATGCTGCCACTGAATATCTTTTGTATCCACCAGTGACAGGTCCTGCAGTAGAAAGAACTGTTAACAAATACTATAAAGACTTACAAACCAAAGATCCTGCGCAAATGATGGCGCGTGCTGGGTTAAAACAAAACGAAGAAGAAGGTGTTATCGCAATTCGCGGTGGCGCTGATCAACAGTTTAATTCTCAGAATGCGCAAAGTTTGTTAGCGCAAATGCTTGGTGGCGAAGACGGTGCATCTTTTGTGAATAGCACGGGCTCGCAAAATTCTCCTCAAGGCATGGTGCCAGGTTCACCTCAACAAAATGCAAACGGACCACAGGGCATGGTCCCCGGCTCATCTAACAACAACGTTAACGGTCCTCAAGGAATGATTCCAGGAGCTCAACAAGGCAATCCACAGTTTGCAGGCGGAGCTCCTTTAACCGGACCCGGGTTTAATGGCAATCAACCTCAAGGAATGGCTGCTGGAAATGGCTTCAACGGAATGCAACCGGGCACAGGTATGCCTCCGGGCATGCCGGGACGATTTGGAAATTCTACTAACAGCGATTCAGAGCATATGCCAAGGGGAATGGGTGGCAGTGCTTTGCATTCGCGCAACTTCGATCCTGATGACGATAAACCCTATACCTCTTCAATCCATAATTTAAATCGCGGTGATGGTCCCGGATGGGCTCCGCTTCCGGTAAAACCTAAAGCTAAAAAACATCGCGCAGGACCAGAACAAATTGAAGAAGATCCGCGGGCGACAAAGGGTGGCGATTCCGTGATGTTACGAGGCACCAAAGATGCCTTAGATAAATCCTGCAATATCACCGGCACCTTTGCGCAATCAGAAGCAATTGAAAGCTCAACAAACGTGGCGTGCATCGTAGTTGAATCGCCAAAATTTTCTGGTTATCTAGTGGCGGCGTTAGGAAACAATCGCGCTATCGACAGCGCATTTATTCAAAGAATCAATGAAAAGCTGATCAAGTTTTTAAAAGATAATGGTGAAAAAATTGACGAAGGTGAATCGATGCAGTTGCGAATCAAACAAGTGCCTTTTGAAGATTGGGCCCTTGATTGTGCTGAGTTCCTGCGTAAGTCGGTGCATGATGGTAACGAAGTGGCCATGGCCTTTTTCCCTCGTCAAGACGTGCGGACTTCCTATGGCGAATCTGCTGCAGAAGAAATGGCATCAATAAAAACCAAAGATTTAGCCGCGGGCGTACCCGTAGAATTTAACGTTTACATCCATTTACCGAGAAATAATAAGTACGTCCTATACACTCCCCGCGGAGCCATTTTTTACGACGTTCAAAAGCAGCGTTTGGACAATCAAGGCATTCAGGAATTGCACATTTTAAAGCATGAACTGCAGGATCTTGATAAGTACCGCGCTCAGAACTTTTTAAACGACAAAATCCAAGAGTTTGAAGCTAAAGAAAACAAGAAAAAATTAGCCTAACCCCTTCCTGGATTCCTCCCAATCAAAATCCTAGCTTTTGCAGTTGACGCAAGGGCCTTCGCAGGATTAGCTCTTTGCCTATGGAAATTAGCTCTGAAAGACCTCTTGAGAAGCCTATGCATATCGACAAAGGTATCTACCTTGATTACAACGCCACGACTCCGGTAGACCCTGTTGTTTTCCATGCTATGGAGCCTTACTTTAAAGAGCATTTTGGAAACCCAGCAAGTGCCGCCCATCACTGGGGTTGGATAGCTGAAAATGCGACTAACAAAGCTCGCACGCAGGTCGCTTCTTTGATCGGCGCAAAACCAAATGAAATCACGTTCACAGCTGGCGCTACGGAATCAAATAACTGGGCAATTTTTGGTTTGATTTCAAAATTGCGCGAAGAAAATCCGCAAGAGCCTTTGCACTTTATCACAAGCACGGTTGAACACAGTTCAATTATGAAGGCCATGGCCGCTGCGGAAAAATTGGGAGTGGAAGTAGACTTCCTTCCCGTAAATTCCTATGGCCAAGTTGAAATTGAAACTTTAAAAAAAGCCATCAAACCGCATACGAAATTGATGAGTTTTATTTGGGTGAATAACGAAATCGGCACGATCAATCCGATTGCTGAGATCGCAAAAATCGCCAAAGAAAATCAAATTTATTTCCATACCGATGCCACCCAAGCCTTTGGAAAACTTCCAATGAACGTAACAGATCTTGGGATTGATTTGATGTCTTTTTCTGCTCATAAAGTCTACGGCCCAAAAGGGATCGGTGGTCTTTACATTCGCAGTAAAGATCCAAAAGTTTTGATCAATCCGCTGATCTATGGCGGCGGCCAAGAAAAAGGACTTCGCTCTGGAACTTTGAATGTACCAGCGATTGTTGGAATGGGTGTGGCTGCAGAACTTTGCAAAAACACTTTAGAACATGAATACGAGCGCCAACTGCAGCTTAGAAATTTCTTTTGGGAAAAACTAAAAGCCGCGATTCCAGGAATTATTCTTAACGGTCATCCTACGGAAAGAGCGCCGAATAATTTAAACGTCAGTTTCCCTGGCCATAAGAGCGAACAGCTTTTACCACGCTTGCAAAAACTTGGGGTTAGCACGGGTTCTGCCTGTGGGACTGGTTCAATGTCACTAAGCCATGTTCTTTTAGGCATTGGTGTAGCGCCAGATGTGGTTCCATGCACTTTAAGATTAAGCATTGGCCGTTGGACCACCCAGGAAGAATTAGAGCGCGCTGTGGAAATCCTAAAGGGATCTATTTCCCACTAATTTTAGCTACTTAGCCCCCACAACCAAGGCCTTAAAAGGGGCCTTTTAAAGGCTCCTCATTGCCCGGGCCTTATGCTATACTGCACAGGTTAATTTTTGAAACGGAGTCCTTTATGATCCAAATTTCAAGTGAAGCAGCTTTAAAATTAGCTTCTTTAAAAAAAGAAGAAGGTAAAGACGACAGCGCATTTCTTCGCGTTGAAGTGAAAAAAGGCGGCTGTTCAGGTTTGTCTTACAAAATGAATTTCGATTCTGAATCGCGCACCGGCGATAAAATGTTTGAATCCCACGGTCAAAAAATCGCGGTTGATCCTCAAAGCATGCTTTATATTTTAGGTATGACTCTAGAATACTCTGGCGGATTGAATGGCAAGGGCTTCGTATTCAACAATCCTAATGCTAATAAGCATTGCGGCTGCGGATCTAGCTTTAACGTCTGACCCATGTAGCGCCCGTCGGGCGCTTCGCCTGATTTAGCCAACTCGCTCATTCAAATTATCAGTTTCTAAAAACTCAAAAATAAATTTAGAAATTTCATCCGGCTGAGTCTTAATCGCCAAGTGCCCCGCACCTTTAAGCGTGATTACATCTTCACAACCAATGTGCGCCGCAAACTTCGAATATGCTTGGTGATTAAATAACAAGTCATCCTGATCAAAGATCAAACGGCAATCACCACGATATTTATATAATTTCTGATTCCAGAACTTCCAATTTTCCGAACGTAAAATCCACGAAAAATGCTGAATCATGTGCGCCACAAATTGCAGCTTGCGACCTTTAAGATTTTCTACCGCGATGGCACTATCCCCGCTTCTTTCATCTCTGAAAATCTGCGCGGATCTTCTTAAGAATGCTTTCCCCATGGGTGTTGACAGCATCAGATACACACTTTTTAAATTCAGTGGCACTGATAAAAAGAATTTCAATTCCACCGGAAGGAAGTTTTTCACTGGATCTGTCACCATCGGATTAATCAAAACAGTTTTATGAACCAAATGAGGGTGCTGACAAGCTAAACCCCAAGACAAAGCTCCACCATAACTTAAACCTGCGACAGAAACCTTTTCACCAGGAAAAGTGTCACGAATGAATTTAGCCAAGGCTTCGATTTGTACAGTAAAGAATAATTTGTCTGAGCCCATGTAGATGTGGCTTAAATTTGGAACGATCACGCGGTAAGAAGAAGAAAGAGATTGGGCAATGTTTTCCCAATGCTGAACACTTCCTCCATAACCATGAAGAAGAACTAATAGCGGCCCCTGGCCCCGTTCTCTGAAAGTGATCTTATGAGACATACAAGATTACTTATCGGATAAGGAGCCTTAGCAGTTCACTAGACCTTGGACTTACTTCTTGTCTTTATCTTCGATTTTTTCATTCAAAAGCATGGTGTCGTTGACGGCTTTTGATTCGATTTGCTTGTTAGTGCGGAAACCGCGGATCTTCTTGGTTTGATTTTCAGCTTTTTCAACTTGCTCTGTAAGATCCACAGTGACGTCGCCAAAACAACGAACTTGGCAGCTTAATCTGCGACTGTCGATGAAATGACTTGTCCCAATCAGATTCAATTCCGCTTTATTCGGTGGCAAGATGTTAGCTTCCCCTGCAGCAATGCGTACGCGGCATTCTGCGCAGGACGGAACACCTTTACAGATCGAGCGAATTTCAAGATGGTTTTCCGTCGCAATCTGCAAAAGACTCTTATCAGGAGAGCCTTCAACTTCGATATTTTGCGGAAGAAATTTAATTTTCATAACGACTACTTTACCACAATCTTTACGAATTTTTTCTTACCAGCCTTCACAACAAAACTTTGGCCCGATGTAAGATCCATTTTTAATCTTGGATCAGACACTTTTTCGCCATCGATTTGCACACCACCACCTTGAATCAAACGGCTGGCTTCACTGTTAGAAGCCGCCATCCCCGCTTTTACCATCAGTGGGGCTAAACCCACTTGTGCTTCAGAAGAAACTTCAAAGTCTGGAACTTCATCAGGTAAACCCTTATCAACGAAGATACGATTAAATTCTTCTTCAGCAGCCATCGCAGCTTCTTGGGAATGGAAACGTTTGATTAAGAATTTAGCCAAATCCACTTTCACAGTGCGCGGATGTTTATTGCCGCTAGCAACGTCAGCTTTTAACGTCGCCAATTCACTGGCTTTGATGTCAGTTAGTAATTCATACCAACGGTACATCAAATCATCAGAAATTCTCATGGTCTTACCGAACATATCCTTCGGCGTATCGATCACAGAAATATAGTTATCTAAAGACTTCGACATTTTATTAACGCCGTCGATACCTTCTAAGATTGGCATCGTTAAAATACACTGTGCTTCCTGACCATAGGAACCTTGCATGTCACGACCGACAAGCAAGTTGAATTTTTGATCTGTACCACCCAGTTCAACATCCGATTTTAAAGCCACTGAATCGTAGCCTTGAGTTAACGGATATAAGAATTCATGAATACCAATCGGAGTTCCAGATTTATAACGTTTGGTGAAGTCCTCACGCTCAAGCATTCTTGCAACTGTGTATTGGGCTGACATTGTGATGAACTCTTGCGGAGTCATCTTGCCAATCCAAGATGAGTTGTAAACGATCTCTGTTTTTTCAGGATCTAGAATTTTAAAAATCTGCTTAGCGTAGGTTTTACCGTTTTCTTCAATTTGTTCGCGGCTTAGCATGGGGCGCGTGGTGTTTTTACCAGACGGGTCCCCGATCATCGCGGTGAAATCCCCAATCAGGAATTGAACCTTGTGGCCCAAATCCTGGAAGGTTTTTAGTTTATTGATAACAACCGTGTGACCAATATGAATATCCGGGCGAGTTGGATCTGCACCCAACTTAATATTCAAAGGTTTCCCTTTTTTAAGTTTCTTAAGCATCTCTTCGTCGTTGATAAACTCTGCAACGCCGAATTTGATTCTTTCTAACTGCTCGCGAGGATCTAGAAAACTCATACTTACCTTCTTAACAATTAGCGAGCATGCTCGACAGAACGGGTTTCACGAACCACCGTGATTTTGATCGTACCAGCTTGTGGCATCTCACGCTCAATTTTACGAGCGATATCACGAGACAACATCACAGCTTGGTCATCAGTCACTTTGCTGCTTTCAACTAAAACGCGAACATCTTTACCGGCTTGAAGAGCCAAAGTTTTAAGAACGCCATCAAAGCTGTTACCGATGCTTTCAAGGTCTTCCAAACGGTGAATGAATGAATCCATTTGTGGACGACGAGCGCCCGGACGAGAGCTAGAAAGAATGTAAGCGGCATGAACAATCCACGCCAGGATCGAATGAGGTTTTTCCTCTTCATCATGGGAACGGATCGCATGGCATACGTCTTCTGATTCGTTATATTTTTTCGCGTACTCAGCACCAACAAAAGCGTAGCTGCCTTCTGCAGTGTGATCGATAGCTTTACCGATGTTGTGCAATAGACCTGCTCTGCGGGCTTGTTTTACGTTCACACCCACTTCACCAGCAAGAAGACCGGCGATGTTTGCCACTTCCAAAGCTTGGTTTAAAGCATTTTGACCTTGGTAGGAACGGTATTTCAAACCACCGATGATCTTGATCAATTCCGGGTGCATGTTCGGAATACCAAGTTCCATCACATGGCGTTCGCCTTCTTCTTTGATGGATTTCATCAATTCAGAACGCTGCTTTTCAACGACTTCTTCAATACGTGCCGGATGCACGCGGCCGTCTTCCATTAGTTTTTCAATCGTCTTACGAGCCAGTTCGCGGCGAACTGGATCGAAACCAGAAATAACCACTGCTTCCGGAGTATCATCCACGATTAAATCCACACCGCAAAGCGCTTCAAGGGTACGAATGTTACGACCTTCACGACCGATGATTTTACCCTTCATCTCGTCATTTGGCAGAGCAAGAACACTGACTGTACGCTCTGAGGTGTATTCAGAAGCAAAACGAGAAAGGGCCGTTGCCAAAATTCTTTTCGCTTTTTTATCAGATTCTTTGTGGGCTTCTTCTTCGATTTGCGCGATCTTTTTAGCGGCCTCTTGTTTTGCTTCATCTTCAAGAGCGCTCAAAAGTTGGCGGCGAGCTTCGTCCTGGGTCATTGCGGCTACTGACTCTAACTTTTGTTTTAGCTCCCCGATTTGCGCTTCGCCTTTTTTCTCTAGATCTTTAATACGATTTTCAGAAATAGCGATTTTTTCTTCGCGGTCTTTAAGCGTATTTAGGTAACGCTCGTTTTCTTCCATCTTTGCCTTGAACTGGTCGTCAATTTCTTTCAAACGGCGTTCTAGCTGAGATTCTTTGTTTTTTACTGTCGATTTTTGCTTATGAATATCAGCTTCGACATTTTTTCTAGCGCGGACTTCGAAGTCCTTGGCTTTTGTTTCTGAATCCTTTTTGATTTTAGCGGCTTCAGATTTTGCTTTGTTAACGATTCTTTCAGCTTCAACGCGGGCTGATTTCTTTTTGTTTTCGTCTTGAATACGTTTAACAACAAAAACAATCGCTCCGCCAACAATGATGCTGATAAGTGCGGTGATGACTAATTCCATGATCCTTACTCCTGGGTGCTATCTATGCTTGCTGCAATCAATAAGGCCTGTTTCTGTTATGATGTAATCCATCACAATATCGTGGGCCTCGGTGGGCAGTCGGTCTTCGCTGACTTGAAAATCAAAACAAATTCCAACTTTAACCCCCTGGTAGGAAGCCAAGGTCTTATCGTAAAAACCCTTGCCCTTTCCCAGGCGATTGCCGTTCTTATTAAAAACTAATCCGGGGATCAGCAGACCATCGATAGAGGTGATGTCTTTTTGAGGAGAGTCTTGGGACGGTTCCCACACTCCATAAGGTCCAAGCGCAAAGTCGCGCGCCTCAAAAAAATCCAAATGGCCCTCCCGCATGCGCGGAAAAACCCAACTCAGGTGAGAGATGTTTTTAACATCTTCAACCTTGGCCTCTTCGGGAAGACCTCGATAGGCTCCCCAGACTCCACTTTGGGATTTTAAAAAATCCCTGATGTGAAGATCGAGCTGCTGTTGATTTTGAACAAGACCTTGCGCGAACTGTGAAGCGCAAAGAGATTTAAAGAAGGAACGACATTCCTTTTTAGAGCTCCAAGAACCAGACATGGACACTCCAAGAAATCACACAAAGTTAGTTGTTCAAAACCTTGTTGTTCTTGGAATTTTCTAGATCAACAGAAAGTTGCACCGCTCTTTCTTCAAGCTTTTCAAGCTCGCGGTGGGCCTTTCTTTTTAAAAGGATCAGTTCTTCCGCTAAATTCATAGCTGTTAGTACAGCGGCGTTTTGGAAAGAACCGTTTTTAGTTAACGACAAAGCGTGATTCATCTTGCTGTTTACAAATTCAACGAGCTCTTGAACAGTCGCATCGTCATGGGAAGTTTTTAATTTGTAAGGGACACCCGCAATTAGGAAATTGAAGGTTTTTTTATCAGATGTCACTAGCACACCTCAAGCTGCCTTAAACCTTTTAAAACTCTAGAAAAAACCTAGATTCAACACTGTCAAAAGTATAACTCTAAAAGGCCGATATTCAATAACTAAAATTTTATTTCTTAGAGCAGGTGCAGATAGTCCCAAGCTCCGGTTTCTTTTCGCACAGAATCGAACGGCGATTGGCTTTGTCGGTCAGTTCATACTCTTCAATGTCTTTGAAGTTCCGGCGATAGGTCGAGTGAATGCCATTTAGCTTCGTGTCATTGTATGAATACTCGTCTGATTTGATGGTCGCACCCAAAAGGAAGTTATTAATCACGTCTTGCTTAGGATTGATGCGTTGATTCCCAGTCATTCGGATGTCTGTAACGACACCCTTAGCGTCAACTTGCTGCAAGAAAAGCTCGGTATCCATCTTTTTATGACCCATAAACTTGGTTCTTAAGATCAGATTCATGGCTTGCTTTTCTGCATCCAGATAGTGGACTTTTCTTTGACGCAGCTGTGACTGAGAGGTCACGAACTTTTCATCGATCAATTCTTTAAGGCGGTTCAGGTCCACTTTGAAAGAGAGGGATTCATCTTGAAGTTCTGGGAAGCAACGCATGAGGTTTTCATAGGACACAGAAATAGGCTTAATGCCTTCGGCTGATGAAACCAGCGGAGCCAAAAATATCAATAATGCTGTTGCTAACTTTTGCATCCCACAACCCCAAAAAGTTCAAGAATAGAGCATGAGATATTAGGCTAAAGAATCTGCCTGAATCATTCAATAAAAATTCCCAGCAAACTCATTGTGAAACAAATCGAAAAAAACACACATCTCTAGCCTTGATCAAAAGGGGGCATATGCAAGGCGGAGGGGTTTTCCGCAGCGGAGGTGTGGCCGAGGACAACCCCCGACAACGCAGTCAGATGGCCGCTTTTCATCAAGGCGTGTCGCCTTTGAATTTATAGGAGCCGCTAAAAACTGCTACGTGATCCTGTTGTCTCATCGGAACAGAAACCAAATAGCGTGGGTGACTCATATCCATAGAGTAGCCAGGAAAGGTAACCCATTTTTGTTTGAATGTTCCGTCAGAATTAAAAGTAAACAGCTCACTCAAATCCTGTGGCGAATTTGCTTCTTCCCAGATTCTGCAGTTATCAACAGAAACTTCAGGAACCAAAGCGCCATCGTTGATCATCTTTTTCAAACGTGGACATACTTCGTAAGTAAATCTTTGCACGAAATCGCGATCCCAAGTACTGGTTAAGTAAAGATCGCCGAAGTTTTCTTTTGTCAGACGGAAGAAGTGGCGGCCCATGTGGTAAACGGTATTTAAGATTTTTTCTTGTTCAATTGGTGAACTAAAATCGCGGTACACGCGGATCTTTTTTCCTGCTAGCGACGTAGGCGCATACTTGATTTCCAATTTAATCGCGGTTGTTTGCCCGTCACGCACGCGCACGAACCCTGGGTGAATGGAGTTTTCATAACCTAAAAGATAACTTCCCGCCGGAACTTGCATAGGTTTATTTAAATCAAAAAACACTGCCGGACCGCAAGAGTTGCGCTGACCTTCGATACAACGAACCGCTTTTACTTTTCTGAATGCCTGGTATTGACCAGCATTGCCGTTGACTTGCAAAAAGCCGTCAGCAAAAGCAAGACTTGAAATAAAGAGTGATGAGATTAGTAAAAATAGTTTCATAGTCACTTCCTAAAACATCTCGTTATCGACTTTTTTATTTTGCACAGCTTTACCCGTTTGCACGTCTTGACCGTAAGTATCGTCAAAGAAGCGGATAAATCCGTCTTCGCTTCTTTCTACAGTTAAATACATTAAGTAAGTTGGAATCGCCGCCTGCTTGCTTAATTTAATATAGCGTGTAGGTCTGCTCGAAGTTTCCTTTTCATGGGGTACTTCGACATGGATTCTTTCTTTTGTCCATTCGGTACCAGCAAGTAAGTATTCAGCTAGTTCTAAAGGTTTTTCTAAACGCACGCAGCCCGAGCTTTGGTGACGTTGATCACCAAGAACTAACTGTCGGTCGTTAGTATCATGCAAATAGATCGCTTGATCGTTATCCAACGAAAACTTAACAACACCCAAAGCATTGTTATAGCCAGGCCGTTGCGCCAAACGATACGGGAAATAATCGCGAGAAAGACTGTGCCATGGAACTGACTCAGGGTTCACTTGTTGGTTGTCGTTGTTGTAAACCACTAGGTTGTTCTTATAGATATAGTTAATGTCGCGCTTAATTTCTGGAAGCTTATCTTTCCATGCGATGCTGTCTGGAACATTCCATGGTGGATTTAATACAACTTCATACAATGAGTTTCTCATTGTCGGAGTACGGCGCCATGTTTGACCCGCAATGGCTTTGAAATCAAAAACCTTCGTACCATTGTCAAAAAGTCTGAATTCTGCCGCTGCTAGATTAATAAAGATGTGGCGAGCTTCCATGTTACGTGGAAGCCAACGGATTTTTTCCATTGTCACTAGAACTTGGCCAATTCTTTGTGAAAGCGTGAAGTTTAAGTTTTTTAAAACCTCAGAACGAGTGCCGATGATACCATCCACTTTTAAACCATTTAATTTCTGGAAGTTGCGTAAGACTTGATCTAGTTCATCGTCCACTTGATTTCTATTTGGACCGTCGGCAGTTACTTTATAACCGATTAAGTTAAAGCGATCCCGAAGCTGACCTACGAAATCACCTTTATATCCTTTTTTTACTGCCACACCTGGAGATACCAATTGATCCCACTCACCGTGGGTTCTTCTAAGTTCTGTGAGGAAGCCTAAAATGCTTACAAGATCTTTATAGCGTTGCACTTGCGGCGCAAAGAAGTCTAGTGTCGTCGAAAGCGGCTTATCATCAGAGACACGGGTATTTAAATCAGCCCACAAATCAAAGGCTTTTTGCTTAAAGAAAATTCTATTTTCTTCTTCGATATCCTTTGGATTAAAGCGGCCATGGGCCAGATGACTTACGTAACGAATTAACGATTCACTTAAAACCAACTCAAAAGTCAGCCAGTGGTTTGGATCTTGAGTTACTTTTTGTAATTGTGCTTCTACGGTTGCATCCCAGTAGTCCGCTGCTAACAAACCATTGCGTGGCGCCTGCATAAGTGCAAGCTTAAGATCCACCACCTTGTTAGTCGGGCGGCCAGTGCTATCAACCCAAATTGGTTGGTAGCCACGTAAAGAATATAAAGAATTTAAACGGTCTGAATGCAAAATGAAATCGTTAGACCCTTTTATCAAAGGTACGAAAGTTTGCGCTGTGAGTTTTTCGCGGATCGTTTCAGGTTCGCCAAAAGAAAAGGCCATGTTTGGAATTAACAAACACACACCTAAGCACAAACCGAAAGTTTTTCTAATCCAGCTAGAATTCATAAGATAGACCTCATCCAACACTCTTACTTTCAAGTAAGATGCCACCATCAAAGGTCTTTGCAGAGCTTTATTGCGGTGAATTCTTTAGACACGGGCCTAATAATGTCACCATGAAAAAGGGCCGTCTCATTTTGAGACAGCCCTTTTTGGTGGTACAAACTAATTTTTTACCCTTTGGGACATCAGCATTCTGATGATATCAACATCAGGCGGGCGAGACAATCCTGCCCCTGGTTTTGGGCCATCAAGCTCTTCTAATGTGAAATCCATGCGAGCGTCATAGCGCCGCTCCCATTGGTAACGAAGCCACTTTTCTTTGGCGTACCAGTCGCGTTTGTTCTGATCATCAAGGCAGCTGCTGAGCTCTTGCGCGCTGTTGGCTCCCCAGCGAAGTTCCACGCAATGATAAGGGTCAAAGCTAAGATCAAACAATCTGATGCGGGCCATTTCTAAGTCCAACATCACAGGGGCCCCCGCTGAATTTGTGTAAGCAAACTGGCAGGCTCTTGCTTCCGCTTGATAAATTCTTAAAAGATCCTGGGCTAAGTTTGGCCCTGAATAAATGATCTGGGGGTCCTTCGCGCGATAACGCAAAATCGATTGTTGGGCTTGGAACAATAAATCCATATAGGCTACTTTTAATCGAGCATCGCGGGCTGGTGTTGCGTAGGCTTCCCATTCTCCATCCGTGCCATAAATATTTTTTGGCAGTCGAATCGGATGGGGAACTTGGTCGATTCCTTTTTGACGTCCGAAATCTACTGCGACCACACGGTCTTTTAGACTTGTGCAGATATCACCTAGAATCGTGCGCATGTCTTGCAGCGGATCGATTTGCAAATCCCCTGAAGCCATCATCAAACGCAAGTATTCATAGTAACCTAAAGTGGAACCTTGAAACACGAACTTGCCGTTCTTCCAGTCACCGGCAGGATCGGGCTGGTTTCCATAAAATTGTTCTAAACTAAAATGGGGAAGTTGCGCGTTTGTGGCAGCTACGATCTTTCCGCCAAAGTATTCCCCTGAAAAATTCTTCGAAGCTCCTACTAAAGCTAAGGGTCTAAAATTTTTAAAGCCAGCTCCTTGAAACGGAAAGCTTCTGACAAACTTCGGAGTGTAAAGTCCTGAAGTGATCGTGTTATCTGGATGGGAATCGATGTAGTAGATATGTCCATCATCGGTAATTCTATGAATGATGGCGACGTGGCCGTTGGGATCATAGATGACGGTTCCCGGTCTGATAGCATCACGGTGCAGTTTCACTGGATAGAAATCCGTGTAAGTGACCCCTGCAATTTCATTTCCCATCATGCGAAAAGAAGCAGAGTACGTTTTATCAACGATGTCGTTATTCAATAGGCGCACGGCATTCGGGGCCTTAAATCTTGTCGGAATAATATCAAAGCGGCCTTTAGGAATATTCCCATACATCGTATAACGAGGGTCTTTGTTGTCGTTAGGTTCGCGGGCTTTGACTCCCTCTTGAATGGACATTGGCAGTCCGTTTTTCCAAGCAAAATAGGCTCTTAAATAATAAGGAAGGTCCGCGCAATCAGCGAAAAGTTCTAGGTCCTCAGGATCTGTTCCAGCATAGGGATTTGCGGGGCTTTTTAGACAGGCATCAACAGTAAGACATTCCCTGCGCTCTACGGCTTGGCCAATTTGGGTGATAAAGGCGCCGAAATTAATTTCATCTTGTTCCGTCCATTCAGTCTTAGTGATCACCCAGCGATCACTTTGCGCATTTGAAAGACCGGGCAGCAATGCTAATAGCAATAGCAACCCCATTCCGACGATTTTCATTTCCCCTCCTTGGTGCCGCATTTGGGCAGCGTTGAAAAACATTTTGACGGTTAAAAATGCATCAATAAAAAATACCGCAGGAATAAAGCCTGTCACGCTTCTTGCTTTAGCTTGGTTCCTGATGACAAAGGTTTAATAGATTCCATTTATGGAGGACGTTTCATGTCTATTTCTAGATCTGCAAAAATTTGCTCAAGTCTATTGAGTGTGTTGATTGCCACAACTCCTGTAGCTTCAACGGCGCAACTTGCGACAAATACTTCCAGTGTCGCAGCGACGGCTACAAAGGGCGTGGATAAATCCCAACTTATCGTGGGGCAACGCTACTTTATTTCCACTGACTCTTTAAATGTCAGAAGCAGTAACTCTACTGCCGCAGGAAATGTGGTTGGTAAGCTTGCTTTAAATGATGAAGTTGAAATTCTTAATCTATTAAATGAGGCAACTCCGCTAGTTCAAATCCGCATTCTTAAGTCGTCGACTGTGCGTAATGATGCGGCTTTAGAGTTGTTTGTATCTAAAGACTATTTAAGCACTAAGGAAGTCGTTCTTCCAGGTTCTAAATACTTCGTTATTCAAAACGTAGCGACTGAAAAAACCAGAGTCTACGAGCGTTGCACGACAAGCCCTGATTGCGCTCACAGACTTGTGATGGAATCAGACATGGTTGTAGGTCGCCCAGAAGAAGGCAGCGAAAAAGATCCACATGCTTTCAAAACATGGTTGGGTCATGCAAGAATTTCTGAATGGGTGAAGTTCTATCAAGACGGGTTAGGACACTATCCTCATTGGTATAAAGCGGGACAGGACATCAAAACTATTCCAGCTCCAATCACGGACAGTGTCACAAAAACTTTGGGTGGCAGAAAGTGGATCACTGAAGTTGAAAAAGGCAGTGGCTCGACTATTTATGGCGCCTTCGGTTGGTACGCGGGCAAGTTGACTCCAGGTGATGAAATCAATGGTATGAATTATCAATGGATGCACGGAACAATGGGCTGGGGTAAAGACGGCCCCGCTGCGATCGAATTGACTCGTGGATTCTTTGTTAACTTGGTTTCAAATCCGGGCTCTTCAGGTTGCACACGTTTAGAAAACAGAGCGATTGCTTACCTTCGTCACTTGTTGCCACCGGGAACAGATATCTATCGCGTGTATGCGAAAGAGTCGACTCGTGAGCAAGAAATTACGACGGGTGTTTTCAAAAAGAAAACTTCGCCACTTCCACGTTATGCTGACACGTATGAACGTCCACTTCACTGGCAATACATGTTATTAACTGACGGTGCCCAACAATCTGGTGGTTTGACTGCGGATCTAAACACTATTTTGGCTAAAGGAATTCGCTATAGCACTAACAACTACATCGAACAGGGTGTTTACGAAGTGGACCAATATCCAAATGCAGTAGCTCTTAAGACTACAAGACGTGCTGCTGGTGGTAAATCAGGTGATCGTTACAACATCGACGAAGAAAACTTCAGTGGTTATTTCCTTGTCGACGAAGGACGTTTCATTAACTATGCTCATCCAAACCCGGCTCTTACAAAAGGCGTGATCAAAGTAAGTGGTATGGCTGACTTCAGAAACTCGGTTCCTGCTTTCTTGAACACTTACGGTGTGCACTATCCACCGAAAGTTGAAAAGAACGAACAACAGCCAAACTAATAGTACGCCAGAAAGTGAATGAGATGATTTATCCAACTGATGTTTGTCTGGTTGGTGCGACGGGGCTCGTGGGACACGAGCTCCTTCTTATTTTAAGCCACCTTGCTGAAATCGATACGGTCAAAGCGGTCACTCGCCGCCCCTTAGGAAAAGTTCCATCGTTAGTCGACAATATCATTTTAAATTTTGATAAACTTGAAGACTATGCAGAAGCTTTAAAGGCTCCTGTCTTTGTTTGTTGCTTGGGTAGCACCATTAAACAAGCCGGCAGCAAAGAGGCTTTTCGAAAAGTCGACTATGACTATGTGATGGCCTTTGCTCGAATTGCTGAAAAAGTGAAGGCGCAAAAGTTTTTAGTTATTTCTGCTATGGGTGCAGATGCGGAATCTAGTTTTTTCTATAACCGCGTGAAAGGTGAAATGGAAAGGGATCTGAAAGATCTTTCGATTCCGCAGATCGAAATATTCAGGCCGTCTTTGATATTAGGTAAGCGAAAAGAAGAACGTAAGGGCGAGGAGTTTGCGCAAAAGATTTCACCTTACTTAAACCCTCTTTTAGTGGGGCCTTTTAAAAAGTATCGTCCGATTAAGGCGACAGATATCGCAAAAGCCATGGCGATTGCGATCTTGAATTTTCAGGCAGGAATTCACACCTACAAATCAGATCAGATTCAAAACATCGCTGATCAAAAGTAAAAAAGCCCGCGGAATGCGGGCTTTTTCGTTAATGCAAAATTAAAAATCTTAATTATTGAAACAATGAATTCACGAACTCTTGGGAAGAGAACGTTCTTAAATCCTGAATACGCTCACCGACACCAATAAGTTTTATTGGAATTTGCAGTTCTTGTGCTAAGCCTACTGCGACTCCCCCTTTAGCAGTCCCATCCATCTTAGTTAGAATAGCACCGGTCAACGTCAAAGCGTTGTGGAATTCTTTTGCCTGCATCAAGGCGTTTTGACCTGAATTTGCATCAAGTACGATCAATGTTTCATGTGGGGCATCAGGAATAACCTTCGTCATCACACGCTTCATTTTTTTAATTTCTTCCATCAGGTTTGCTTGGGTGTGCAAGCGTCCTGCGGTGTCGACGATTACGACATCATAATTCTGTGCTTTTGCTTTCGAAACCGCGTCGAAGGCAACAGCACTTGGATCTGTCACTCCCTCAGGGGAAAAGATTTCTACCTGCGCGCGATCAGTCCAAACTTTCAACTGCCCGCCTGCGGCCGCTCTGAAAGTATCTCCTGCTGCAACTAAAACTTTTTTGCCTTGGCCAGCTAGTTGTGAAGCGATTTTGCCAATCGAAGTTGTTTTGCCTGCACCATTCACTCCCACGATCATCAATACTGTGGGTGCTTCAGATGCAAATTGGATTTTTGATAAAATACCAGTGTCAGGGCCTGTGTTATGGGACCCAGAGAAGATGTGTTTAATTTCTTCTTTCAAAGCTTCACGAACAGTGTCGTAATCGCCGCGTTCTTTTTTAGAAAGTTTGTCTTCTAAAGCGCCCATCAATCTTTGCACGGTCGTTGGACCAAGATCGCTGGTGTAAAGAATCTCTTCGATTTCTTCTAAGTGTTTTGCGCCGGTATCGTCTTTAAAAAGATTGCGAATGCGACCGAAAAGATTTTCTTCGGTTTTTTTCAATACTTGTTTTAGATCCACTTCCTTTTCAGGAACTGGTTCAGCGATGTAATCAGCCGCTTCCTTTTTAAGCTCTACGGCTTGTGGCGGCGGCGTGACTTTAATCTCTTCAACAACTTCACGTTGTGTTTCAGGATAGACTTCGCGCGGGCTTAATTTTCTGTGACGTTTTTTATAAACACCAATAAAGATAACTGCCAGGATAACGGCTAAAAGAACGCCGATGGCAATCAACAGGTAATCCATTTGCTGGGCATGACTCGGGGACATCATAAATCCTCCAACGGTTTGCGTTAGTCGGTTTTTTAAGTGTCCCCTGTCTATCGTACTTTACTGGGATAAACCAGTATTCTTTATGCTGCCTTGGATTCGCCCTCTACCAGAGAGCGTAAATCCACAACTAAACCTGCCAAAACTGTCGCTTGAGACGACATCTGTTGGGATGATGCGGCTACTTCTTCTGAAGACGCAGCATTTCCTTGGGTCGCTTGGTCTAATTGGTTCATGGCCTTAGAAATTTGCTCTAAGCCATTTGATTGTTCCTTGCTGGCTACAGAGATTTCGCTATTTAGGTCTGCCACTTTTTTGACAGAATCCACGATCTCTTTCAGCACCACACCACTTTGACTTGCAACTCTGGCACCTGAAGTAGATTTCTCTACGTTGTTTTGAATCAGAGTTGTGATTTCTTTGGCAGCAGCGGCACTTCTTTGCGCCAGATTTCTGACAGCTTCAGCAACTACGGCGAAACCCTTGCCTTGTTCACCTGCACGAGCTGCTTCAACAGCTGCATTTAGCGCCAACAAGTTTGTTTGGAAAGCGATATCATCGATCACAGAGATGATCTCTTCGATTTTCTTAGAGCCACTTGCGATTTCTTCCATGGCTTTAATCAATTTATTGATCTCGCCTTCACCGCGTTGGGCAGAATCACGGGAAGTTTGCGACAAGTTATTTGCCTCATGCGCGTGTTCGGCATTTAGTTTTACCATGCTTGAAAGTTCTTCTAAGGATGCAACAGTCTCTTCTAAAGAAGCAGCAGCTTGGGACGAACCAGCAGAAAGCGTTTGGCTGGCGGCAGAGAGTTGAGTACCGCTTGATGAAGTCTGTTCAGCAGCACCCGAGATTTCCTCACTGATATGACCCAACGATTTAGATAAAGAAGTCGCGAAGAAGAAACCTAGCGCTAAGGCTGAAATGAATCCAAAAATAATAATGGAAACCATGATCACTTCACCACGCTGAGAAAGTTCATCTGCTTCGTTGCTGGCTTTGCTTGCAGCATCCAGATGGAATTGCATTAACCCAGACACGCTATCAGCATGGGCACGACGAAGAGGCGTTAAGTTTTCCGTTAACATCTGGTGGGCTTTTTCCTTGCCTTCAGGTTTACCGGCAAGTTCAATAATTACTGCCGTCATCTTGACGAAGCTTTTCCAGTGCTCTTCAGAAGACTTATACAAAGCTTCTTCACCCGGGAAAAATTCAACTTCAAGATATTTTTTTACAGCACTTTCGTATTCGCCTAAAGCTGAAGTGTATTGATCTTTGTAGTTGTCATACTCTTTTTCGTCTGTTGCAAACACAGCACGAAGAAGCACGCGATTTACTTCCTGGGCTCTAAAACGCAAGCCCCCCACTGAAGCGATATTTGGCAAATTTGTTTCTGCAATCGCATCGTATTTTGCAGTTGATTGCTTATTGAAGTACCAACTTACTCCGCCAACAGCTATCATTAACATTGAAATCGCGACGAATGCTGCGATTGTTTTTACTTTTAAACTTAACTTAGAAAACATATACGCCCCTTATTAAAATTGACGAATATGTATCGGGAAGATGTATTGGCTTCTAAAGATCGCAGGAATTTTTTTTATAAAAACACGTGATCTAAGATCACTTCGTTGGCCAAACCACTAGGTTTGTTTATTAAACTTAAAAAAGATTGCTCGCGTTTTTTGCGAATGAAAAATGCGTTTTTCTCCTCGCAATTTGTTTGCGTTGGGAAATTTGAAAATATGATCCTCACAAAAACTGCTTTGGCCAATCCACCGGGGTTAGAAAATGATTATTTTCAGATTCACAGTTATTTTTGTTTATTTTGAGGACTTATTTACACTATTTTTATAGGGACAGTGACGACAACCAGAGTTGCAGCAATATCCACGATTCTTATGAAAAACTTCGGTGAATACCTGATAACCCGTCAGGGGATCAATGTAAGTATCAGATCCATTCTTGATCGCTTCTTCATGAAGCTTCTTAATTATTTCATCGCGAGAGTTCATGGTGAAAAGTTCTACTTAATCTTCGATGTCAGTTCATGAAGACGGATTTTTGAAAGATAATCCATGGACTGGCGTTCAATACCATCTACTACGTCTTCCATAATCTTTTTCATGCTGCAGCTGACAGCGCATTGTTTGACGGGTTCTTTATCCGACGTAGCTACGAGTTTTTTCTCACATACGGCAGAGTAAATTTCTTTAAGAGTGATTTCCTTAGCAGACTTTGAAAGTCGTACTCCACCCGCCTTACCTTTAAAAGATTCAAGCAAACCAGCCTCGACCAATTTTGCGAGCAATCGACGAACAACCGTGGGATTTGTGCGAATGCTTGATGCCAAATATTCCGACGTCACTAGCTCATTTTTACTATAAGCTAATGCGGTCATAATATGGACTGAGACAGAGAACTTCTGATCAAGCATGGCTCATCCTAACCTAAATTAAAGAAATACACAATCATTAGGACCCCAAGGTTCGCGTAAAACCCCTTAAACTTGAGAAAGAGTTTAAATGTAACTTTAATTGTTGCATTTAAAACTGGGTTTACTTATAATGTATCTATGTTTGTTACATTTAGCTTTACGCTAGGAGATATTAATGAGTTCAACTAAGCAGATTATGGAAGCCTTAGAATGGCGTTACGCTACGAAAAGATACGATGCGACCAAGAAAATTTCAGAGTCCGATTGGAAAACTCTGACAAATTCCCTTCTTATGGCTCCGTCTTCTTACGGTGTGCAACCTTGGAAGTTCCTGATTGTTGAAAACCCCCAAGTTCGTGAACAACTCAAAGCAGTTTCTTGGAACCAAACGCAAGTGACCGATGCTAGCCACTATGTGGTATTTGCGTATAAAGAAGAAATGGATGAAGCGTTCATTCAAAAATACGTCGATCGTATTTCTGAAGTTCGCAAAGTAAATCCAGAATCACTGAATGGTTACAAAGCCATGATGATTGAAAACTTGGCTAAAGCTCCAGGCGAAAAAATCAAAGTTTGGTCTCAGCGACAAGCTTACATTGCCATGGGATTCTTACTTGAAACCGCAGCATTATTAAAAATCGACGCTACTCCGATGGAAGGTTTAGATCCCGCATCTTACGACAAAATTCTGGGTCTTGAAGGTTCCGGCTATAAAACAGTTGCGACAGTAGCTCTAGGTTACCGTCACGCCGAAGACACTTTCCAAAACATGCAGAAAGTGCGCTTCGCCGAAGATTCGGTCATTGAATACGTAAAATAAAAGGTAGTGAGTTTTATACCGGTTGCGGCTCCCCCCCGCTTTTTCTACTCGATTCAAAGTTGTCCTGCCTTACTCTCGTTTTTCTTTGTGCAGTGACCGGACTAAAACTCATTTCTTTAAATAAAAATCCCCGTAGTTTTGCTACGGGGATTTTTGTTTTTTAAACGTAGATTCCGCCTTCGCGCTTTGCGCTTTGCGCTTTGCGCTTCGGCGTGACAAGTAGGCCAGCGGCCTACTTGATATCTTGAAGAGACACAGAAACCATCGTCGATACACCACGCTCTTGCATAGTTACGCCGTATAGTTTTCCAGCCACTTCCATCGTGTGTTTGTTATGGGTAACAACGATGATTTGCGAACGTTTCGCCATTTCACGAACTAGGTCGTTGAAACGGAATACGTTGGCGTCATCAAGTGGAGCGTCAACCTCATCCAGTAAGCAGTACGGAGACGGCTTCACTAGGAAGATCGAGAATACCAGCGCAACCGCAGTCAACGCTTTCTCACCACCCGACATCAAAGACACGTTTTGAGTCTTTTTGCCCGGAGGACGCGCGATGATTTCGATACCCGCTTCGCTTTTCTCTGTTTCTTCAACCAAAGTTAACCAAGCTTCACCACCACCGAATAGAACTGGGAATACGCGAGTGAAACGGTCGTTAACAAGGTCAAACGTCTCTTTGAAACGTTTAGAACAGATTCTGTTAATACGATCGATCACTTTACGTAACTGCTCTTTAGCTTCAGTTAAGTCAGAATGTTGCTTCGTCAGGAACTCGTAACGTTGAGCCGTTTCTTCGTACTCTTCAATCGCTGAAAGATTTACTTCACCGATCTTCGCAAGCTTTTCACGAAGTTCTTTAAGTTCTTCGTTGGCACCCATGAAGTCACCATCGCGGCTCGCGTATTTTTCAACTACGTCCGGAAGGTTTAACATGTAACGTTCGCGAACTTGATCGATTAAGTACTGCTCTTTCATCTTAGCTTGTTCAAGCTTCAATTGAGAGTCGTTCATTCTGTGTTGTCTTTCGTTACGTGCACGTTGCGAAGCACTTGCTTCGTCTTCGATGGCACGAATGGATTCAGACATCACTTCGTATTCGTCTTTAGTGCGAGCTGCTTGAAGTTTCAATTGCTCAACTTCATCCAAAAGACGTTCAAATTCGATTTTCTTTTCTTCAAGAAGCATTTGGCTCTCAGTCATCTGAGAGTTATAGCCTTCTGCTTCTTCGCTCATACGAGCTAGTTGCGACTCAAGATCTGTTAATGACTTCGTCACCATCTCAAGCTGTCTTAAAACACCTTGGTATTCTTGAGTTTTAGAAGCCGATCTTACTTGAAGATCTGTCACTTCCGCTTGCAAACCGTCAAAACCAAGACGAACCGAGTTCATTTCGTTAGTCAGGCTTGCAACTTCAGTTTCAAGAAGAACTTTCTTTTCACGAGCTTCAATCAAAGCTTCGTTCAGTTCTTCCATTTTTTGTTCTTGAGTTTCAAGTTGCTCAGTCAATTTTTTGACTTCGCGTTCTTGGCGTTCAACCGCTTGTTGTGCGTTGTGAACTTCGTTTTCAGCGCGCTCTAAGTCTTTTCTTAGTTCAGTAACTTTGATCTCTTGATCAATTTTACGTTTTTGTGCGCCTTCGAAATCATTTAGAACGTTCGCTAGTTGTTCTTCAGTTTTCTTAAGAACCATTTGCGCTAATTGCAACTTACCAGCGAATTCGTCTTTTTTCTCAGACAATTCTTTAATTTCACGACGACGTTTTAACATTCCAGAATCCGCAGATTCTGAAGATCCACCCGTCAAAACTCCGTCAGCAGTCAACGTGTCACCGTCAAGAGTTACGAAAGTCCAACCTTCGTATTTTGCACGAAGATTAAGAGCTGTGCGGATGGAATCAACAATCGCGACACCATCAAGCATGTAAGCCACAGCGTTTTGGAATTTATCAGCCGCTTTTACAACGTCTTTTAAGATAGCTTGAACGCCATCTTGAGCAGTCGGAGCTTCAGAACGGTTGAAAGAATAACCACTGTCGTTTGCTGGCATAAAGCTAGAACGACCGGTTTTGTTTTCTTTAAGATGAGTAACGGCGTCTACGGCGATATTAGCATCGGAAGAAAGAAGCATTTGCAGGCGTGAACCCAATGCCGCTTCCATCGCTACTTCGTATTCAGCGGGAACTTCAACAACCTCAGAAACCGGTTGGAAGTGAGAAACAACGGAACCATCCGCCATCATCTCTGTTGTGCGAGTTTTTTGCCACAACATCACTTGTTTCACACCTTCTTGGAAACCCTCGAAGTTGTTTTGCAAGTTTTCTAAACCGTACAAACGAGAAGCCACTTCGTTCAAAGAATCTTTGAACAGTTCTACTTCCGCTTTTTTCTCTGCTACGGAATCAGACAAGATCTTTTTATTAGCTTCGTATGAATCCACGTCGCTCGCCAAATCCAGTTGCATTTGGCGTTCTTTATCTAATTCGTTAGTAACTTTTTTACGACGAGCTTCGAACTCTACTTGTTTTTCACGAAGTTCGTTCAAAACCTGTTGTTCGTTGTCTTGACGGTCTGTCAAATCAGCGATTTGGCCAGACAACGAATTCACGCGGGCATCTAGTGAAGATTCAGACTGACCGACGGCGAATAGTTCGCGGCGTTTTGTCGTTAGATCTTCATCTACAGTGCCAATGCGGGAATTGAAGTTTTGGAAAATTTCATTTTTCTCAGTGAACGTTGCAGACAATGTTTCTGCTTCTTCTTTTAATTCATTCACTTGAGATTCAAGGTTCATCTTATCGCGAGTCAAAAGCTCTTGGCGGGCTTGTTGCTCTTGCAAGATGGTGCCAGTCATTTGTTCATTACGACGGGCCTGTTCGATTTCGAAACGAAGCTCTTGGATCTCCATTTCTTTTTTCTGAACAGTGGATTGCTTCGCAAAGTACTCAGTTTGTTGTTCTTCAACTGCTTTTTCTTTTTCTAAGATTTGCAGTTTTAAAACTTCAAGCTGGCCTTGAAGAGTTGAAAGGTTTGTTTCGCCTTCCACTTCCATGCTTTGGGCTTCATTGAAGATCGCTTGTGCTTCGTCAGCCGCGCGTTTTAGCTCGATGTATTGAGCTGATGACAACCAAAGATCCAAATCTTCGATTTGGTTTTTGATGTTGCGGTAACGTTCTGCACGCTGAGCTTGTCTTTGCAAAGAATCGATTTGGCGTTTTAACTCGCCGATGATGTCTTGCAAACGCACCAAGTTTTGATCGGTAGAGATCAACTTACGTTGAGATTCTTTTTTACGAGCTTTGAACTTCGTGATACCGGCAGCTTCTTCGATAAGCATACGACGGTCTTCAGGTTTCGCAGTGATGATCTTACCAATCATACCTTGGGCGATGATAGAAAAACCTTTAGAACCCGCACCCGTATCCATAAAGATCTCTTGCACGTCTTTTAGACGAGCAGGTTCTTTATTTACGAAGTACTCACCCTCACCGCTTCTGTGCAGGCGACGAGTGACCATGATTTCAGAATGTTTAATGTATTTAGCTGGGAAGGCGCCGCCGTCGTTTTCTAAAGTCAGCGACACTTCACACATACCAAGAGGTGCATAACCTTCAGCTCCGCCGAAGATAACGTCTGTCATTTGCGAACCACGCAGGTCCTTTGCAGACATTTCACCCATAACCCACATAAGGGCATCCACGATATTGGATTTACCGCAACCATTCGGTCCAACGATACCTGTGATACCGGCATCAAAGTGAATGACTGTACGATCCTTAAATGACTTAAAACCAACTAGTTCAATCTTTTTAATTCTCAAGGTTCTATCCCCTCTTGAGTGTTGGCACTTCTGTGCAACATTTCCCCTCAAAATACCAAGTCTTAGGTCTAGCTAGACCTTAGACCATTGCTATTTCATCACTCCGCAGAAGTATGTCAACAAGTGGCTCTGAAAAGAACGACAGAAGCTTACAATTTAAGCAGATATTGAGAACGAAATTTCGCATCGCGTTTTCAAGATGCTTAGGGATTATGCACAATAAAAAACGGCGCCCATGCTTGAGCGCCGTTCTATTTTGTTCTTTAAGGGAAGACTGTTCTTATTGGCAGCGAACTGGAAGACCTTGTGAGTTGTACAAAGTGTAACCTTTGCAGCTCATTTGAGATCCGCAGTTTGCAGTTGTGCCGTAGCTGTCGAAATATTGACCTGTACAAACTTGTGTTGGAATCGCACAAGCAGTTTGGCTTGAAGCTACTGTTGTGCTGCCGTTTTGAACTTGCTGGCACATGTGATTATAAATGATGTAAGAACCATTCGGAATGTTATTACAAGCTACCGCAACATATTGAGAAGTTTGCCATTGATAACATTGGTTATCACGGACAGACACCGCGTATCCAGCCGTAGAGCTGATTGCAGTTGTTGCAACAGTAGTTGCTGTTGTGCCGCCGCTATTACTTTTACCACAATTCGCAAGGAACACAGTCATTGTTAATAGAGCCGCTACTTTTAAAACTTTTCCGAACAAAATGTTTGTTTTCATAAAATTCTTCCTTAATGACTAATCAATAAAGCAAAGGCATTGCCACAGCGGCAGGCGCTTAAATTGGCGTAGGGAAAGAAATAACTGACTGATGCCTAGACAGTGACATTCAACGGCAGCCACTAAGGAGCTTTTACATAACCAAATTCTCATTATGAGACAGAACGGACCCTGCTCGCCCCAGCCTCCTGCCTTAAAGGTACCTGCTTCTTTTTACGGTTTCGGCGTGTCAATTTACTGCTCTATTCAGGAGTGAGTATTGAATTCACGCAATGGTTACCACCGGAGCGGCGGTGGAAATTGATTTTGCGTAATGGTTACCACCGAATCGGAAGTGAAAGTTGCTACGATGTACGCAAGAAAGTTTGTTCAGGTGGGAGCCTGACGCGGTGAAACCGTAAAAAGCAAAAAATGCCACGAAGGCATTTTTTCGCGTAAGCGAGAAGGGCAAGGGGGCAGGAGCCCGCAGCAAGCAGGCACCTTTTGGACAAACGCAATGGTTACCGCCGATACGGTGGTAGAAATTTACTTTCAGCAATTTTTACCACCGGAGCGGTGGTGGAAATTGATTTTGCGTAATGGTTACCACCGATTCGGAAGTAGAATTTGCTACGATGTACGCAATGAAGTTTACTTCAGGTGGGAGCCTGACGCGGTGAAACCGTAAAAAGCAAAAAATGCCACGAAGGCATTTTTTCGCGTAAGCCCGAAGGGCAAGGGCAGGAGCCCGCAGCAAGCAGGCACCCTTTGGTTGCTGCCGATATCGGGGCGAAAATAAAAAAGCCGATCTTGCGATCGGCTTTTTTGTTATTTAGAAAAGTACTTAGAAACTAGTGCACAGCTTTCTTCATCAAAGCTGCACGAGCTGCCGCAAGTCTTGCGATAGGCACTCGGAACGGAGAACAAGACACGTAATCTAGTCCCGCCTTATGGAAGAACTCGATAGAATCTGGATCACCCCCGTGCTCGCCGCACACGCCGACTTTTAGGTCAGGACGTTGACGACGACCCAGTTCTGTTCCCATTTTCACTAGTGAACCTACGCCCACCTGGTCGATGGAAACAAACGGATCTTTTGGCAAGATGCCGCTAGAAACGTATGAGCCCAAGAAACGGCCAGAGTCATCACGAGATAGACCCAAAGTCGTTTGAGTTAAGTCATTGGTACCAAAGCTAAAGAAGTCAGCATGCTCAGCAATCGCATCCGCAGTCAAAGCGGCGCGAGGAAGTTCGATCATAGTTCCAACCAAGTAATCAAACTTCACGTTTTTCTCGGCTTGAACTTTTTTAACTTCATTGATCGCTGAATGACGAAGGATATCTAATTCCTTATCCGTCGCCACAAGTGGGATCATGATTTCAGGAATTAGTTTTTTACCTTCACCGATCATCAAGCAAGCTGCTTCCGCAATCGCGCGCACTTGCATTTGATAAATCTCTGGGTAAGTGATCGCCAAACGGCAACCACGGTGACCCAACATTGGATTGAACTCGTGCAAAGCTTTTACTTTGTTACGAAGACGTTCATAATCCATGTTAATGCGAGCTGCTAGCTCCTTAGTTTCTTCATCGGTGTGAGGCACGAACTCATGAAGAGGTGGATCCAATAAACGGATTGTTACTGGCAAGCCGTCCATGATTTTAAATAATTGATAGAAGTCATCTCTTTGCATTGGCAATAGTTTTGCCAACGCTTTTTCACGGTCTGATTTGTTGTCAGCGATGATCATCTCACGAACCGCATCGATGCGATCAGCACCAAAGAACATATGCTCTGTACGGCAAAGACCGATACCTTCAGCACCGAAGTTACGAGCTGTTTGTGCATCTTTCGGAGTATCCGCGTTCGTACGAACTTTCAACTTACGAACTTGGTCCGCGATTTTCATGATGCGCTCAAAGTTGCCATCAAGTTTAGGCTCGATGGTTTTAACTTCGCCCAAGTAAACTTCACCCGTAGAACCATCCAAAGTGATCACATCGCCCTTTTTAAGGACGTAGCCCTTTACTTTCATAGTTTCATTACGGTAGTCGACTTCAACATCACCACAACCAGCCACACAGCATTTACCCATACCGCGCGCTACTACCGCCGCATGCGACGTCATACCACCACGAGTAGTGAAGATACCTTGCGCCGCCACCATACCTGCGATGTCTTCAGGGGATGTTTCGATACGAACAAGAATAACTTTCTTACCTTGTTCTTTCCACTCAACCGCTTCTTCCGAAGTGAATACGATTTGACCGTTCACCCCGCCTGGAGAAGCTGGAAGACCTTTAGCCAATAAAGTTTTTTGAGCTTTAGGATCTAAGGTAGGATGAAGTAATTGATCCAATGAAGAAGGATCAAGTCTTAATAACGCTTCATCTTGATTGATCAACTTTTCATCGATCATGTCACAAGCGATTTTTAAAGCCGCAGCAGCTGTTCTTTTGCCGTTACGAGTTTGCAGCATCCACAAAGTTTTACGTTCAATCGTAAACTCGATGTCTTGCATGTCGCGATAGTGACCTTCAAGTTTTTTATAAATATCAACAAGCTGTTGGTAGGCTTCAGGCAATGCTTCTTCTAAAGAAGGCACACCTGCAGCCGCCGCAGCAACTTTAGTGATTGGCTGCGGAGTTCTGATACCCGCTACCACGTCTTCACCTTGCGCGTTCAATAAGAACTCGCCATAGAAAGCTTTTTCACCAGTAGAAGGATTGCGTGTGAACGCAACGCCTGTAGCTGAGTCATCGCCCATATTTCCGAAAACCATGGATTGCACGTTCACCGCCGTACCCCAAGCAGCAGGAATGCTGTGAAGTTCACGGTAAGTGATCGCGCGCGGAGTATTCCAAGAACGGAATACTGCAGAAACAGAACCCCATAGTTGTTCCCATGGATCGTTCGGGAAAGATTGACCCGTCATTTGATGAACTAGGTCCTTAAACTTTTTCACCAAAAGTTTTAGGTCATCAACAGTCATTTCAGTATCAAGTTTATAGTGCTTTTCTTCTTTAAGGTCTTCTAACGTCACTTCAAGAAGTGAAGAGTTCATACCCATCACCACGTCAGAGTACATCTGAATAAATCTGCGGTAAGAATCCCAAGCAAAACGAGGATTGTTAGAAGACTTAGCTAAGCCCTCTACAGTTTGATCATTCAAACCAAGATTTAAGATTGTATCCATCATACCCGGCATAGAAGCGCGAGCTCCAGAACGAACAGAAACTAAAAGCGGATTGTTCACGTCACCGAACTTCTTGCCGATTTTCGCTTCAACTTTTTCCATTGCAGTGATTACCGCAGGACGAACCCACTCAGGTAATTTGCCGCCAGCTTCATAGAAGTGGGCGCAGATTTCAGTAGAGATTGTGAAGCCCGGAGGAACTGGAATGCCTAAAGAAGTCATCTCAGCAAGGTTTGCACCTTTACCGCCTAGGATATTCTTCATGCCGGCATTTCCTTCAGCTTCACCTGCTGCGAAGAAATACACGAACTTCTGAGGAATGGTTGTTGTGGAAGTTGGTTTTGTTTCGGTGTTTACATTCTGGTGCATAAGTCTCCTGATACACTCTGACCTGGTCAGAGCAGCCCCGAAAAGTAAGTTATTTATCTGGTATAGAACACTGCTAAGTGCCTAATATCAATGACTATATTTCGCAGACCTATGCGATGAGTTATAGAGTCCGCACTCCAATGGAATTACCATTTTTCGACTTCGAATTCGCGTTGTTTTTTAACCACTTAGGCACTTTTTACAGGAAAAACTGACCTAACCGGAACTTAACGGAAATTCCCATACCCCTATGATAGAAGTGCGCCATTCAAAACAAACAGGAGAATTTCGATGAAAAAAGTGGCAATCGCCCTAGGTCTATTACTTTCAAATTCAGCTTTAGCTTTTAACGACTGCACTCAACTTGACGCTCAAATTTTAGGCAAAGTGAAATCAGTAACTGAAGTGAGCGCAACACAAGTTCGCGTAACAATCGATTGGTCGCAAAAATATCTTTACGCTCCAAGCTTCAACTGCCCACTTGCTATCGGCGAAGTAAGTTCATTTGGCTTCATCACAACTCGCAAAGTAACTGTTGGCCAACAAATCGACGGAATTGCTTACCGTTCAACACAAGAAGACGCTACAGCTATTTATTTGTGGTAATCGCTTAGAATTTTACCCATTAACTTTAAGGAGATATCCATGCACAAAGCTGTTTTAGTATTTATGTCTTTGCTTATGTCCTCGAGTGTTTTTGCGAAAACAATTCCTTCTTCTAAAATCGAAATCGCACCTTCAAGCATCGATCAAGTGGTTCGTCTGGTAGATAAACGCGAATCTGGTCATACAAAAGTAAACATCATCGTAGAAGAGCTTGGTATGAGCACTGATGTTTCCCCGCGCTATACAGTTTATCTTGGTTTCGCAAGTTTGGGTGAAATGGGCAACATCTATGCGGATTTCAAAATTGACGACGCCGTCTGGGAGTTTAAGTCAGCTACAAGAATAGCCGCAGGAATTTACGAAGTTCAAGTTGTAGGTTTTGATGAGAACTACGAAATGAGAGAGTTCACTTACACAATCGATACAACTCAAATGTTTATCGACGAACGCAAAGCTCGTAAGAAATGCGGCGGTGATTTCTGCGATCAGGAACTTAACACAACAATCGAAGTCAAAACCTCAGTAAAATAATGGGTTCTGATTTTAAAAAAACAAAAGGCTTTAAGTGATAAACTTAAAGCCTTTTTATTTTCACCGAGCCAAGGTTGGCGAGAAGTGGCCATATGCAAGGCGGAGGATCGGCGACCGCTATTTATTACTTACGTCGATCGTTTCGAAGTCGATGGTCAAACCAACGTTCGGACCTTGATAGTTCCACTCAATTCCTTCTGCTAGAAGGATTGAATTCGTCGAAGGCTGATACACCCAACCGTTTGTTGCACTGTTAGGGATCACTTGCGTACCATAAGACACCTTGATGGTCTTAACATTCGGGATACGGCTTAGTTTCACCGAACCAGATGTTCTCCTTACGATATCGCGAGCAAACTCCGCTAATTTCACACCGTAGTCTGGAGCGCAAAGACTTAAGATGTTTTGTTGCATCTTATCGCCGTTCACAACAGTTCCTAAGAAGCCCTCAAGCTTATCATCGACATCTTCCATTGAAGTGCAGATATCTTGCTGAGCCACTGTGCGAATAACCCCGTAACCCAAGACTTTATTAGGGTCACCCTTTTTGGCCACCAGCTGTGTCAACAAATCCTGTGGAGTATAATTAGATTGGTCTTTCGCATCGGTGATAAAGATCACCGCCAAGAAAGCGTCCTGACGATAAAAGTTACGGTTCACACCCATCTCTAAAGCTGGGGATAAAGCCGCTAATACCGGGCCGAACATTTCTTCTGAAGCTGAACCGTTGGTACCCACGATGAATTTGCGTGACAGGATATTCACTAGATCTGGGGTGCTGTTTTCAACATAGGCAGGATATCCTTGCAGCTTCCCACAATCAGTACTGCAGTCATCCATATCTGTCGTCACGATACCGATGTGGTAATCAAGAATCGAAACTTTAGAAATAGCATCAGCGAACTCCAAAGCATTGCGGCTTAAGTTGTTCTGCGCTTCCGCCATACTTCCTGAGTTATCGATTACAAAAAGAATGTCTACTTTAGGATTAAAGACCGCAAAGTCTTTTGGTTTTTCCTGGAAGTCTTCCTTTGGAATAACCGCTTTAGCGACAAGCTTTGTTGATTCGCTCGGGCTGCACCCTACTAAAGCTACACCCGCTGCCAATGCAAGGATGCATTTATTAGCTAATTTCATTACTACTCCTTCGCAACGGCTTTCGCGCAACCTTTTTTAACATCGACTTTGAAATTTGAAAGTTCGTCGAACCAAATTTCTTTGTCGTGCACAAAGTTCATCGCATGTTTGCTGCTTGAACCGGTGCTACCGATTTTCGCTTCAGACGTGCCTAGGTTTTTAAGGAATTTTTGCGCCGAATCCACTTGTTGGATCATTTCAACTTCAACGATTCTTAGGCGTTGCATAACTTGTTTTGAGTCTTCAAGTTCTTGTTTCGCCAGATCTTGAACACGTTGGTAACCAGCACCTTCCGTCATTTGCGCGCGAGTCTGAACTTGGTTTTTCAAAGTTTCAAACTGACCTTGCAAGTTTCCGAAAGTCAAAGAACGAGCGTAAAGCTGTTCAGCTACACCCGCTTCTTTAGATAGGAATTGATGTCTTTTTACTAACAAAGACAACATCTCATCTTTAGAGGCATAAGTCGGCAATTGATGAGCATCTTTACCTAGCTTTTCATTGCTAACAGGTCCATCAGCCAAAGACTTCATCAAGTTCGCAACTGCTGGTTGACGAGCGTCTGCTGCCAATTTTTCTAAAGCAATAAGGTGTTCACCAAACTGTGGTTTTATCGCTTTCATTGTCGCGATCACGCCTGGGTAATCACACACTTTTAGGCTTGTGAAAGAACCTAAAAGATACGACTCAATTCCTACCCAACCTTTAAAGTGTGGGTAAGTCAGAGTTTTAGTGATTGCCATTGCGTTTTGTGGTTCACCTTTTCTCATGTAAGCCCAAGCCATTTCTTCTTGAGCTTGAAACCAGTAATCAGACTTCTTAGAGATCTTTTCGTAATATTTCAACGAAGCATCCAAGAAACCGTTTTGATATAACAAACGGCCCGCAGTGATCGTCATAAGATCTTTATCAATCGGATTGTTCTTAACCTTCATTAAGTGAGCAAGAACTTGAGCCGCTTTTGAAGCGTCCCCTTTGATACCAAGATTTAAAACCAACTGCCATTGTAGGATCGCACGTTGTGCTGAATCCACCGGGGTCTTTTTGATTAGTTCAGTCAGGCTTGCGATGTCTTCTTCAACGTAGGTTTTTTGCAAAACCACCGCCATTTCAGCACCCACACCGAACACACCTGTCCAATAAGGATTCCAGGTGATCTGAACCATGCCCCACACTGGATCTTTATCGTTCAAGTTTTCTTTCCAAAGGCTGATAACTGAGTTGTCAATTTTTTGGGGCTCTTTAATTGCCATCAAACTTTCGACGCCATTCAGTTTTAAGCCGTTTTTATAATATAAAAACGCCTCAAGGGCTTTGCCAGTTTCTAAAGCTTGGAAAGTAGATCCGTTAAAAGCCGAGCTCCACTGGAACAAAGCTTTTTCATAGTTCTTTTCAACTAAGAACTGAAAGAAGATATTTTGTTCAGCCGATGAAGGGTTCACGGCTTTTTTAAGCTTAGCCACTTCTTCAGACTCAACGAATTGAGCTGCCGAAGTGCCAGTCTTTCCTTCAAGGATGCTCATCAAGTCGTCTTCAGCTAAAGCCGCGTTGTGAACACCTAAAAGTAAAGATGCAACAGTTAAGGATTTTACGATCATCATAACATCCATCCCATTTGTACTGAAGCGACGTTAGTCACCATGTTTTCAGTCTTATTATAGTATTCAGCTTTGTACTGTTGAGCACGGTATTCAAAACGAGTTGTCAGGTTTTGATTAACCCAGAAACCCAAGCCAAGCCCCAAAGTCGCAGCCGGAGTCGAGCTATTTGAAAGCTCCATAGAACCGTAACCTGCAGTCAGGTACGTATCGAAGTGAGCAACACCCAATTTACCAAAGCTTAGTTTACCCACGATAGGGTACCAGTTAACCAAAGCTGTCGTTTCAGTTTTAGGATAGATCACTTGCGGGAAAAGGTAGTTTGGATCTTTTTTGTTTGCAGCGGCGTCTTTATTCGCCTTATCCACCATCGCTTTACCTTCAGGAGTTAAAGTGTTGAATGAATAACTGTATTTTAAACCCACACTCCAAGATGGGTTGATATGATAGTGAACGTTCATACCCATGTTGTTTGTTTGGTTGTATGAATCACCCCCGAACACGCCAGAAAATTCTGGAGCTAGCTCAACGCGCTTCGTGCGAGAGATAAAACGATTTTGGATAACTTCGTTTTCCACTTCAGGGTTTAAAGCTTTTGCTTTCATGTAAAGCGCTTCGTTACCACCGAAAGAATCTACTTCTTCCTGAACTTGAGCGTAGGAAGTTGATGATAGAAGTAATGCAACAACTAGGCTTAATGATTTCATGGAGTAGCCGCCTTTACTGGAACACGAAGAGTGTGGATAGTAGTGACTTTTTGAGTTGTACGACCTGAAGCATTTTCAGATGTGATTAGGAAAGTATAAGTGCGAGGTGATGCGCCCGCGGTTTGGATAACCGCTGTGCAGTCCACTTGGCTCTTATTTGAAGTGTGCTTTCTGCATTCTAAAGAACTTCCTGGCAAAGATGTCGCAATATCGTCTTGAGAAACGATGCTTACTAGACCATTTCCAGATGGGTCAAAGATCGAGAACCAAACCGTCATGGACTCGCCCACTTTTAAGTTAGGGAAAGTATCATATGTGATTTTTGTGTTTTTCATCTTCGCTTCGACCATGATGTCTTTTTTATAAAGCTCAGAAATCACACCGTGCTTAGAAACCGCACCTAAAGCAAAGCAGTAGTTACCAGAAAGCAAATTATCTGCATTGCTAAGTTCTACAGAAACTTCACCTTTGTATTTATTTGGTACTGCTGGATCCGCTTCAACTTTTTTCACATCAACGAAATGAGCGATGGATTCAGTGTAGTAGCTTGATGGGCAATCACGTACCACAACCGCAACGTCAGCTGCTGTGTTTGCATCTACGTCTTCTAAAGTGAATTCCAAAGCGTAGCGTTTACCAACCAACAATGAAGTTGGACCTGTCACTGTGTTCATGATTGGTTTTGAGTAAGTGTTCACAACGATCAAAGAAATAGTTTTCTTTTCAATTGAGATCGTCGGATTCACCGCATTTGGTTCAGTCACTAAAGAGACCTTTAGTTGCAATTCAATACTTGGGAAACCAGCAACTTGCGCTTTACCTGGAGTCCATTTGAACTCGCCTGTTGCCTGATCATAAGTAGCGCCTGGGAAATCAGCCAAGTTATCAACTGTGATTTTGTAACCCACATCCGGAGTCATCACGCGACCTTGGATTTTAAATTCCATAGAGCTTCCAACACGGCCATTAACCAATGTCGGAGCATCAATTTGCAAAGCTTCCTTAGGAAGTGGTTTTTCAGCTACTGGTTTTTCAGCATCTGGAAGACGGCCTTCACGAACTTGAGCTGAAGCATCAGCCAAAGGATCTTGTTGGAAATTACAGCCAGCCAAAAATACTAATGCTGCGAAAATAGAAAGAAATACTTTCATCTGAATTACCCCTGTCCTTGTCTACGTAATACGAAAGGATAAGTTACTTTTACGTCCACGCCACCTTGAGGAAGCGGGAATTTCCATGTTTTCAAACGCATTGTGATGCAGTCTTCAACGCCTTTGTTCGCCATTGAAGAATTCTCTACAGATGCGGACTTAACTAAGCCATTGCCACCGATAGTGAATCCCATCGCAACACGGCCGCTTAAGTTTGGTGTACCTTGCAAAGCTTGCTCGTAACAGAAACGCACTTGCCCCAAGTTACGACGAATAACTTCATCGATCGCAGAACGGTCTAAACCTTGCGCGATCTCGGCTTCAGCACCCAATGGAACTGGAGCGCCGCCTGCAGAACCTACAAGTGAAAGACTGCCGTAGCCCGCTTGGCCGCCGCCTTTACCTTTCGTTCCGTAACCACCGCCACCGGCGATATTTTGTCCATGGCCTAAAGGAGCTGAAGTGATACCTTTTCCGTAAAGAGAAGTTTGCACACCACCGCTACCGCCAGTGCCACCTAAACCAACACCGGCAGTCGTGTTAACTGCACCTAGGTTTAAGCCACCACGTTGTTTCCCTGAACGAAGACTTCCTAGAGCTGCCAATGCTCCAGAACGTTTCACAAGTTCCGCACGTTTTGTTGGCATCTTAGTCGCCGTTTGATCTGCCAACATATTGCTTGTTGGAGTCACACGTTGTTGCTTCATTTCTTTAGTTTTTACGATTTTAACAACTTGTTGCTTAAGCTCTTCAGTCACTTTCGCGTTTTCTTTTGGCGCGAACTTAACAACTGAAATGATCATAAAAAACAAAGCGATCGCAAGTAAGATTGAATACTTTAGATCATTCTTGTTTTCTTCTTTAACGTTGCCATCAACTGGAACTGCAGAAACTTCCTTAACTAAACGAACAGAGCCAAAGTTACCAATAGCAACTTTGCCACCCTTCATTTCGTCAAAATCAAGATCCGCAATTGTAGAGAACTTAATTTTGTTAAGTTCTAGCGCTGAAGTGTCCGTCACAACTTCCAAACGTTTTGTGTCGGCTCTTTGGATCAATTGCGCTTTTTTCTCAGTCACTGGGAACTGGCGAGTGATGTTTCCTAAATTGTCTTCTAATACTAATCTTAAACTCATTTGCCTTTAACCTCTCCCAAAGTCGCTGAATGCTTCATGCGATCTTTGAAATCCGCGCGGACCCCAATTAAGCTGTTTAAAACTTTATCTTCTTCTACTGTGGTTACCGCTTCATCCGAGAAATGGTATTGACCGCTAACCAAAAGGTCTTCGAAGTTCATATCAGTTTTCTTTGCCGGCTTGTCTGTTGCTGCTTGGGCCATTGAGCCCACCAGAACTAAAACCATCACTAATGCTGATTTCATTATTGGTTTCCTTTCGCATCATCACGTTTTGCCAAGGACGCTAGGCGACCTTCAAGGTATTCCACCATGCTCTTACGTTGTGCTTTTCTTTCTAAAACTAGAACCTGTTCGATAGCGGTTGCCATGAATGGGTTTTGTTTCAAGTTTGTGCGGGCTTTTTCAAGCTCTGCCAAACTTGGTTTTTGGGTCGCAAGATCCGCATTCCTAATGTCAGCTGCTAAAGCTGCCCAAGAAGCTTTTTGATCTTCAGGTGCCACGGCGGCCAAAGCTTCCACTTCAGCATTTGTGAACTTCGCCCATTGGAAATTTTGATGTGCAAAAGTTTTATAAGAATCTAAAGCCGTCTTTTGACCCCAGAATTCTTTTACTTTGCTTTCAGCCATTGTCGCTGTGTTTTGGTTTGGAGCAACTTGCTGAGAAAGGATCGTTAAGTATTCACCTTCTTGTTCAGGAGTCAGGCCCGCTGGCATTGGTAAAGAAAGTACTTCGTTGTAAAAACGAAGATTTTCTTTAGCCACTACATCTAAAGCTAACAATTGAGAGGACCAGTCACCAGACGCAATAGCACGATTTGCCAGAACGTCTAATTTATCTAACATTTTCACGCGAGCTTTAAGGCCTGCCGCAATTGTGTTTTGGTTCTTAGTATCAACTGTGTGGGCCGCTACTTGAGCAGACATAGATTTTAGTTCATTCAATACCAAGATTTTTTCGATCATCACGAATGCATCTTGTTTTGAATCACCTTTTTCTTTAGCTACGCGCTCAAGGAATTTAATATCGTTCGTTGTTGCATAAACATCCAACGCCGCACGAGCATAAAGACCCATGTTGTTTTTATAGTAAGACTTAGAAGCTTCCAGGTCTTTGACCGGAGCTTTCGAAAGACGCACTAATTGAGTCGCAATCAGCGCTTTCTTTTCATCGTCTTTGGAATTTTTCAAATATTGAGAATAATAGTTTTTAGGATCTTTATCAGCTAGCTCTGAATAAAGAGCCAACTTCAACATTCTTTCTTCTTGAGAAAGAGTGCTGAATTTCATTTGCTCTGCTGCTTTTAAAGCTGTGGCAAAATCAAGTTCAAGTTCCGCAAACCAAACTTTACGACCTAAAGCAAACTCACGCTCATCAGAAGTCAAAGACGGCTCGCGAAGAAGGTCTTCAACTGCCACTCTTGCTTCTGTGATCTTATTTACTTTTTCGTTCAGAAGGATTTTGTTTTTAAGATAGATGATACGGTCTTCAGCACTTGCCGCCGCCGGGACAAAACCAGCTAACACAGTCAAAGCTTGATCCGGCTGAGCTTCAGCCAATTTCGCAGATTGAGTTAGGATTGATTTTTGTTGCACGTTTTGGAAGTCCGCCTTCTTTTCAGCAAATTTACCTGCGAATTCCGCAGCCCATTGCTGAATGCGAGCATCGTCTTTAAGGATCGCCAAAGCATCCAAAGACAACTCTGCAGCTTGAATTTGAATCGCGCGCGTCCCTTTAGGATCTAAAGCCAACATTTTAAGTTGTTCAGCCGAAGTCGCGTAATCACCTTTTTGGTAGATCGCATAAGTTCTTTGGTACTGAACATCAAAGGCTTTGGCTTTAGAAACCGATTTAGCCAAGTAGTCATCTTGTGCTGCCACCAAAAGAGCTTCGTCTTTTGATTTTTCAGCATTTTCGATACCCAACAACAAATTCTTTTCTAATTTTTCAGCTTGAGCTTTTTTCTGAGCCGCATCTGTTTCCGCAGTGCATTTAGCAAGGATCACTTTATTAGCTAAAGCCGTCCATTGCGCTGCTTGCGCGTATTGGTTTGCCACAGCCGCAGCTTGTGCACCCCATACGTACATGTCTTCATCTTCAGAGAACACTTTAAAGTATTCATCGTAAGCCGTTAGCAATTCAGCACTTGGCTTGCCGTTTTCTAAACGGTTCCAACCAACCACAAATTGACGAAGACCTTTTGCTGACTCTTCACAACTAGCCAACGTGCAATCAGTCCCACCCCAAAGGTTTAAAGCTATTTGGAATGATTTTGCTGCCGCTGAAGTATTTTTAAGATCAAAGTTAAGTTGCGCCATACGCACTTGCGCTTCTAGGCGCGCCTTAGGATCACTTTGTTTTTGATAAACAAAATCCCAAGCTTTAAGAGCTGGCTCTTTTTGCCCCAAACGCACAGCCTCGCGAGCAAGGATGGTGATTTGTTGCATTTTGAATTGTTCAGGAGTCAGTGCAAATAAAGTTTCCGCGTCGCCGTCTTTAAGACCGCGTGCCGCCATGAAAGTCGCCATATCGCGGGAAACTTCCTCTAGGAATTGAGCATCAGCCACACCACGAGCCGAAGCCATACGTGACTGAAGTTTTGGATTTTTTAGAATGCCTTGCAACTGAGTGATGGAAGCTTCCATGTCACCCATTCTGAAAGAACACCAAGCATTGCGATAAGCCGCTAGTCCTTGAGAGCTTGCGCCTTCAGTTGCTAAGACTTTGCCATAAAGGCCTTGAGCTTTTGAGAAATCATTTTTTCTAAAGGCCATTTCAGCCAAAGAAAGGTTCGCCTCAGCCATCTCTAACGGAGAAGATGAAGAACTCAACATCGCTTGGTAACTTTTTTCAGCTAGCTCATTACGACCTTGAAGTTCATAAAGATGACCCATTTGCAGGTGAATTTTCGCCATAGTTGCAGGCGCCACCTTAGTTAAAGCTTCAGTATAATAACCTAATGCTTTTTCGCGATCTTTGTCGCCGGCCTTACAAACTGTGCAGCCGTCGTTAAGTTCTTTCATTGAAAGTTGACGAGCACGTTCTGCATGCAAGTCAGCCAAACGCAAAAGTACTGCGCCACGAGCAGGATCTGCCGGAGCCAAGCCTAATTGCACTTGAGTCAATTTTTGAATCAGAAGATCTTGGGTTGAATTAGTAGATGTTTGCGCATGTGCCGCCACACCCAAAGATAATGAGAATGCTAAAAGTCCTTTTTTCATCATCGAGACCCCCTCTGTCCCAAAGACGACTCCGGCTTTCACCGGAAGGTCCGAATGGTCCCGAATCGCTTCGGGACCTCGATTGCTATTTCACTACTACTGCAAACTTAATGTCGCTGTAACCAGCCTGGTTCATCGCCAAGATAACTTGGTTTAAGAACTCATACTTCACGCGGCGGTCCGCTTGAATAGTTGCAATACCAGGGAACACTTCGTTTGGATGAATTTCTTGGTACTTCTTACGAAGCTCCAAAAGTTCAGCCGTGATTGTATTCGCTGTTACTTCCGTGTCTTCAACATACAATTTATTGTCGTCGATTTTGATCACCGGATTTCTTTCTAGAACATCGGTTTGAGCCGCTTTAGGAAGCTCCATGTTTTTACCGATCATTAAAATTTCCCCAGTGCTGGAGAAATTCATCAAAAGAAAGATTACCAGGATCGAGAAGGCATCAATAAGAGCAGTCAAAAGCAGGTCAGCTGCGATCGTTCTTTTTAATTTAGCGCCGCGAGGACTGATAATAGAGTGACCCTCTAAAGTCCCCGTCAACACTGATGTCTTTAAGATTCCATCAGAAATCATTAAATCCCCCTACAAAGGCGAAACGCCTAAGTCCGTCATGCCGTTCTTTTTAAGTTTGTCCATGACATCAATGATTTCTTCGTAAGCTGTGGAAGCTGTCGGCTGAATCAATCCGGTATTTAAAGAAGGATCCACTTGCTTTAAATTCGCAAGAGCCTTCTCTAGACCGTCGAAGTTCACTTTATTATCTTGTTGGCCCACGCGGAATTTACGTAAATTCGCTGGCACCAAAGAGCTTTGTTGAACTTCAAGATCCAAATCACCTTTAGCAGTCATACGGATCCACACTAGAGGACTTTTTTTAGTATCCTCTTGCGCTTGCCCACCAACGGCTTGCTTCACATTCATAGAGCCCACGTTCAACCACACTGCTGTGATCAAAAGAAAACAGATGGACACTGACAACAAGTCAATGAACGGAATAAGGTTCACTTCAAAATCTAAATGCTTTTTAGAGTGTTTCATCAAACCACCTTCTTCTGTCTACACTCCGAACTTGTCGGAGTAAGCAGACTGAAAAGCACTAATTACGCATTCACTTCAGTGTTGCGCTCAGATTTGTTCTTAGTCTTAATTTGGTAAGAAGTGATTGGGTCGTAAGCATAGCTCAACCAGTTGTAAACTTTAAGTCCACCTTGGTTCAAGTCTTCAGCTAAACGATTCGCACGGTTTTGCAAGATCGCATAAGCAACTAGTGCTGGGATCGCTGCGATAAGACCGTATGCTGTCGCATTCATCGCTTCAGAGATACCTGCAGAAAGCAAAGATGCTTTTTCAGCAGGATTCGCAAACGCAACCGCCGCGAAAGATTTGATCATACCTGTGATAGTTCCAAGTAGACCTGTCAAAGTCGCTACGTTTCCTAGCATTTGCAAGAAACCTGTGCGGTGATCAAGGTGAGCGTTTTCTTCTAAAAGAACTTCGTCCATTTTACCTTGAACTTCTTCTTTACCACCCAAGTTCTTAGCTGCCATTGCACCTGCTGCAATTGCGCGTGCTACAGGGTTTGTTGCCTGCATGCTAGTAGCTTTAGTGATAACTGCATCCATCTCCCCACGACGGATTGATTCTTCAAAACCAAGAGCAAATTGTGTTTGATTTGTCTTGCGGCGAACGAAAAGAGCGTAGGCTCTTTCTGCCATGATTGCGAAAGATACCAATTGGATCGCCAAAATAGGCCACATCCAAAAACCACCGTGTGCGAACGCTTGTGCTGTTGTAGTTAAAAATTCCATATTCCCCTCCTGTCGCCAAAGATTACAGACCATGGTCTAGAGGTTGGCAAAGTGAAATGTACTTTGACACGGCTGGATATAAGGGAATTCTTAAATTTTGTGTGCGAAAAATGCAGATAAACAATCGATATTGCTTAACAAGAGAGCACGAAGCTCTCTTGTATGAATTCGAATTATGTCATCTATAAGGAAATCTTAAGCGTTGAAATTTTTCAACTTGCCCGCGATGTAGCCATTCAATTGGGACATTGGAATGCGCTCTTGAACCATCGTATCGCGATGACGAACTGTCACAGCTTGATCGTTGATAGTTTCAAAATCCACAGTCACGCAGAATGGAGTTCCGATTTCATCCTGACGACGGTACCGCTTACCGATGGATGCAGTTTCATCGTAAGTCACATCCATGTCTTCAGCCAATTGATCACGCAATTTATCAGCAATTGATGTCAGCTCTTCTTTTTTAGATAAAGGCAACACCGCTACTTTATAAGGAGCGATTTCTGGGTGAAGACCCATCACCACGCGCACGTCTTCTTTACCCGCCTCGTCGGTCGTTACTTCCTCACGGTAAGCATCGCACATGAAAGCTAGGAACAAACGATCACAACCAACGGCTGTTTCGATAACATACGGGATGTATTTTTCTTTGTTTGCTTCATCAAAGTACTCAAGGTTTTTACCAGAGAATTTTGAATGTTGAGTCAAGTCAAAGTCTGAACGATTGTGGATACCTTCAAGTTCAGAAAAGCCCATTGGGAATTTGAACTCTACGTCCACCGCAGCTCTTGCATAGTGAGCTAGCTTATCGTGGTCTTTGTAACGGATGTTTTCTTTTTTAAGACCATATTTAAGATAGAACTTCATGCGAGTTTCTTTCCACTCGTTGAAGTATTGCTCATCCGTGCCTGGTTTTACGAAATATTGCATTTCCATTTGTTCAAATTCGCGCGTACGGAAAATGAAATTACCTGGAGTGATTTCGTTACGGAACGACTTACCAATCGCTGCAATACCGAATGGAATTTTATAGCGAGAAGCTTGTTGGCAGTTTTGGAAGTTCACAAAGTGACCTTGTGCAGTTTCAGGGCGCAAGTAAACCACGCTCGCTGAATCTTCCAAAGGACCCATGTGAGTTTTAAACATCAAGTTGAAGTTACGCTCTTCAGATAAGTTTTTGCTACCGCAGTTAGGGCATTTTTTTTCGTTGATGTATGAATCAGTGTTGTCAGCTCTGAAACGAGTTTTACAGTCTTTACAGTCAACTAAAGGATCACTGAAACCATCCACGTGACCAGATGCTTTCCACACTGTTGGATGCATCAAGATCGCAGCATCAAGACCTACGATGTCTGGTCTGCGGGTCATGGCGTTCCACCATGCGCGCTTCACATTAAGCTTCATCAACGAACCTAAAGGTCCATAATCCCAACAGCTACCAAGACCACCGTAAATTTCGCTGGATTGAAAAACGAAACCGCGGCGTTTGCTAAGGGAAACAAGGGTGTTTAGATCTGCTAGTTGCCTAATTTTCATACATGGAACTCCATCTTCTACATGTCACCCTGCTGGATTGCAGACCGCTGTAGACAGACAGTATGGTTACACTTCGGTCCAGAAGCAGTCAAGAAAACCACTTCCCAGCTTGCCTCAAGACCGGGGCTCAAGCGATCCTCTTTTTATGCGTCGCATTTCTACAGTTTTAGTCTTAGTTTTGGCGGTTTTATTCACGGGCTCCGTGGTCCAATCTCAATCAGTTGCTAAATTTGTAACTAAAGAAGAAAAAATCCGCGAAGAGATGATCACGATTTCTCGCGAGCTGGGTGTGACTTGCGCTGAATGCCACAACGTTCAAAATTTCCGCGACGATTCTAAGAAAAATTTTAAAGTCAGCAAAGAGCACATGAGGCTTACCCAAATGCTGAAAGACAATGGCTTTGACGGAAAAAAGGGCCCCATGGCCACATGTTACATGTGTCACCGTGGTAAGCTCGTTCCTGATTACAAGGAACCCGTAAAAGCCAAAGCTCACTAACATTTCTTAGGCACATCCTTCGCACTTTCTTCACTCCGAAAGCTTACAAACATTTTAAATGGCTTATAGCCGTTTTCAGGTACAACCATGTGCCATGAAAAGGCTTAGAGTCTAAAACTTTAACAGGGAGATTCGGAAATGAAGAAATTTATCGTAGCAGCTTTGGTTAGCTTTATGTCAGTAAGCGCGTTTGCACAGGATACTCACTTGGTGTGCATGACTGGCCATGAATTCGATATGGACATCTATTTAGATAACTCCGGCTCAACTGAATCAATCACGGTAAAGCTTTCAGACATGGGCGAAAACGTCATTGCTAAGCTTACGAATTCAAGTGTTGCTAAGGGAACTCTTGCAAAAAAAGAAATCACTGCTGTTATTTCTTCTTCGGACTTAGCGGAATCTAGCGGCGGTACCTACACTAATGCTTCGATCATTAATATTGCTAAAAGAAATGATGGTGGCTTTGACGTGCGTTTTTCAAGAAATAATTCGGTCTTAGTTACTACCTGCTCTCAACAGTAGTTGTTAAACTGCTTATATTATTCTTTAGGAGGCCTTGGTTTTTAACCAGGGCCTTTTTTCTTCTGTTTTCATTTACTCCGCTGCCTTGACAGACTTTCAGTTGCGTAATTCTATAGGAGTTTAGAAGGACTTACTCCTATGAATTTAATTGATCTTTCGATTCGTCGTCCGGTGTTTGCCTGGGTTCTAATGTTTGCCTTGATCGTCTTTGGTGCGATCTGCATGAATCGCATGGGCATCAGTCAACTTCCTGACGTCGACTTCCCTATCGTTAGCGTTTCGGTTTCTTATGAAGGTGCTGCGCCTGAAGTTGTTGAAGCTGAGTTGATCGACCCGATTGAGGAACGCTTGCTTGCGATCGAGGGCATTAAAGAAATGCGCTCCTCTGCCCGTCAAGGTTCTGGCAGCGTGACTTTGGAATTTGATATTGATCGCAACGTTGATGTTGTTTTGCAAGAGGTTCAAACCGCGTTGGGGCAATTGCGAATGCCACCGGGGGTGGACCCAGCGATTATCCGCAAACAAAATCCCGAAGAAGATCCGATCATCATTTTTTCTATTTATGGAGAATCTTCTTTAAAAGAAATGCTGAATTGGACTGAAAACTATCTGCTTGATCAAATTCGCTTCCTACCTGGCGTTGGTGAAGTAAGTATTGGCGGTTTCAGTCAGCGTAACTTGCGCGTGTGGCTTGATACTAAAAAGCTTTCTGAGATGTATTTGACCGTGAATGACGTCGTTGAAGCGTTAAGCATGCAGCATTTAGAAAGTGCTGCGGGTCAATTCACCGAAGGCCAGCGTGAATTGCGAGTTCGTTGGTTGGGTGAAGCTGTTACGGTGGATCAAATTGCCAATATTCAGATTCTACGTCGGGGTGGACAAAGAATCCATGACCGTCAGATTTTTATTCGCGATGTGGCGACAGTGGAAGATGGTTTGTCTGACATTCGTCGTCTAGCGCGCGTTGATGGTAAGCAGGCTGTAGGCATTCAAATCCGTAAGCAACGCGGAACCAATGAAGTGACGGTTGCAGATACAGTTCGAGAGAAAATTGCTTCTATCAAAGACCGCTTTCCTCCTGGGTTTGAGTATCGTATCAACGTAGACTATACCCGCTCGACCGATGCCACGGTTCATTTAACGATGGAAAAGCTATGGGTGGCCGCTTTAATCACGATTCTAGTGTGTTTCCTTTTCTTGGGAAGTATTCCAGCGGCGATTAATATTCTGTTTTCGATTCCAACTTCCATTGTTGGAACATTTTTGATCCTTTATTTTTCGGGCTTTACTTTAAATCTATTTACTTTGTTGGCTTTGACCCTTTCCATTTCCATCGTTGTCGACGATGCGATTATGTTACTTGAAAATATCGTGCGCCATTACCGCATGGGTAAGGGTTCGGCTAAGGCTGCTTCAGATGGATCAAAGGAAGTATTGCCTGCGGCGATCGCCGCAACATTAGCAGTTGTTGCCGTGTTCTTGCCGGTGATATTCATGGAAGGCATTATTGGAAAGTTCTTCTTCCAATTTGGTGTCACCATGAGTGCCGCGGTTTTGATTTCCTTACTTGAAGCTGTGACGATCACACCCATGCGTGCAGCAGCGTTCTTAGGCAGTGAGCCTAAGGTTTCTAAGCTTGAACATTGGTTGGATCAGCTTTTTGAAAAGTTCGCTCATTCTTATAGAGGGGTCTTGCACCACACTTTAAATTGGAAGTGGGTCATCGTTGGAAGTTCGATGGTGTTCTTCGTGGTTTCGTTATTCTTGATCACGAAAGTTCGCCAAGAGTTCGTGCCGCCACAAGATCAAGATATTATTATCGTGCAGGCACAGACTCCTCCGGGAACTTCGTTGCAGGCTACCAGCGCTAAAGCTGGCGAAGTTGAAGAGATTTTGCGCGGAAATAAAAACATCAAAGGCTTCTTTGTATCCGTCGGCGGTGGCGGTGGTGGTTCAAGTGTGAATCAGGTGTTCATGCCAGTGACATTGCTTCCCCGTGAAGAACGATCGCAGAATCACACTGAGATCATGAATGACCTGCGGGGGCAGTTTAAGAAAATTAAAGGTGCTCGCATTACTATGCGTGACGTTTCTGCTCGTAACTTGGCTTCCGGCAGACAAAATCCTTTGGCGATCAATTTGCGCGGACCGGATTTAAATGTTTTACAGGCGAAATCCCAGGAACTGATAGATCGCTTGTCGAAGGAAAACCTGGCTGTAGATTTGGATACGGATTTCCGCATGGGTATCCCAGAGCTTGTCCTAGTTCCAAATCGTAAAGCGATGTCAGAACGTGGCGTTTCCGTTCAAGACGTGGGCGAAGTTCTTTCTGCCGGTGTTGGTGGCCTTCGCCAAGGTCGCTACACAGCTGATGGTCGTCGTTACGATATTCGCTTTAAAATTAAAGAAGAATACATTCAAGCTCCGGAAGATTTTAAGAAGCTGTATGTTCGTAATAACTTCGGGAATTTAATTCCGCTTTCACAGTTGGTCTTTATTAAGGAAGAAAAATCCATTCAAGGAATCAGCCGCGTGAATCGTCAGCGTGCGATTTCTGTGTTTGGTAACTTGGCTCCGGGTGAATCGCAGGCGCGGGTATTGGATCGCACTGCTGAAATCGCGAAAGAGATTTTGCCAGTGGGATATTCGTTTGCTTTTGAAGGAGCCTCTGCCGGATTCGCTGAATCTTTTAAAAGTCTTTATACTGCGTTGTTGATCGGTATCTTAGTGGCCTTCTTGATCCTGGCGATTCAGTTCAACTCATTCGTGCATCCAATTTCGGTTCTTGTTGCCTTACCATTCTCGGTGACCGGGGCCTTGATCGCATTGTGGATGTTCGACGTGTCTTTGAATCTATTTAGCTTTATCGGTTTGATTGTATTGATGGGTATTGCGAAAAAGAACTCGATCTTGTTGGTGGAATTCACCAATCAGGTTCGTAAGCACGGCGAAAAGGATATCGAAAAGGCATTGCTTGAAGCCTGCCCGATTCGTCTGCGTCCGATCTTAATGACTTCGGTTGCGACCATCGCTGCCGCTGCACCTTTGGTATTTGGCAGTGGGATTGGTGCAGAAACTCGTTTGCCGATGGGTTTATCGATTATCGGTGGTACAGTTGTTTCGACCTTGCTAACTTTGTTTGTGGTACCGGCGCTTTATCTTTTGCTTTCAAGATTTGAGAGCAAGAAGAAGCCTGCGGAGCTTTAGGAACTTGGGGAATAACGAAACATTTTTTGCTTATCAGCCTCAAGAATCCACACAATTAATTGCTTAAAGCATAAGGATCTTGAAAGTTGGAATTAAACGAAAGATCGATACCTAAAAAAGAAAGTTTTTTAAACATGCAGATTTTAAATTCAACCAAAAAATTTATCTTTTTTGTTTTTGGTTGGATCTTTCTAGCCCTTGGAGTGATCGGCATTTTCCTACCACTTCTACCGACCACGCCGTTTTTGCTTTTGACAGCATTTTGCTTTTCACGCAGTTCAGATCGTTGGCACCAATGGTTGTTACGCCAGCCTCATCTAGGACAGCTTATTGTGGATTGGGAACGTCATGGGGTTATTCGTACTAAAGCGAAGCTACTTTCAACCGGAATCATGGTGCCGTTGGTAGCGTATTCTCTTTCAAAGCCGCACATCCCAATATATGGAAAAATTTCTGCTGCGGTAATTTGTCTGGGGGTTTTGATTTTCATTTGGTCGCGACCGAGTTCGATTAAGCCATGATTTCTTGTTACTCAGTCAATTGCCGAGTGAATAGCTCAAAAAATTTTTTCTGAATTCATGTCGTTTCAACTTTCTCTTGCTCAAATCAGTTTGTCTCCGATCCAATAGTAATTTACCACCGCTTCGGTTACTCAGTTTGTCATATCCAAATTGTCATGTGAGATTTCGTTGACGTGATTTCGTTGTTTTTATTTTTAAGTCTATTCAAGCAATGGCAGAGCGAATATTTCAAAAGATGTTTTTTCTAAAATCACTTCGAATAGAGGTTAATAAAGCGTTTAGGACTGTCTATATACTTGGTCCGAGGGGTCGTAAAAATATCATTTTAAAAACTATGATATACCTTCCTCAATCTTGAGGAGAACTTTATGAATCCACTTTCGCGTTTATCAAATCTTGAACTTGAAACTCGTTTGAAAGATTTAGTGCAAAAAGAAAGAAAGCTTTTACATGTGATTTTAGAACACATTCGCGAAATCGATGCGCGTAAACTTTATTTGGAAAAAGCTTATTCATCTATCTATGAATATTTGACGAAAGAACTTGGCTATTCGGGATCAGCGGCTATGCGCAGATTGGAGGCTGCTCGTTTGATGCGAGATGTGCCTGAAATCGCTGAACGCATTCAAGAGGGCTCATTGAACCTTTCGCAAATCGGCGAGCTTTCGCGCGCCGTGAAAGAAAAAGAGAAAATGAGCGGCGATAAAGTATCACCGTTGCAGAAACAAGAATTGATCGCAATGGTAAGTGGAAGGACGACTCAAGAAGCTCAGCATGAACTCGCACGAATCCTCGACTTACCTATTAAAGAGTTTGATGAGCAAAGAGTCCAAAAAGATGAATCCGTGCGTTTAGAAATCACTTTATCTAAAAATCAGTACGAAAAATTGATGCAATGTAAAGATCTGGCTGCTCATATTCTTTTGGAGGGTAATGGTTCAGTCTCCATGACTGATGTTATCGAATTCCTAGCAAATCATTATTTGGATAAGAAAATCAAAAAAACTAAAAACAAATCGGTAAAGCAAACTGCAAAAGTCGACAGACCATTAGAAAATCAAGTTGTACCAAGAAATCCGCATAGTCCTTGTTCTTCGCAAGAACCCAAATCTTCCAAGCCTGCAATAATCACCACCGAAACGGTGGTAGAAAGAAAATCGGTAACTCCAAAATTGCGTAGGTTGATTTTTCAGCGAGATAAGTGCTGTCAGTATGTTGATTTGAAATCTGGTAAGCAGTGTAAAAGTACCTTTGCTCTTCAGGTAGATCATAGAATGTCTAAGTGGGCTGGAGGCGGTAATCATTTAAATAATCTTCAGCTTCTGTGCGCCCAACATAATCGAAACAAATATATATCTGAAGCAGGTCTTCGAAAAAGATATTCTGAATAGTTAAAGGTGAATGGTGAGTAGGTTTAATTAAACGATTCTGTATGCAGTTGAGCGCACTGAGTGGGTGAACTGCAAATACAGAAATCTAGAAGTATTATGTTACCTCACCAAGTGCAGTTATCGAAGCTCTCTCGAGCGCGCTCCCCATCACTCAAGACCTTAAAGGTACAGCTTTGTTTGCCACTCTTAAGGCGATCATCTCCCCAAAAAACGTCACCATCTCTCCTCCTCGACATTTCATTCTGAGAATCCCCTCCTCAAAACCTAATTAAACTCCTCCCTATAAAGCACAGTCCTTGCTCTTCAATCCGCTATCGAGGAGTTCACACATGCTTTACAGGTTCACGATGCTTTTTCTCATTTTGGGACTGCACTTCACAGCACAGGTATTGATCGATGCTCCGAAAGCAAATCCTCAAAGAACTCCGCAAAGCATTCCTGAAGCTCAGGAAGGAACTTATAACTTTGTAAACGGCACCGACGGGTGTCCTCTGCAAGTGGACCTGGCAATTCAGTGCAATGGCTTTGTGATTACGCCACTGAACAACAGCGGCTCTATTCCTGAGGAACAAGAGTTCTGTGCGATTAACAAGAAAATGAAATTGAAAACTGAACGCGTTGACAAGGGCTTTCGCAAAACTAGGACCCTGGTTGAACAAAAAGACAATTGGATCAAAAAAAATGTAGTGACTGAGTTTTCTTACAAAGGCAGTACGATCAGTTTGCAATCTGAAGATGCGATCATTCTGGGCGACGACAAAACTTTTAACTGGGATATCAGCCGAAATGGCAAAGGCATGACGTGCCTATATTCAAAAAGTCTTTAACCAACTTTATTTAAGATAGCGCGATAAGCAGTTTCTAAAAAATCCACCGATTCTTTGTCGGCACGGCGAAGTGCTGCTTGATAAGCTTCCGTCACAAGCTTGATCGAAGCCCCCGCTGGGACCCCAAGGACTTCATAGGCATCCCAACTATGTCCGTTATAAATGAACATGACATTCAAGTTTTTTGCCGGAGCTGCTGCCCCCGCAGATCTTTGGCGCGCAGGATAGGGCGCTGGAGTTTGTGTTGGTTGAGAAGGCGTAAGTTCGTTTTCAGGGGGTAATGGAGTCAAAATAGGCGGTGCGCTATCCTTCGCTTTCATATTCAACTGCGTCGGACGACGCGGGCCTCCCCGCGAAACTAAGTACCAAAAGATGAAAGCTCCCGCTCCCACTAAATTCAATGTCAAAAAGTCTTGGCTATTCATCCAGATTCTATTATTCGTTGGGATCACAAAATTATCAAGGAGTCCTATCCATGGCAGCCCCAAATCCCTTCGAAAAACAGACAGCAATTCCCGGAGTGAAACATATTATTGCCGTGAGTTCCGGAAAAGGCGGCGTGGGTAAAAGTACAGTCGCTACTAATTTGGCTATGGCCCTTGGGAAAAAATCCCGCGTGGGTCTGCTTGATGCTGACATCTACGGTCCGAGTGTTCCTCGTATGTTAGGCACAATTGGACAAAAACCTCATATTAACCCAGAAACAAATCAACTTGAGCCAATCACTCGCTACGGCATCAAACTAATGAGCATCGGTTACTTGATCGAAGAAAACGCCGCAGTAGTTTGGCGTGGACCGATGTTGTTCAAAGCCATGGATCAATTCCTCAGAGACGTAAACTGGGGCGAGCTTGATTACTTAGTTGTGGATCTTCCACCAGGCACTGGCGATATCCAGCTAACTCTTGCGCAAAAAGTTCCAGTAGCGGGAGCGGTGGTAGTATCAACTCCACAAAACGTAGCGTTGCTTGACGTAAAAAAAGCCGTCGACATGTTCGAACGCGTAGCAGTTCCATTGTTAGGCATGGTTGAAAACATGGCCTACATGATCAACCCGGCAAACGGCGAAAAAATGCAACTCTTCCCTAAAGGAGAAATGGATTCCTACGCTGATGCAAAAGGCATCCGCAAACTTGGCGAAGTTCCATTCAACCCATCAGTAGGAATGGCCTGCGAAGCAGGAATCCCCATCGTAGAAGCCAACGCCAACGGAGCAGAAGCAAAAGAATTCATGAAGATCGCCGACAAAATCCGCGAAATCCTTCCGTAAAAAATCACAGTAATTAAAATCTAAAAACGGCGAAGCAAAAAACTTCGCCGTTTTCATTTTTCCCCTCCCCAAAATTCTCTGCGAAAAAAACCGAGAGGGCGAATCAAAAGGGTCCAAGCGCAAGGCGGAGGATCCTTCGCGAAACGCAGGCGTACCTGTAAGGTACGTCGGAGAGAAGCGAAGGACCGCACAACGCAGTCGATTGGGCCCTTTTCATTCGCCCGGTGTCTCGTTTCGCGCCGGAAACTGACGTATTTTGAGAATCGACGTTCGCCCTATTGAAAACACAACTTTGGTCGAAGTATTCTAGTCTTGTTGAAACCACGGCTCGTAAGACTTGCCTAGAGCAAGTGAACGCTTTTGGGCCAGCGATGGAGGACACAAGATGAAGCATCGTATACACGACCATCATGATGAACCACCGAAGTGAAGACGCGTCACTAGGATTATTAAAAAGAGGTTTTGAGTTCAGGCCTCTCTAAAGAATGATGAACAGGATGGATCTGATGATCTGTAACTCAAAGGAGGTTCCTAGGGTTATACTCGTTAGGATTTAGATCCTTCCTTTGCCTCAAGGCAAACCGTGGGAAACTGCGGGACGCAAAGCTAGAGGGGTGTCGGCGCAAGCCATGCCAGCCAGCTGCCAAAGGTGAGTCACCTGAGGAATCAGAGGTGTGCATATGGAAGGTTCAATTACATACAAGGATTGGTTTCATTCCCCTTAGCTTACGAGTTATCACTGACGATTCCTCGTAAGCATTTTTGTTTTTGGGGATAGTTCATTCTAAATTTACCAAAAAATTCCAGAGTTCTTTACCGAAGATGCAATCTGCCGACCGCTAATTGCAACGTGACCGCGTTCCTATTTTGCGAGAAAACAGATCATGCCTATTAAATTATTTTTCGCAGTAGTTTTTTTAATCCTTTCTTATTCTTTCGCCACAGCTACTCCGCTTCTAATAGATGATCCCTTAAAGCTCGAGCAATTTGAAAAAGAAGGACTAAGCCTTAGCGAGCTAGTCTTCACTAAAAGAACTTCAAACAACCAAGAACTAGCGCAAGTCCCAAGATACACAAACCTCGCTGAAGACCTTACAGCTGACTTAAACGACCTTCGCAAAACAGATCCACAACTGGGCCCGGGAATGTCTTTCACTCACCGTCTTTTTCATTCTAAATGGCTGACCTCACAAGCAGCCCGTTTTGAATTAGTGGGAATCGTAAACCGGTTAGACCGCGCCGTCTTTAATCCAGACCGTTGCGGAGAGATTAGATTTATCTATCGCTTGGCTTATACGAAAAAACAAAACACCACCTCCGTTGAATCCCGTTTGCCGATGACAGCCAATGCGGTTTTCTTTTTTCCAGAGGGAACATCCTGCAAAGACTTAGCAAAACTTTGGCTCACCTTAGATTCCACTCAATTAAAACAATGGGCCAAACCTGAAAACTTAAAATCCCTAGAGCTAAATCTTCAAGCCACGCGCTGGCCATCAACTACTCGCGGAGATATGGGTGGTCACGCGGAGTATTTCTTAAGAGTGTACAAATTAAACTCAGCGGGACATCTCAACTTAGCCCCGTTAGAAAATACCCCAGATGTGGAGTTGATAAATAAAAATCCCGCTTTAAAAGCAGAACTTCTGCAGTGGTTATCACAACCCCAACAAATTCAGGATTTAGATAAAGGCATCTTAAACATTCCCGAAAAATTCCTAGCACGCAAAACTTCGTCCTTTGCCCTACACGGAATGAATCGCCTAGCAAACAGACCCTTTGATCAAATCTTCAAGAAAGATGATTTCAAAACCATCGATTATAAAAACCTAGAATACGTCTATGGCCCGTCATCAATGCGCCGTCGCCTGAATGACTTAACCTGCGCCGGTTGCCATCAAGGTCGCACCATCGCGGGCTTTCACTTCCTCGGAAAAGATTCAGAAAAAACGATCTTCGCAAATTCCATCTTTTCATCCCGCTCGCCACATCTAATCAGCGATATTGAACGCCGTATCACTTATTTCAACGATCTTCTGAACGACAAAAAACCAGATGCTGCTCGTCCCTTTTCAGAGCGAGATCCAAAAATCCTTGGCAAAGCCAACGAGCATTGCGGATTCCCGAATTCCGAGTTTCAGTCCTGGAAGTGCGCACCGGGTTTAACCTGCACCAGCGTGATTTCACCAGCGACGTCTTCAGAGTTAGGCCTGTGCTTACCAAATGAATCCTTAGCAGGTCTTCCTTGTGAAACAGGAACGATAAGCCAAACTGCCAATGACAAAAAAGACTCTTTAACAAAAGGGACTCCCCGTTCTTGCGGCGCGGGTTACATCTGCCAAAACACCAGGGTCGGCTTCCCCGGCGGCATGTGTTCGAAGGGCTGCGCAAATTTAAAACCCGGCGAAACTTGCGGTTCCATCGCAGTTCTTGCTGGTTTCAATGATTGCTTAGCTAGAAAAAAGCCGTTCGCAGAATGTCTTGCTAACAACACCCAACCGGGTGCTTTGCAAGCCTGCGATGAAACAACACCATGCCGTGAAGACTACATCTGCACCAAAACCAAAGAAGGCAAAGGCGCCTGCATTCCGCCGTACTTCTTATTTCAGCTTAGAGTCGACGGTCATCCAGAACCATAAAAAAAGGGACCTTGAAGGTCCCTTTTTAATTCCAAATTTTCAGATTTAATTACTGATTCATTTCAGTCGGAATCGTGATTCGTGATCCAACCACTAACGATGCTGGATTGCGGATTTTGTTCTTCTGCTTGATATCGCTTAATGAAACCTTGTATTTCGCAGCGATCTCAGACAGATTTTCGCCTCTTCTAACGACGTGAACTTTGCTTTTAGAAACCTCACGAGCAGAAGAGTTGTTATCCGGAGACGGAATCTTAATTTTCATTCCCACTTTCAAAGTACGACCGCGTTTGATGGCGTTCAAACGTTGAAGCTCAGATACACTTGTTGAATACTTACGAGCAATCGTGAACAAAGAGTCACCAGATTGAACGATGTAGTAACGACCATCAGAACTCACAGTCACAGCCGGAGCCGATTTCTTCGCTACCGTTGAAGTACGTAAAGAAGAACGCTCTTTAAGCGGCGTACGATCTGGAACGTAGATTCTCATACCCACGCGCAAAGCTTTACGACGAGAAATATCATTCAAATCACGAAGGTAAGCTACCGTCGTGCGGTAACGACGAGCTACCGTACTTAAAGTGTCACCACGACGGATGCGATAAACTTGGGTGTCGCCAGAGTCAGCTACGAATTGAACATTATCAACGAAGCTTTCATTAGCAGCTACTAAAGCTGTCTCTGAAGTTCCCGGAGGAATACGCAGAACTAGTTCAGAGCCTTTCAAAGTAGCGATCTCACCCTTAAACTTAGGATTTAAGGCTTTAAAGTCTTCATAGTTCAAATTCAATTTTTCAGACATCTGACGAAGGTTCACAGATTTAGCCACAGTGATGTGATCGAATTCGATCGGTGGTAAATAATCGATATCATCAAATCCGTATTTCGCTGGATCCTTACCGATCATCTTAGCCGCGATAAATTTTGGTACGTAATTGATTGTTTCTTTTGGAAGTCTCTTTTTACGAGCCAGTTCCCAGAAGTCGCGAGTATAGTGATTCATCACTTCACGCTTCACGCGGTTTTCACCCACGTTGTAAGAAGCCATTGCTAAGTACCAAGAACCAAACACGCTATAAAGACCTTTGAAATATTCAGCAGCTGCTTGAGTTGCGAACACAGGGTCTCTTCTTTCATCCACGAAGGCACTGATTTCTAAACCATAGCGTTTACCCGTTCCGCGAATGAACTGCCAATAACCAACCGCTGATGCGTGGGAAGTCGCCTTTGAACTAAAACCCGATTCGATCAAAGCGATATAGAAAAGATCTTCAGGCAACCCGTTGTCGCGCAAAACTTTCTTCATCAACTTTTCATAGCGAGTCGAACGCGCCAAATATCTTTCCATATGAGGACGACCGCGTCCTTGGAAATAGGCAATCCATTTTTCAACCAGTGGGTTTACTTCTGTAGGAATAGACTCTAACTCTTGATCGACGACCTTAGGGCCTTCGGGATCTGACAAACGGAAGGAACTGATATCTTTAAGTTCACCTTCCGAACCGGTACCTGCTGAATTTTTTGGCGCTGTGCCCACGTTACTATTATGCGCACATCCTGCCAAAAGGGCCAGGACCACAAACAATGTAAAAAGTCTCCTCATGAGTCTTCCTCCGACAGGTTTCAGGCTACAAAATTAAAATTTTTTTTTCAATAAAACATCTCCCTTATTTTGCCTTTTTATACAGCAAATCCTGCCATAAGACGGGTTTTAAAGAGATTTCCCTATCCTCGACGAGACGATAGAGCAAAACGTTGCGGAGTATGGCTTTCACATAAAAGCTGGTCTCTGTCCATGGAAGTTCGTCAAACCACACCTCATCAAGCACTTCACCGCTGGGACGAGTGACAAGTTCGCTGATTTCACTTCTGCTATTCATCCAAATTTTCAGACGATGGGGACCTGCATTATAAGCTGCGAGCGCAAACGGCACATTGTTCTGAAACTGGACCAACATCTGGGACACATAAGAAGAACCCATCGGAATATTGATCTCAGGCCTGAACATGTCTTCCGGAATTTCGATGCGCAGACTTAATTTGCGCGCGACTTCTTGCGCTGTCGAGGGAATCATCTGCATTAATCCCAAGGCGTTCGAAGTTGAAACGGCCTGTAAATGAAAACCACTTTCCTGCCGAGTCAAACTGCGCAACAAAGAAGGATGAATTCCGTAGCGCTCCCCTTCTTTTTTATAAACGTCTTCAAATACTTTTGGATAGGCGAACTTAATAAATTGTTCTTGGCGCAGCAACGGGTCGGCTTCCAAAGCATCATTGGTCCAACGAATCGCCGTAAAAAACTGCATGCGCTCTGCCATTTTCTCAGCCATTTTAATCTTTAACGTCGGATCTTTCACAAATGGCAGGTTAGGAACTTCATAATGAGCCTCCACCACCCACCCTGCATCAGATAAAATGCTAAATCTTTTCCAAGTGTCTTTTTGTTTTCCCACCAAATAAAAACCCTCGGCCGTGTTTTTTGGTTTTTCTTTCACCTCGGGCCATTTTAGTTTTCCATTTTCAGACTCTGCGCGCAGACGCAAACCATAGTATGAAAAAGGATAGCGCTGCATAAGTTTTTCCGCGACTTCTTTAGCGCGTTCTGCCTTTAAAGCTTGTAAAGAGCGAACCAGCCAGTACTGCGCGTTCAGATCATATTTGTCTTTATCCTGCTGAAACAAGCGATCAAAGTGAGTACTTGCTGTCAGAAAATCCTTTTTACGATAATAAATCAACCCTGCTCGTAACAAAGCCTCTGAAGATTCATCTGAGCCATTATGGAACGAGATCAACTTTTGAAAATGCTCTAATGCCAAATCATAGTTACCAACAAAATGCGCAGACCGACCGATAATCCAATGGGCACTTGTTGTCTTTTCTGCAGCGGGATTTTTTTCTAAATATTTAGAGGCAAAGTGCAAACTAGCACTGTAATCGCCACGGCGATGCAGGCTTTGCGCCCACTCTAACAGACGAACTGAATCCGCTTCGCCCATTTCTGCCAACGCTCGAGTTTTAAAATCATCTGATAATGTATTGTAAATCTCTAAAGGCTTATCCTTCACTCGTTTTGCTTGGGAACTGCCAGGAAATTGATTTAACAAGGTGACAGCAGATTTCACTGCCGCGGTCGGATCACCGCGCTTTAGATCTTGTTGGATTTTTAATTCAAGATTGATCTCCGGATCAACAACAACGGTTTTAGGAACTGGCGGAAGCTCTGCAGAACTTTCAGTGACGGCATCGGCCTTCTTCTTTGTTCTTTCGATGAAATCCAAACGGTCTTCAATATACGAAGTGTCTTTATAACTTTGCGCTTCTTCAAAAAAGAACTGAGCTTGCGCCGTATCGGACTTATTAAGAGCCATATCTCCTAATAAAGAATAAACCTTGGACTTTTGATCTTTTGACAGCTCAAAGGGGCCAGCTAAAAGTTCTTCTAAATCAGAGGCTTTGCCCAATTTTCTTCCGACAAGATCATCTAAGTGCTCTAGCTTCAAAGCTAAATAGTTTCGCGCTAAATCTACTGACCACGGACCGTCTGTGAAAAGATGCTTATTCCCCTGCAAGGTGCCAAGGGCTCTTTCCAAGGCAGCGACGTCTTTTTTCTTTTTCTGCTGCTTTGATATACAATGCAACCACGTCAGCCCAATCCATCCGCGTAAAGAAGTATTGATCGCAAAAACTGACGGTGCCAGGCTTGCACATTCAGACCAGCGTAGATGAATTTCATGGTCCTTTAAACGCGCCATAGGTTTTAGGTTTTTAGGCTCTTGGTTGGACATAATTTGATAAAGATCGACGATTTTCTTTGATGGGATATCTTTACTCACGTGAACCGTCTGCACTTGTGCTAAGACAGATGAAGCGGAAAGACTGCAAAGTAGCAAACCAGAAATCATTTTTTTATTCATTACTAATCCTTGGTTCCTCTTTAAAAAAAGTTTTCTTCAAATAGATGATAGAGTTCCCCCGCGCTTGGCGAATGGGAAGCTCTATCTTCCAGTAATCATCCCCGACAAATTCTTCTACCTTTGACATATCCGATTGCTCGCACATATAGATAGCTGCAGTCGCAATCAGATTTTTTCCACATAAATCATAACTAATCTTTGTGAAGTGACGCAAGGTCCACGGCCATGGCCATTGTTCTGCCATACCGATTTGCACTGGTTCTTCCAAAAGCAATGGATGTTGCTTTGCCGTTTCTAAGATTAAATTCTGCAAGTCTTGCGCAGCATATGTCGAATTTACGTAAAAGAAAGGATGGGAAAACTGCAAAGGCTTGCGATAGGAAGAGTTAAAAGCACTAAGGATATTAAACAGGCTTAAAAATAAAGTAATGGCGATCAACAGATTTCTTAGCTTTACGCGCTTGATTTCAACGAACGTAAAGGCCAAGACAAAATAAAATCCCCAGACAAGACTTAGCAGGCACCAGATGGTTTTATAAGGAATGACTGAATAAACCACTAACTGAACAAGTGAAAAAATGCTTACGGCTCGTAATGGTGCTGATCTGCTAAATATCGTGAAACAAGAAATGATCACGCCTAATAACGCGACAGGCTCTGCTTTTAATAAAACGCCGAGCCAAAACCAAAATTCTTTGTCATGCCCATGTCCATGAATGCCGGTTTTTGCCCATGGTAAAAACGAATTAATAAAATCAATCAGTCCGCGCGCATTTGTGAAAAAGCTTGTGTAAAACTGAGCGAAAAGAAACAAAAGAATAAGGGTTAACCATGTTAATTGCGTATTCCAAATCTTCGCGATTTGTTTTGCTAAATCTTTCCACCACGCAAAACCTAAAGTGCAAAGGGCGATAAAAATAGAAAATAGCGTAATGACAAAGGTTTCTTTTAAAAGCGTTATTCCCCAGATTCCAAAAAGCACCAGAACCAGCGCCTTGGTATCTTTTATCTCAAGCCATCTGATTACGCCCACCATCAGCAAAATTTGAAAAAATACAAATGGCATTTCATGAATGCCCGATCTGCCAAAAAATATAAAGGCGGGACTTAGAATTAAGAAAAAAATCAGCCAATTTTGACTAGTTTGATTTCTTAACGGTCGGAAAGAAAAAAGCACGACACTTAGCACGCTGAACACTGCGGGTGCCGCGCGAAGAACTTCAAGACTCCGCCCCCACAGATTTTCAAAGCCTGCTAATAAATAAAAATACAAAGGGCCGTGATAGTTATTAGGATCGTACTTATAAAGACCTTTAAAGATCTGCAAAGAAAACCATCCATTGATACTTTCATCAAAATGAATGGGCTTTGCCGACAAATGAAAAAAGCGGGTCCACATCACCAAAAAAAGCAATGCGAGCCATAAAAAGGCGCGATGGTATTTCGTGACCTTAAAGTCTTTCATTGGTATTTATCGTAAAGATGGAATCTTCTGTGTCAACCCCGCATTGCTCTTTCATTGTTTACTTTGATAAAGACTCAAAGCCAGATCTTTTTATTTCTGACTTGCGCAGCTTTTTTCAAAAATTTCCTCTGCACTATGAACTTGTTGCGGTGTTTGAACCCCAGGCCCATGAAAAACTCTTAGAGTTTAAAGCGGCCTTGGGCGTTGCTAATGAAAAAGAAAAAATCAAACTGGTTGAAAACAAAAGCCGTCTGGGAAGAGCTGCGAGTTTGTATACAGGTCTTTCTAACGCAGAGGCTGAATACATGCTAACCCTTGATGCAAGCCTTGCAACCCCGTTCGGTGACCAATTTAAAATTTTGCAGAATCTTATGACAACTCCCGAAGTGGATATTTGCAGCGGCGAAAGAGTTTCCAAAAAACAAAGCCCGTTTCACGCTGCTGCAACTCCTCGTCACAAGCTAGAGCATCTTTTTAATCCCATTTTTAAAGAGAAGATGCAAAATTCTTTACAAGATCCACTTTGTGAATCCTTAGGTATTCGCAAAAAAGTCTTTCAAGAAATAAAAGAAGATCTGTCAGAAAAATCGCTTAAAGGGTGGTATTTAAATTTACCACTGCTAAAAGCGGCAAAAAAACTGAATATGAAAATCATCGAGGTTCCAGTCCATGATTCTGGGGCTGCCACCAATTTTCATTTGTGGCGAGAACGATTCTATCTTTTAGCGAAGAGTATTTTCTAAAGCCTTAAAAGCTTCGTGCAGATAATAGTCAAGCCAACGATTGGTCCCAAGCGGTGTTTTATCTGAATGGATGTAACCTAAGTGCCCGCCCCGCGCTTCGATATGCACCTGAACGCTTTTTGAAAATTGTGCATTCAAATAATCTTCGGCCATAATAAACGGATCGTCCAAAGCTGAAAGCACATAGGTCGGCACATCAATATTTGAAATATAATTTATCGATGAACAAGTCTGGTAATAGTCTTCACGGTCTTTGAAGCCCCCCGCTGGGGCTGTATAAATCTGATCCATATCCCACACTGTCGACCACAGGGGAATATTATATTTTTTGTCGATAAGACCGTGGCGATGTTTTTTGTGAATATTTTTGCGCAGACGGTTTACGAATCTTAAATCATAAATTCTGTTAAACCCTTGCTTAAGATTTCTTGAACCGTTAGCTAAATTTAAAGGCGCATTCACCGTGATGGCTCCATCGGGCTTCACATGGCCTTTAAAACCACCTAACAGGCACAAAAGCATATTTCCACTCATGGAATAACCCACAGCAATTTGCTTTTTACCCGGGAACATTTCACGCAATTTGGCGAGTACAGCTGACACATCTTCAGCACGGCCTGAATGATAAGGATGACGAGCGTGGGCAAATCCATGGCCAGCCCCGCGATGATTTACTAAAACAACCGAATGTCCGAGCTGTTCACACAATAAAGCCGTTCGTTGCATATAATCGGCATGCACGTCACCAGATAAACCGTGAAACAAACTGATAACTAGATGACTTGTGCCTGGTTTATAAAAACAAAAAAGTCGATCCCCGTCAGGAAGATCGACTTCAAAATTTTTACCTAGGTATTCTAACTTTGGCGAACTTAAAAAATGCGCCCACAAAGTCTGACCGTGACCGCTGTCAGCCCAAAATGGTGCTTTTAATGGAATCAGTTCAAGTCTTTGCAATAGTAAGTTCCTTTTAGATAAACATATCCATCAGTTCTATTTCCGCGGGGATCACCATGCAGCCAATGAAGTAACGGGCCTTTATTAGTCCAGATAAACTCTCCGCCCATGGCGATCACATCACCTGCCTTGACGGGAACACGGGGACACATGTCTGAATTATACACTGCCTGCATTTCTTGACCATTAGAAAGGCGAACCACCCATTTTTGGTGCTCTCTTCCATTTCTGTCGTCAGGCAGAACTTTTACAACTGTCAGACTGCCGCCCTCTACGAAGTTCACACGGCGACGGTCGTTCACCGCTCTAACAATATCGGTATCGCTGGCAGTATCATCAACTAAAGAGATGTTTAAAGGTTCAGGAGCTGGCTCTTGGAATTTATTTTTTCTTTTAGCGTGAGCTTCGTTGAATGATGAAAATCCCACAAGGACAGTCAAGACATATAGCGATAGATGGCGTAGATTCGTCATGGTCCCCTCCATGCCTGAAAGTGTCCTAAAATCTGCGGACAAGTTCAACGACTAAGACCATGCTATGCAAGAACTTCAGACCTATTTATATTCGATGTTTTCTATCGTGACGAATTCTTCCCCAGCGGGTTTTACAATTCGCACTTCTTCGCCCACTTTTTTGCCAAGCAGCGCTTTAGCGACAGGAGACTTCCAAGATATTTTGCCCCTCTTAGGGTCAAGCTCGTCTTCACCGACAATTTGATAAACTTGTTCTTCACCATCTTCATCCGACACAGTGACGGTGGCGCTAAAAAGAACCGTGCCGCCCTTCATAAGTTTCGGATCCACAACTTCCGCATCTTCTATTCTTTTTGTTAAGAAGTGAACGCGGCGATCAATCTCTCGCAAACGTCTTTTTCCATATTGATAATCGGCGTTTTCCGAGCGATCGCCATTGCTTGCCGCCCACGCCACTACTTCCACCACCTTGGGACGCTCAACGTGCATGAGCTGATGATATTCGTCCTTTAATTTCGTAAGACCTTCGGGAGTGATATAGTTCTTGTTATTATCCATCCGCAAGATTCTAGACTAATTCACATACTTTGCACTAGCCTTTCGACTGTGAGTCAAAAAACTATTTGGCATATTGAAGAAGGACCTGGACTTTTGCTCTATTAAACAAGCCGACATTTCCTCCGAAAAAAGATTGTGGAGGATTAATGAAAAAACAGTGGAAACGCTTGCTTGTCGCAGCATTAAGCTCGTCATCTGTGTTTGCTGTGACTTGGTATTGGTACCAGTCAACTGGCAATTCTAATTCCTCCTATGGCAATGAAAAGCCTTTGGCCTATGTTGGTAAAGTTGTTGAAGACATTCAACGTCGTCCTGCTTCCCGTCTTTTGTGGCAACTCGTAAACACAGGTGAGCCTCTTTATAATGGTGAAGCGATCCGTACCAGTGAAAAAGGCGAAGTGCGCATTCAGTTCGTAGATTCAGATCGTTACTTGGATCTGGAACCAGAATCTTTGATCGTTATTAAAAGATCCCAAGGTGAAATCGCCCTTGATCTTATGGAAGGTAGTTTATTCGTTAATGCCAAAGCTGGTGGCGACAGTAAAGATGCTCCAGGCCTGGTGTTAAACTCTGCTAACGGTAAAGTTGATCTTTCCCAAGCGTCGGCCTCTTTATCTAAAGGTAAAGGTAACTCGGTTGATGTCCAAGTCTTAGAAGGTAAAGCGTCAATCAAAGGATCTGATGGTAAAAGCAAAGATTTAACTTCTGCGACAACAGAAATTAAAATCCTTGCCCCATTGCCACAAAAACCAATCGCCATGGATGCTGAAGCTCCACAGCCAGTGCAATTCCAGTGGAGTGGCTTTCCTGCAAATACTCAAGTTTCCTTGTGGGTAGGATCTAGCCGAAAGGAACTTAAAGAGGTTGCTAAATCTGATTTAAATCAGTCCCAGCTTTCTGCAAATTTACCTTTTGGCCGCCACTACTGGAAGTTAGTAGGAACAACACCCGACGGAAAAAATGTGGCTGAAAGTACGATTTATAAGTCGGAAGTTTTAGCTCGTTATGCTCCAACGGTGGTCTTCCCACTTTCAGATGCAGAAATCCCTGCAACGGCAACGCCGTTTGATGTGACATTTAAATGGCAAAAGGGTGATGACACTCGCCAAACGACTTTGGAAGTTTGGAAAGATGCCGCTTTAAAACAAAAACTGACTTCAAAATCTTTTGCTAGTGATGAAGCATTCACCCTGCCCGCTTTGGATGCCGGAACCTACTATTATAGAATGGGTGCTTACTTCACCGATTCCGATAAACCGATTTTAGGTAAAGTTCAAAAGTTCACTGTCAAACCAGCAGAACAAGTGAAAGTTCAAGCAGAGATTATTCCTGTTCAAGTGAACTTCACAATGCCAGAAGCTCAGTATTCTCAATACTTCGTGCAAAATCCAAAAGTGGGTTTAAGTTGGAAGACTGATAAAAACGAGCACGTGAATAGTTACCGCGTAAAACTATTAGAAGAAAATGCCGATCCATCTTCAGCAACTAGTCTTGAAGTGAAAGATCTTAATGTCCAGGCACCCGTGACTAAACCAGGTCGCTACATTGCTTCCGTTGAAGCTTTAAATAAAGACGGTCAAGTTCTTGGCACAACAACGTCACAACCTTTGACGCTTGCAGTGTTACCACTGTTGAAATCACCACAGCTTTTACCGGCTGAAGGAAATCTTCAAGCGGCATCTGATGGAAAAACTCAGCTAGAATGGAACCCGGTTGAAGGTGCTAAAGAATACTGGTTAGTGATTCGCAAACAAGGAAAAGAGTTGAAGCGCTCTAAGTACACGAACACAACGACTTCATTAAAAAACCTTTTACCTGGTGAATACGATCTTGAATTAACGGCGATGGACACCCACGGTCGCTCAAGCGAAGTGGGGCCTATTAGAAAACTATTAGTGCCTGATAAATCAGGATTAAAAGCTCCGACTTTGAAAAAGATTAAGGTCAATTGATGCGTTTAATGACGAGCTTCCTTATTTTAATTTTCACTTTCTGGACTGCAGTGGTCTGGGCGGCACCGTATCGCCGTTTAGTGAACTTTGAGTGGGAAGAAATCGAAGGCGCAAAAACCTATGAAATCGAACTTCAACAGGCTAAGTCCGAAGGTGGCAAAACCTTTAATTTTAAAGTGAAGGAAGCGGCTTGGAACGGACAACTGACCCCTGGTAAATATATGATGAAACTGCGTGCCCGCGATTATCGAAATGTGCCGGGTGATTGGTCAGAACCAAGTGAATTCAACGTGGGATTAGAAACTGCAGTTTTGAAATACCCACCTGCCCGCGCGAAAATTGGCAGCAAAGAAACTGAAAAAGCAAAAATGGAATTTCAGTGGGCCCCAGTGGGCGGCGCTGATGAATACCAATTTGTTTTAACTTCTGAAGATGGCAAAACCGAAGTTTCTAAAACTTTGACAGAGCCTAATTTCAAAATGGAATTACCCGTAGCCATGAATTACACCTGGAAAATTTCTGCTAACAACAAAGAAGGCATTCAAAGTGATGCCACATCTGTTGGCCAATTTTCTATCCTTGGTAAACCTTTAGAAAATCCAAAAATTGACAAGCCAGAAAGTGAATTCGTTCGTGAAGTGAAATGGAGCCGTCCTGATTACGCTTCGAAATACGACGTTTACGTTTTGAAATATGATACAGCAAACAAAAAATGGGATAAATACAAAGTCTTTAATGATACGCAAGAAGACTCTATTCCTTTTGATGAAACTTGGCCTGGTGGTAAATATCAAATAGCGGTGCGAGCAAAATCAGACATGCGCCCTAGTTCCGCCTTAGTAAAACAAGCCTTTAACGTTCGTCACGGGAATCGCTCTCCGGCTGCGGAATACACGGCTCTAGTAAGAAAATCCATTGATCGAGTCACTGGGTTTTACGCTATTGCAAGTTACCTTCTAACCGACATGAAATTTACGGGAATCAACCCAGAAAACAATTCATCTGTTGCTTACAGTGCGATGGGTGGTACGGGTCGTATGGGTCTTGGTTGGTTTCATCCGGATACGCCTTGGGGATTTTTAAGCATTATCGATTTAAGTGGTTTTACATTTAATGGCAAAACTCACACCTTTGCTTCTGCAGAAATAAACGGCGTTTATAAAAAATCAATGGGTGATCGTGGCGAGTTCAGATTCCAGGCAGGTCCTTATTATAAAGAACTTCCAGAAACAGTGGGTGATCCATTTTCTGGACAATCGCAAGATTTGAAAATCGTTTCTGCGGGCCCTCATTTCGGCGGCGAGTATTGGTATTCTTTAACTCCGAAATTAGGAATCCAAGTGAACATGCATATGTATCTTTCACTGATTAAAGTTGAAACCCCGAATGGTCAGCCACTGAGCCCCTCGGTATCGACTCAATTTGGATTCTTAGGAAGTTACAGATTTAATTCGAAATTTACTGGCTTAATGGGCTATGCCCGACGCGAAGACAGAATGAAATACAAGGCAGTTCCTAGCGCCACCAACTTTGCCGTAGATGGTGACGTGAACGAATCAACTGTCGTTGGTAACTATATTAACTTTTTTGCCGAGTGGGCATTTTAGTTGTTCTTACTCCGGCTAGCCGGAGTGTAGACAGGAGATGGTAATGAGAATACCTATTTCAACAAAACTAATCACCGTGACCATTTTAATTCTGGTCGCGGCTACTGGAACCATCACTTGGATTTCATCTTCGTACTTTGAGAAAAAAGCGTCAGAGCAAGTGGACATCGCAAACTTAGAATCAGCGGCGGCAAAAGCAAAAGAAATTGAAAACATCGTGACTTCATTGGTGGATAAAACCCGTGTGACTGGCTCCCTATTAATGAAGGGCACTTCTGCGAATGCTGGAACTGGTGACGATTTTGATTTCAACTTCACTAAAGATAAAACTTTTATCGCTTTAGAAATTCTTAAGATTGATGGCTCAAAAGTAGAAACTATTGCCCGTCGTGTAAAGGAAGATGCATTGAAAGCCTATGGCTTAAACCCCACTTACATGATTCACGTAAGATCTTGGCAGAAATTTCCAATCAGAAGTGTGGCTACCGGAAGTGTTGAATTAAAAAATGCTTCTTATCCGAAGGCTCCTGCGATGATCACGATTGGTATTCCTTTGGTGCGTGATGACCAAGGCAGAATCACTCATATCGCTTTAGCTGATGTAACTTTAGCTCCATTTGAAAAACCATTCACGGATCCTTCAGAGCGTACTCAGTATTTAATTGATCGTGCCGGAGAGCTTTTAGCCCATAAAGACGAACAGAAAGCGATGGCTCGTTTAAGCATGGCGAAATACCCATTCGTGCAAAAGGCCATGACGACGAAATCACCACAATATCAAACTAAGTTTATAGATCCAGACACAGATAAAAACTTCTTTGGTGCTTCGGTAAAAACCTCTTTTGGTGCGACCGTAATTTCGCAAACCTCTGAAGAAACAATCTTAGAGGTATCCCAAGAGGTTCGCCGACGAGCGATCTTCGTTGCCGGATCTGCGATCTCGATGGCGATTTTCTTTATCTTCCTCTTCTCTATGACCCTGACCTCCCCGATTGAAAAATTGGCAGAGATGATTAACTTAGTATCAAAGGGTAATTTCGATGTGAAAGCCCGCGCCGCTGTTCGTTCCCATGACGAAGTGGGTGACTTAGCGGAAGCCTTCGATCACATGACTGATGGTCTTAAAGAACGTGATAAAGTAAAAAGCCTTTTTTCGAAGTTCCACGGATCTTCTGTAGCAGAGGATTTGATCAACAAGGACATCGGAGTTGGCGGTCAAAGTAAAGAGGTTGTGGTCTTCTTCTCGGATATCCGTGGTTTCACCGCATTTTCTGAAAAACGTCGTCCTGAAGAAGTCGTTGAAATGTTAAATGAATACTTTGGCGTAATGGTTAAAATCATCAACTCCCATGGTGGTGTCGTGGATAAATTTATCGGTGACGCGATCATGGCCGTTTGGGGTGCTCCTAAAAGTTCTGATCGCGATGCGCACATGGCGGTCCGCGCGTGTTTAGAAATGCGCCGTGCCCTTGAAGGTTTAAACGAAAGACGAATTGCCCGTGACCAACCCCCGATCAACATCGGAATGGGTTTGCATGCCGGAAATGCAATTTCAGGAACCATCGGTTCTGATGAGCGTATGGAATATACGGTTATCGGTAACACGGTGAACACCGCTTCCCGTATCGAAGCTTCGACGAAAGCTTTCGGTGCTGACTTACTTATTAGTGATACTGTTATTGAAAGAATTGGCGAAGACTTTAAATATGAACTTGCTGGTGCTGCGGAAGTAAAAGGCCGCTCGGAAGCGCTTAAAATGTTCAAAGTCCGTGGCTATAAAGCAGAAGACGGAACAATGGTGGAAGTGAAAACTCCCTACTCTGATTACGAAGCGGAATCTGCAGATAAAGTGAAAGTTAAAGCTGCTTAGGTCTTGGGTCCTTGCGAGGGATTTTTTCTTGGAGAGTGGGGTTGGTGCGCCTGCTCTACGAGAGGGACGCCGTCCGGGCTCAGTTGCCGCCGCAGCTTTGCTGCGGTTCGCGCATCCATGCGCCGGCAAAGCCCTCTGTTCAGCAGGCGCACCAAACCCACTCTCCAAGAAAAAGTCTTGCTAGGTTTATGATTCAGGGTTTTTAAATTTAATTATTCAGATTTACTTGTAGGATCGAGGATTTTAATCCTAATTTTTTGGGCAAAAAAAACGGCGCTCTGGGCGCCGTTTTTACATTGCTAAACTACCTACTAAATATTTTTACAATCTAACGCTCAGACCATCTTTAAGCGCTAGATTTTGTGCTCTTAGTGCCGGGATCAAACCAATCAAAGTTCCACCGATGAAGGTGATCCCAAGATACATTAGCTCTTTCCACATGAATATTGGGCCAGCAAGGTAAAGACCAAACTCCCCTTCAATCCACGGTCCAAGTACGAGTGCTAAGGTAAACGCTAATGCAGTACCAAGGACAATTCCTAGCAACGTCAATAGCGCTGATTCAAACACCAACAAACCGACAATCTGACCTGACTTAGCGCCGATAGCTCTTAGGATCGCCATTTCTCTGCGGCGTTCATTTAGTGATGTTGTTAAAGCGATTAACATCGCCATGAAACCCACAGCGATTACCATCCACGAAATAATTTTTAGGACACCTTCAACAAAGCTTAGGCCCTGCCATAGTTCGCTAAGAACAACACCAGGAATAATCGCCAAAAGCGGCTCTCCTTTGTAGGTATTCAGTTCTCTTTGTAAACTTAAAGTTTCAATTCTTGATTTAGTCCCAACGAAGAACGCTGTGATGCTGTGAACGTGAAGTTTTTCTTTGCTCAACTGATGTGCCGGCACAATTTTATCTTTTGTCGGTGCTGCACCCTCTTGCCAGTCGACGTGCAGCGCTTCCATGCCTTCTAGTTGCATATAGATAGCACGATCTAGTGGTGTACCCGTTGAAGCTAAAATTCCCGATACAACAAAAGGCTTATCACCGTGATCTTGAATCCCCTCACCTTTTGTTACCCCGTGGGTAACTACGATTTTATCACCGATGCGGTAGTTTAATTTTCTTGCTACTTCGGCACCCAATACCACATCAAACAGTTCTTTAAACTCAATCCCTTGGGCAACTTTAACTTTCTGCTGACCACGATAATGATAGTGCTTAAAGAAATCTTCAGTCGTTCCTACAACGCGGAACCCGCGATGACCATCACCTAAAGAATAGGGAATAGTCCATTCAATCGCCGGATGCTTTTTTAAAGTTTCATAGGTTTCATAGGAAATATTGTGGGTCGCATTTCCCATGTTAAACACTGTATACAAAATTAATTGCAGTGGTCCGCTGCGAGCGCCGACGATCAAATCAGTTTTACTGATGGTTTGAGTGAACCCTTGTTCAGCCGCTCTTTTCGCTCTTTCGACACTTAATAAAAGCATCACGCTTAATGCAATAGAAATCACAGTTAAGATTGTAGCAAACGAGCGGTTCTTTAAAGACTTCAGGGCTAAACTTAGGAAAACCATTACACAACCTTATTAATTGAGTCTAACGAGATGGAGCGTGAAAAAAGTTTTTCAATGTTGCGGTCATGGGAAACAAAAACCACAGTCGTGCCGTACAGATCAGAGAGTTCAAACATCAACTTTAAGAACTTCTCTCTGTGATCAGTATCTAATGCTGAAGTTGGTTCGTCGGCCAATAACAAATCGGGCTTACCTAAAAGGGCACGGGCCACAGCCACACGTTGCTGCTGACCAACACTTAACTCCCCTACTTTTTTTCCTAATAGGTCACCGATGCCTAAGTTTCCACATAGCGCTCGGATCACAAGTGCTGTATCCACGCTGCCTAATCTAGCTCTGCGTGCGGGGCTTAAGTGAATGGGAAGTTCGATATTTTCTTGAACAGTCAGATAATTAATCAAATTGAAATTCTGAAACACGTAACCCATGTGCTCAGCACGGAAGGCATCCCGTTCAGCATCGTTCATCTTTACGAAGTCACAACCTAGGATCTTAAGGCTGCCAGATGTGGGCTTTAAAACCCCGGAAAAAAGCTCAAGCAAAGTGGTCTTACCGGTTCCGCTGGGGCCGTATAAGAACAACTCCTCCCCACGGACTACGGAAAATTCTGGGATTCGCAATGTCGGGTTTTCTTGCCCGGGATAAGTGAACTGTAAATCGCGAATCTCTACCAGAATATTACTTGAGCTCAAGACTTTCTCCGTTCTTAGTGATCTCTGCTGATTTTTGAACTGAATCAACGATCGCATCCACCTGCACTGTTTTAATGCGTGGGAAGGCTTTTTGAAAATTAAATTCAACGCTGGTGCCCGCCACTGGTGCGGTGCAAGTGACTGAAAACTCTGCAATCACTTCGGCGTGGGCGCGGCGTTCTTGATTCACTTCAAAAATTTCTTTTTTGATTTCGCAGTTCAAAGATTTATCAAAGACGATCATGTCCGCAATTTTTTCTTCAAGCTTTGCCAGGCCTTTTTCTTTGCGGGCTTTATCTTTCTTAGATTTAGCTTCGTGCTCAAAGCCATATATGGCTTCTGCATTCACGTGCAGTTCAATTTTTCCTTTTTTATCGTCAAAGCCCATCGTGGTTGTCGCCAAACCATGAAGATGCTTTTTCTGAACTGGAGCGCTTTCCGGTTCTGACTGCGCCGAACTGACATTTGCTGCAAAAACAATAGCTGAAAAAAGAAGAACTTTAAACACAAGGACCTCCTCAGTTATTTGTACGGTTCAACAGCTTCCCCAACGAGCTCAAACGAGGCATCGCCGTACATTGATTTTTTAGTAACTAGATTCAAAGTACCATATACCCAAATCGGCCCTACGGCTACTTCCGTTCCGCGCTTCATTTTAACATACACCATTTGATTTGGTGGAGGCGCAGGAACGTGAATGCATGCCTGAGGACTTGGAACCAATAAAAACTCAATCACATCTTTTTGATCATCCTCTAATGGCACCATGAAGCCAGGGATTTTAACGGCCTTCCCGTTTAAAGAGGTCAGCTCTGAAGAACCTGTTCCTGAGATATAATCCATCTCGCCCAAAAGGCGCCAATCGACTTCCACCCCGTTTAAATTAGCAGAACCGCCACCAATGCCGTGATAAATCACTGCCCCCGTGACAACCGCTAATATAAAAATACCCGCTAAAACCCACTTTTTCATATTCTATTATTAAAGACCATTCTGACCTAAATATGCAATAGCTTTGCGCCCCGTCGGCGCCTCTGATATAAGAGAATCCTTAGCGTAAATACGAGGCCTAATATGAGCAGCAAAATTCAAAGAGTTCGTGGCACCAGAGACCTTCTTCCCGAGGACAGTCTTGTTTTCCGTTTTGTCGAAGATTCAGCCTATGATGCCGCTTTGTTGTACGGTTTCGGCGAAATTGAAACTCCGATTTTTGAATTTTCTGAAGTATTTCACCGCACTCTTGGCGAAACCAGCGATGTTGTCAGTAAAGAGACTTATGATTTTACAGATCGCAGCGGAGAGAAACTCACTTTGAGACCCGAAGGAACAGCGGGTGTCGCGCGCGCATTTATCTCTGAAGGCTTAAGTCAAAATCTGCCATTAAAATATTATTACTCTGGACCTATGTTTCGATATGAGCGACCACAAAAAGGACGATATCGTCAATTTTACCAATTGGGCGCAGAGTGTTTAGGTTATGACAGCCCCCTAGCTGACGTAGAATGCATTTCTTTAGCGTGGGATCTTTTAAAGAAAATCGGCATTTCTGCTGACTGCACTTTAGAAATTAACACCCTTGGAGACGCTGAAAGCAGAGCTGCTTACAGAAATGCTTTAGTGCAGTACTTTACCGCACACCAGGATCAGCTTTCTGCTGATAGCAAAACTAGATTAGAAAAAAATCCGCTAAGAATTTTAGATTCTAAAGATGAGGGCGATAAAAAGCTCAATGCCAACGCTCCGTCTTTACAAGATCACTTGAATGAAAATTCCAAAAACTTTTTCGCCAAAGTTTTAGCAGGCATCGAAAAACTAGGAATCCCGTACAAAGTGAATGATCACTTGGTGCGTGGCCTAGATTACTACTGCCACACTGTTTTTGAATTCACGACAGCAAAACTAGGCGCGCAAGGCACAGTGCTAGCTGGCGGCCGTTACGACGGTTTGATCGAAATGATGGGCGGACCAAAAACTCCAGGTGTTGGCTGGGCTGCGGGCATTGACCGCTTAGCTGACTTAACACCAAAAGAGTTAGCAATTAAAAATGAAGTGTTAGTTGCCATCATAGGCGCTGACGACGACGGCGAAGAAGAAAGCGTTAAGGTCGCCCACGAAATCCGTTCACGCGGAATCAAAGCCGAAAACTTCTTAAGCGGCAAAATGGGCAAAAAAATGCAAAAAGCCAACAAGATGAACGCAAACTACGCGCTAATCTTAGGCGGCAACGAAGTAAAAAACAAAACTGTCACAATTAAAAACTTCGCAACCGGCGACCAATCCGAAATCACCCGCGAAGCATTGAAGTCTTTTGAATTTAAAAATTAAATATCAACATATCTAAAATAAAAAAACGCAGGCGAAGCTCTGCGTTTTTTTATTCCCCCTACCGAGAACAAGGGTCGGTCAAAAGTAGTCAGATGCAAGGCGGAGGTAGTTTGCCGCAACGGAGGCGTACCCGTAGGGTACGTTGGAGTGAAGGCAGGCTGCCGACAACGCAGTCAGCTGGCTGCTTTTCACCGACCCGGATTACTTGCGATTCAGCTTGATTGAATGACCACGCCCCCATCCAGGAATAGTCAAAGACGAAGCTCTTGTCCAAACAACCATCAAGATAATGCCGATAACAAACATCGCTGCACTTAACCACTGACCACGTGTTAAGCCCAACCATTGGAAACCGATATGGGCATCGGGCATTCTGAACTCTTCATTAATCACACGCACTGTTGCGTATAAAATCACGAAGCAAGCCGCGATAAATCCTGGCTTACGCGGTCTTCTCCAAAGGAAGAAAAGCACGATAAAGCAGAATAAACCTTCCAGCAAACCAGCAATCAATTGCGACGGATAACGGGCAATCAACAATGGCGCGATGGCTTCTTTGGCTGCTGTATTTCCTTCTTGAATGCTTTCAACAATCTTATTTAAAACGCCGTAAACTTGATCCCGGGCTGCAGGATCAAAACGGAATTTATCCGTAAGTTCTAACCACTGTTCACGGGTGAATCCTACTTTTTCTACAACAGGAGCAAGTTCCGCTAATTTTTCCGCCCCCTGGCTTGGCCAAGAAAAAATATCTTGCGGAAACTTCACAGGGAACGGGAAATCTGCTGGAGCAGGACGACCCACAAGTTCACCGTTGATGAAGTTCGCGATACGACCAAAGAAAACTCCCAAAGGTCCCACGGAAGCGACTAGGTCTAAAAGGTAAAGTGAATTTACAGAGTATTTACGGGCAAACAACAAGCAGGCAACAACGATACCGATGATTCCACCGTGGCTCGCCATCCCGCCTTCGTTCACTGCTAACAAGCCCCAGAAAGGAAATTCTGATTTAAATTTTAAGAAAAGATCTGGTCCGTAGAAAAGCACATAACCTAAGCGGCCACCTACCAAAGTTCCGATCGCGCAGTAAGTGATAAAATCACCAACCATGTTCGGAGAAAGACCGGCTCTTTGTCGGCGCGCAAGCCATTTGATGATCAGATAAGCACAGATAAATCCCACCATGTAGGACAAACCATACCAACGAATACCAAAATTGCCGGAGATTCTTAGCGCAAACGGATCAAAATCATGAACCACAACGTATCCTTCTTTGAGACGTTAACTTGTATCAACGTGGGAATTCTTAGACCTTGCACAATAAAAGCGAGAAAATGGATACATGTCTAGGTTTTCATCTTTAGTTCTACTCTGCATTATGGTGTTTTCATCTCTGTCCTACGCGCAAAAAACTCGCCGCTGGGGCATCGACTTGGATCTTACAAAACGCGCTGCTGACCGCGAAAAGGGCCGCTGGTCCCTCGGGGAATGGTTAGAAATGAAAGAGCGCAACCGCATGATGGACATGTGGCTGTCGATGAACTCGCCCTCCCCTTTTGAATTTTCAATTAGTGGGGCGTTAAAGAACTACAAATCCGAAGTCGAAGGCGGCGCCACGAGCGAATCCTATTCGACATTCTTTAGTGAGTTTTCTGCCTATGCCCAGTTCGTCGGGATCACGGCAGAATACGAAAATAACGGTGACGAGGGCTATAACGACGTCAACGGAATGCTAAATATCCGTTTACTTGGAGATTCAATCCAAAATACCGCCTTTACCATCCACTACGGCCAAAGAGCCCACGATAACGACACCAGCGGCCGCAGAACCCAACAATTCGGCCAAGTAAGCCTGCAAGTATATCTGACTAAATATTTCGGAATAGACGGCAAATACCGCCATTACCTACCAATAGACACTGAAAGCTTAGGAAACATAGAAGGAAGCCAAAGCGAAGCCGGAGTCTTCATCGACTTCAACGCCTTCAGAATTTTCGGAACGTGGTACAAAGAACAAGAAAAGACAAAACTACCCGCAGCAACTGATACAACCACCACAGATAGAACCGGAATCAAAAGCGGCCTAAAAATTTTCTTCTAACACCACCGCATCGGTAACGCGCCGTAGACCCAAAAAAGCAAAAAATGCCAGGAAGGCATTTTTTCGCGTCAGCCCGAAGGGCAAGGGCACGAGCCCGCCGCAAGCAGGCACTTCCGAGGCGGCAAAGCCGACGAGCAAAAAAAAAAGGATCGACTCAATGTCGATCCTTTTTTTATCCCCGAGCCTGGCAAAACAGGAGCTGTCAAAAAGGTCCCGATGCAAGGCGGAGGTTTTTTTCCGAAACGGAGGCGTGGCAGCGCCACGTCGGAGAGAAGAAAAAAGGCCGACAACGCAGTCAGCGGGGCCTTTTTCACAGCTCCCAGCTTATTGAAGTTGTTTTAGTGAGTTGTCGCCACTTACGAAGTAGGACTCTGTAGATTGCTCATGAGCAACTGCAGAAGTTACTTTCCATTCCATGTTCATAACCATACCAGCTACAGGATCTTTTTTAGAACCTGTGTTGAATACAGATGGAATTTCAGCTTTAGCATCAAACGTGAAGCCCCAAGCTACAGATACGTTCGCTGGAAGGAAAGTTGCGTTTGTGATGTATTTACCAACACCGTCAGCTGAACCGCCTGCAGTGTAAATAACACGGTAAGAGTAATCTACAACAGACATACCGAAACCGTTTTCGTATACCACGTTGTAAACTTTAGAATTTGGAACGTTCCAACCAGAAAGATCAGACCAGCAAGTCAAACCTTTTGGAAGTGCGTTTGCAGAATCTAATTTCAAGTTAACAACCGGGCGACCCGCTTGGATCACAGCGAAGATTTTTTTACCGATATTGATGATTTGATCTACGATCAATTCAACAACGTTCAACGGATTTGCAGCATCAAGAACAGAAGTTTCAGAAGATGTTCTAGCTACGAAATCAGCTCCTGTGTTGCAATCTTCGTTAAGACCATTAACAGAGTTTGTCGTCGCTTTGAATTGTTGAGCGTATTGCTCAGTAACGTCAGTCACAGTTACTTTTTTAATTTCGAAATATGCCTTATCAACCGCGAAAGCTGAAGATGCCATTCCTAGTGTCAATGCCATTGCCATTAGAGAACGAATCATTATGGACCCCCTTATTTGTTGCGGAGTTTTCTATCAGCCGGAATTTCGTGTTTCAAATAAAAAAGCGAGGTTGCTAATATCTTTAGCGATTAACGCAGACTACCAAGATTTAGAAACAGTAATCATTGGGAAAATCCACGTTTTTGAGTTCGAAGTTGTGGATTCTGTGCTTGAAACGACCTTTTTTGTATATGTGGCCATGTAATAATTGAAAGAGGCCCCAACGCGAAGATCATCTTTGATTTCAGGAGCCACACCAAACTGAAGCCATAGACTTGTGCCTGACCAAGTTTCGTTCGTAGTCCCATCACTGTAGGTGGCAGAGCTTTTTAAATTATATACTCCCGCCAAATTGAAAACATTGTTTTTGCCGAACGTCCATTTCAAGTAAGGACCGGTATCCAATGTCGTAAATGTATCAGTTGAAGTTCCCGTCGCAGTTGTCGAGATGCCAGAGAAATTCCAACCGCCCCACACGTTTTTGTTATAGGTGAAAAGCACACCTAAATTCCAAAAATATCCCGAAGACGCCGTTGATGTCGGAGTTTTCAAACTGTCAGACAAATAGGTAGCACCCACCTCAAGCAACATTCCTGCTTGGGCTTTCACGCTAAACAAAATAAGAACTAAAGCGACTACCTTCTTCACACTTTTCCTATCGGAAGAAGGTCACAAAGATTGCAGGTCTTGCTCTGGGATTTAGACTAACGTCGTTCTAAAAGGGCTGCGTAAAAACCGTCAAAGCCTTCTTTATCTGGACGAAGGTGAACCTGTTTTAACAAAGTCCAGTTGGCTCCGTGTTCAGCTAGGAATCTTTCAACCTGTTTTTCATTCTCGCTTGGAAGCAAGCTGCAAGTTGCATAAACCAAGCGCCCGCCCTTTTTAGTCATCGTGCAATAGCTAGTCAGAATTTCGTACTGCAACTGATGCAGACGAGAAATTTCATCGTTAGTCAGCTTCCATTTTGTATCTGGATTACGACGAAGAACGCCCATTCCAGAACAAGGCACGTCTAACAACACGCGGTCCGCTGTTTCTTCTAAACGCTTAATCACTTTGGTATTATCAATCACGCGGGTTTCGATCACATCGACACCGTCACGGGCTGCTCTGGTTTTTAATTCTTTTAATTTCCACTCGTGAATATCCAAAGAAATAATTTTTCCTTTGTTCTTCATAAGCGAAGCCATGTGCAAACTTTTACCACCAGCACCAGCGCACGCATCAATCACACGATGGCCTGGTTCAACACCCAATAGCGGCGCCACCACTTGTGAAGCCGCATCTTGAACTTCAAACCAACCTTTTTTGAAAGGCTCTGTGATAAATACGTTTTTACGAACCGTCAGTTTTAAAGCGTCAGGTAAATCTGCAGAAACTTTTGTTGCTTGGATTTCTTCTTTGGCCAAGGCCTTGATCAACTCATCAGGAGTCGTTTTTAAAGTATTCGTGCGCAAAAAAACTTCCGCGGGCTTATTTAACGCACGAACGATCTCTTTAAAATCTTCGCCAAGTTCTTGAATGCCACGTTCGTACATCCAATCAGGAATGGATTGCGCGACCGCGAAAGAAGGAAGATCTTTGGCGCGGGCTTGAACTGATTTTTCAGACAACCCTTCTAACTCTTCCCAGTCAGGAAGTTCGTTACCTTGACGAAGCCAGTAAGCTCCCCAAATTTTCCAGAAGTCGTTGTCGTCAGCAAGGTGAGCAAGAAGCCTTTCCCAGCGCACAATTTCGTAAACAGTTTCAGCAAAGAATTTGCGGTCCCTAGCGCCCCAACGACGGTTGGCTTTCATGTGACGTTCAATCACCTTGTCGGAGTACTGCCCTTGTTCAAAAATTTCATCAAGAGCCTGAATAATCTGTTCTACGATATGTCTATGTATTTTCAAAATGTAAATACCAAGCCAAAGGCTAAGAAGGTTCCGTTAAGCTGCCCCGAAGAAAGCAGCAAAAGGTGGTTTTTTAAACCAGCTTCAATGAAGAAGCCAGTGTTTTCAAAGATATTGAAAAAGCGTGCACCCGCAATCAACTGATAGTCCAACGACAAAGAAGATTTGCCAGAGACTTGTTTAAAAAACACACCCGGCCCAATGCCTGCGCCGAAATAAAGAGGAAAACGTGAGGAAGCATCTGGGAAAGTAATCATCGGTACAAATGAAATCTTACTGCTGTTTTCATCACCCACTTCAAATTCCGCATAATCAATACGCAGATTTAAATCCATCGAGTTGTACCATTCACCGATGCGGTACGTGACGCCGAAATTATTTCCTCCGACATCATCTTCCTGCCCGTTTTTACCCCACTCATAAGATTGCGAAGACATGTATTTTCCAAAGTGCAAAGCTAGGTAATGATCCGCAGACGCACCACCAAATGGGGATTGCGCCACATCACGTTTTTGAAAATAGCGAGCAGCTGCATCACGTCCTACGGTTTGGGCAGAAACAACGGAGCTAATAAAGAAGGGCAAAACAACAGCTAGAAAAGTCTTCACAACGCACCTCAATTCTTCCTTCTATTCTTCCAGCTTTTAGTTAAGGAAGTAAGCCTATGACGCATATTGCTATTTACCTTGACATAAGTTGACTGCGAATCGACTGCTCCCTAATCTCCGGACAGCTTTTAAGACGGGACCAAAGACTATGAAATGCCCCTTTTGTGGACATGCAGATGATCGAGTTCTAGATACTCGAGTGCAGAAAGATGGTAGCATCCGCCGCCGCCGTGAATGCCTTGAGTGTAAAGCCCGTTTTTCGACAGTGGAAACCATCATGTTGGCCTTCCCTTTCATCATCAAGAAAGACGGCCGTCGCGAACCCTTCAGCAAAGAAAAAATCCTTAAAGGACTTCAAGCGGCCTGCCAAAAAAGACCGGTCAGCTTGGGACAAATTGATGCCGTAGTGGAAAGAATTTCAGCTTGGGTCATTAATCGTGGCGAAAGCGAAATTTCATCTCGTCTTATTGGCAAAAAAGTCATGGCAGAACTAAAACAGCTAGATGATGTAGCCTACATCCGTTTTGCCAGTGTATACCGTACCTTTAAAGATGTTCAGGAGTTCGTTGAAACTCTTGAAGACGCTGAACTGCTTGATTTTGTGGATGCAAGTAATCCACAATTAAGCCTTACAGCGATGACCTTTGTTGAAAGCGAGAAAAAGCCTAACCATGAAACTGACAGCAAGACGACAAGCCCGCGAGCTCGCACTCCAAATCTTATTTCAAACTGAGTTCGCCCCGCAAATCAGCTTTAAAACTTTCCTAGAAGTCTTTGAACAAAGTCTGGATGCTGAAGTAACCAGCTATGCAGAAACCTTGGTTCAAGGCGTGCAAAGCAATAAAGAAAAAGTCGACGCTAAAATCCAAGCTTCAAGTGCCCACTGGAAAGTGGAGCGCATGGCGACCATCGATCGCAATATTTTGCGTATCGCAGTTTATGAAATGAAATTCGCTTCTGAACCTATCAAAGAAAACATCGCTATCAACGAAGCTGTTGAGATCGCGAAAAAATACGGCACTACTGATTCAGCAAGTTTTGTTAACGGACTTTTGGATCAGGTGGGTAAGGCTTACTAATGGCCATTAGCGTACTATCCCAAGCCAGCGCATTAAATCCCGGTTCTGACCTGTGGATCGTGCCTGACTTGGAAAAGTCGCAGTGGACCGCCCGCCTTGACTGGTACCTGAATTTTCAAATCTGCAAATCTGCGCGGCATAAATCGGCTGTGATCCCTGAATTTTTAAATAAGGTTATTACCGAAACCGAAATTGAAACTTCAGCGGTAGGCGCAAAGACTTCAGCACCGTTGATGATTTCAAGTGAACAACTGCTACCGAATAAGTGGGTTGTTATTTTGCCTTGGCAAGGTGATATGAACACTTGGACCAATCAGGCATTAGAAATTTGGCAAAAATTAAAATCACCAAGCCTGCGTATTTTCCTGCCACCTGGACAAAGTACCGGGAACATTCCAAAAGTTTTCGAAGGCCAACAGAGTCCCTCTGACCTAACCGTCGTGCTTGATTAACTCCGCGTTCCTCGGGACAATAAATAAAGAACTTTGCAGGAAGCAGAGTCTGTTACGTTGTCGGAGCGTTAATCATGGAAAAGATATCTGAATCGTTCATTTCAAAAATCACAATGTTACAAAAGCGTTTTGAGTCGTTCTTAGAAAATGACTTTGATAACAAGGTCGAAGAAAAAGAGCGCGATCAAACCCCATTTGAATCTTCCCGTGATGTATCTTTGGTCCGTGGTATTTCACAAGGCCTGCCTGAAGATCACATTGATCGCGCTATCATCGTTTTTTCAAGATTAGCGATGCTTTTTGATGGCGGAGTTTTATTAGAAAACAACGACGGCTTATGGAAAGCCCAAGCCTACTTTCATAAAGGTGTCAGTCACCTAATTAAAACCAACACCAAACCTACTTTGAAACTTCCAGAAATGAATTTAATGGCTGTTTTAAAAACGGACTCTAAAGCGATGTTAGCCCGCCTTCAGCTGCTGCAATTGGATCCAAACCAGCGTGCTGAATGTTTACTAATCAAAGTAAGTCCTGATTTTGCATTTATCCTATTTTCTGAAATGGCCGACTTGTGGTTAAAAGAACATATCGAAAACGTGCGTCGCGCTTTAATAAATGGATTTGCTGACTAATGACTGACGGTGAAAATAAAACCTACACGATTTATATAGTTTCAGATTCCACCGGGGAAACCGCAGCGACGATGATTCGTGCGGCCCTTGTGCAGTACTCTACGAAAGAAATTAATATCATTCGTTGTAAAAACGTGCGCACAGAAGCCCAGGCAGAAGCCGTGATCGAAGAATGCTTCGAACGCCGCGGTATGCTTGCCTACACGGTTGCCAGCTCGCAGTTAAGAAATAAAATCAGAGAGATAGCATCAGGCAAAGGCATTCCCTATTTCGACTTACTGGGACCTTTATTAAACACTTTAGATACTTTCTTTGGTGAACATTCTGAAGCCCATGTCGGGGCTTTGCGTGCTGTGGATGAAAGATACTTTAAACGCATTGAAGCTATCGAATACACAGTTAAACACGACGACGGAAAAACTTTTGCAGAGCTAGATAAAGCAGACATCGTTTTAGTAGGAATTTCTAGAACCAGCAAAACTCCTCTTTCGATTTTCTTAAGTCATAAAGGCTGGAAAGTCGCCAACGTGCCGATGGTGCTTGATACTCCACTGCCCGAAGAATTATTCAAAATCGATCAGCGCCGCATTGTGGGATTGATTATTGATATGGATTCTTTGCAGCGCATTCGCAAAAGCCGATTAGAAAAATTCGGACAGGATCCTGGTGGTGAATATGCCTCTATGGCCCACATCGCGAAAGAAATTGAATACGCCGAAAAGATCTTTAAGCAGAACCGCCGCTGGCCCGTATTTAACGTCACCGAACGTGCTCTAGAGGAAAACGCTTCAGAAATCGTGCGCATCATCGCCGCCCGATTGGGTCTTCCCGACTCTGTTATCTTTTAATAAAACCATCCATTTTCTTAGAATCAAATCCTTAATATAAGAGCCCCATGACCGGAGCTCTTATATATTGGCCGCCAGCCGGTTTTAAACTTGGCTTCGCCCTTGCTTTGTCCTTTCAGTAGCAGGAGGAACCATGAAATTAACCGTGATCTTTTTCACCCTTGTGATTTGTTTTTCAATGCGCACGCAAGCGGCTCAGGTCGTTGGTGTCGAAAGTTGTGACAGTGTAAGCTCGGCCCACCTAGAAATGATGGCTGAAAACTTAGATGAAAACACACTGGCCTTGGCTGTTTCTTATGCGCGCGATCAGGAAATAAACGAAAATCAATGGGCCCTTTCCCCAAGAGCTTGCGAATTTTTCGAGGTCACTGATCAACTTTTACAAGTCACTGAATATTCAACGGAAACAATTGCTATCTGTATGGCTTTAGCGCCGGAACCTGTCTTCACTAAAACAACCGCTGTCGCTTTGGTTTTAGGTAAGCTTGGATTAAGAACTTTAAAAATGGTCGTGCAACATCACAAATCGGAATGTGATGAGATTCGCCAAAGTACCCGCAACTCTGCAGAGATTAAGGTTGAGGTTGAACGCCGGGTTCAAGAAGCTATCCAACAATATATTTCAGAAAAGAAAAAGAAATAAGGAGTCAATATGGGTTCACTTACCGGTCTTCTTAGCGTCGTTGCTTTTCAAATCATCGTGACGTTAATTATCACATTCTATCTATGGAGATTTTGGAAAAACGCCAATACAGTCCTGGCGATTCGATTGTTGGCGTTTGAATTTGTTCTTTATAAGCTCGCTGTGGCCTTTGAGCGATGGCTCAATACCCTGTCCCCCTATGCTTCTATCTACGTCACAGAGATCATGGTTTTTGCACTGTTTATTACCGGAGCCTCTGTCGTGTTTCGCTGGCAACAAGAAAGAAAAGAGCATGAAGAAACGGCCAAAAGTTAAATACTTGTGAAAAAACTACCGCGCCATTAAGGCCTATTTTTCGAGGGACTGACAAAGTCCCTCTTTTCGTTTAAAACCTTCCAATGCTTCGTCTAATTCTTCTTTTTAGCTTTTTCATTTCAAGCTTTTCCTATGGGAATACCTGCGAACCCAGTTCCCGCTCTTGTGGGTTTTATAAATGCATGGAACAAAAGCAACCCTGCGGTAAAGATGGCTACTGGCTTCATTTCGGCGACCATTACTGCAATAAGTTTTTAGACGACCAGGCGGCATTCCCCCAAAAGACCCAAGTATGGCTGAAAGATGTGCGCGAATGCCTGCAAACACGGGCAGAAGAATTATCCAGACAGATTTCCTGTGAACGCATGCAGGAAGAAGCTCTGGACAGCCACGTGGGCTGCTATATTGATACAGGTTTTTGTGATTTAAATTTATATGAAAGAATGAAAGTCTATTGGTACCTAAGACGGACCATGATGACATCGCATGCGTGGAAGGAAGCAGCGGCCATTCATAACCTTTGCTTCCTACGACCGGTTCAACCCAACCGCTATACTACGCAGCCTTCGTCGAAGTTTTAAATCCTCTGTTAAGGGGTACGACTTCGGCTTGTTGCCGTTGGACAGCATCGCCATACACCACAAGGTTCAATTCTTCCACGACACCGTTCATAATCTTAGCTTGGCTGTTAATTTCTTCTGCCGTCCCAGCAATCTCTTCTGACGAAGCCGCATTAGATTGCACCGCTTGATCTAACTGATTCATAGCCTTGCTGATTTGAGCAATACCAGTGCTTTGCTCTTCGCTGGCCATTGAAATCTCGTTATTAAGCTCTGAAACCTTTTTCACTGATTTAACGATCTCTTTAAGCATGTCACCAGATTTTGCAGATTTTTTAGCGCCATCTTCAATCTTCTCTACAGAATCCGTGATTAAGGTTGAAATGTCCTTCGCGGCAGAAGCGGACCTGTGCGCTAAAGAACGTACTGCTTCAGCGACTACAGCAAAGCCCTTTCCGTGGTCTCCGGCTCTTGCTGCTTCGACGGAAGCATTCAAAGCAAGAAGATTTGTTTGGAAAGCGATATCATCGATTACGTTAATGATCTCTTCAATCTGCTTAGATGTATTGCTGATAACATTCATTGAACTAATAAGTGATTCCATCTCTTTTTCGCCATTCACCGCTAGTTCTGAAGAACTTAACGACAAAGTCGCCGCTTGCTTAGCGTTGTCAGAATTCAACTTAACCATCGAACTCATTTCTTCAAGACTTGCCACAGTTTCTTCCAAAGCAGCCGCAGATTCACTTGAAGAAGATGAAAGGGACTGTCCAGCAATGGTCAGCTGGTTGATGGCAGAGCTTACTTGTTCGCTTGAAGAATTTAATTGCGCCGACAAAGAACTGACTGATTTAGAAATGTACTTGGCGATCAGCACAACTGCTGCGAATAAAATTAAAATCCCCGTGATGGCAATGATGATTTGAGTCCACAACATTTCTGTTGCAGCTGCTAAAACCGTTTTAGTTGGTGTTTTAACGATCAATGCCCAAGGTTGCTCTGTATCACCCAACATCATTGGCGAAACAACATAAAGATATTCAGCGCCATCAGCGGGATCCACTCCAGAAATAACAACTTCTTTACCCGTGGAAATAGCATCTTTGAATTTCCCTGCTTCAAACGGAAAGTCCGCAGGTTTTGTGATGAGTTTTTCTTCCGGATGAGAAACGTAGTTCCCACTTGTCGTCACTAAATAGGCTTGTGACGTTTTATAAGGACGAATAGCCCCTACTTTTTTTTGAATTTCTTTTAACGGTAAATCAACCCCCGCTGCACCCACGAACTTACCGTTCATCATTATAGGTACTGCAGCTGAAGTCATAAGAACCTGTACTCCATCGATCGGATACAGATAAGGTTCCACCATCGTTTCTTTTAAACGCGTTTTCGGAACTAGATAGTAATCACCTTCACCTGGATTGGTGTATCCAATTAAAGGTGTCACAGAGGCCTTGCCGCCTTCCCAGTTTGCGTAAGGAACAAATCTTCCCGTAGCATCGTGGCCGGATGAATTTGCGAATTCACCATCTTTACCATCCCAGGCGTTTTGTTCCCAACCAGTCCATGTTCCCACTAAAAATTTATTTTTTATTAAGCTATCGCGGATAGATTCAGCCACGTGCTGACGGTTGGTGTGGCCTGATTCTTTTAAGGACTCTACTGTGTGCGCAATATTTCTGGCTACAGAAAGGCCTTTTTCAACTTCAAGACGAAGCTCGTTTGAAGATCCTCGTGCCATCGCCACTAATTTTTCAGTGGCATCATTCGTCGCCATTTGATTGCTTTGCTTGGCCATGAAGAAAGTCATGGATCCTAAGACAATCACTGCTATGAAGATGATGGGGGTCGCAAGTTTGACCTGAATAGAATGATTTTTGCGCATGATGAGTTCCCTTTGTCGAGCACTCATCGGAATTTCCTTTTTAGGAATTAACTGAACTTTTAGCCTTTCTCTTGTTGAGCCATCGTTTGATAGAAGACTTCAAGTAAAGCTCGGTTTTCAGAATTCTTTTTATAATAAAACATGAGGTCGATTTCGTAATGAAGGTCTTTGACGTAAACACGGTTTAAGCGTCCCGACCTTACTTGCTTCTTAATTGAATGGGCTGGAAGAAAACCCCAACCCAGTCCAGCTTCGATCACTCTTTTCAGCGTTCCCACATTGGCTGATTCGAAAATGGATGGGACGTTCACGCCTAAAGAATCAAGTTTTGAATTCACAGCATTGTTGAATCCAGGGAACTCGTCAGTAAAGTTCACTAAAGAAAATGATCCAATATCCTTAAGGCTGATTTGCTGGGGCATTTTTTCTTCTTTTGATGACCCCACTAGCCACATTTCTTCTTTTACTAGAAATTTTGATTCGCAATTTTCAAGCTCAGATGCAAACTCTACTTTTACATCCGGAAGAATCAAGATGTCGTAATGACCTTTTTTGAAACTCTTGATCAGTTCATCACCACGGTCATAATCGATCTTCAACATCAAATCAGGATTGTGCCTCATAAGACGGCCCACGATGGGACTCATTAAGTGCAATCCTAAAGAGTTCAGTGTCCCAATTCGCAACTGACCTTTCATTTGATGCCCAATGGACTTAATGGCGATTTCCGCTTGTTGAGTCAAATTGATAATTTTTTTTGCGTACTCATAAAGAACCTCCCCTTGAGGAGTCGCTTTAATCTGGCGTACGCCGCGCACTAAGAGTTCGACTCCTAGATCTTCCTCTAGATTACGAATCTGCTGAGACACCGCAGGCTGCGTAAGATAAAGCTTATCTGCCGCTGCAGTCATACTGCCTTCGCTGATGACTGTAACAAAAGTGGTCAGCTGATAGAGGTTCTTCACGGAAAATCTCCTTTGCGCTTAGTGGAGTGCTCTAATATACTTAAATGCATTAACAACTTGTTTACACTCCGACGTCGTCGGAGTAGCGGAGTCTGCATGAAGTATCGTTTGTTCGCATCACTCGCCGTTATTCTACTCAGTTTTAGCGCTCAAGCAAAAGTCTTTCGTAATGCCTATATCGCTTTTGAAATGCCAGAGTCCTGGAAATGTAATCTTGAACAGACCGAATGGGTTTGTCGTAGTGAACAAACTAAAGAATCTAAAGAAGCGATCATTATCTTAACAGCCAAAGAAGTGGGCCCTACAGACACGTTTGCCCTTTATGAATCCCATTTAAACGCGCCAATCTCTGTGAATTTACGCGGCGGTGGGATGACCGAATCGAAAATCGTTTATAAAGCGAAAAGCGTGCAAATCAATGATCAGCCGTGGGTAGATTCATTGCACTTAGGCTCAGAAGTTCCTAACTACTTCACTCGTTACCTAGCAACCATCAAAGATAAAATTGCAATCCTTGTCACCTTTAGCGCCCACAAACAGTACTACACGAAATACAGCCAAGACTTTTTTAAAGCTGTGATGAGTCTAAGAGTCATCGCTTCTAAAAACCTTTACACCAAACCAGACCTTGGTCCTATCCGCCCCGGCTCTGAAACATTAGGAGCACCGATCAGCTCTGCAATGCCTGCGGATATGATGCAGGGTGAAGGCATGGAAGAAGGAAGCGGTAATAAAAATAAAACCATGTTGTTAATGGGTGCTTTGATCCTTGCTGCTTTAGGCGCGATCATTTATTTACGCGCTCGTAAAAAACGCAAGTAGATTTCTAATAAACTAAAAAAGCCGTCTCTAGTTGAGACGGCTTTCTTTTTGCCTTAAATTTTTACTAAGGCTTGTTCAAGACCGCCTGTGGTCATTCCGAAAAGTATGGCATGGAAAAAAGACTTCGAGCCCTTCTGTCGGCATTATTTTTAGGCGCTTGTTTATTGTTGTTTCAAAACTGCAGTCAGAACAACGTAGGTTCTAATCCCAACCAGAATTTCCCAGAGTCCACGGCACTGAACTATTTTAAAACCACTCAGAAAATTGTCGTTGATGTTTATTACGAACCTGGGGCTGAACCTTTTGCCGACACCACGCTTGCAGGAATGCCTTACTGGCAAATTCTTGAAGACAATTTACAAGCCATCTTTCAGTACCGTAGCTCAATACCCGTCCTTGTAGTTCCAAAACAAATTAACGAAATGAACACGCTGCCAGCACAAAATAAAACCGACTGGCTAGGAACGGAAATCTTAGATCTTCACAGCAGAACCAACCAAGAAAGATCCACCGCCGCAGAGGCCCACTTTTCAGTATACTTTCTGAAAGGCTATTTTAATTCTGGCAGCGGACCTTCAAATGCCGTCTTAGGCGTCAGTCTTTCCGGGACACCGGTATTAGCCATTTTTAAAGATGTGATTAATTCTTCTTCTAGCTCTGCTGTCGTAAAAAAATATGTCGAGCAAAGTACACTAGTACATGAAATGGGTCACGCGTTGGGCTTTGTGAATAACGGAGTGCCTATGGCGACACATCACCAAGACACGGCCCATGGGGCCCACACAACGAATTCTGATTGTGTGATGTATTGGATGAATGAAGGTGCAGGTGACTTAAGAAACTTCGTTCAAAAATACATCACCTCTGGTTCCACCGTGATGTGGGGGCCAGAGGTGCTTTTAGACGCTAAAAATTATAGCGAGTGATTACTTCATTCTTTCGATTTCTGGTTTAAACTTTTCAAACTGCGCGATGATGCTTTCATCGCCATAAACTAGAACCTTTAATTTTTCTGGGTTCAAAGTTTGTTTTAAAGCGGCGTTAGATTCCTTATTCGAAATGCTGTTCACCGTTTTATTAAAGTTCAGAAGGTAATCTACGGAAATACCATAGAAATCCAAAGCTAAAAGATTATAAGCAAGTCTATCCGCTGTTTCGATGGCTCTTGGGAACTGACCGACAAGTTGATTCTTAGACGCATCCACTTCTTTATCATCCGCACCTTTTTCAACGTAATTTCTAATAACAGCCAACGCTTCTTCTAAAGTCTTTCCAGCTGTTTCATTTTTAGTGAACGTGGAAACTTCAAAACTTCCTGGCTCTTTTTTCACGTCAAAGTAGGAATAAATTGAATAAGTCAAACCTAGATCATCCCTTACCTTTTGATTTAGGCGGCTAGCAAAGCTGCCCCCTAAAACTTCGTTTGCTAAACGCAACGTTAGGTATTCTTTATCAACTCTGGAAATCCCTATTTGACCGATACGGATTTGCGTTTGTTGCAAACCTTTTTTTACAACCAATTTAACTTTCAAACCATCGATTACCGGAGGAGCTTCAGCTTTGATAATTGGAATACTTCGTTTACCCCATTTGCTGAATTGTTCCTGCACGCGTTTTTCAAAATCCTCTTTAAAGTTTCCGACTACGGCTAAAGAAGCATTATTCGGTCTATAGAAAGTAAGATAGTGCTTAATGATATCTTGCTTCGTGATACCTTTTAAGCCTTCAATCGTACCGTTTTCATCGCGACCATAGGGATGGTTACCAAAAAGGTATTGATCCATTTTCAAATTTGCAAAAGCAGAAGGATTATCTACTTTCTTTTGCAACGCCGCTACCATCTGTGCACGGATACGGTTGATCTCGCCTTCTTTAAAGGCAGGATTCATAGTGACGTCAGCAAACAGATCTAAAAGAAAATCCGAAGACACATTTAAAGAATCTGCATATACAGTCGTGATGTCAGCTCCGGCACTGATATCAATGGAAGATCCTAATTGACCAAAATCATCGGCGATCTTCATGGCATCGCGACTTTGCGATCCTTGTTCTAAAAGATAAGCGGTTAATGCATTAAGGCCCGCCTGTTGAGCTGGCTCTTGCATCGTCCCAGTCTTAAGCATCATGGTTAAACTGATGCGCGGAAGACTTGTATCGCGAATAAAAACGATTTTTAAACCGTTGTCCAAGGTCACAGTTTTATAAGGCTGTAACGTGAACGACCCGTTACCTTTAGTCACATAACCAGCTGGCGCCTTAGCCGAGTCTTTGGATCCAGTGCTAGAACAGGCCACCATGACAGAGCAGATCAGAGGAAGTGTCAGAGCTAATGATGATGCTTTCATGGATTATTCCTTTTTCGCCTTAGGTTCTAAACTAATAATAGAGCGTTGAGTTTGTTGCATATATTTTTCAGCAACACGTTTGATGTCTTCAGCAGTGACCGCCTGATATCTTTCTAAATCCGTGAACAGGCTTTGATAACTTCCAGTCACGATTTCATTCACCGCTAAGGAGCGAGCTTTTCCGTCCATGGTTCTTAAACCATCAACTAGGTCCTTCATCACTTGAGTTTTAGCTTTTTCAAGTTCGCTTTCAGAAACCTTTTGATTTCTTAGTTTATAAATTTCGTTATAAACCACGTCCAAAGCTTCTTGAATGCCCATACCTGGCTTAACTGCCGCACCCACACCCATCACACCTGAATCTTGAAGGGCGCGGTTATAAGCATAAGCAGAAGTGGCGATTTGTTTTTGGTATACCAAGCGTTTGTGCAGACGGCTTGAGCTGCCATAACCTAAGATATTCATCGCTAAATCCAAAGCATACATATCTGGATCACTTTGTTTTGGACTGCGGAAAGCGACGATGAAGGAACTATTTTGCACGTCCTTTTTCAACGTCGCATTCAGTTGAACCTTCTGCGCTGGTTCTTCGGGATATTTTCTTTCCGGCAAAGGACGTGAAGGCAACTGGCCATAATACTTTTCAATCAGGCTTTTTACTTTCGAAGTTTTGAAGTCACCAACCAAAACTAGAACAGCATTATTCGGTACGTAGTACGTGTTATAAAAAAAGCGCAACTTTTCAGAATCATAAGCTGCGATGTCTTTCATGTACCCGATCACTGGCCACTTATAAGAATGAACTTTGAACAATGTTCCCATCATTAATTCATTCATTAGACCCATTGGATTGTTATCAACTCTCCAGCGCCGCTCCTCTGCCACGACTTCTTTTTCACTTTTAAGATCATCCGGGCTGATAAGAAGCGAACTCATACGGTCCACTTCCATATCCATCACCAATTCTAACTTCGAACTTGGAAGATCTTCGTAAAAACCTGTGTAGTCATTGGATGTGAAGGCATTGTTAGTTATACCGTTTTCATGGAAAATACGGTCAAAGGATTTACCGTCGTACTTCTTGGCACCCTTAAACATCATATGTTCAAGCATGTGCGCCGCCCCCGTCACACCAGGATATTCATCACGGGAACCCACACGGTACCAAGTGTGATAGCTCACCATCGGGACAGAGTGGTCTTCTAACAAAATCACCGTCAGTCCGTTTGGCAAAACAAACTTTGTAACTGGAAGAGAAATCTTAAGATCGTCTTTAGAGCTCCATCCTTTAATGGCACCGATAACATCAGCTTTCTTGCTATCTTTAACTGCAGACGGAGTAGGTTCGACGGCGTAAGCAGAAGCAGCAATGCTTAAGCCTACAAATAAAATTGAAAAACGTGTCTTCATGCTAGAACTTCTTTCGTTGAAAAATCCGACCTTCCTAGTGTGAAACTCTGGGAAGCGGAGATCAACGAAATGCGGCTAGTTAAGACTTTTGGCAGAGCTTGGATATAAGAAATTACCGAGAGACAAGGGTTGACGAGAAGTGGGCATATGCAAGGCGGAAGGGATTTCGCGAAATGGAGGCGTACCTGTAAGGTACGCCGGAGAGAAGCGAAAGCCCTGACAACGCAGTCAGATGCTCGCTTATCGTCGACCCGTTACTGAACCACGAAGTCAGAGAAGAATACATCCTTTACAACACCCTGTTTCAGGATGCCATTCACTTCACCGGCAATTTTATCTTTCAGGAAAAGTTTGCCTTGAATGCTGTCTAAATCAGCAAAAGCTTTTTCATTTAAAAGACGTACGATACGGTCACGGGCCTTAGCGCGGTTTTCAGGCTCCATCACCTCTTCAAAACCATCTTGCCCCAACATTTGTAAATTCACTTCAAGTCGGATCGTGCGCTTTGGTTCGCCACCCAAGTTCACGGTGAATTTTTCCATCGTGTAAATAAGAGGTCCCGCGCCTTCAGTGCTTTCAACTGAAGCAAGTTCGCGGTCGGCTTGCTCTTCGCTGATAGATGGATTTTCCCATCCCATCGTCGAGGCATAGACCATGTACCCGCCCGCTCCCATCATCGCAAGATTCAAGACGGCAAACGCCACCTGTAAGAGCTTTCCCAAGTTCTTTGGTTTTGCTGCTGCTTGTTCTTGTTTTTCTGCCATGTAAACCTCTTGTCATAGAAACTATCGGTGAAACAGGCGAAGGTCTTAAGATGTAAGACCACAATTCTGGACAATTTTTAATGGATGAATGTCTATGAAAATGACTAAGCATTGGACACAAAGACCCTAACACTTGACAAGAATGCACTGTATTGAAGCATAATAAAGACTATGAGGTTTAGGTTCTCAGGCGTTGCTTTATTGTTTTTTACTCTTCCGCTTTTTGCTGAAGAGCCTTCTCGCATTGAGACACCTGAACTTCTTCCTGCACCGCTTTTACAAATCTCTGAAACAGAAGCTTTTTCCCGCTACGTTTTTCTAGTTGATAAAGAGCAACGTAAGCTCACCGTGTTTGAACGTAATGGTGAAAAGATCAAAAAGGTTGAAGAATACCCAGCTGACATCGGTAAAAAAGGTGGCAACAAAACCAAACGTGACGACCACAAAACTCCAGAGGGCATTTACTTCTTAGAGAAGAAATTAACTCAACCGAAAATTCCGTTCAGTCTTTATGGAGCTTTGGCGTTTACTACGAACTATCCAAATCTTTTTGATCAGCGCGAGCATAAAACGGGCTCTGGCATTTGGCTTCACGCCATCCCTGACACAGTTCCGTTAACTCGTGGATCCCGCGGTTGCGTGGTTGTTAGAAATGAAGTGATCAAAAAGTTAGAAGATTATATTAAGCTGGGTGAAACGCCGATCTTGATCTTTGATCAAGTGAGCTATGTTACTAAAGATCAGCATGAACAGCGCCGTGTTCAAATGAACTCTTTTATTGAAGGCTGGCGCAATGCTTGAGAAAACCAAGACATCGAAAAGTACATGAGCTTTTACGATCAAGACTTCAAAGCTCCAGGTTTTAATTTCACTAGCTGGAAAGCCCACAAAGCTAACTTAAAGACTAAGTACGAATTTATCAAAGTACGTTTGTCACAACCTTATATCGTAGCTCACAATGATCAGTTGCTAGTTAAGACGTTACAGCGCTATGAATCTGACCAGCACGTGGATTATGGAGTTAAGACTATTTACGCTTTAAAATCAGGCGACACTTATAAAATCATCCGTGAAGAGTGGACTCCATTTAGTCAGCAAGAAGTCAGCGCTGCGATCGCTCGAGGCGATTCAATTACTGCGCAAGCTAATCAATCTCAGCAGTAGTCCCTAGTAAAATAATACGGAATAGTTATCACATAAAACCGTCTCAGACTGAGACGAACCTGGACTTTATTATTTAGCAAAGCTCATTAAAAGCCGAATAGTTATATACAAATGGCACTTTTGAACGTCGGCTTTTTCCATTTTGTTATCGCACTTATGTTCGTGATCCTGACCACGGGATGCACGATGGACGCTATCGTTGCTAATTTAACCAGCGAACCCCCCGCCGACCTTACTGAACCCTCTGAAGACATCCCGGTAGAACCTAAAGGCACCTTCCCTATCGGCAAAACAAAATATCCGTTTGTACAGCCAGCTAGTATGCTCTTTACGCCCGAAGGACATCTCCTTGTCGCATCTGCAGGTGAAGGCGCATTTACGGTGCAAAAATATAATGTCAGTGATGACACACTGATCATGGGATTTGGGCCTTCTGGCTATACCGATGCGGAAATATCTACACCAGAAAAAATCGGCTTAGATCCAAGCGGAAACATTTACGTTCTAGAGGTAGGACAAAATCAATTCAAAGTCTTTAGTTCCACTGGGACTTTCATTCGCAAAGTGGGAAGCTCGGGCGCAGCTGCAGGACAATTTAACGGCGCTGTCGATTTATCTATCGATAAAAACGGATTGATTTACGTCGCAGAATGTACAAACGACCGAATCCAAGTTTTAAATGCGAATGGCACCTTTAATAAGTATATTGGAACTGCAGGAACCGGGAACGGACAATTGGATTGTCCAACCAGTGTATTTATCGATGAAAACCTAAATGTTTTCGTTGGTGATCATAATAACAGACGCATTCAGAAATTTGATTCATCTGGTGCGTATGTTTTGAAGTTTGGTTCGAATGGCAATGGCCCGGGGCAATTCAATTCTGTCACAAGAGTGCGAGTGAATTCGTTAGGTGAAATTTTTGTCTTAGATAGAACTCTTAAAAAAATAAATAAATTTTCTGGTACTGGTACCTTTATCTCGTCCTTCACCGGCGATCCCGCAAACCCTATCACCTATCCCTGGGATATTTATGTTGATAGCAGTGATAACGTTTACGTAAGTGATGCTTTAAAAGTTCTGATTACTATGATGGATAAAGACGGCGTTTTTATTAAAAACTATGCCGACTACACTGCTACGGAAAAAGATATCGGTAAACCGACGGGACTATTCGTCGACTCGGAAGATAATATTTTTGTCACTCAAGGTGTCGACACATCTACTCCGCAAAGAGTTCTAAAATTCGATAAATACGGAGTCAAACAAGGAAGTTTCGGAACGAACGGAACCAACGATGGTGAATTTACTTACGCTTTTGCCAGTGCTACTGACAGTCAAGGTCGTATCTATACAACTGACGCTGCACTTTACCGCGTGGTAAAACGCGAAGCTGATGGAACCTTTATCTCTCACTTTGGTTCCAACGGTATGGGTCAGGGTGAATTTTTAGCTCCAGGCGCAATCTTCATCGACAAGTTCGATAAGGTGTATGTTGCGGATGCCAACAATCCGCGCATTCAAATCTTTGACACTGCCGGTACTTATCTAACTGAATTCGGCAGTTCGGGACCAGGTCAACTCGGTGGTCCTTCTGCCATGTTCATAGATAAAGATGGATATATTTTCGTCGCAGACTTGTCAGGTTTCGTCTTTAAATTTAATTCTGCAGGTACTTTTCAATTTAAATTCGCAGCTCCGCAATCCTACGGCATTGTTGTCGATGCCGCCGGTAACATCTATGTTTCTGATTTCTTCACTAACTCTATTAAGAAGTACGATAGTGGCGGAAATTTAGTCTTAATTATCGGCGGCCCTGGACAAGTGGTTGGAAAACTTTCCGCTCCGACAGGATTGGGCATCGACTCTAAAGGCAACATTTTTGTTACAGAACTTTACAACCGCCGCGTCCAGAAGTTCAGTCCGCTCGGAATACCACTTCTTGAGTAACATATTGCCGCCGAATAAACATTATTTACCATAACCCTTGTCTCCCAAAATCTCACTCTGGGTAATGTTGTAGTTCATAGGGGCCGATGAATTCAGAGGACCATTTGTTAAGCCGATAAACTATGAGCATAACAAATAAAAAAGCCTGCTCTTTGAAAGCAGGCTTTTTTTATTTTTGAATTTCACTATGTTGAAACTAGTGAGATTCGTCAGATGAAGAAGAAGCGTTCTTTCCATCAATAGTGAACTTCTCAACGTTGTGAGCAAGATCTGGAAGAGACTCTAGGTGCTTTTGCAATTCTTCTTTAGACATCTCACCAACAGTTACGTTTCTTTCAGTAAGACGTTTATCAAACTTCAAATTTTTATTAGCTTGAGCTAAAGACACAGTAATCTCCTTGTAGATAGGCTAATTTTATAGCCGAATTAAAAGGCAAAGACAAGAATTCAGATGGGGCTAAAAAGCCCCTGAAACCCCGGTAAAATCGCTATTAAGGCCTAATTCCAGTATTTTGGCGGCTTGTCCTTGGATGATTTCTCGTTATCCACGACAAGGCGAAGGTTTCGACCTTTAGATTTGGTGCGACGATTCTGATTATTGCGGTCGATCCAAGATTTAGATTTTAAGCAGATATATCCTGAAACCAAGCCACCAAGATGGGCCAAGTAAGCCACTTCCCCGCCGGAAACCGAAGAAGTCATCATCGAAGCCAGTTGGACAAGGCCCATAAGAGCCACAAAATAACGGGTCTTCATTGGGAACAGCATAAAGAAGTAAACAATTCTTTCGCCGAACAAAATCCCTTGGGCCAATAGCAATCCAAAGATCGCACCTGAGGCACCGATCACTGGAACGATTAAGCCTGTTTGCGACCCCGTAGCCAAGGCCCATCCCCACACGCCCAAGCAGTAAAGAATCGCAGCACCAACACCAGAAACAAAATAATAGATTAAGAAAAATCTCGTGCCCCAACGCTGTTCAAGCTCAGCTCCGAAGAACCACAGCATTAACATGTTGAACAAGATGTGAGTCACCTGCATCGAGTGCAGGAACATGTAGGTAAAGATCTGCCAGATATTAAAATCAAAAAGAACTTTGCCAGGGTAAAGGCCAAAGATCGACGTAAAAGGAATTTTTAAAAATCCTTCCACAATGACTTGAATAACAAACCATACCGCTACATTGATGATCAGCAACCACTTCACTGCAGGAGTCATGGGAGCTGTTTGAAAAGTTACGCCGCCTCTATTCATATTTTTTTAAAATACTCCAAAGCTTATCGTAGGTCTGCTCAAGACTTTCAACCAAGACCTTAGTCTCTGCTATCAGCGGAAAGAAATTAAGGTCCCCCGCCCATCTCGGAATCAAATGGTAATGCAAATGTTCTGGAATGCCAGCACCAGCAACAGCACCATGATTCAAACCTAAGTTAATGCCACCAGGCTGGTAGGCTTCATGTAAAGCTGCCATCACAAAACGAATGGTATTTTGCAAATCCGTGTATTCTTCATCGCTAAGTTTTAACAAGTCCCCACAGTGACGTTGTGGCAGAACCAAAACATGTCCACTGTTATAAGGAAATTTGTTAAGTACCACCATTGAATGTTTTGATTTAAAAACACAAAGAGTATCGAAAGAAGCTTCACTGCCAGCAGCTTTACAGAATACGCAACCCTCGGGTTTAATCAGTTTACGCACATATTTCATGCGATCTGGCCTAAAAAGAACGTCTCTTTCTAAAGGCCAAACTTCACTGTTGATTTTAATCTGGGCAGCCGAAGAAGCTGGTGCTGGCTTCTTGGTTTTTTTTGTAGCTATTTTTTTCTTAGCTGTTATCGGCTTCTTCTTTTTTGCCATGAACTGAATTACTCCCAGTAGCCTGGCATAAGCATTAGCGGTTGGTTTAAGAATTTAGATCTTAAAACAAACTTAAATGCGCCTTCGATATTGGCACCGAAGTTTTGGCTTTTTAAAATATCGCTATAGTCAGCTAGCGAATTCACATCATCATCCATGTCGGAATTACCGAAATCAAAGATGCTCATGCGTTTTTTTGGAATTTCGAAAACGTCGTAGTCGTCACCCAATTTTGCTGTTTCCGCTGCAAGCTTTACAGCGTCTTCGTAAAAACCTTCTTGATCAGCAAAACCCATTTTTACCGCGGTAGCCCCAGTGAAGACACGGCCGTCAGCGTATTCAGCAACGACTTCTTCTTTTAATTTTCTTTCAGTCATCACTGTTGTTTTAAATTGAGCATAAACTTCGTCGATCATGCTTTGGAACAAGGCTTTTTCATCGTCACGCATAGATCTGTACTCTGCTCCAGAATCCTTGAATCGGCCTGAAGTGATTGAATAACGAGAGATCTTAGCCCACTCATAAAGTTTTTCGATGTTCGCAAATTCCATGATCACACCGATGGACCCAACGAGTGCTCCTGGTGCTACGACGATCTTATCGCAGCCTACAGCTGAATAATAAGCGCCCGAAGCCATGACTCCGGTGCTTACACAGATCACCGGTTTTTTAAGCTCTTCACGAACACGCTTGATGGAAGCAAAGATTTCTTGGGAAGGACCCACCGCCCCGCCCGGAGAGTTAATCACGATCAATATCGCTTTTACTTTATCTTCGTCCTTATACTTATCTAAGTTCTTAAGAAATTTTTTGCCGTTAAGAATAACGCCATTCAATTCAAGCTGAAGAATCGAGTTACGGGAAGTCAGGCGCTTTTCCGGTTCACCAAAGAAATCACCGCTTAATTTTAGCAAAGCGCCGATACCAACAAAGATAAGAAAAATAACGATGAGTTTTTTTAAGAAACTGCCCTTCATAGCTGCACCCTCGAAACGTACTTGTTTGAAAATAGAAGTCCGCTTTTTAAATGCGCCAAATTTCAGGCATAAAAAAAGGGACCTTTTAAAGGGTCCCTTTTTATGAGTTCTCAGTCAACGAGTCCTCGATGAGAGGACTCGTCACGCCGTAGTTGCGCGTAGCGCAACGAAGGCGGAAGGAGGACTACTGCTTAGTATCTGTCTTTACGTTTTTCAATTGATCAGCAAACAAGTCACCGAAAGTAGACTTAGAAGTTGCAGTCGCTTTTTTAACGTAATCGTCAACATCAGCTTTAGTTTCGCGAAGTTTAACTAGCTTAGAAGACAAACCGATTTTACGAGCGTCTTTGTCGATAGAGATAACTTCAGCTTTAACAGATTGACCTGGTTTCACGAAGTCTTCAACAGTGTTGATTTTGTCTGTTGTAAGTTCAGAAATGTGGATCAAACCTTCGATATCAGATTCAAGTTCAACGAAAGCACCAAAATCAGCTGTTTTAGTTACTTTAACGTCGTGTTGAGTGCCGATAGCGTATTTAGATTCGATGTTTGACCAAGGGTCAGACTCAAGTTGTTTGATACCCAAAGAGAATCTTTCGTTCTCGATGTCTACGCCCAATACAACCGCGCGAACTTTTGTTCCTTTAGTGAACATTTCGCTTGGGTGATTAACACGTTTAGTCCAAGAGAAGTCAGAAATGTGAACTAGACCGTCGATGCCTTCTTCGATGCCGATGAAGATACCGAAATCAGTTACTGATTTCACTTCGCCTTCGATGATTGTACCTGGAGCGTATGATTCCTTCATTTCAACCCATGGGTTTGTTTGAAGTTGCTTCATACCCAAGCTGATGCGGCGGTTCTCAGTGTCTACTTCAAGAACTACTACTTCAACTTCTTGGTCTACAGTTACTACTTGAGAAGGGTGTTTTACACGTTTTGTCCAAGACATTTCAGAAACGTGGATCAAACCTTCAATGCCTTCACCAAGCTCAACGAATGCACCGTATTCAGCCAAAGATACAACTTTGCCTTTTAGTTTAGTGCCTGGAGGATAAGAAGCTTTTACTGATTCCCAAGGATCAGAAGAAAGTTGTTTCATGCCCAAAGATACACGTTCTTTTTCTTTATCATACTTAAGAACTTTAACTTGGATTTCGTCGCCAACATTCAACATTTCTGAAGGATGTTTTACGCGGCCCCAAGACATATCTGTGATGTGTAACAATCCGTCCATGCCACCAAGGTCGATGAATGCTCCGTAGTCAGTGATGTTTTTAACAACACCAGTAACGATTGAACCTTCAGCCATAGTGTCCAAAGTTTGTGAACGAAGACTGTCACGTTCTTCTTCAAGAAGCGCACGGCGAGAAAGAACGATGTTGCCACGCTTTTTGTTGAATTTGATAACTTTGAATTTGAATTTTTTGCCCAAGTAAACGTCCATGTTGCGAACCGGACGTAGATCGATTTGAGAACCAGGCAAGAATGCTTTAACGCCGATATCAACGCTCAAGCCACCTTTAACTTTAGCAACAACAGTACCTTCGATAACTTCTTCGTTCTCAGCTGCTTTAGAGATATCAGTCCATGCACGTAGCATGTCAGCTTTATCTTTAGATAGAACGATCATTCCGTTTTCGTTTTCGATACGGTCGATCAAAACTTCTACTTTGTCTCCAGCTTTAACTTCGCGAACACCGTCAACGATACGGAATTCATTGATCGCGATCAAACCTTCAGACTTGTAGTTAATATCAACAAGAACATAGTCAGATTGAACTTCTACTACTGTACCTGTGACAACGTCGCCGACTTTGAAGTCTTGTTCTTTCATGGATGCTTCAAATAATTTATTGAAGTCACCTTCAGCTTTGGCAGTCAAAATGCCAGGATTCGCTGGAACCTTTGCGTCTTCCGCATCCAAGAAAGCTAGAACTTTCTGTTTTTCAAGCTCGGCTTTGTTTAATTGTTTTGTCATATTGTTTTTTGGAACCTCCCACGTAGTAAGACCTCTTGGATCCTACCCGTAACCTTTCTTCGCCTCTCTGGGCGAGTCACTGGTTTAGCTAGCTAAGACCCTGGAAGTCAAAGGTTTTGCGCATTCCGGCAGGGATTTCAGCGGTCCTGTGTCGAGAGCGGATTTTGGGTCCAACTTGTATACTTGCAGACTTGGAATCTTGATCCTGACAGATGGCCCCAACTCTAACATATTTGAGCTGGAGGACTGATATGATGAAAATTCTGGGGGCTTTCCTAGTTTCACTTCTGTCTTTACCCTTTGGGAGTTATGCAGCAGGTCGCTATGATTCCCTGATTAATTCCTCTTTAGACTTTCTAGCTGCCTACCAAACTGAAGGGACCGGCGATGGCTATTTCCCCGGCCATTGGAAATCCAAGGTCACTTCCTATGCACCAAGTGCGATTGGCATTGGTAAATTTGCGGTTCCCTACGATGACCCCTCGATCTTTACAGCGGCAATAGTCGCTAATACTTTGGCGGAAATATATTTCCAGAATCCCCGCTTTAAAAAAATTCCTGCGCTGGTAGAGAAAACTAAAAACGGCATTTATCCGTTTCGTTTGAACTCTTACCTTTTTAGTTTTTATCCAGAAAAATATTATCGCGGAACCAAGGTCGTTGGGCCTAAGCACATGTACTTAGCGCGCGCTTGGTGGGGATTTGCCAATGTCCCTCCGGACGCTGATACCAATTCAGCCACTTATACTTATCAGTATTATTTGAATAAATTAAATCCGCGATGGTTGCCACCTGGCCATAGCTCTCCAGTGCCCGCTGTCTTTACAAAAAAACTTGCAAACACGCGGGATTTAAACCGCCATCCCCATGGATACAATTTAGCGCAAGGACACATCAATACAGGAGCATTCATGACTTACCTCATGGATGAAAACAGTGCCGATATGCCGCGATTTTTATTTGCGCCGCCAGATAAAGGACCGCGAATTCCCTTTGCAAAAAACGATGTCGATTGTGTCGTGAATGCCAATATTTTAAATCTGCTATCCCTCGCGAATAAAGAAGACACCCCAGGATATAAATCCACCTGCAATCATCTGCGCCGGGTCGTAAAGTGGAAGCAGTATTTTTTCTGCGGAATGTATTATCCAAGTCTCTATGCCCTTCCCTATTCCATGGCTAACGCTATGGAAAACGGGGCTGAATGCCTTGAACCAACCCGCGATGATTTATTAAGTTACCTGATTCAAAAACAAAATAAAGACGGCTCTTGGCGCAACAGTGTTTTAGCAAGACCTGACTTTATTCAGTCATCGGCATGGGCATTAAATGCATTTTTAATGCTGGGAGATCCAGAAAACAAAGTGCATCGTTATCACGCGCAGAAAGGCTTAAAGTATCTGCTATCACAAAAAATGAAAGACTCTGGCGGCCGAAGTTATTGGAAAGGCGAAGTTTATTTCGCAGCACTGTTTACCGCACGCTTTAATGTCGTGTGGAGATCAACGGCCTACACCACAGCTTTGACAGCGAAAGCGTTCGCATTGGCGGATTCAAAATGGAATTTATAAATGAGTTTGATGATCTTAAAAAACGTCAGCTTGAATTAAAAAAAATCTATCAGGCAAATCCTGAAAAAGCTTTTTTGACATTAAAAGCGGAAGGTATTTTAGGCGAAAATGTTTCCTGCAAAATTGCCTCTGGCAAGCCCCATAAAACAGCAGGCCTTCATCCCTATACTGGCGGGGACGGCAGCTTAGCTTGCTCCAGTGATATGTTGTTAGAATCCTTAGTCGCCTGCGCCGGCGTCACTTTAAATTCCATCGCTTTTCATTTCGGCGTGACCTTGAAAAATACGAAAATAATCGCGGAGGGGGATTTGGATTTTCGTGGCACACTGGGTGTTGATCGAACTGCGCCGGTGGGGTTCACCAAGATCCGTTTGCGCTTTGAAATTGATTCTGAAGTCAGTCCTGACATGCAAAAAAAGATGATCGATCTGACGGAACGATATTGCGTGGTTTATCAGACTTTGATCAATCGCCCCGAGATATCCCTGGTTTAGTTTTTTCGCTTTCACGGTGAAGCTCTAAATACTCTTTTCGCTCTGATTCAGGCAGCATTGCAAGAACATGTTTTAAAGAGATGTCTTTAAATTTTTTCTCGCGCACGACAGGGTTAATATCTTTAAGTCGACTGATCCCCCATGGCGTTTTCACACAAGACACTTTTAAGATGATTGCTTCTTTTGACTGTTTGATTGGTATAAATTTAAACTTCGCTTTTTGGTCCTGCCCAACACCTATGGATGATTTTTCCAGATAATAAGCTAGTACCCCATCAATTCGGCCTGCATCCAACATCTGAAAAAGCCCGCCGACGGCTTGATCGGTCATAAGGCGAAAAGACACTTGATTGCGTTGTAATATCTCATCAACTTCAGGGGAATAAGAGCGGCCCGCCACGACGCCCAAACGGAAACTTCCTAATTGCAGGGTTTTGGCTAGATCCACTTTCCCACCGTCCACTGCATATTTCACCCGAGCGCCTGACTTAACCACTAATCCTGCAGGGATGGTTCTGCCAATTTCTTCACCGAATTGAAGATACTGGGCGCGTTCTGGGGTTTCCTGAAATAGCAAAGAGCAGAAAGGTTTTTTTCCTTCGATAATCTTTTGCATACGTACAAACGGCACACGCAAAAACTTATGCTTATACTGCGGTAAACCACCTTCTAAAATGCGATACCCTTCAGCCAAAGGCCCTTTGGCTTTACCCATATCCACATCGGTATTTTTTGAATTTAAAATCAAGTACGGTGGGAAATCGTTCACGATCCACTGAATGGTTTTTTCATCGTCCGAGGGAACGACAGGAACCTGTGGTGCATCCACAGCGGCCCAGGCAATTGTGAGTCCCAAAATTAAAGAAACCATTTCTCACCTCAAGACTTAAGATTAACAGTCCTTGAGGTTCATTCGAAGAAACACTTCTTTTATTTGCAATCCTACAATGGGTATTGCGAGAAAATTAGATTTTCGCTTTTACGTAGGTAACGACTTTTTCAACAACTTGTTCTAAGTTCAAAGTCGTCGTATCGACGACAAAGGCATCTTCAGGAACGGCCATAGGCGCTACTTTGCGAGTAGAATCCTGATGATCACGTTGTTTTTGAGCTCTTACCATGTCTTCTTGATCAAGCCCCAACTCAGCAGCTCTGCGAGCGGCGCGGTGTTCACTGTGGGCTGTTAAGTAAACCTTCGCTTGTGCTTGTGGGAATACAACGGTTCCGCAGTCACGACCTTCAGCCACAAGGCCTTGAGGTCCGTTGCTGCAGTTTCTTTGCGCCTCTAAAAGGGCTTTACGAACTTCTGGGTAATGACTGACTTTGCTGGCAAAGTTACCAACGTCTTCATGGGCAATAAGATCAGTGACGTCTTCACCGTCGAAATAAACACGGGTGCGATCGTCTTCCATCGTCACTTTCCATACTGGATTGTGAGTCAGATCAGCCAAAGCTTTGACGTCATCAAGGTCGATTTGCAATTGCAAAGCAGCAAATGCCAATCCACGATAGAAAGCGCCTGTTGAAACCCAGTTCCAGCCAAGACGACGAGCCAACTCACGACTGACTGAAGATTTTCCTGAGGCCGCGGGGCCATCTATCGTAACAACCATTCCCATTCTTTCTCCAACTGATAAGTCCATACCGTTGCTATGACAGCGCTGGTACTTCTTTTAGCACTTCAGCCAAAGCTTTAATTGCCGCTTCGTTTTCATGCTCTAGCCCTACACTCAATCGTAAATGGGTTTTGAATCCATAGTTCAAAAGAGGTCTCATGATGATCCCGCGACGCAACAACGCTTCATTCACCTTGGCGGCTTCACGAAGGGTGTCAAACATGACGAAATTTCCCTGAGATGGAATGTATGGCAGGCCTAATTCTTCTAACTTCTTATAAAAGTAATCAAGCCCTTTCCAACAAGTCTGCTGCGAACGCTCAATAAATTCCTTATCTTGCAGAGCTGCATTTGCTGCAACTTGCGCCAAATCGTTGACATTAAAAGGTTTGCGCACTCGGTTAAAAACCTCAATCGTGGCTTCAGGAGCGATCATGGCGCCCAAACGGAAACCCGCTAGCCCATAGATTTTTGAAAACGTACGAAGCACGATAAGGTTGTTGTATTTACCCATGTAATTCTGCGCAGATGCATAATCAGAAGCTCTGACAAATTCATTGTAAGCTTCGTCAAAAATAATCATCACATCATCACGATTGCCTACTTTTTCAAGGAAGCTTTCGACTTCTGCTTTAGTCGCATAAGTACCTGTGGGATTATTTGGATTAGATACAAAAATCAGACGGATGTTTTTTTCTGGATGCGCTAAGAAATGTTCGGCAATCGCTGGTAAATCGAAGCGATAACCTTCTTTCATTGGAATTTTGTGAATCACCGCGCGATTAGCAGGCGCACTGACTTCATAAGCATTAAAAGCCGCTACAGAGGTCAAAACCCCGTCTTTTGGTTCACAATAAATGCGCGTCAACAAGTCAATCAGCTCATCACTTCCATTGCCAATCGCCAATTGTTTAGTAGAAAAACCCCACTCTTTCGACAATGTGTTCAGTAATTCATAGTGAGATGGATCTGGATATAGATGCTGATGATCCAAAGCCTGCTTCACTGCAGCCATCGCTTTTGGGCTAGGACCTAAAGGATTCTCGTTACTTGCAAGCTTATAGACTGTGCTTAAACCATATTCACGCTGAGTTTCTGAAATAGGTTTACCAGGTTTGTAGGGCACCAGGTTCAGAATTTCGGGAGAAATCTTCACGTTAGAATCCTTTTCTTAGAACAATTATTTTGCTATATCTGACCCCCTAGCTTTAACAACATTCTAAAGCAAATTCAATATAGAGAGCGTTTAAAAATGCAAAACCGTTTCGTGTTAGGCGTGAGTGTCGGAGAATCCTTCGCTGAGTACTCACTGTTGTCAGGTGAAGAGGCTTTAGTTCAAAAAAGAGTTTATCTTTCTAGAGAAAACTTAAAACAATCACTGTCGCAGTTTATTGCTGAGCAAAAAGAAAAACCTGAACACGTCTTCGTTAGTTTGCGTTTGCCAAAAAAACTTTTAGATTACCGTTTCGGCGGAGCCGTTGCGCATCTGACCACTGAGGGGTTTGAAAACTGGTTGGATGTCTGCGGCAGCAAACACGCGGCTTTGACTAACAAAGATCTTATTTTTTCCATCACCGAACGTGTGCTAGCTAGCGGTACAATTGAGACGCCTTTAAAAATTGAAGACCTTGAAGCGATCAGCGCAAAACTAAGCCTGGTTGATTGCAAAAAAATCTGTTTGCACTTCTTGCATTCAAATAAAAATCCATCGCATTTGATTCAAGCCCAACACTTCTTTACTGAAAAGGGTCTGGAAGTTTTTGTTCCTGATAATGCTGATGGCGCCGAAACAGAGCGCTGGAATAAAAATGCACTGAACGCCACAATGAGCAGCCTTTTTGAAGAGCGCAAAAAAGAAGTGCTTGAAGCTTGCGAAGGCATTCCTGCAGATAAAATTTATTTCCTAAGTTCTTCAGGCAAACTTATCAATTCAAAGAACGAAGCGCTTGAAAGTCTTTTTGCGGCATCTACAGCCATGGGTATGGTTTTTGGTGCTGATAAGAATACCGATGTTCTTTACTTGGGATTAGAAAATTTCTGGCTGATCTCAGGCCAACAATGGAAAGATTCGTGGAACAGCGCCTGGGGGGATGTCGCTTTAAAGCACGTCCAATTTGATGAGTTGGGCATCCAGCCGACTTTAGGTATCAGCTTAAATAGCTTCAACCGTTTTGATTTCAACACGACTCAAGAAGGTTGGGAGCCCGGCCCGATGTTTTTAGGCCGTGGTCAGAAATCTTGCCTTTTAGATTTATGGGCTGAAAATGCCAAGCTTGCAAAGACCGCGGGCCTTGAAGATCGTTTGGCTCCGCAAGGAATCACGCGTTTCAAAAACAGCCTTTTTGCATTATCTAAAATCAGTAAAATCCGTGATAACGAAGTAACGACGATCACAAAAGAACTGCAAAGTTTGTCTATGCATCGTTTAGCGATGGAAGCTTACTTAAAAAGAAAATCCAAAAAACTTTTAGTGACAGGTCCCTTAGCCAATGTGTTTGCCAACGTCTTTAAGAAAGATGCTCAGACCACTGTTGATGTTAAAGACTTTGCTGAATCCACTGCCACAGCAGTCTTCGGAATGAAAACCCTCGAGGCTTCTTTATGAATTATCAAGTAGAACTGTTCCATGCATTACTGAACGACTTCCTTAAGGGTGAATCTGCATTAGTCACGTTAGAAGGTGAAGTGTTAGCGGTTCGTGGTGAAAAGCCTGTTACTTTCGGCACATTAACGACAGCGGCAGCAACTGCTAGCAAATATTTAAAATTACTTGAAGGCGATATCGTTCTTTTAAATGATCCTTATAGCGGCGGCAGCTTGCTTTCAGAAATGACTTTTGTTGTCGCAGTGTCAGAGGATCTTTTATGGGTCACTCGTCGCAGTATTGAAAGCTCACTAAAACTTGCAAAGTCCGTTGAAGAAGAAGGCTTAAGAATTCCGCCAACGCCGATTCTGCAAAAAAACCAACTTAACGAAATGATCTTGCAGGCCATGGCTTCCCATCCCGCTTGCCCCCCTCGTTTTGTTGAATGGTTGAAAGAACAGGTCCGTGATCTAACTTTGCAAACCAAAAAATTGCATGAGGCCTTAGAGCTAACAGGCTTCACTGTGACTTCCGAGCTTATCGAAGAATACATCGAGCTTTCTAAGCAAACTGCAGTCCAAAAAATCAGCGAGTTATCATCAGGTGAAGCACGCATTGATGTGGTTTTAGATAGCGGTGAGCTTTTACGTGTGAACATGGATATTCACGACGGCCGGATTGCCCTAGATTTCGGTGGTACTAGTGGCGCAAAAACAGTGTCACTGACTGAATCAGCGACCTATGGTGTTTGCTTTTATGTGATCAGTTCTTTTTATGGCTTTAATAATATTTCTAATTCTGGATCGTTTTCTATTTTGCAGATTACAAAACCCGCAGGCTGCTGGTTGGTAGGGAAATACCCTGCACCAACTCACAAAGGCATGACTTGTGGTGTGGCGGCTTTGCAGACGGCTTTGGAATTAGCCTTAGCGCAAATTCATCAGAAAAAAGAAAAGTCAGTAACCAGTCATTGTCCAATCTATTTTGACCTTCACCATAACGACAATCATGCTCTGTTCACTTTATCCGGTGGCCAAGGAGCTGATGGCAACTGTGACGGTGTTTCCGCCCATGCTAATAGCTTTTCAATTGAAAAATTAGAATCGCAATTCCCAGTGAAAGTTCAACGCATTGATCAGCGCAACTCTGTGGGCGGTAAAGGCAAGTTCAGTGGCGGTCGCGGTGTGATCATGAAGTTTGAAGTCACTGAGGACGTGCAAGGCACATGGCTTACGGATTTGACTTTGCACCGTCCCCGTCTGCCGAAAAATTGTAGCCATGGGGACCCATGCGCTATTTCCTTAGAACAGCAGGGCCAACAAAAAACCTTACCGGTCCTTGGTCAACAGCGCTTTACTCGTGGTGATATTATCACGGTGTGTTCTGGCTCTGGCGGCGGTTTCGGAAAAGAGTAAATTCACTTTAGTTTCAGACCGCTTGCAGATACTTTGAATGGGTGTATGCTTTGAGATATGAAATATCTCTTTAAGATACTGCCTCTTTTGATTTGTCTTATAGCTTCAACAGCTTTTGCAAAGAAAGCAGTGAAAGGGTCACGCATGGAATCTTCGGAAGTCGCTTACTTAGCCGGTGGTTGTTTTTGGGGTATGGAAGACCTTATCCGTAAGGAACCCGGCGTACTTGAAACTCAAGTTGGCTACATGGGTGGAGACACTGCTAACGCCACTTACATTCAAGTGAAGACAGGCACGACGAACCATGCAGAGACGGTGAAAGTTGTATTTGATCCCAATAAGTTAAAATTTGAAGACTTGCTTTTGTTCTTCTTTAAGATCCATGATCCAACAACAAGCAATCGCCAAGGCAACGATATTGGAACCCAATACCGCAGCGCTATCTTTTACACTTCAGACAAACAAAAAGAAGCCGCAGAAAAGATTAAAGAGAAAGTTGATAAATCTGGAGCCTGGGGAAAACCCGCCACTACTCAGATCGTCAAAGCCGGTGAATTTTGGAATGCCGAAGATTATCACCAAGATTATTTGGTGAAAAATCCAGGCGGCTATACCTGCCACTTTGAAAGAAAACTGCAGTTCTAGGTTCTAGATTACAATAGCAGAAGCACTGATTCTTTTTCGTGCAATATCGAAATAGAACCAGTATTCGGGGGCAATATGAACGTCGCCGGACGAATTATTTTTTTAATTATTTTTGTTTTCTGTTCTTTTGTTAGTGCGAAGGAAATTAAAGCGCATGTACCAGAGAAGCTTCTGTTAACGACGAACTATTGGTGTCCGTATGTTTGCGATCCAACTTCAGAACGTCCTGGATATGTGATTGAAGTTTTGCGCCTTATCTATTCTAAAAAAGACATTCAGCCAGAGTTCTTAGTTACAAGCTGGGCCAGGGCGATGGCTGAAGTAAAAGAAAACCGAATTGCCGTTCTTGTTGCTGCAACTGCAAAGAGTTCACAAAAGCTCATTCGATCACGACACGCTATAGGGATTCAGCGTATGGGTTTTTATACTCTTGCTGATTCCAACTGGCTTTTTCGGGGCATAAAATCCCTTGAACATAAAAAAGTCGGCATCATCAACGGGTATAGCTACGGTGAAGCCCTTGATATGTTTATCGAATACAAAAATAAATCATTGATTCCGATCTCGGGCGAGAAACCTATTGAACAGATTTTAAAAATGGTTGAATCACGCAGACTTGATGCCGTCGTAGAAGAAACATTAGTTCTTAAAGATACGATGGATAAACTCGGCTTTCCTTCAACGAAACTTCGCTTTGCTGGATGGGTGGATACGACAAATCCAATGCTGTATCTAGCATTCTCACCAGACAATCCAGAGTCTGCTCGTTATTTAGAAATTTTTGAAACAGGCATCAGCGAATTACGCCGTACAGGAGAGCTTCAACGTATTTTGAAAAAGTACGGAACTGAAGATTGGGAAAAAATTAAATTCAAAAGTCTTTAAATTTTATTACCGTGGACAAAATCCGTTACATCTTTTCGCCGGTTTTTTTATAACTTAAGATCGTAATTTGTTTGCCTAAAATTACATGTCCGAAATGACGCTGATTTTTGCGTGCAACATGCTAAACAGCAAAGTATTTCAATGAAGTAAGTTAATAAGGAGAGGGGAAACCTTATGAAGCTAACATCACTGATATTCTTTGTTGTTGCCATTATAGCTCTATTAAATGACTTCGCATTTGCGCAAAACACTGCGGAAGTACGCGAAACTCTTTCAATTAAATCGGATTATTGGTGCCCATATGTCTGCGATCCAAATTCGGACCGCCCTGGCTACATGGTGGAAGTCGCTCGTCACATTTTTGATAAACACAATATCTCTGCTGACGTTTCTTTGACGAACTGGATTCGTGCAATCAAGGACACCCGTGTAAATAGAGCCCAAGGACTTATCGGTTCTGCCAAAACGGATGCCCCAGATTTTGTATTTCATAACAAAGCTCTTGGCGTTTCTCGCTCGGCTTTTTTCACACGAAAAGATTCTACCTGGGTCTATAAAGGACGCAAATCCCTGCAGAACATGCGTATTGGAATTATCAATGGCTATTCCTATGGAACAAGCATTGATAAAATGATCTCTGCCCGTCACAAATCTTTTATTCCTTTTTCTGGCGATAGACCCTTGGATCAAGTGCTGAAAATGATTAAAAGCGGTCGCCTGGACGCCTTTATTGAAAATCCAATCGTCTTACATAGTGTCGTGAAAGAAAGAAAAATGAATGTTGATAGCCTGAAGGCCGCGGGCTGGGTGAAAAGCGATCAGCCATTCTTGTATTTAGCTTTGTCACCAGCCAATCCCAATGCAAATCAATATGCAGAAATGATGGATCGAGGCATTGAAGAAATGCGCCGAAGCGGAGAGCTTCAACGCATTTTAGATAAATATGGATTGGAAGATTGGGAAAAATCGAAGATGTCCCTAGGAGCTGTGAATAATCTTAGCACCGGTTTGCTCAAGAGCCCGCTTGATCTTTTCAACATGTTCTATACTGGAAGTCTCTAAAACAAAATCAATACGCGTTTCACGTAAAGAAAGACCTTTAGAAACGCGGTCGTGGCGGACTTCTAAGATATTAGCCTTTTCATTGGCAATGGCTTGAGTCAGGCGACTTAAATTTCCCGGAAGATCATCCACAATCACTGACATCTCATAAAGACGCCCGCGTAATATCTGACCGCGGTCGATGATTTTAGAAACGATATTCAAGTCAATATTACCACCGCTGATAATCACGCAGCACTGTTTGCCTAAATTCAAATTTCTGGACATTGCAGCGGCCATGGCTGCGGCCCCTGAACCTTCAGCCACCGTTTTTGCTCTTTCCATCAAGAACACGATCGCTTCTGCAATCTCGTCATCGCTGACTGTCACGACTTCATCTACGTAGTTAGAGATGAAGCTATCGTACATAATTTGCGATGGATTTTTAATCGCGATACCGTCAGCAATCGTAGGTGATCTTTTCACATTGGTGAGCGGTTCTTTTTTAAATAAGTGAGCCATTCCCGGGGAACGATCACTTTGCACGCCAATGATGCGAACTTTCGGATTCAGCGTCTTAGCTGCTAGGGCAATACCGCTGATCAATCCGCCACCACCGATTGGAATAATGATGGTATCTAGATTTGGAAGTCTTTCCATGATCTCAATACCGATGGTCCCCTGCCCTGCGATCACGTGGGGATCTTGATAGGGATGAACGAACGTATAACCGTTTTCTGATTCTAATTTTTTAGCGTATTCAAAAGCTTCATCGTAAATCTCGCCCTTAAGGACTACGTTTGCACCGTAAGCACGCGTCGCTGAAGCCTTACTGATAGAAGCATTTTCAGGCATGACGATTGTCGATTTAACACCAGCAAGGCTTGCTGAAAGCGCGACACCTTGGGCATGGTTACCGGCAGAACTTGCCACGACCCCGCGGGCCTTTTCTTCTGGAGTTAGATTGCTGATTTTATTAAACGCTCCACGGAATTTAAAACTTCCAGTGCGCTGAGTGTTTTCAAATTTAAAATAGACTTCAGAGTTAAGTAATTTGCTGGCGCTGGTAGAATGGCTAAGTTCTGTATTGTTAATGACGTCTTTTAGAAGCTCGCGTGCTTTCTCGATATCTGCGAAGGTAACTTTCATGGCTAAACTAAGACTCCCAGTACACCGTTAATCCCACAATCGGGGGATACTCTTTCAATGGAAGTTTCGACTCCGTCGCCGCTTTCACGCTAGAGTAAAGATCTGTGGTTTGCAGACCCAAGGCCTTACTTTCGTCGAAAAAATAAAAGGGTGCAAGATGCTTTCCGCAACATTCACAGGTGGTCACAAGCTGAGATTCAGCGCTATTCACCGTGTGACATCTATGACAAACACGATAGTGTGTAGATGTGGCCATTAGGGCCTCCCTCTTTCTAATATTTTAAGATTTCGAAAGGGACGTAGCAAGGCCCAGTCTCAAAGCGAGTCACATATCCACATTGACTCCGCGCGTCTTTTCGGAAGAGAGCGATGGATCAAAAGGGTCCATATGCAAGGCGGAAGACTCTTCCCGCAGCGCAGGCGTAGCAGCGCTACGTCGGAGAGAGGACAAGAGGATTCCAACGCAGTCAGATGGGCCCTTTTCATCCATCGCGGTATAAGGTAGTTTAGTGACTTGCTGAAAGGGATTCACTTAATGGAAACTACGCAGGTTAAGACGCTATTTAGAGAGACTGATAAGTATATCGATAAAGTTGTTCACATGTCGGGTTGGGTTCGTAAGATCCGCGACCAAAAAAACTTCGGTTTTATTGAGCTCAATGACGGTACTTTCTTTAAAGGCGTGCAGGTAGTTTTCGACACCAATCTTTCAAACTTTGAAGATGTAGCAAAACTAACAATCGCATCTTCCATAATTGTCACTGGTAAAGTTGTAAAATCCCAAGGTGGCGGTCAGTCTTTTGAAGTGTTAGCAAGCGAAGTTAAAGTCGTGCAAAAAGCGGATGCTGCTTATCCTTTGCAAAACAAAAGACACAGCTATGAGTTCTTGCGTGAAATTGCTCACTTAAGATCTCGCACGAATACTTTCTCTGCAGTTTTCCGTGTGCGCTCTGTGCTTTCTTATGCGATTCACAAATTCTTCCAAGATCAAGGTTTCGTGTACGTGCACACGCCAATCATTACTGGCTCTGATGCTGAGGGTGCTGGTGAAATGTTCCGTGTGACAACTTTGAAGTTGGATAAACCACCACGCAAAGAAGATGGCACTATTGATGCTTCCCAAGACTTCTTTGGTAAAGAAACAAACTTAACCGTAAGTGGCCAGCTGAATGGTGAAACATTCTGCGCGGCTTTCCGTAACATCTATACTTTCGGTCCTACATTCCGTGCGGAAAATTCAAATACTTCACGTCATGCTGCTGAGTTCTGGATGATCGAGCCAGAGATCGCATTTGCGGATCTTTCTGCTGATATGGAGTTAGGCGAAGCGATGATCAAGTACATCATCCGCTATGTGATGGAACAATGCCCAGAGGAAATGGAATTCTTTAGCCAGTTCGTTGAAAAAGGTCTGTTTGATAAATTAAACAACGTTCTAAACAGCGAATTCGGTCGTGTGACTTACACTGAGGCTGTCGATATCTTGCAAAAATGCGGTAAGAAATTCGAATACCCAGTTCAGTGGGGTATCGACTTGCAGTCAGAGCACGAAAGATACCTAGCTGAAGAACACTTTAAAAAACCTGTGTTCGTAACTGACTATCCAAAAGACATTAAAGCTTTCTACATGAAGTTAAACGAAGATGGTAAAACCGTTCGTGCGATGGACTTGTTAGCCCCAGGCATCGGTGAAATCATTGGTGGATCTCAACGTGAAGACAACCTAGAGCTTCTTGAAAAACGCATGAAGGAAGTGGGCTTGCATCCAGAAGAATATTCTTTCTATTTGGATCTGCGCCGTTATGGAAGCTTCCCGCACGCGGGCTTCGGTTTGGGCTTTGAGCGTATGTTGATGTACGTAACTGGTATGACAAATATCCGTGACGTTATTCCGTTCCCAAGAACACCAAAGAACGCTTTGTTCTAGAAGTGCCTGCTTCTTTTTACGGTTGCGCCGCAACAAAAAAGCCGGGTTCTCCCCGGCTTTTTTTATTTTGAACTTAGTTTTTTTCTGATCTCTTCAAGTTGCTTTTCGTGATTATCTAAGCGGGCTTTCAGTGCTTCATTTTCCGCTTTTACTTTTTGATTTTCTAACTCTAAAGCTTTTAATCTATGGTCATCGCCTTGTTGGCCTTTAATCACTAGTGCGTAAAGTTCTTTGATGGACTTCACGATCGGTGCGATCAGCTCAGAATAGTTAACTCCATAGTATTCAGATTCTTTTACTATCGCCGCAGGTTTTTCAGATGCTGTTGTACGCTTGATCTTTTGTTCTAAGTCTTGCGCGATGAAACCCCAGTGAGTTTTTGCATCCGCATTGTCTTTTTCTTTTTTCCATTTATACGAAACAGGCTCAAGACTTGTGATGAAGTTTAAGCCTTGTGGAATTTCTTTGATCTCTGTTTTTAAGCGACCGTCAGAAGTTTGAATTGTACCATTAGAAGAATAGACTGCGCTCCAACGGTGGGTTGAATCCCCTAGCGAAAATGTCCCATCCGTTTCAGGTCTTAACATGGACCCTGTCATCACTCCACCGGTGAAATCATTACCATAATTGATTATCAATATATTCCCAGCATTCTTAACTAACGCCCTTGAAGTACCCGAGTTACCGCGGCTGGTTTGATCATTATTGCCTAAAATAAAATCGAAGGAACCATTGATGAGTGTAGTACCGCGAATCGTTCCAGCTACATCTAAGTGGTAACTTGGTGTCGAGTCATTAATCCCAACATATCCCGACGAAGCAATTCTTACTCTTTCAGCTAAAGTAGTTCCGTTATTGGTTTCAAAACGTATGTGTGCAGGTGTTGCTCCCACCGACCATGCGGCAGTGGGGTCGGTATAAGCACGAATCGTAGCCCCGGATACAAGACCCGATCCGTTATGACCACTCAGAATAAGACCACCGATATTATCGCTTGCCTGAATGGCTGTTGGGGCAGTTAGAGTTCCACGCGCGCGCTTAAATAAGACCGCTGGAGTTGCAGATGCCGAGAAAGTACGGATGTTAATATCATCGTAAAGATCGCCAGCGTTATTATTCACGATATCAAGTGCCACGATCGGATCATTAGTATTAAGACCTAAAAAGCCTTCTGAAGATAAACGCATTTTTTCAGAAGTGGAAGTGAGAGTTCCAGTTCCAGAATTAGTTCGGAAAACTAAATCGCCAGGAGCTGAAGTTCCTGTCCAAGTCGCTGCTGGCACAGAGGTAATAATAGCAGCTGTTCCCACATCAGTGGTCGTTGCATAACCACTAAAGATAACATTACCTAAATAATCTTCTGCCGCAGCAGCTGTTTTACTTGCCGTCGTGCCACGGGATTTTAGAAATTGTAAGCCTGCCGCATTAGTGCTTTCTTCGTTACGTTCAAACAAAGCTGAAGAATCATTATAGGTTTCTCCCTGAACATTGAATCTGACTGAAGGTGATGTAGTACCTAAACCGAAAAATCCAGATCCATCCACTGTCATTCTTGCAGTGTTGTTGGTCTTTAGTGTGAAGGTATTATTATCATTCGTGCCAAGCACAGCTGCTACACCGAAGCTGTTCCCACCATTGATGAAAGCGCCATCGGCACCCGTTTTTGGAAGATCAGCTGAAGCTAAAGCGCGGAACGTCGGTGCGCCCGAAGATCCGTTTGGTGAAGCAAAAAACGAATTCGCAGCCGGAGTACCAAAGCTGACAGCCGAACTAGAAACCGCAATATTTGTACAAGTATAACTGTCAGTGCCCGACACCCACGTCAAAGTTTGGGCGGCAGTACAGTTGGTTGGGAAAAATTGCGCATTCCCCGCAGCTGTAGAGCGAATATCAGTGATGTTAATATATCCTGGCGCCCAATTTGTTCCGTTATATTTGAAGAAATTATTAGTGGCAGTCGGCGCTGTTGCAACAACGCCGGTATTTTGAATTTTTCCAACCAACGTAGCGCCCGTATTAGAGATCGTAACGTCTCCTGCAGGAGTTACTGCCGTGGCCACATTTGAAGCATTACCAATCCGAATCTGCCCGTTATTCAAAGCTGTAGTCTGACCATTGATAGAAGACAATGTTGTCCACGATAAATTCCCAGAGCCATCATTGATCAAAAACTGATTTGCAGAGCCTTGTGCTGTCGGAAATTTGACGGCGTAGCTTGTTGAAACTGTGGTTGGCGCTTGCAGGGTTACAGTGTTTGAACCCGAATCTCTAAGAACCGTACTGCTTAATGAAGCAGTACCCGCAACGAAATTTCCGGAAGCATCACGTTTTACAATCGCTGAAGCTGTATTTGCGTTGGTCGCAGCATTCGCTAGAACAGTTGCTGCATTGATATTGGCAGCTGTAGAGCCACCAACAGAATTTACGGTCGCAGCCACCGAACCGGTTCCTGAAGCTGACACATCGCCTGTCAAAGAATTGATGGCAACACCCGTGCTGCTGACCCATGAAAGATTTCCAGAAGTATCACCAGAAAGAATTTGTCCATTCGCTGCAGGCAAAGCTTGTGGAAGTTTTAGGGTATAACTTGCACCAATCGCAGTTGTCGGGCCTGTGATTTTAATTGTGTTTGTAGGTGATCCTGTTGGACTGCGAATATAAACGCTGTCTGAGTAAACATCAGTACCATTCAAAGTCGAAGCGGTCACTGAGGCCACCGTCAAAGCGGCCGTATTTTTAATTCCACTTCCATCAAGTGAAATCGCAGTACAAATAAATCCACCTGCTGGCGAAACGAACGTCAAAGTTTCATCAGCATCGCAGATAGCAAATTGACTGTAGGTTGGAACATTTGACAGCGACGTCGATAAGCCTGTGATATCTGCAGTCACAAGTTTAGCCGGAACCCATTCACTAGCAGTTGCATCATAGCGTAAGGTTTGACCCGTCCCCGACGGTCCCGTTGATGAAACTGTAGCTCCGCGAATTTTTGCAACACTAGGATTTGGATATGTTCCGGATAAGTCACCACCCGCTGCACCAGTCGGTGCACGAGCATCAGTGAAACGCGCATCATTACCTGCTGCCACTGTGTTTGCTGCAGTCCCTACGTTTAAAGTAACTACGGGCGCTGTTGTGGTATTCACTACCGAGATATATGCATTCGCTGAAGTGACTGAAGTCACTGTACCGCCATTAGCTCCACTCACACCGGTACAAGATAGCATCGATCCATCCCAGCTTAGAAAAGTTCCTGCAACACATGTTGGTAAGCCCACTTTCAAAAGAAAGTCACTTGCGGTGTATGTTCCAAGTTTAGCAGCCGAACTAGCAAAACCCGCAAAAGGAACAGAGCGAATGACAGAGTCTGGAGAAATTTGTTTCCAACCTATTCCATCCCAAAACTGAACTCTAAGCACTCGGCCTTGATCCGCAACCGGTACATAGCAGTTCGGATTGTTTGAACCTTTGCAGTAGTAAGGAGTTGAATTATTAAAAGCACTTAGCAAATTGAAATTTAAAACGTAGGCAGCATCCAATACTTGTATGTTGGCGTCTGGAAAAACTTTGGTGCCGTTACCGATTGGTACATCAAACACACCTTTTGAACCTGACATATCGACAAAGCCAGAAAGTTCTTCATAGATCACGTATTGCCCTGTCGGATCCATAATCTTGAAGGCAAATTGCACTTGCGAATATTCAAGTGGGCTTCCATCAGCTTTTATAATGCGACCTTGATAAGTGAGAGATTGAGGAGAAGCGTTTGCATTAGTAAGAGCTACTAAAAACACAATAAGAAATAACGTGCTTTGAAATATGTTTTTCATACCTAACTTATCGGAAAATATGGGTAATTATTTAATTAAATCGAAAAAAAGTTTCATGCTTTTTCATTCCCAAATTTCTTCTTAAGAGAGGTTTTTCTCATTCTGAACCATTTCTATTTAACTTCTGTGGGATAACTCTTTAAAAAATGTATGTAACAGTAATGTGCCCCCATAAAAGACGATTCGGAAGTCCGGAGAGGGAACAGGAAAAACGTCTAGATTCTTTTGGTTTTCTCATAGATTGAACTAAATGCTCCGACAAGAAATTGTAGGGGTAACTATTTTGAGTTTATTCAGCCGTTGCTTACACATCTTTTTAGCTGTTTTGATTTTTTCTAGTTCCGCTTTCGGGGCCTGGGAAGAACTGCAAGACCTTGTCGTTACAGGTGATCTGAACGGTCGCTCCTCTTTGGATTTCCGCAAGAAAGCTCGCAATGTGCAATTCTTAGTGCCACAAGGTTCTGAAGGAACTGTTGTTGAAACAAGAAAACTAGCGAAAACGGGTTCGTACGGAATCAAAGTACGTCTTACTAAAGTTGGCGAAAGCAAAGCGAAAAACCTTCCTAAAGTCGGCGACGAAACTTGGGTTTACTTTTCGCAAAAAGATCCATGGTTAACTTTAAAAGATAAAGAGGGCGCTGAAGTTCAAGACCCTGAAGTGGCTTTAACTTCTAAAGCTATCAAAGATGGCGAAGGTCTACCAGCGGAAGGGACAGTGACTCCGCACCTTCCAACAAAAGATGAAGTTCTGCGCGAACAAAAGCCAGAACCAGCTCCAGTTTCTGAAGATCCTAATTTAGCGAAAAATTCTGATCCAACTAAAACGGAAGGGTCTTTCTGTGCGGAGTGTTCAACCACTCAGCCAGGAACCACAGAACAAAATCGCAAGGACATCGGCGAAGTGGCAAAGGAAGTTGATAGCACTCCCCGACCACAGCCTCGTCCGCAGGTCGCAGATATTCCTTCAGAAAAATGGAAAAACTTTCCGTCGGTGGCTCGTTATTCAACTAGCAGATCGGTTGAAAAATCCATCAAATACGGAATGCGCAACAAAGAAGCGCGCTCTAAAAAACTTTGTTACCGCTACGTGAAGCGCGCGATCTTAGGTGGTGACTTGGTAAATGACTATTTACCAGGAGCAAAAGCCGTTAATGCTGTCGGTGATTTAAAACGCCGTGGCTTCATCAATATGATGGAAGATCCAAGATATAAGAAACTTATCAAAAATCCCCAGGACGCTCCGAAAGGTGCTATCCTTGTTTACAGACATGGAACCGACAGAAAACATGCGGGCCATGCTGAAATTAAAACTGATTGGGGATCTAAGGGTGGCTACGTCAGTGATTTCTATAGACCGACTTCAAGACCGCTATACAATCGTGTTTTAGTCGGCGTGATGATTAAGGAGTAATCATGAAAAAATTCTTAGCTTTATCCTTAATATTCTTTCTTGGTTTTTCCGCGAGCGCTCAAAACTTATCTGAGGCTTTGAAAAAATTAAAAACTTATTCTGTTAGCGACGTAACTGTATCAACGAAAAACAGCGATGAACAAGTCGGCAAAAAAACAGCAGAGATGCTTTTAACTATCGATAAGACCGTGCAGTTGATGTTGAAAGAAAAACCAACTCAAGAGCTTTACCAAGAATTACTTAGAGTAGCCGCAATTTCATTCGAAGGCGACCCATCTGAAGCTGCAGGCGAATTACTAGTGCCGCTGTATAAAAGAAATAAAAAAGATTTCGAAAGCGCCCTAAAAAAACTGCCCGCGAAAGATGCAGCAGCCATCAAAGAATCCATAAAAAACTCAGACCGCGAATATTCCGAAGGCAACGGCTAACTACACCAAACAGAAGCAGTCAAAATGCCCCAGTCGCAAGGCGGAGGGGGTTTCCCGCAGCGCAGGCGTAGTAGCGCTACGTCGGAGCGAGGACAAACCCATTCCAACGCAGTCGAATGGGGTATTTTCACCGCTTCCCCAATCGAAGAACCTATTCAGCAGAAGCGATATCGATAAATGATTTAACTTCTAGTGATGCGCCACCTACTAGGAAGCCATCGACGTGAGGGATTTTGATCAGTCCACCTGCATTATCTGGTTTTACACTGCCACCATATAGAATCGGGCTTTCTTCAAAACCTAGTTTTGTAAGAATGGCGTAGACATCCGCGTGTGTTTCTTCCACTTGTGATGGAGTCGCCACTTTCCCCGTTCCTATCGCCCATACTGGTTCGTAGGCAATCACTAGCGGTTTTGTTTTGTCAGCTTTAGCCAAACCGTAATGAAGCTGTTCATCTAAAACTTTGTAAGTTTTTAGATCTTCACGCTCTTGCAAAGTTTCACCAATGCACAACATAGGTGTTAAACCTAAAGATTGAACGTAAGCCACTTTATCTGCGATCAAAGTATCATTTTCGCCAAAGATTTTACGGCGTTCACTGTGACCGATTAAAACGTAAGTTCCACCCAAGTCTTTAAGAACTTGAGCTGAGTTTTCACCAGTAAAAGCGCCTTGCGCGTGGGAATAACAGTTCTGCGCACCAAACTTAACAGCAGAACCTTGCAGCGTTGTGCTTGCCGCTTCTAACGAAATCGCAGAAGGGAAAAATACCAATTCCCCTTTTGCTTTTCCCGCAACTTCTTTAAATTGAGTAAAGAACTCTCGGGTTTCTTTAGGACTTTTAAAAAGTTTCCAGTTAGCGGCAAAGATTTTTTTCATGTTAGTTCCCTGTGTAGCTGATTAAAAGACCGGTAGAACTTCCTAGTAAGACAATGGCAGTTAAAGTCATGCCGAGGAATCTTCCCAGGTGTGGCAAATGGCTTGAATACAATCCCCACGCATGGAAGACCCTGGACAAAACCAAACTGATCCAAAGGAAATGTAAAAATTCTGAAGGAGTTCGGTTGATTTCAAGGATGACCAACATCAAAGACAATAACGGCACATATTCAGCGAAATGTCCGTGCATGCGAATAATTTGGGTCATTTTTTGATTTTGCCCGCCCCCGATAGGAACGCGGAACTTCCAACGGTGAACAATCACGTTCACCGTCAAAGCAAAAAACATCAAACCCAGAATTCCTAGATACAAAAGCCCGATGTGAACCTTGGGAGTGAAAAAATTCATAATTATCTCTTAGATCTTAAGATCTCTAAACCTGGAAGTTTATCACCTTGAAGATATTCAAGGGAGGCACCACCACCTGTAGAGATGTGAGTCATTTTGTCAGCAAAACCAGACGCTTCTGCTGCAGCTGCTGAATCACCACCACCGACGATTTTTGTAGCATTGCTTTCAGCGATCGCTTTAGCCACACCGAAAGTGCCTTTTGAAAACGCAGGATTTTCAAAGATGCCCATGGGACCATTCCAGAAAATAGTTCCAGCTTCCATCAAAGCTGCTGTGTAAGAACGAAGGGTTTGAGGCCCAATGTCTACACCCAACTCATCTTCAGAGATAACAACGTCTTTTGTCGTACGAGCGTTTGCAGTATCCGTGATACCCTTTGTCGCTACGTGATCCACTGGCAACAAGATTGTTTTGTTACGAGCTTCAATACGTTCAATCATTTCTTTTGCGTATTTAACTTTGTCGTTTTCAACCAAAGACTTACCAACTGGATGCCCCATCGCCTTAAGGAATGTGTACGCCATAGCGCCACCAATGATGAAGCCGTCAACAACGTCCATCAATCGTTCGATAACCGCGATCTTGTCAGAAACTTTCGCGCCACCCATAACAGCCAAGTAAGGGCGTTTTGGATTTTGCAATAGTGAATCAAGCATATTGATTTCTTTTTCAATCAAGAAACCAATACCTTTATCTTTCATCACTGACGGTAAAGCATGAATTGTCGCGTGCGCACGGTGGGAAGCACCGAAAGCATCGTTGATATAGATGTCAGTGTAGTTTGCGATTTTTTGTGCGAATTCGATGGAATCCTTAGTCTCCCCTTCTTCATAACGAACGTTTTCAAGAAGGATCAGCTGATTCTTTTTCAAAGATTGTAAAAGATGTTTAGGAGCATCTGAATCTGGGTCTTCAACCAGGATCACTTCCGCATTCAAGTGCTCTTGAAGACGTTTTGCCACAGGCTCTAAAGAATATTCTTTATCGTCTTTAGATTTTGGACGACCCAAGTGAGACGCCAAAACAAGTTTCGCGCCTTTTTCCATGCAATGTTTAATTGTAGGCAAAGAAGCGGTGATACGGTTTTCATCAGTGATCTTTCCGTTTTCCATTGGAACGTTCAAATCAAGACGCAAGAAAACCACTTTGCCATCAAGTTCAAAATCACGAACTGTTTTAATACCCTTTAGACCATTTGCCATAACGTACTTCCCTTAAGAAATAAAATCAAAAAAACTAAGACGAACGAGCGACCGCTCAAAATGGTTCAGCCGCAAGGCGGAGCGGACTTACCGCAGCGGAGGTGTGGCAGCGCCACATCGGAGCGAGGACATGGCCGATCCAACGCAGTCGGATGGGCCATTTTGTTGCGGGCTCCTGCCCTTACCCTCCTTCGGAGGGCTTCGCGAAGAAATGCCGTGATGGCATTTCTTTCAGCGGTTGCGATTATAGGCCTTTTGCGGCCATGTGCAAGGCTACGTCTACCATTCTGTTAGAGAAACCAGTTTCGTTGTCGTACCAAGAAAGCACTTTCACCATGCGCGGACCAACTACCATTGTGGAAGCAAGATCCACGATTGATGAATAAGGGCTGCCGTTGAAATCAACGCTCACTAGTTCGCCATGTTCTACTGCAAGGATGCCTTTCAATGCGCCTTTGGAAGCAGCGATCAAGGCTTCGTTCACAGATTCTCTAGTAACATCTTTTTTCGCAGTGAATGTGAAATCCACCAAAGACACGTTCGGTGTTGGAACGCGCACAGAGATACCGTCAATTTTACCTTTTAGTTCAGGCAACACAAGTCCTACGTTTTTCGCAGCGCCTGTTGTTGTCGGAATCATGCTCACCGCAGCAGCGCGGGCACGGCGCAAATCTTTGTGAGGAGCATCCAAGATTTTTTGGTCATTTGTGTAAGAGTGAACAGTCATCATAGTACCGTGTTCGATACCGAATGTTTCGTTCAAAACTTTAGCCAAAGGAGCCAAGCAGTTCGTTGTGCAAGAAGCGTTAGATACAACTTGGTGCTTAGATGGATCGTAGGCATCGTGATTGATACCGTAAACCATAGTTAGGTCAGCACCTTTTTCTGCAGGACCAGAAACCAAAACTCTTTTTGCGCCTGCATTGATGTGGCCCATGAACTCAGCTTTATCTTTAAATGCGCCAGTGCACTCAAGAACCAAGTCAACGCCAAGATCTTTCCAAGGAACTTCAGCTGGGTTGCGAGTTTTAGAAACCGCAATTTTTTTACCATTAACGATAAGGTTGTGACCTTCAGTAGAAACGTCACCTTTGAAAACGCCATGTGCTGAATCGTATTTTAGAAGATGAGCATCACCCTCGATGCTGTCTAGAGAGTTGATTCCGACGATATCTAGCTTTTCAAAACCAGCGCGGAAAAGTACACGACCAATACGACCAAAACCGTTGATGCCAACGCGTAACTTAGACATGATGTCTCCTTTTTTAAACCCCCACAATATCGACCCATCAGACGAAAAAAGCCAGTCTAGACATGGTCTGTCATAGACTGGCTTTGAGGGAAAAAAGGAAATTTTATTCCGCGAACTTGAGCTTAGTAACGAGAAACACTCAAAGAAGGGTAAGTTTCATTTGAGGTCACTTTTACGATGGCTTCAGCGTATCCGCCCATGGACTCAACACGAAGATCAATCGCAGTCACTCTGTCTGAACCTAGGTTTAGATTTGCAGAAGACAACGTCTGACCAGAGTACGCATTTTGAGTGTTCGTCAATTGGTAGACTTGAACGCGACGACCTGACTCTGTGTAAACAGTTGTGTCATGAACTTTTAGCCCTGCAGCCAAAACATAAACTTGGATGTTTTCTAAAGATACAGCTTGGTTCAAAGTCACACGGAACCATTCACCACCCGTACGACGAGTGATTTGGCTTAATTGCGTTTGACCTTCATAACCGTAACGGTTCACTGGCGGAGGTGGCGGAGGCAATGGACGGCTTGGTGCTGGAGGAGGAGCTGGGTTGTAACGAGGAGGTTCGTTATGGCGACCACCACCATTATGACGGCCACCACCGTTTCCACGACCATTGAATCTTACTTCTGTTTCGCGAGTTTCATACCAAGAACCATCTGGGCGAGAGCACGCAATACCGCGAGTTTCTTCAGTGGTACGACGGGTATAGATAACGCTTGTGTATTCACGGCATACTTCACCAGTGTAGATATTAGTACCTTCACGAACAGAAGTGAAACGACCGCGAGAACCTGTGCGTGAACCGTAGTTACGACCGTCCCAATCACAGTTCCCACCTTGGCGAAGCATGCGGTTTTGTGCATCGTTAATTGCACGACGATCCGCTTCGTCTAAGTCTTGACCTACTTTATTACCGATAATAGTTCCTGCGATCGCACCGATAGCGATAGCTGCTTTGTTACCATTACCTTTACCGATAGTGGAACCGACACCAGCGCCGATAATGCCACCAATAACGCTGCCGATGATTTCTTTATTCGCAAAGGCAGGGCTTGTATATTGTACAAGGCTGGTGACAATGAGTGATCCAATAATGAGGTTCTTTTTCATGGGAACTCCTTTAGGGTTTTAATAGTAAATCCGAATTCCGGTTATCCAAGTTCTGTGCCACCCTTTTTGGTGTCAAAAAGGCTCCTGGCGTGCTTTTGAAGCTTACAGGCCTGCCATGAACGAGTGCTTCCTTCACGCTGTCGGTTATTTTCTGAAATTCGCGGTTTTCCCTCGAGGCCTTATATTTGATTTAAGTTCTACTGTCTGAAGTTTAGACATTGAGTCCCTGGGTCATAATTTTATTTTTGTTGCTACCTTTCAAAGAAATCACCTGAAATCGATATTTCGGTGGGCTAGCGTTTTTGCTTCAAAGGAGTGACAAAATGGATCTAAGAAAACTCATGGCGGGTGTTTTAATTCTCTGTTCAGGCTGCGGCCTCGCAATACAAACCCACGAAAACCAAGATATTAGCGGCAATGGATCTATTATCAACGGCACCCCGGTTGAAGAAAGGGTTAGTGATGCCGCCAAATCCGTTGTCCTTATTGAAATGCACGATATCCAAGGTCGACCGCTTACCATTTGCACGGCGACCTTGATTGGTCCTAACACCGTCCTTACGGCGGCCCATTGTTTTGATAAGACTAGAATGCGCGCCTTTGGCGGTTTCAACGTGATCTTCACTAATAATTATTTAAAGACCTATGGCAATGCCTTGAAACTTAAGGGTTTAAGAATGGCCCTGCATGGCTCTTACAATTCCACAAAGATGTACGATCATGATATTGCTCTAGGCACTTTTAAAGGTGAAGTTCCAGAGGGATATGAACCTGTCGATTATGACTCTGACAAAGCAGCAAATTACGCCCATCAAACAGTTTATTCCTATGGCTTTGGAAAATCCCAAGACTACACAGGCAAACGTGGCGAAAGAGGTCACGAGTACGTGGGCGTACTTCACCGCGGAGTTTTAAAAGTCGCTGGAAACTATAACTCTTATTCCGACCGCTATTTTCTAGATCCCTCGACTTCTGTATTTATATGCTCTGGTGATTCAGGCGGACCGCAATTTTTCCATGAAGATGGAGTTTTAAAAGTTATTGGAGTTCATTCAGCCGTGTACGGCACAAAATTGGATAACGGGTTCACGAGCTGCAAGGGCCGTGGTCAAGTTACCAAGGTCGCCCCTTTTGCGCAGTGGATTCGCGAAACCGAATCTAAACTTCTTACCAACTGATTTTAGGGAACATCTTTAAGGCATTTTTACGAGTCTGCTCACAAAGCTCTTCTTCTGAAATGCCTTTTAGTTCAGCGACGAATTTAGCAGTGTGAATAACGTAGGCCGGTGTGTTCTTTTTCCCGCGCATGGGAATGGGCGCTAGAAAAGGAGCATCGGTTTCTACATGGATTCTATCTAAAGGCAGCATCTTTACGGTGCTACGTAAACTGTCGGCGTTTTTGAAAGTGACAACACCGCTGATAGAAATATTAAATCCGATATCCAAAGCTTGGCGAGCGAGCCATTCTGTACCCGTAAAGCAATGAATCAGACCATTCACCGAGCCTTTGAATTCTTTTAAAATTCCAATCGTGTCTTCTTCAGCATCACGCGTGTGAATTTCAACTGGCATTTTCGTGCGTTTAGCGATTTCAAGCTGAGCACGGAACGCATCTTGCTGTTCTTTACGTGGGGATTGATCATAGTAATAATCTAAGCCGATTTCTCCGACCGCGACCACGCAGGGTTCAACCACGTGTTCTTCGATAAATTTACCGGCAGCTTCGGTATAGACTTTGCCATCGTGGGGATGGACACCTAGGGTGCAATAAACATCGGGATAGTATTTACGAGCGATATCTAAAACGAGCTGATGATCACCAGGCTCAGTTCCGATAGTGATGATTTTTTTAACGCCCACAGATTTAGCGTTAGCGATCGCCGCTTCAACGCCTTCTTCGAGCATATTTAAGTGAGCGTGAATATCAATCCATTCCATACGGTCAGTCTACTCTACAACCGAAGCGGTGAAAAGGGCCACTTCGTGTTTTGCGCGATTAAGGACGGCCAGCGGTAATATAAAGCTCTTCCAAGACCAATTGAGCATCGCGGTTGGCGGCCATGGCTTGTTCAGCGTTCAGGGATTTTTGGATCAGAGTTAATAAGTACTCGCGGCTGTATTCTGCCAGAGTCTTAATAAGCGCAGCTTGGTCCAAATTGACGATTTGAGTTTTAGCATCTTCTTGAAGGCAGATGGCATCTTTCATAAAGCCCACCCAATAAGCGATAAGGCTTTGGGCGTGACTACGGTCTTTGAATTCAGAGCGCCAAATTTCATTCAGTAAGAAATCTGGATCTGTCAGCATCAGCTTTAAAATTTCTACTGATTTCTGGCGAACCTCTTGTTCAGGACCTTCTTGCAAGTGCGCTAGTTTTTCAAAACTTCCGCCAGCAGACTTCAAAGCCCATTGCGGAGCTTTCACTCTTTTAGCTAAATCATCTGCCGTGAGAGGTTTAAATTGGACTATGCGGGAACGGGAACGAATCGTCGGCAATAACCCCGCGACACTGGGGGCGATCAAAAAGAAAAACGTGCCTTCAGGTGGTTCTTCTAATGTTTTAAGTAACGAGTTCGCCGCTTGAGGATTTAAAGTTTGCGCTTGATCGATGATGATCACGCGATTGCCGCTAAGACTTTTTAAACTTAAGAATTCTAAAACTTCTTTAGCTTGTTCCATTTTGATGCTGGCTTTTTCAGGCTCAACAATCTTAAGTCCTTCGTGGCTTTTATTCGTGACCCGAAAACAGCTTGGACAAGTGCCACAGCCTCTTTTGCTTTGTGGGCATAAAAGAGCTTGGGCTAAGCCTGTGGCAGTCAGTTTTTTTCCGATACCTGCAGGACCAACAAAAAGATACGTCTGACCAGGCTTACCTTGTTCAAAGGAAGCAACCAGTTTTGCGATTGTTTCTTGGTGCCCAAGAATCGTATCCAACAGACGAGGCATTTTTTATTACCTTAAAATATTTTTTTCTGCCAAAGCAGTTAGTAAAAGCACGAACAATTCTTGCGGAGTTTTTTTAGCATCAAGCACCAACCAAGATTTTTCATCGGCGCGGGCTTGGGCTAAAAAGGACTGACGAACTTTTTCATGAAACGTGTCTGCTTCAGACTCGATGCGATCTTCTGATTCACCATTCGCAGCGCCACGGCCTTGTCGGCGACGACGGGATTCTTCCACGGGCAAATCTAGCAGAATCGTAAGATCAGCTTTCAAACCACCCGTCGCGAATTCATTTAACATGACCACGTCTTTTTCAGAGATTTCACGGCCACCACTTTGAAAAGCAACCGAGCTAGCTGAGAAGCGATCGCAAAGGACCCAGGTCCCCGCTTGTAATTTTGGACGAATCACTTGATCAACGTGTTGGGCACGACTTGCTTCATACAGCAAAAGTTCAGCGCGAGCCAAAGGCGATGGACCTTCAGTACGTAAAATCATGTTACGGATTTCATCACCTAGTGGAGTTCCACCCGGTTCACGCGTGCGATGAAAATCGATCTGATGCTTTTGCAGCTCTTGTTCTAAAGCTGCCATCAATGAACTTTTGCCTGAACCGTCTAGGCCCTCAAATACTAAAAACTTCATGGGGACTTTGTCAGATATTGCGTGCTGCCGGTCAAACAGCAAACGCGGAAGCCTTGATTTTACGCGCTATTCCGACTGAACCCAAGCTTCGCCCTGTTTTACGAACTTCACAATGCCAAGGCCTTGCTTGGTGTTTTCAGTGTCTTCACCGGTTTGGCGCTTTATCAGACTGACAGCCTCACCAAAGTTGAAGCGACGAGCTTTACTGGAATCCAATTTTCCAGCGATGGCAATAAGGGTTTTACGAAGCTTTACTGGCGGAATCATGGCAGCCACCGAGACTACCGCAGAACCCCCGATAATTTCTGGTTCATCGGTGACCACTTCAGAGCGGGCCATAATAAAATCCTGATAGCCTTGGCGCAGTTCTGAAGATTGAGGCATTCCATCTAGCGCTTCTTGCTGAATCAACTGCTGAAGGCGCAATTCGCCTGTTGAAATTGCCTGCTTTTTAAGCTTTCCTTCTTCTGAAGTGCAGCCAGCAGCCCAAAGAGTCGCGATGGTAAGGCTAAATAGTAGAATTTTTCTCATGGATTGATTTTAAGCCGGATGGAAGATGAAAACCACCTTATGACTATGCGCGCCAAAGGGAGAATTTTTGGGCACTTTGGGATGGACGATTCCCCCTTCTGTCCCTATATTCAGGAACTTCGGGAGATAAATAAATGACTACTTTCATTGGTATCTTGCACATCATCGTTGCACTTGTTTTGATCGTTCTGGTTCTTATTCAAGATTCTAAAAGCAACGGCGCTTTAGGCGTTGGCGGCTCTTCAACTTCAAATTCATTGTTAGGTGCGACTGGCGCGCAAACTCTTGCTGGTAAAATGACAGTATGGGCTGCAGTAGTTTTCGCAATCACTTGCTTGGCTTTGTCTGTTTTAACTTCTTCTCACGAAAAATCTGTTGTTGATTCTTTACCGCTTCCAACAGCTCCAGTAACAGCACCTGCTGCTCCAGCGGCAACGGCTCTTCCAGAGACAGCTCCACCTGCAGCTAACGGAACTCCAGCAGCAACGCCGGCTCCGACTGCAGCACCTGCTCAATAGTAATTTGATCCGTCCAAGCGCTCTTTTCTTTTAAGGGCGCTTTTGGTTCCTGACTTGATCCGCTGATTTTACTACATCTTCAATCTGGGTTTCGCTATAGTTTTTCTATGGCGAAAAACAACTGGCTTATTCCTTCTTTGATTGTCGTGGGCTTATTTAGCGTAGCCCTTTCGTTATTCATAGCTTCGCAAACTGAAAAACAAAAACCTGGCGCACGTCCTCTTGCTCGTCTGGAATTAAACCTAGGCAAAGTTTTCGTCTTAAGAAAAAACATGACCCAAAAAGAAAAGCTGGGCCGCAAAGCCAGTCTTTTTGCTTTAGATTCCGTTGAAACAAGTGTGGACGGAGATGCCACCATGGAATTTGATTCTGCCTACCGTATCCGCATTCCTGAAAACAGCTTGATCACAATCGATGAAGAAACAGAACGCATCGTTTTAATTATTAAGCGCGGCGATCTGCAGGTAGAAAACTTCGGCCGTGAAGGCAGCGTTTATATTTCAAAAGACGGCGTTCGTTGGACCGCCACTGATTATGAAATGAATTATAAAAAGCAAGCTCCTGAGGAAACCTTGCCAGAATTAGCTCCGGCAGAAACAGGCGTACCCGCAGTTCCAGTTGCCAATATGGCTGAGGGCTTAACGTCAGAACAAATCCAAGACACGTTAAAAACCCATCGCAGTAACTTCTTTAAATGCTACACTCAGCTTCTGCAAAAAACACCAGGAGTTGTGGGACAAGCTTCGATCAGCTTCACGATCGAAAGAACCGGCAAAGTCGCCCAAGCCGAAATAGCTTCATCAAGCATCACTGATGCAGGCTTCAAAAAATGTTTATTAGAAGCAACAAAACGCGTGGAATTTAAATCCTTCGGCGGCGACCCAATCACCACTGTTTTCCCTCTGCGCTTCGAATAGTGGCCGTTAAAAAATTCAACTAGCCACGCTGACGAAGTTCACTTGGATGCCACACAAAATGAATGTATTGTCGCTAGCACGAAGGGCTTTTGCAGACTGAAGGGCTCCATTTGCAACGGACCGAAGAGAGGCCTTCGTCGGCGCCACGACGGCGCGAACCGCAACGAAGTTGCGGCGACGATTGAGCCTGGATGGCGTGCCGACCGAAGCGTCCGGTGTAAATGGAGCCCTTCAGTCTGCAAAAGCCCGCCTTCGAGTTAACGATAATCGTGTAAGTAGTCGATGCGATCAGGAATCCAAGGTTCGTGGACTCCTTCGAGTTCGAAGACTCTTCCATCTTGAACTGTTTTTTCTTTGAGGGGCGCCACTGATGGCTCGTAGGATGCGTGAAGCAAACCTTTTTCAAAGAAGAAGGGTTTTATTTCATGGAAGGCTCTTTCGCCTAGAATTCCACGGCGGATGAATTCGTCAAAACTTTTCATCAGCTCTTCTGGAGTGTATGAGTAATTATAGATCATGTCTTGGATGACTGAATAAATGCCTTCAAAACTAATACGGTTGTCCTGATATAAATCTAAAGCGACTTGAAAAGTATTGTAGGTAGCTAAAGTTCTTCTGCCGAATTTCAGATAATAATCGGGATCCGTATCCGTTGCTAAGTTGATATAGATTTTTTCAACAGGATCGTTTTCCGGGATATTCGACTGAAGTTCTAAGATCGTACTAACCTGTTCACCTGAAACGTTTAACTTTTCTAAAGTTGTGCGAATCTCGTGAGCGCTTAGACGGCGGGAACAAATATCCGAATACAGATTATAAATAATCGCATCTGTTTCACTATCGTCGCCCCAGCAGATTTGACGAACGTTTTCACCCAAGCGCGTACGCAGCTGTAAAAGCGCTTGCAACTTATAGCCCACTTGTTTGGTCAGACGCCAGAACCGTCCCGGGCGAAGATTCGCTAGGTTGTCTTTATAAAAACATCCAAACGGTCTTATATTATCTAACGAGAATTTTTCAGAGATTCGTTCTTCTAATTGCGGCGGTGAAGCCGTGATAAAATATATCGGAAAATACATATAGCCCTTCTGCTGCTTTCGATATTCTGAAAGCGATTGCAAAAGAGCATTGGTACCAGGAATGTTTTTCTTATTTAAAGCGCGCTCTAAGATCGTAGTCATTAAACCCGACAAAGAATCGATTGTGGTATCAAGGTAGGTTTTATCGAGGTCCCAGATAAAGACCTCGTCATGGCTTTTTTCCATTCCTTCCGATACATATCGAAAGAACACCACATCACCATTCATTTCACTTCGTTCGCGCCAATCTGCCATGCTTTAAGTTTGGCAGTCTTAAGACCCTAGGTCAAAAACATCCAGACCCTGTCGCAGGCTCTGCCATTTGGCGGCAACGCACTTGGGCGCTGGAACATTTCACACGAACATGGAAATGATCGTCATGGTCTGTATCTGGAATCAATCGGCGCAGGGTTTCAGCTGGCAAACTGGTTGTGTCACCTTTCCGCAACTCTCCTTTTTGAATGGCAAGCCTGCAAAGCTCGTTTTTAAGTGCCTTATGGATGAAAATTCTGTCCACTAGCTTTGTGCCCACGATACTTTTAAATAACTTCCAGGAAACCTCAGGCATCCATTGGCTGTGGGGCTTGCTTCCAGAAACAGCAGATACAAAGCTCTTCTGCGATGATCCGTTGCTAAAATAAAAAGCCACATCCGCATCAAGACCATTTTGATGGGATTTATGTCGGCCTAACTTTCCACCGCTTTGGCGAGAAGTATCGCCAATTGCTAAAGTCTGCCCGCTCACTTCGGCATTTGTAAACTTGCCCATTTGTTGAATCAAATACGCCAGTTCATTTGTAGCAAAATGAGTTTTTCTTTCGGGACGAATAATTTTAAATCCTGGATCCGAAGTCTTCTGCTGAAGATCTAGTAGGCTCACAGCATTTTGCAACCAACCTAAGTTCACAGAACCAATCGCTTGGTTGGCTTTCGGTATCTTAGCCACCGGGTCCTGCGAAGGACGCGGTTGAGGCCTTACAGGATCTTCTTTTTTAGGCTCCTCGCGCTTTGGTTCTTCTTTTTTTGGCTCTGGCTTTGGCTCACGTTTAGGTTCCTCACGCTTCGGCTCTTCCGGCTTTGGCTCTTCTTTTTTTGGTTCTTCTGGCTTTGGATCTTCCTTAGGCTCCTCTTTTTTTGGAGCTGGTTTTACATCCAACAGTTTGTCGATATCTTCTTTTTGGCTACCAATGTATTGGCCTGGTTCACCATCAGCGTGGTCTGATTCATCTTCAGATTCTAATTCTTCATCGGTAATATGATCTTCTTCTGTAACTTTCTCTCCAGAATCTTGATGGGATTCAACTTGGTGATGATAAACCACTCCGTTAATCGCAAGGTAAATATCGATAAATGAAGAGGTACAAGTGTTTTCCTGACTTAAGCAGGTCGCTTTGGCTGCGACTTGCAATCCTTCTTTCAATTTTAAACTTGGGTGGGAACGCAATTCAATGAAACCTTCTGCATCTAGAATCCCGTTAAGGTCTAAATCTTGAGATTCGATCTTACGACCATCTAGACTTAAATATTCGACTTTACCACGGACTTTCATTGAACGAGTTTCTTTGTCAAAAAGAACCGACATATCTTGAATGCGTGTCGCACCTTTGGCTACACGATAGCCTTCAAGGTCAACGATGGTTGGTTTTTGGGGTTCCGCGGTTGTTGTCGCAGGCATTCCTGTTTCCCGTGAATCTGGCGCACAGGCTGACACTAAAAAAGGAATTAATAATAAGCTGCGAACTAGTTTCTTCATGATTTTCACTCCAGAATAGGATCCCGTCATTGGTATCCATCTGCGGCCTAGGTTGCAGAATGTATGCCTTCGACTTTAAGGTTCAAACCACCTTAAATTACAAATGACCTGTCAAAGTTTTAGATAGAGCAGCCGTAAATTGTTTGCCATACTTAAAGCCATGAAGCGCTTTGAACACAAATGGCAAGACTTTAAATGGATTGATATCGAGGCCCCGACCCCTGCTGATTTAGAAATGTTGGCTGGGGAATTTAACATCCCTCGTGCGGCGATTTCTAATTCCTTAGACCCGGAACACCTCCCTAAGTGCGAGGTCTTTGATAAGCTGATTTATATCATTCTTCGCCACCACGATGAACAAGCCAAAATAAGTGCTGCTACTATGCAGGAAATTTCGACAAAACTTATTTTATTTGTCGGCAAGAATTTCGTGATCACGATCCACCGTGCTGCTATCAAAAGCATCTCGGATAAGAAGGAAACTTGCTCTAGCCAAAACAACGTGGAAATGATTTCCTTTGTTAAAGGGCTCTTTTTACATACCATCCGCAGTTTCGATAAACCCCTTGATGATCTTGATAGCAAAACCGATGTGATTGAAGAACGTGTCTTTGCTTTGCAGCGAAGAAATATTTTACGCCAAGGTTATATCGTAAAAAGAAAAACATCTTCTTATCGCAAAATCTTTAAGTTCACTTCCGATATCATCGCTAAACTAAATACCGAAATGGAAGTGCCATTAAAAGATATCAATCACGTGCGCGAGCCCCTAGATAAGTTGATCTTCTTTGCTGATAGCATTCAGGAAGAAATCACGGGCCTTATCAATCTGCATCTGTCATTGATGGCGCAAAAAACCAATGAAGCCTCTTACCGCACCAATGAAGTGATGCGGGTTCTTACGGTGTTTTCAATTTTCTTCTTACCTTTGAATTTTATAGCCGGCGTTTACGGCATGAACTTTGAGTTCATGCCAGAACTAAAACTACAATATGGGTACTTCATCACCCTAGGTGTGATGTTGACTGTTGTCATAGCCATCACTTGGTGGATGCTTCGTAAAGGTTGGCTAAAAAAAGACCAGTTCTAAGTTCTAGCGGAAGCTTGAACAAAAGAGTAAAAGAAAACAGCATTAGGGTCGCTGGCCACAGCGGCCATTTCTGTTTTCATTCCTTCAACAACCTCTTTAGAAACATATTTAGCATCAAGCAATTGTTCACTCGCGCTAAGCAAAAGCTCTGTCCAATATTCGATACAATCTTTGCGGGCTTGCGGCGAACGATTATCCAAGAACCACGTTTTAACTTCAGTGTGAATGTCCTTATATCCTAGCTGCATCAGCAAGTTACCAAGCTTAGCCCCCATGAAGGGATCCCCTTTTTGTTTCAACTGATATTCATTAAAAGCCATCCAGTACTTCCAAACATTTGGTGAATAAGGATCCAAAAAGAATGAGGCATTTAAAACTTCAGTGACATACACCGGACTACCGGGGCGAAGAACTCGGCGCACCTCTGAAAGCACGCGAATAGGTTCTGGGACGTGCTCTAAGATCCAACACAAAAATGCACCATCAAAAGCGTTCGCTGAAAACTCCATGTTGGTGGCGTCAGCTTCTTTTAATTCGAATCGACCTTGGGCGAAAGGCAATTGACTTAGGAACTGTTGGGCGGCCCCCAACTGCTTGGTCGAACGATCAATGCCAGTCAGTTTTAAATCAGGGAAGCGACGAAGAATAATTTCACTTTGTGCGCCAACCCCACAACCGACTTCCAATAACTTTTCAACGCCGGTGAAATTGACGTTACGATAAACCGTGTATTCACCAAAACGCGCTTGCTTACGCAGTCGTTCCTGTTCCTCAGTTGAAAATCCGTGGAGGTATGGAAAGTCAGCTTTCTTAGACATAATTCCTCGCAGTTTAGAGAAAAATCCTACCAAGACTCTCAAAATAATAGCAAGACCGTCTGCCGCATTGACTTTTTTGCGCCGCTCGTTAGACACAAACGATGTTCTTTTACAGTACGGGAAAGGCGGCCCCCAGGCTAATGAAGTACTTTTTTTAAAGCGACGGTGATCTTGTTAAGTGTGTCTTCATAAACAAGATCGCCGTGGGCAATGATCAAAGTCTTAGGATTCCATTGCTGAACTTGGTTTAAAAAACCTTTAAGGGAAATCGTATGGGTGAAGGATTTTCTGCCGATCTTAGTGATCTCTAACTTTTTGTAAGCACCATTTATTTTAGAAAAAAGTTTATAGAAAGCATTTGGGAACTTGTGCCAGTTAAAAAATAGATCTGTGACGATCAAGGATCCTGAAAGTTTATGAAAGAATGTGATTTCTTCAAATACCGGAGAGTTTGCTTTCACAGAAAAAACCTCCACTTCCTGCTTCCAGGGGTGCATGTCTAAATCAGAAAGATTTTTAGTGAATTTAATATCGGACCGTTTAGCGTGCAGGTCCAGCGGTCCCCAGGTTTCGGCTTTAGGATAATTTAAGGCAAAATCTTTGAAGAACAGGTGATGCATACCATTCGGCGCAATAACGTGTTTCACTTCGCCGAGATGATTGACCTCTTTAATAAGATCTTCTGTGACAGCAATTGGTGAAATCACCATCAGCTCCGAATTTTCAAGTCTAATAACCGTCATTCTTCCCGGCATTTTAAATCCGCCGGGGAATGTCGCCACACCTTCAGCAACCCAGATGTTTGTTCCTACGGGAATTAACATTCTAAAACCCTGTCCATTTCAATGTGGTCTTAGGAATTTCAATCCAGTCTTCATTTTCAGGAAATCCTTCTGGGCGGGGCTCCGTCATATTTTTGAATTTTAAAAACGCAGTTAAGGCGCAGATAAAAGCTTCAAAGGCGTGATTGTTTTCAATCATAAGCTTCACGTCTTGATCGTAAACGAAAGCGACATTTCTGCTGCTAAGTGCATGCAGGATTTCCCGCCGACTTTCATCCCCACTAATGGCGTGTTTATGAAAACGCAAATGGCTTTTCATCACATCAAGACTTCGCCCGATTCGCCACACTGAAATTTTGGGATTTACTTCAACACATACCGTGGTCAGACGGCGTTTAATGTACATGGCGCGAGCTAAAAGCGGAGCAATGTTCGCCCCCAGGGCATGCTGCATGATAAAAGGCTCTTCAAGTTCCGTCGACACATACATCTCGACACAACGTTGAGTGTATGAGGTGAAAAGTTTTCTTGGTTTTTTCTTTTTATGCAGTTTGCGGGTGTATTCCCACATCCACTTCACATGGGGCTCTGGACAACCTTCAATTCCAGGACAGCTTCTTTCACAATTTGTACAATGCGGCAGTCTGAAAGGAACATCAAAAGCAAAGGTTGTGATTTGATCGTGGTACTGATTAATGATTTCAAAGATTTTAAAATCAGCGGAATGAACTTCGTCAGATTTTATTTTCTCAACCAACCGAGAAAGAAAAACTTTTTTGTGCTTAGGATAGTATTCAACGATGGCAATACAGGCTTTGTCGGACTTACCGCCACTAAGGGAAAGACCCACAAAACGGTGGACCTCCCCTGCGTGGGTTTCTGAAGTCGATGGTTTTGAAACCACCGCCTTCTTTGTCGTTTTCTTTACAGGGGATCGACGGGTTTTGCGTCCATCACCTGAAAGCCGGCTTTTTGACATGCGCTTGCTACCTTCTCGCGTTTGTCTGGAGGACACCAAACTAGGACACAACCGCCGCCTCCAGCTCCACAAATTTTAACAGCCTCTGCCCCATTCTGCAAAGAGACTTCCGCAAGCTTAGCAATCTCAGGACTTGAAAACTCAGGGGCCAAACGCACACGGGCATCAAACTCTTGTTTAAATAAATTTCCAAGAGCTTGCCATTGACCTGCGCGCACGGCTTTTTCAGTTTCAATAGCGATGGCTTTAAGATCACGCAATGCTTGAATCGTATTAGGATCTTTGACTACGCCATCTTTCATCACTTCAAAATTGTTAAGACCTGAATGATGGGCTTTACCAGTATAAACCAACATGAATTTTTCAGCCAACGCCGTGTTTTTTACAGGCAAAACTGCTTGTTCAATACCATCATAGTCATAATGCAAAATATTGATTCCACCCGATGCTGCCGGATAATAATCTTGCGTGCCTGTTGGAGTATTAAGAATTTCAGCTTCAATATTATGTGCCACATGCACCATCTGGTGAATGTCAGCAAAAGGACGACCGCAGAATAACGAAAAAGCTTTCATCAGACTGATTGTCAAACTTGAGCTTCCACCTAAACCGCCGCCTACTGGACTGTCAGAAGAAGTTTTTAAATGAAACCCCTTCACCGGCTTCCAGTAACGTAACTGCGTTTGCAACAAAATCATTTTTGGATCTTGATCAGCAAGAGCCTGGTTAAGATCACGGTATTCTTTTTTAATATTCAGATCCAAAGTTTCTAGAATGATCTTTGAATCAGCATGCGGAGTAAGCTCTACAGTAGTGTAAATATCAATGGCCACATTCACAGTAGAAGCACCATTGATAAACAAATATAATGGCCAAAGATCCAAGGTCCCGCCTGCTAAATCAACGCGGGTTGGGGATTTAATAACGATTTTTTGCATTACTGAATTTCTTTCTGATGAACGATCATCGCCTGATCACTATCTTCAACTGGCTTTGAGTTTTTCTCAAGCGGATCTTTTTTATCAGCAGGCTGCTCTTTAAGGTCTTCAACCGTCATATTTATAAGACCATCCAATGCACCCGGTTCGAGTTTCATCGATAGACCACTTGAGGGAACCGCATAGATTCCTAAGTCTTTAGCTTGGGTCACTTGGGCTTGCCATTTTTCATCGGCCATCACCAGCTTTAAGCCGAATAATTTTTTACCAGGTGGGATTTGTGCGCCACCTTCGAAGATTTCTTTTCCCTTCGCATCCGCGATAGATGTTAATAAGGCGCGAACTTTGTTTTGATCTAAGGCCAAATCTTTCTTAACTGGACTGATCCATTTTCCATCAACTCGTTTGATTTCAAGAGCGCCTTTGGCGTTTTCAATGCGCACTTCATCTATACTGGCGATTTTCTTTCTTAACAGTCTACGATCTCTGAAATCCAGAACAGATTTTTGAATGCGGCTTTGCCAAACTGAATTGACCACCAAAACCCTGTTTTCACCGTCTTTACGAAGAAAGGCATTTTCTTCAAAATTTCTTTTTTCAGAAATTTCAAACGTATTTTTGGCCCCAGCTGATGTGGTAAGAGTGATGGTGCCCAGGGGTTTATCTAAGCCATAAACGGCCCAATCAATACCATCCCCTTCTTTTGCAACTTCGATCACACTTTCCGGAAAAATATTTTTTACGAAATCATCCACCACCGTATTGTCAGCTAGGTCTTTTATTGGTGATACGATTTCCCAACCATCGACAGTGCGCTTTAATGAAACTTCTTGGTCATCTTTTTTAAGTTGAACACTGTCTACCTGTTGAAAGTCCACGGTCATAAGACGGTTGGCTTGCTGGGTCTTTTCCGCCTTCTTTTCATCGCGCAAAAAGTCCCAATAAGCGTAGCCGCCAAATAACAAAAGGCAGAAGACTAAAATGGAGCGACCTTTAAGTTTCATTAGGCGTTTCTCCTTTTTAACCACAAACCAATGCTAGTTCCCAGTAACAGGATAGGCAGTGGAATGATGAATGCAAATAAGAAAACGGCAAACTTGGTTTCTGTCATCATTAGCGGTGTCGTCATCGTTTCCTTTGGCGTGATGCTAATCAAGTTTTCTTCCTTGGCCAAAGCCGCGATCGAGTTTAGGACCAAATCACGGTTCAAATTTTGGTATAGCATTTGATTGGTCATAAAATCCACGTCGCCGACTATGATAGCTCTGAACTCTTCAGACTTTTCATCGGTCCCTGGCCAACGCCCTGTCACTTCATCAACCAACGTATAGGTGGCTTCAGGTGCATCGCCACGAATTTGCATACTGTCAAAGGCCATCGCCGTTGGTGCGGTTTTCACCAGTTCATCAACAGTGATTCCCGCCGGAGCGTCAATTTTAATTAAAGCCTGAGGCATACGGAATTGAGTCACATCCGTACGAGCAAAGCTTCTAGTGATTTTGTTGGTGCTAGAAAAAACAGAACCGATCGCAGGCCCCTGGTTCACTCCGCGTCCCATCACCGTATCAACGACGTTAAAGATATAGTTGTTAGCGAATCTAACACCTATTTTTTCTGTCAGCTTTTCCAGTCTTGCAGTGTTCTGACTTTCAATGGCCATAAAAAGGGTTTTCCCGGCCTTCAAGTGATTTTCTAGAACAAGCAGTTCAGAATCTTGAAAATCACGAATCGGACCTGCAATTAAAATGACGTCGGCATCGTCTGGAATCTGCGGCGTTTGCGTCAATGAAAGTTCTTTAACCACGTAACGATTGTTTTCAAGCATCAGCTTTAGGGAACCCAGTCCTAAACCCTCTTTTGAATCATTCAGATCCTTTTCGCCATGGCCCACGGTGAAATACAAAGTCTTGGTTTTTTCACGGGTGACTTTGACGATGGCGCTGGTAAATTCCTGTTCATCGATTTTTTCGATGCGATTACGACGGTCTTTATAATTTAAAAACACGACGCCGCTGCCTTTATCAACTCCATAGTCTTTTGCAAGATCAGGGTTTTCATTCACTTCGACGAATTGCAATTTCACTTTGCCGCTGACGTCTTGGTACTTGTTAATCAGCTCGCGGAACTGACGACGGTTTTCTTCGTTACCTTCGACACCTTTTTTATAAAAGAAAAACACTTTCAGCTCTGAATCCAGGGATTTTACAAGTTGGATCGATTGCTCTGATAAAGAGTTCGCTTTGCTAGTAGAAAAATCCCAGGACTTATAATGTTTAATTCCAAGGTAATTAACTATCGCCAAAACCGCGACCATAAGCAGGATTAAAACTCCCATGCTCATGCCCTCTTTGGTGGTCTTCATGGTGAAGAACTCTTTAAAGAACTCTCGGTCCTTGTAAATGCCAAAACCAAAAAAGAACACGGCCATGCCTAAAGCTAGCCAGCAAAATGGAACCCAGTCCCCTAAAAGGTATCTGGTGATTGCCATGGACAATAAAGAAATAAAGCCGAATAAAAATGAAATTTTACTTAATTTTCCCATATTATCTCCAACGAGAAGACTCAACCACTCGTTCAGCAAGGAAGCAGAACAGAACAATCAAACTAAAAATTAAAATCAACCCATTGGTGCGGATGATGCCTTCAGCTAAGTTTGACAGGTGTGTACCTAAAGAAATGTGCTCGAAAAACTTTCTAGAAAATTCCCCGTCCACAACTTCAGCGCCATAGCCTACAAACCATAATGAAATATTAAAGAATACCGACAGAATGTAGGCTGCGATGCTATTTTCAGTAAGCGATGAAACAAACAAATCAATCGCCACATAAATACCGCCAACTAGGAACAGTCCAAAAAAGGAAACAAATAAAGGCAACCAGTTGACCTTTGTCAGAAGGGTGCTTGCCAAAGGATATAAGAGCGCTAATACCACAAGTCCTGCCAATGCACCGACAGCGGCAAAATATTTCCCTAAAACAATTTCTAAGGAAGTCACCGGTGAAGTTAAAAGCAGATCAAACGTGCGCAATTTCTTTTCTTCAGAAAAAAGCTTCATCGTTAAAGCCGGAATCGCAAACATCAAAATAATATGCAATACGCTTAAGATTCTTAAGAACACACCATAATGAATGTTCAGCTGTTTAGAATCCACCCCTTGTTGCATCACGTAGTTTGAAAGAAGCTGAGCAAATAGATTTAATTGAATTGTAAAAACCCAGCTAAAGATCACGCTTGCAAAAAAACAGATGATCCAAAAAGTTGGATTTAAATAAAAGCCTTTAAGTTCTTTTTTAAAAATCGTCAGTGCTCCGCCCATTAGTTACCTTCCTTCCCTTCAGCTCCATAGGTCAGCTTTAAGAAGACATCTTCAAGATCTAGTTTGCTTGGACTTAATTCGATAAGACCATAACCTTTACCCACGATGCGCGAAGAAATCATATCGACAACTTCTTCACCACCTTGAACGTCAATGTCCCATTCTTTTGAAGTTGCGCCCAAGTGCACCGAAACCACTTGGCTGATGTCAGAAAGGACTGACTTCATATCCGTTATTTCTTTGCGCAAACGAACGTGGATGCGGCTTTGGCCTTTTTCCATTGTTGATAGATTGTGAATGCTATCTTCCGCGACGATCTGTCCTTTATTGATGATGATGACTTTTTCACAAGTCGCTTCAACTTCAGGAAGGATGTGGGTTGATAGAATGATGGTGTGATGGCCTTTAAGTGATTTTACTAGATCACGAATCTCTGCGACTTGTTTTGGATCAAGACCTACCGTGGGCTCATCTAATATCAAAACTTCCGGCTCTGAAACGATCGCTTGGGCAATACCCACGCGTTGTTTGAAACCTTTAGAAAGGTGCTGGATCAAACGCTTTTGCACATCGCCTAAGTTTGTTTTTTCGATAGCATAATCCACGCATTTTTCAATTTTATCGTGGGGCACTTTTTTTAAAGCTGCCACATAGCGCAGATAATCGCGCACAAACATGTCACCATAAACCGGTGGAGTTTCTGGTAAATAGCCAATGCGCTTTTTAACTTCTAGCGGATTTTCAAAAACATCAAATCCCGCAACAGAAGCAGAACCTTGGCTAGGGGCCATGAATCCAGTGATGATTTTCATGGTCGTGGATTTTCCAGCTCCGTTCGGACCTAAGAATCCAACCACATCCCCTTTTGAAATGGAAAAATTAAGCTTATCGATGGCCCGTCTGGAACCATAATCTTTAGTAAGATCTCGCACTTCAATCATCGATGCATCCTTTCGATTACACCGAAAATTTTAGTCTTCAGACATGGTCAGATCAAGGGGCCTTAGGCATGACGCAAAGTTAAACTTAAGGAGCGCTCTGAATGATAAGTGACGCGACCTAATTTATCACCCTTGATAGGGCGAACAAAGCGGCATTCTACTATGACGACGGCTACTTTCTGCCCGACCATAAGGGATTTTGAAGCCAAAGATTCTTTTGCAACCCACTCTGCGGCTTCTTGAACTTCTTTATCGCTAATAAGTTGATCACGGTGACGATGAATTATCGCGTGGGCGCCCGGAAAATCCCGCAAGTGCAACCAGAAATCCCAAGCCTTAGCCTGACGAAGCAAAGCTAAATTGTCGGCAGCCGATTTACCGCAATAAACGACAGCTCCAGATTCTAAATGCAGCTTACGACCGCGCGCTTCCGTTTTTTTCATTAAATCCACAAGCTGACTGCCCGCAGGTCTTTCTTTGTAAGTTGCTTTTTCTAGCTGACTGATTTCTTTAATCAAATCATCCAGTCGATCTTTGGCGCCTTCTTTTTTCGCCAAAAGCTGCTTGGCTTTTGAAAAACTATTTTCGATATTCCAACTTAAAGACTCTTTTGAATTAACGAACTCTTTAAGATGCTCTGGAACCTGCAAGCGACCTTCGCTTTTTAGAAAATTACCCAGCTCATACCAAGTTTCATACTTGTCGCTTTCAATTTGCTTTTGAATTTCGCTAAGGGCTTTGCGTTTTTTCTCTAAGTCTTTGGATTTTTGTTTTTCCCACTGTGCGACGGGATCCAAACTGGATTTCTTAACCGAACCTTGCTCTGCCAACCATTCCGTTTCAATTTGTTCCAAGGTTCTAGGTGGCGGCGGATTTTCGATTGCTGGCGGTGGGGAAAGATCCAATGGCTTTTCCCAAGCGATTTGTTTTCCCTGGGATTTAACGATCAGATTTACTTGTTTGGGAATCAGGCGAAGTTCCAGCTCACATTCTGTTTCTGCATTCTTTAATGCGATTGTGACGATTCTGCCCCATTGCCCTAAAACTTCCATGGAAGTAAAATACAGATTTTTAGCTTTGGAATTTAAAAACAGTCCAACCGGTTTTGTCTTCGGGCTCTTCTTAAAGGGGCAGTGATCTTCAAACAATAGCATCATGGGCGTGTTAGGCACAAGGTCTAGTACAAGCCAATAGCGGGTGCGAGATTGAAAGCCCAAAGCTAGACCACGATCGTTTGCAATGATTTCTTGAAGTTGCGCACCATCTAACAAAGGTGCTACTGAAGAGACAAAATGTTCTAGTTCTTGCTGGGTCAGGGCTTTCATACCAGAGATTGTTTCATTCTTTGGGCCAAATTTCTATGGATGACATTAGGTTCCCAAGGGAAACTCCGATAGTAACAAGGCATGACAACGGATAACTTAGTAAAAATAGTTGAAACCCGGCTTCAAGAAACAAAAAACCTGAAGGAGAAATCCCAGGATTTTATTCTGAAGGTGGTCCATATCTATACCCTGCAGTTAATGAAACAGGGCAATATTCCCATAGCTTTTATGGAAGACGTCATCGCCGATATCGAAGCTGAAGTGATTGAAATCTACCGCAAAAAGACCTACGGGTTCATGACCTTAGAAGACTATCGTCGCCATAAATTTCGTCAAGGTGACGAAAACTAAAAAGGAGCCCTAGGCTCCTTTTTTATGCTCTTTTATTTCTCTTTTTTGGTTCCTATCTTCCTTGAAGCGCCACGATTTTTCGATTCGTTTGGGAAACCTCAAACTTCATGCACACTTCCTGAGCCTGCAAATTAGTGATGGTATTTACTGACAACATTAATAATGAATCGCTGGATACACCGCAAACTTGCTCGCCGCTTACTAGATCAAGACAAAGCTCTACTTCAGATTTAGCACCTTGTTCATTGGCTTCTTCGTAAATGTACTTCACTTGCTTACTTAATTTACCGCAACTTTTTTCGTAAGGATTGCCACGTCCACAGGATCCGCAAGAAGGTGGGGCTGCTTGGGCTTGAGAGAAGATAACTAATGAAGCAGCTAAAATAAAAAGAACAATCGCCAGTAAAGATCTCATAAACACTCCTTGTCTATATCACTTCGGATCCTCCGAAGTTGCGGTGAGGTTTTATTCTATGGAGTTCTTAATTGGAGTGATAATTTCAACTCTGTTATGTGTGCCCTAGCATTTCTCTAAAATGGCGAAATAGAGCGGACCAAAACCACTTTTATCTGGCATGAAGGCGACACCCAATTCCGTGCGCTCGCCGCCGACACCGACGGCAGCTTCAACGAGTTTTACAGAATCTTTTTTCTTTTTAAGTAGTTTGCGCACGACTTCGTCATTTTCTGTTGGGCTAATGGAACACGTAGAATAAACGATTCTTCCACCTGGTTTCACTGCTAAAAAAGCCGCGGCTAACAATGAATACTGTCGTGAAGCCAAGTGTTCGGTTCTGCGCGGGCTCCACTCATCTTGGGCGGCTTTATTTTCTAAAATATGTCGTTCGCCAGAACAAGGAGCATCTAGCAGAATACGATCAAAACTTTCAGGCTCTTTAAGGCCGAATTGTACGCCGTCCTTGCCAGTCACCCAAACGCGGTTGCGAATATCGCGGGGAACATATTGTTGAATGACTTTTTTGAGGCGTTCCCGTCTTTCCGGGGAAAGATCGTTGCAAAAGATTTCGCCGGATTCTTTTAAGGCTTCAATCAGCACCAAGCTTTTTCCACCGGGTGCTGCACACATATCTAGTACTCGATCACCCGACTGAACATCTAAGGCTCTAGCGACCATGACACTGGCTGGATCAAGAATATAAACATCTAATAGTTCATCCTCATTGCGTTCTGGCTGAACGAAACTGCCAGGGGTCATCCATTTGCAACCTGGTAAGGCCATTTCTTCATTAAGATGAAACCACTTTTTACTTTCGATATCAGCGATCAGGCTAAGATTATTAATGCGCGCCACTTGTTGTTCTGGTTGAGTCAAAGCCGCGAACAACGCAGGCCAACGATCGCCGTACACCTTTTGAAAATGTTTATAAAAGCCGTGGTCTTCAGAAATCATCTTTAGTCCTATTTAACCGGAAAAGTGCAGATAAATTCGCTTCCTTTATCTATTACACTTTTTACTGCCACTGTGCCACCGTGACTTTGCATAATGTGCTTAACAATAGCTAAACCTAAACCTGTACCACCAGCGTCTCTAGTGCGGCCCTTGTCGATGCGATAAAAACGTTCAAACAAACGATCTAAATGTTCTTCAGGTACGCCAGGCCCGTCATCAATAACCCGTAAGATCACATTCTTTTCATCACCTTCCCAACGGATTTGGACAGTTTTTCCGTTAGGAATAAATTTGATGGCATTTGAAACAAGATTTCTTAAAACCTGTTCGACCTTTTTGGCATCCGCCATAAACGGTTCCACTTCGCCAATCACACGAATTGAAATATTTTTTGCCCCGGCCATCACAGCAAGTTCTGTGATGATATGCTCAGAAATTTGTAAGGGATGAATTTGTTCTAATTTCAAGGCAGCTTGGGAATCCAACGAACTTAAACTTAATAAGTCGTTCACCAAATCCATTAAGCGATCGATATTTTTAGAAACGATATCTAAGAATCTTCCCGCCTGTTGGATCTGTCCTGACTTAACATCCTCTTTCAAGGTATCGACATAACCCTTAATCGAAGTCAGGGGCGTTCGCAGTTCGTGGGAAGCATTACCTACGAAATCAATGCGGATCTGTTCTGTCTTTTTTAACTCTGTAATATCATGGAAAATGCCAACCACACCGTACATGACTTTGGTTTTTTCATTGCGAATGGGATTGACCGAAACCGAAAAGAATCTTTGCTGATTATCGATTAACGTCGGCAGCTTCACGGTAAAACGCTGCCCTTTTCCTTCCGTGATTGTGCGCGCAAAGCCTTCAAGAACATCTGAGGAACGGATGGCATCTTTTAAACGCAGGTTCGGGGACTTCATGCGATCTGCAGTTAAAAACTGGGCACCAAACTGAGAGTTAAAATAAAGGATCTTTTCATCAAGGCTTACACTCACTAAGCCCTCTGCCACAGCACTCATAAATGCTTGGGATTCTTCTTGGGCTTGCAGAAATTGGGCTTTGCGCTTTTTCATTTTGCGGTGAATGTGGTTTAAAGCCACATCTAACTCAGAAATATCATCCAGCTCATCATCAAGCAGATCGTCTTCCTGATTTTCCACTAGGTTCCCATAAACTCTTTTACTAGAAATTCTTAAGGCCTTTAGAATCACGCGATGAATAGGACGTGCAAATCGATAGGACGTGAGTGCTGCGACAAAATTACTGAAGAAAAAAAAGTTTAAAAGGGCTTCGTTATAAACAAACGGTCGCACACGGTAGCGCGTATCGACCACAGCAATAAGCACCAAAAAAAGCACATTGAATGCTAGCACTTGATAAAAATAGAATTTCCAAAATATGCGCCAAGGGAATCTTACAAATCGCTTCATGCGATATCTACTTTAACCCGATATCCTACTCCGCGGATAGTCTCAATGCGATCTCCCCACTCACCTAACTTCTTGCGTAATCCAAAAACGTGGGTGTCTATGGTGCGGCCGACCACATTAATGCCCTCACCTTGAATATTTTCGATCAGTTTTTCTCGCGTTAACACGCAGCCCATGTTTTGCACTAACGATCCTAGAAGTTTGAACTCGGATGGAGTTAAGTGCAGCGGCTCGCTGTTATAAGAAATTTCATAGGTCTTAAAGTTCATTTTTAAGCCACCCACCGAAACTTCACTGCTATCAGAAGGGGGTGCTGCGATATTGGCACTTCTTCTTAGAAGGGCCTTTACTCTGGCAATGAAAACACCTGGATTAAAAGGTTTAGTCAGATAGTCATCAGCGCCTTTTTCTAGGCCCGCCACGATATCTTGTGGCTCTGCCATCGCTGTTACCATTAGGACGGAGGCGTCCCTTGCTTTGGCTTTGATCTTTCCAACAAGATCAACACCGCTCATCCCAGGAAGCATCCAATCAAGCACGAAAAGTTGGAAGTTTGGATTACGATTCACTTCATTCAAGGCATCTTCAGCAGAAGAACATTCGGTCACTTTGAAGCCCTGACGCAATAAATGCAGGGCCATCAACTCACGAATCTCTTGTTCGTCTTCCACTACTAGCACATGAATCAAATTCTCAGCCAAACTTTCCTCCATGACGTATATCTTTACCTGTGAAGGCGAAAATAACGTCTTCTGCGATATTTGTTGCGTGGTCACCCAAGCGCTCTAAGTTTCTTGCAATCAAAATCAAATCCAAACCAGCTTCAACATCTTCACCATGGCTTTTCATATGGAGGACGGCATCTTTAAAGACTTTGTTTTTCAAAGCATCAATTTCGTCATCCATCATAAGAATGTCTTTAGCTTGTTGAACATCACCGCGAACAAAGGAATCAAGAGACCCCTTCACCATGCGACCTGCGATTTCCGACATTTTTTTGATGTCGTCCAATTGCTGTTGAATTGGTTTACGACCTAAATAGTCTTTTCCAGAATAAGAAATATTCACAGATTGGTCGCCCATACGCTCTAGATCGTTATTGATTTTAATCACTGACAAAATCAAACGCAGATCTTTAGCTACCGGCCCTTGCTTAGCAAGTAAGTTCATACAAGCATTGTCGACTTTGATATGATCTTCATTGATAAGCTTTTCAATGGCGTGCACCTGATCAAACATGCCCAAGTCCTTGGACAACAATGCCGCAGTAACTTGCGACAAAGCTTTTTCGACGTGGCCACCCATTAGAAGAATCATTTTCTTTAAATCTTCAATTTGAGTGTCAATCGCTCTTTCCATGATCATTCTCCAGGGCACCTTGCCCATTGTTTATAATTATTTATTTAACAAAAACACCGGTTAACACGGCATTCTTAAACATTCTAACAGAATCTTAACAATATACTCAAACTACCTTAAAACAAAGCCTGTCCCGCAATGGAAATCTTCGTGCGATCCCGTGCTGAAACCGAAAAGCTTTCGCCATATTTTGTATAGTCCACCACTAATGCAGCTTTGACATCATCAGTAAGTTGGTACGCTAAAGATGCAAGCCCCGTTTGCAAATTTTTTCCGTCTTCACCAACTACGGCATTAAGATAGTCATAGCGAAGCATCAATTCTGCTTTGGGACCCGTGCTGATGACAGTGAATAAACTGGCCGCCTGCCCTTTTACAGCTTGGCCTGAAAGTGCCGACACATCTACGTCATCGGCAATATCTAAGGCGGTCATCCCATCAGCGGGATCTTGGGTTGCTAATAATTCCAATCCCCAGGTCACGGCACCGTGCCCTTCATACATCATTAACGCTTGAATTCGCTCTTTTAATGAAACCCCTTCACCGTAAAGTTCATAGGTGCCGCGGGTGTAACCAAAAGAAAAACTCCAGGGCTCTACAGGAGTCAGACGTAAGAATAATGAAGCCTCCTTGTGGGATCCTTCTTCAGCACCTTCAGCCCCTTCGCCGTTTGAAAAAGTCAAAGCCCATTCGCCAAAGTTTTGGGAAAGCTCTGACATAAATGAAATGCCTAGGTCGCTTGGATTTAGATATCGCCATTTTTCAGTCATGGCCCAGGCGTCACGCTCTAAAAATCGGTAATGATATGTTTCATACTGGGCTTCTTGCCAAACTTGGGGAATCAAACCGAAACGAACCGCATGCATTCCTGCAAAAAGACTCACTAGATCAACATAAGCCTCACGCACTTTGACGTCGAATCTTTCAGTCGACGAGGTTTTAGACTCTGAACCTTCAAAAACCAAAGTTAGTACATTTTCTTCTTTTAACGGCGCATTGATATCCAAGAACAACCCAGGAACCGCAAAGTTTGAATTCCCTCTTTCGCCAGTTGGCAAAGTTGAAACTCCAACGGAAGCGTCTAGTTCCCCAGAAATTTCTAGATCTGATAGAGCGAAGGCCTGAGAGCAGCTAAAAATATAAAATAATGCACAAAGAACACGTTTTTTCATGTCTCTCATGGTGCCATTTTTATATACTATTGCCAAAGGAGATCTTTATCGTGTTACGTCGTGTGTCTGCCATTGATATTGGTTCAAATGCCATTCGCATGATGATCGCGGATATTTCTGGACATCCGTCTCCGACAATTCAAGTTGTTAAAAGATTTCGGGCCGCCGTGCGCCTAGGCCATGATGTTTTTACTGAAGGCATTATTACGCCGGCAACTATGGACATAGCAAAGGCCACCTTTCGCCGATATGCAGAGACTAATAAAGAATTAAATGTCGAGGTCTGTCGCGCGGTCGCCACCAGTGCTTGCCGCGAAGCTAAAAACCGCCAAGATTTTGTCGATGAAATTTTCAAAAATTCCCACATCCCCATTGAGGTGATTGATGGAACCGAAGAAGGTCGTCTGATTCACTTGGCTGTCCGCAAAGAATTAAACTTAGACAACAAACGCAGCATGCTGATTGATATTGGCGGTGGAAGTGTTGAAGTTACTTTTTCTGACGGCGACAAGATGACGGCTACAAAATCCTTTCCGATGGGGACCGTGCGCATTCTAGAAAATCTTACTAAGCGCCAACTGAATGAGGCCCATTTGAATATTATCATGGGTGAATTTTTAGGTGATCTTGGCGAACATATTTATAAAAACTGTGACCATGACCCCGTGGATTTTGCCATCGGTACAGGTGGAAATTTAGAGTGTCTGGGTAAACTTAAGGTTCAGCTTTTAAATGCAGCTCCTCATAGTTTTTTAACTCTGTCTGAACTTAATGCGATCATCGAAAAACTAAAAACATTTAAGGTCAAAGAGCGCGTTGAAGTCTTGAAACTTCGCCCTGATCGCGCCGATGTGATCGTGCCTGCGGCAATGTTAGTGCAAACAATCATGCGCCAGGCAGAGGTTCAAAAAATTCTAATTCCCGGGGTTGGACTTCGCGATGGGATCGCATGGTCGATGCTAACTAAGTAACACCCGCTAAAGCAAAATGTCACCTTTCCCAGTCTGAGACAGTTTTAACGAAAATCCCCTCTATTAAGTCGCACTTGTAGTATTTGGCCTCGTTATTGTGGCATCGGTCTTGCCTCTATTCATAGTGAGACAAACTTTTAGAGGTGTTTATGAAATCAAAAAAGACCAGCTTCCAATCCGTTGCTACAAGCATCCTTATTGGTTCACTGACTTTTGGAGCGGCCTCAAAATCCGTTGCCTTTGATTTACCGTTTAAGCCAAAACCCGCTGCCGCCGCCTCTAAAAAAGTCGAACAAACAAAAACGGTTTTCTTAGCTGTTGATGGCTTAAGCTACTACGCTTTCTTAGCTGCACAAAAGCAGGGTCTTTTCAAAGATTTTACGAATTATGGTGCCCACATTGCTCCATTCCCATCAATGACTGATTTGTCTTGGGCGACTATGACCCATACTTCAGATCTCTTTGGTGCCGCAGGAAGAATCAAATCCGTTGAAGCGACGTATTTTGATGAATCAACACAAACTGTGCAAGGCGATCCTCGCGATTACTATCGTCGTTTGGCGTTCCCTAAGTATTATATGGGTGCGTTTGATAGTTTCTTTAATCCTTACGTTGAAGCTTTAATGTACTTTCCGACCGAGGAAGTTCCAAAACTTGAAATTAAAACAGTTGTCGATGAACTAGCTTCCGCTAAGGCAAAACCAGTTCACACAGGTTATATTGGTGCAATTGATTCTACGGCGCATACTCAGTTAAATCGTCTATTCCCCGTGATGCGCGTCCTTGATACTGAACTGCAAAGACTTATTAAGTCCTCGAAAGATAAAGGTCAGGATATTGAAGTTATCCTTGTTTCAGACCATGGAAACATCGGACGCTTCCATGAAGGCCAACCTGAACAAGAACTTTTGGGTGTTGATCTAAATAAAGCTATTGAGTCTGCGGGTTTTAACAACGTTCAACAACTTAAAGGCGCTAAAGACGTTGCAGTTCCATTAATGGCGTTAGGAACTTGGGCTCCGGTTTATTTAAAAGAGCGCAAAGAAACTAGAAGCCTTATTCAAGGTTTACGTCAGCACAACTGGTTTGATCTGGCTGTTTATTTAAATCGCAATTCTTCGAGCGAAACGCTGATGACTGTGGTGTCGTCTGACGGAGAAGCGAAAGTTCAGTTCGATAAAAAGACCCATCTTTATTACTACTATCCAGAAAGCGGCAATCCGCTGCAAATCGACAAACTATACCACTCTAGCAAAACGGCTCCAAAAGCAATGAAGGCTACTGAGGTTTTAAACCTGACTGCCAAAACAGCTTACCCTGATTCAATCTTTCGTTTGATTGAGTCCGCTTCTGAAAGAAACTTTGATTTCCCTGATTTCATTTTAACGTTGAAAGATGGTTATTACATACAATCTTCCCTTGGTGCCTTCACCAAGATGTACCGTACCCACGGCTCCTTAACTGCGGCTTCATCATTTGGTTTGGTGGCTTCTAATAAAAGAAAAATACCAGGACAGATCCGTTCTAAAGATATTCTTAGCTTCCTAGGTGTTAATCCGAAGGAACTATTTGGCAATACAGAAAAGCGTCATGCAACGACTGGTAAAGAATCTTTAAAAGAAGTTTTGGCTAACTACCAACAAGGTGTTGAGACTCAAGCTAAAGATCTTTCACAAAAAAGAATTTTCCAACATATCACGCGCTTCGTTTCTGACACTCGTCCTTATTTCCTAGTTTCAGAAATGAAAAGCTTCATGTCGGCATTTAAGTTTGATCCGTTCAAACAACCGGGTTCCCAAACTCTTTCACCAATGAACTTTGATATTTCTAAGTTTGACGTAACAAGCATGATCAGTCCCGAAGACATCGGTGCGTTGACGGATGCTGTTCTAACTTCGGGTTCAGTGGAAAACCTAATGAACGACCCACGCGTAGAAAAGATCAAAGATAAAGTTGATATGCTTCAAGGTAACAAGATGGCAAACCTTGATCTGACTCACCAGGATTTGTCTGGCGATAACGACTTTATGAAAAATATCGTAGACTTCGTGTTACCAGCAAAAAGAGCTGCGATGAAAATGTATCAAATGCCCTATCTTTTAGAGCGCTCTATCGTTGTCCAAGAAAAAGCCTTCTTACAAGACAGCCGCGATATGCTGTTTGCAAGAAAGTGGATTAACAATAAAGAATCAGCTTCACAAAGCTTTAAAGAATTAAACGCGCAATTCCAGACAGCAACTATGGCGCAAACTTTATTGAAGGAAGCTATTAAAGAAGCGGAATTAGAAGACCGCATCTATCCAACTCCCTTGACTCAAATCTATAATCAAAAGCTTGAAGACCTGACGATCGTTTATATCCCAGGTATTTATAACAGCATCTTTGATAAAGAAATCTTCAGCCTTGGCTTAAATGGTCTTGCTGATGAAATGGGACTAAGAGTGATCCAACCACCAGTAGAAAGCGGTTGCTCTAGTGACTACAACGCCGATGTGATTCTAAACTACTTGCGTGAAGATTTTAAAGCACGCACACAACGTGGTCACAGCAATCCACGCTATTTGATTCTTGGCTACTCTAAAGGTGCCGTGGATGCCTTAGCGGCTTTTACTAAGAATCCAACGTTTATTTCTAATAACGTAAAGGCTTTCGTGTCGATTGCAGCCCCTTTACATGGATCAAGCATTCTAAATACGACAGATCTTCCATTCATGTTAGTGTCTGCTCTTTCTGAAAATAAAATTCCAGAAATCTGCCAAAAAGAAAAAACAGCTGCTAAATCCATTACACCAACTGCGATGGAAGCGTTCTGGAGAAAAAATGAAAGAGGTTTGACTGGATTGACTCGTTATTTCTCTGTGACCTTTGAAAGCGACCCAGAAGATTCCCATATCTTTATGAAAGCGACTAAGATCATTGGTCAATTTGAAGAAAACAACGATGGCGTTGTGACGACTTCATCTTCTAAGTTCCCACAAGCTTTAAAAGCTGTGGACTTAGGAACAATCAAGGCCGATCACTTGGCCGGTATCTTGTCTTCGCGCTTTAATCAAAAAGCGTTCATGAAAGGTGTGGTTAAAACTTTAGCTGAAGTTAACATTAGTGATGATAAGCAAAATCTGACTTGGAACTCGAAAGTGATTTTAGCTGCCGCCAACTCTCGTGCGACGGCTGAAAGAACTTACTACAGATGGTTTAAGGACAATATCGCAAAAGTTTATTCGCTTAAAAACGAAAACTTCGTAGATTTCGTGGTTTACTCAAACTCTTGGGAAATGAATCAACAGTTACTTCCTAAGATCAACGATCCGGCTGATAACTATGAGGTGAAAACGAAGCTTCCACAATCACAATGGCGCTTTGATCCCTACGCGGTGTTGGATGTGGCAAAGCTTCCAGACATCATGGCAGGTGTTCGTGTAGCTCCGGTGACAAAAACGAATTTACCAGAGGGCATTAACATCACTTACAACCATAAGAACATGGTGCACTTCCGCATGGATCACCAATTCAACTATGAATCGCGTTCGCCAGGTGGTTTAGATGACAACAAAGACTTTGGTTACGTGACCGCTGACTTTGATGGCGATAAGGACTGGGCTTTGATGAAAAGTAAAAACAACTCGATTCGCATGACGACGTTGGCTTACCGCTTTTCACCGACAGAATATGCAAACATGAATTTGAAATTGGCTGTTACTAAAGGTGTAAACGGTGCTGACCCAGTAAAAGGCAGAAGTGGCAAAGATGATTCTGCTTTCCAAGTATGGTTTACGATCCGTGACGGAAAAGCCAACGGTGACCGCGGTATTGTAGATCCTAAAAATGATAAGGTGTTTTTATTTGGTTATTACTGGGGCGATGAAGCCCAAGGGGAAATTCGCAAAGCGGGTGATATTTTTGAAAATCACTACTCTAATAAAAACATCGTGGTTGCGACTTTACCATTAGCAAAACAGCTTTTGTTAAACAATCAAGATATGCTTGGTAAAGCTCAAGATTATAAACGCAACTTAGCTGCGGATTTAAAGAAAGCCTTCCCGGATAAGAATGTCGAAGATTTGGATATCGTTGCCATCACGATTCAACATGACTCTAATGATGCGGAAGATTCTTCAGAAGCTTACTTTAAGTCCTTAAGCTTCCAACCTTAATCAATCAGAAACTTCGGGGGTACAGCGTATAAAAGCTGTGCCCCACCTGCTTCAGCCGTTTGAAACGATTCTACTTCTAAACCGATAATTCCACTTTTCTTTAGATCAATGAAACTTTCGTCTTTCCCCGTTAACATGTAACTCGCAAATGAACTTAAATGGGGCTCATGACCGACGATGGCAATTCGTTTCAGGGTCTTTGCTTGAATGCGAATCCATTTCAAAAATGCTTGGGGAGGACTGCCTGGTACCAGTTCCGGAGCTTCCACTACTTTCGTTTCAAAGTAAATTTGCGAAAGGATTTCCGCCGTCTGGCGCGCGCGAGTGAGGGGACTTGAAACAATAAGGTCGAATTCCTTCACCACGTCCCGCAATTGGATTGCGACCTTTTGCATTTTCTTTCGACCTTTTAAAGTCAGGGGACGAAAATAATCCTCCTGACCTTTCTTTGCGAAGTCTTCCCTTTCTTCAGCGATGCCATGACGGATGATCACCAGTTCCATTAGTCGTGATCTCCTTGATGATGGGCTTCTTCATGTAAAGTGGCCTTGGCCTTTGCCATTTGCATTAAAGTCTGATGAATGCCCACATCCTGGGAACCTTTACGTGAATAACTACCGTCCGAATTCATCTGCCAAGATTGACGTTGTTCTTTCATGCACAGACTTAAAAGTTCATAACATTTTTCTTTTAGGCTGCGATCTAGGATTGGCACAATGGCCTCTACCCGCGCATGAAGATTGCGATACATCCAGTCCGCTGATCCTAAATAAAACTCACCATCGATAGGATCTTTGGCGCCGTTTCTAAAATAGAATAAACGCGAATGCTCTAAAAAGCGGCCAATGATGGAAACGACTCTGATTTTTTCACTCATCCCCGTGACACCGGGACGAAGACAACAGAAGCCGCGCACGACCATGTCAATATCGACACCTTTTTGCGAAGCTGCGTACAAGGCAACGGCGATATCGTTTTCTTCAAAGTTATTAAACTTTGCCATGATGTGAGCAGGTCTTCCTGCTTTTGCGTGTTCAGCTTCCCGTTCAATCATCGCCTTAAAGCGCGTGAACATATTTACAGGTGCAACTAACAGATTATTATAAGACGTTTTTAAAGAGCGACCCGTGAGGTAATGGAAAAACTCAACAACATCACTGGTGATTTCTTCATTCGCAGTTAAAAGACCCAAGTCCGTATAGAATCTGGAAGTAGCAACGTTATAGTTCCCAGTTCCGATATGACAATAGCACTTAAGGCCTTCTTGTTCCTGACGAACTACGAGTGCTGTTTTTGCGTGGGTTTTTAAACCCACAACTCCGTACACGACGTGTACGCCGGCGTTCTCTAATTCAGTGGCCCAGTAGATGTTTCTTTCTTCATCGAAGCGTGCTTTTAATTCTACCAAACAGACAACCTGTTTGCCCTGTTCAGCGGCGCGGATCATCGCTTTGATAAAGGGGCTATTATCGCCGGTGCGATAAAGAGTCATCTTAATCGCAAGAACCTTGGGATCTTCACTGGCAATACGAATGAACTTTTCGACTGATGCCGCGAAACTTTCATAGGGATTATGGATGAGGTGGTCATTCATTTTAATCGCATTAAAAATACCAGTACCTTCTTCAGCAAAAGCCAACGGTACAACTGGCAGATAAGGTTCAAATTTTAATTTTGCGATATTCAAATCAGAAATCGTCGAAAGATCGGTGTAATCTAATAAACCCGGCAGTTCATAGATATCTTCTTCATTAAGCTCTAGTTCATCCATCAAGAACTTTAGCATCCACGGATCTGGATGTGGTCCATGCTCTAAACGCACGACCTCAGCAAATCGGCGCTGGCGCAGTTCTTCTTCGATGGCTTCCAGTAAATCTTCGGCATCCTCTTGGTCTTGATCTGAGTCTGCATTTCGCGTTAGACGGAAAGGCATTACATTTAGAACCTGCATGGCAGGAAATAAATCATCCAGATTTTCCTTAATCAACTCAAGCAAACTTACAAAGCGCAAGTTACCGGGGGTTCCTTCTACCGGAATCCACTGAGGCAATACTTTCGGAATCTTTACGCGGGCAAATAATTTATCTTCACTGTGAGGATGCTTCAGCGTCACACCCAATGAGATAGAAAGATTTGAAATAAACGGGAACGGATGCCCAGGGTCCACCGATAACGGCGTCAAAACCGGAAATACATTTCTGATATAATATTTCTTAATGGTTTCTATTTCTTTATCGCTCAGATCTTTCCAATTTACTAAATGAATGCCTTCTTTTTCCAAAGCAGGCTTGAGCAATTTTTTAAAGCAATTCGCCTGATCCAAAAGCATGGGATTAACCACTTGGCGAATCTCTTGAAGTTGCGCTAGTGGAGTTTTACCATCAGCAGAACGCGGAGAAATTCCATAGGCTACGTGGCGTTTTAAACCACCCACGCGCTTCATGAAAAATTCATCCAGGTTAGATCCCGAAATACTTAGGAATTTGACTCGCTCTAAAAGCGGGTTTCTAACATCTTCGGCTTCTGCCAAAACGCGGCGATTGAAATTAAGCCAACCAATTTCACGGCTGCTAAATAAGCTTTCAGACGACAGAGGATGCTCGACAACCTTCGGCTTGCGAGATGATTTCTTTTTTGACGTTCGTTTTTGCGAAGCCACTTTTGGCGTATTCAAAGAATCCTCCTTGACTCTTCCTTCGTATATTTCACAATAAAGCCAATTTTTTGGCAATGTCTTCCAAGGACAACGGCATGCAGAATACTCCGAAAGAATGGAACCTGATCGACGTAATAAAGTATCGGGTCCAGCGTCAAAATAAAAACACCGTCGTTCCGTTAGGCGATGACGCTTTTGTTTTTAAAAACTTCCCTGGTTATTCCGTTATCTGCCAGGACATGATGGTCGAAGACGTGCATTTTAAAACTGACTATTGCAGTGCCTATTCCCTAGGACATAAATCCTTGGCCGTGAACTTAAGTGATATTGCCGCGATGGGGGCCCGGCCCCATTTTATCCAGTGTTCTTTGTCCCTGCCAGCGAAATACACGACAGAATCTTGGCTTGACGATTTTTATAAAGGCATGGTCGCCCTTGCAGATGAACACGGTTGCGAAGTCATTGGAGGTGACCTCACCGCATCCACTGACAAGATTTCAATCGACGTCAGCGTTTATGGTTCCTGTGAACACCCTTTGACTAGAAAAGGTGTGAAGTCAGGTGACCTGCTATTAAGCAGCGGACCCTTAGGGCTTTCGTACACTGGATTTTTGGCTTTAAATAAAAATATTAACGGCTATGAGGAAGCTAAGAAAAAACACACTCAGCCTTTACCGCGACTTGATCTTGTGCAAACAATTTCACAGAACCATCAAAAAATCCATGCCCTGATGGATTGCAGTGATGGCCTTGTTAACGATTCCTTACAGCTTATCCCTGAAAATGGCGGGCTTCATATCTTTGAAGAAAGTCTGCCGGTGCATCAAGAAACTGCTCAATTAGCAATTGATCTTGGGCGATCTGTAACTGAGTTGGTACTTTGGGGTGGCGAAGACTATGAACTTTTGATGGCCATACATCCAGATGATTACAGTTTGTTTCAAGACTGGAAATTAATTGGTCAGTTCACAAACTCGCCCGGAGTTTTTTTAACGGATTCCCACGCGCAAAAGGAAATTAAAGAATTCAAAGGCTGGAAGCATTTCTAGTTTCTCATTTTGAGACTGAAAAATTATCTTCCGTCTTCCAGTTCCCGCTTCAGACTGAGGTCCTTTTCGCCGAAAAGTAGACTATGACAAGTCTAGCACGCTATCACGGTCGCTCACCCCGTTACATCCTCAATACCGAGGACGACAGCCTAGTTCGTGTGGCCGGCCCCAAACAAGTTCCTTGGGAAGAAGGCACTGAAATCAAAAATGTGTCTTTGACTGGTTTAGCGTTCACCGCGCCGGATGATCTTTGCCCGCTATTAGGTGAAGTTATTAAAATTCAATTCACTCCACCCGGTTCCCGTCAGATGGCTTGTTATGGCATCGTAACCCGCTTAGAAAATATCACAGAACAAAGAACCTTAGTGGGTGTGCATTTCTATAAGCTAGAAATGTCACAAAGAATCGTGCTTGCCCAAGGCTTAGCGCGGAAGTTCAAAGAAACCCAAGATCGCAGCGAGATTGATGGTCTTTTAAACCGCACTAAAGAAAGCTTTAGCTTGGCTTCAGCGCCGCAATTGACCTTGATGGCGATCCTAGGCTTCGCTTGGGGCGCAATCATTTGGCACTTACTGCGCTTTGAGTATGTTGGCCTTTACAAAATGTTGTTAAGACTGTTTTCTTAAGTGGTCGTTAATAGGTCCCTTAATCTTTTCCCGACAAACTCTGAAAACTTTTTGACCTTCAATGGAACTTCTTTTTGTTCGGGAGTTACAATGTTTACCGCGGCCTCTACTCCTCTTAAATTTCTATGAATGTGCAATAGTCTTCCCGATTTTATGTGATCAGCGCATAAAAACTCGGGAACATAGGCAATACCTTTTCCCAATAAAGCAAGCTCAACCAGCATAGCTGGGTTGTTGGCGCTGTATGAAAGATTCGGCTTGAACGAAAATTTTTTGCCGTCGCTTCCTTTTAACGTTTCAATTTTTTGCATTGAAGTCATGCCAACAAAAGGCAACTTCTCGATCTGATTCAGATCTTCATAATGTCGGTATCTTTCGATAAAACCAGGGGAGGCAACGATTATACTTTTTACCGTTCCGACTTTTCTTACTCTTAAAGAGCTATCCTTTAGGGTGCCAATTCGAATCGCAACATCTATGGATTCTTTCACCAAGTCGACATATGCTTGGCTTAAAAGCAGCTCAAAACGAACTTGTGGATACAAGCGCGAAAACTCATCCAGAATCGTGGGCAGGTGCTTTACACCCATATCATCAGAAGCGGTGACCTTGATAAGTCCACTGACTTCGGCAGTTCCCTCGCTGACCTCATTAGAAAGACTCTCCAAACCCTCGATCAGATTTTTGGCGCGGTCATAAAAATTCCGGCCCACCTCAGTCAATTGAAATTGTCTCGTAGTTCGGTAGATCAGCTGAGCCCCTAAATCTCTCTCTAATGAGGCCAAACGGCGACTGACCCTAGACTTAGGCTGACGCAGGACCTCAGCGGCTTTGGTAAAGCTTCCCGTCTGGACAAGTCTCACAAAGGTACGAATTTGGTTTAAATCTAATTGTTCCATATATGCAACAGTATATCCCGAATCCGTCACCTACCGCAATAATCAAAATCCTTCGATACTAATCTTGTTCAATTAATGAACCTAAGGAGAAAACATATGACAAAACTTATTCTTTCATCACTTATCACGCTAGCAAGCCTTTCTGCATTTGCAGGTAAAACCATCCCTGCCGGAAGCTATAGCGTTGATGGCGCCCATTCAACAATTGGCTTTGAAATCCCTCACATGGTGATTTCAACAGTTGAAGGTCGTTTCACAAAATTTGATGGCACCATTACAGTGGATCAAAAGCTTGAAAAATCATCAGCTAATTTGAATGTGGATGTTGGCACTATCGATACATCTAACAAAGATCGTGATGATCATTTGAAAAGCCCTGACTTCTTTGACGTTACTAAAAATCCAAAAATGACATTTGTCACAAAAAAGATTTCAGGAACACCGGAAAAACTAAAACTGGTTGGTGATTTGACTTTAAAAGGTAAAACTAAAGAAGTGATTTTGGATGTGAAGTACCTAGGTGACGTTGTAGATCTTTACGGAAACCATAAAGTAGCCTTCAACGCGACTGGAAAAATCAATCGCAAAGATTTCGGCTTAACTTGGGGTAAAATGATCGAAGCGGGTCCTGCAATTGGCGACGAAGTGACTTTGATTTTGAAAATTCAAGCAAACAAACCGCTGGATAAAAAAGGTTAATTGTTATGACTAAAATGCCTGTGTTATTTGTTGGTCACGGTTCCCCGATGAATGCTTTGGATAAAAATCCATTCACGGAAGGACTTCATCAGCTGGCGGGGAAAATTCCTCGCCCACAGGCTATTCTTGCAGTGTCTGCTCACTGGGAAACCACTGGCACGCAAATTCTTTCTGCGGCAAATCCGCAAACCATCCATGATTTTTATGGATTTCCAAAAGCTCTATTTGATATTCGTTATCCCGCGCCGGGCGCACCCGAATTAGCAGCTGAAACTCAGAAGCTAGTTGGTGGTGATGCTATTCTTACGGAAAAATGGGGTTATGATCATGGCACTTGGTCTATTCTTTTGCACATGTACCCTGAAGCCAATATCCCCGTTTACCAGTTAAGCCTTGATGTTAAAAAAGATCCTAAAGCCCACGTGGAAATCGGTCGCAAGCTGCAGGCGTTGCGTGAAAAAGGCGTACTGATTTTGGGAAGCGGCAACATCGTCCACAATTTACGTTTGATAAATTGGAAGGATCAAAAGGCAGTTTACCCTTGGGCAAAGGAATTTGATTTAAAGGTAAAGGCTGCATTAGAAAATCGTGAAGATTATAAACTAATGTACTTAGATGAAAATCAGGAAGCCGACCGTCTTAGTGTTCCTTCAGCTGACCACTATTTACCGCTTTTATATTGTTATGGTGCTTCGACCCCTGAGGACTCGATTTCATATCCTTATGAAGGATATGAACTAGGCAGTCTTTCAATGCGCTCTGTATTGTGGAAATAAAAAAGCTCCTTTGCAGGAGCTTTTTTTTTATTCAAGAGCTTCAGTTCCCACCGCCGCAAAGGCCTGTTTGGTTTTTTCACGAACGACATCGCGCTGTTTGAATTTATCCATCAACAAGTAGGCCACTGGAACTACGAACAACGTCAGTGCTGTTGAAACCACAACCCCGCCGATCAAACAAATCGCCATTGGACGCATTGTTTCTGAGCCAGCTCCCGTTGCTGTCGCTGATGGTATCGCCGCTGCGATAGTCGCAACAGAGGTCATCAAGATAGGGCGAAGGCGAATCGGACACGCTTCGATTAAAGCGTTAATAGCTTCTCTGGTTCCGCGGTCACGTACGGTGTTCGTAAACTCAATCAGTAAGATCGAGTTCTTTTTCACGATCCCCATCAATAATAGTAACCCAATCATCGAGAACATATTTAACGACTGTCCCGTCATTAGCAGCGCAAAGAAAGCCCCACTAAAGCTGAATGGCAATGCCATCAGAATCGTCACTGGATCGATGAACGAGTTAAACTGACTTGCTAGTACCATGTAAGCGATAACTAAACCCATCACCAAAGCAAAGATCAAACTTTGGAAGGATTCTTTAAATGTTTTAGAACTTCCGCCTGGATCGATCATATAACCTGGCTCAAGGATTTCCTTAGCTTTGTTTTCAACATAGGCCATGGCCGCTTGTTGAGAAACGCCGGGTTTCATATTCGCAGTCACCGTGATCGCTCTTTGACGATTCACGCGAGAAATCGCTTGTAAGCTTGAACCCACTTCATCCTTCGTCACTCTTGGTAACGGAATCAGATTTCCACGGCTGTTTCCAACGAACAAAGTTTTGATTTCATTCATCGGATCACCCTGATCAACAAGCTTCACCTTAATATCGTAACGATGTCCGCCTTGTGGGAACTCCCCTACTTTCACGCCCCCGATCAGCGCATTGACGGTTGTACCGATAGAGTTAATGCTAACCCCATGTTGGGCTGCTGAAACCCGATCTGGTTTCACTTGGATTTCTGGCATACCTAAAAGGTAATTGGAATCCACGTCCACCATCAGGCCACTTTTTTCCATTTCCTTCATCATGGTTTCTGTGTATTTCGCGAGCTTATCCCAATCAGAACCTAAGATCGTAAATTCAATCGGATAACCACGACCGCCACCGAAACCTTGTTGGGATAGATCCATCAAGATCGGTCTAACATCCTCGATTTTTGCTAAAGCTTTACGAGCCACTTGCATGAATTCCTGCTGGCTAAGTTCTTTTCCTGATTCAGGATCTTTACCGCGCTCGCCTTTATCTTTCATGGTCACGAACATCATCGTGATGTTGGAATCAGAAACACCGCCACCAAAACCACCGATAGCCGCATAAACTTGTTTAATTTCAGGACGCGATAGGAACCACTGTTCAGCTTTTTTCGTTTGCGCGTCTGTATGGGAAAGCGAAGTTCCCACTGGCAAAACTAAACGCGCTAAGAAAATGCTTTGATCCTGGGCCGGGTTCATTTCTTTATTCAAGAATTTGATAGAGATGAAGGACAACGCTACGAACACCAGCGAGCCAACCAATACTTTCCAAGGATGGGCCAAAGAAAGTTTAAGGTATTTTTCATAGACGAATTTCAAGTTTTCCATGAAGGCTTCAAAACCACGACCTAGTTTTGTTTTACGTTCACCGTGATGCACAAAACCCGCGCAACGCATTGGTGTGATCGTCAAAGACTCAACTAGCGATAAGAAAACCGCTAAAGAAATCGTCACACCGAATTGCATAAAGAACTTACCGATAATACCTTTCATGAAGGCAACTGGTAGGAAGATCGCAATAACTGCAGCGGTGGCTGCCATGGCGGCAAAAGAAATTTCCCTTGCACCTAAGATAGCAGACTCAATTCGTCCCCGGCCGTTTTCGTTATACCGGAAGATATTTTCTAACACCATGATGGCATCATCCACGACGATACCAATCGCCAGCGTCAGACCCAACAGTGTGAACATGTTCAAAGTATATCCAAGGAAGTAAAGACCAATAAACGCACCAAGAAGTGAGGTTGGAATCGACAACAACACATTAAAGGTCGCAGACCAACTTCCTAAGAACATCCAACACACAAGCGATGTAAAAATAACAGCTAAGATCAAATGCTTATTAAGCTCATGCACGGATTGTTCGATGAACTTTGTACTATCAAAGTTCACTTGCACTTTCATGCCCGGAGGAAGTTGCGGTTGAATCTCGTCGATTTTTTCTTTCACTGCCTGCGCCACAGATACGGCGTTTGTGCCACGCTGCTTACGAATACCTAAACCCAGCGCAGGTAGACCGTTAAAGCGCGATAGACGCTCGATCTTATCTAGGCCAAGGCTTGCATCTGCAACTTGAGAAATCTTAACCATGTTCGTTGGGTCCGCGACAGTTTGACCGGCACGACGGCTGATGACGATGGAACGGAACTCATCTTCCGTTTTCGCTTCACCCAAGGTTCTTACGTTGAAAGTCTTTTTTTCGGTTGTGATGTATCCACCAGGAAGTTCTGAGTGTTCGTTTTTAACGGCATCCATAACGTCGTTAACAGATATATTATAGCGCATCAGATCCTTAGGACGAACGTGCACGCGCATCACAGGATCCGTGTAACCACCTAAGAAAATATCACCGACTCCTTCAACCGTTGTGAAACGATCTTTCAAATAATCGCGCGCATAGCGCATCATGAATTCTGGATCGTTCTTTTCATACGTAAGCGCCAGCCACAGAATCGGTTGGTCATCAGGATTTGTTTTAGAAAGAGTTGGCGGATCCACATCGTCTGGAAGCAAACGCTGAACACCAGCGACTTTAGCTTGAACGTCTTGCAAAGCCACATCGATGTTGCGATCCAAATCAAATTCGACCGTGATAGAGGCTGATCCCGTTTTACTATTTGATTTAATCGATTGAATCCCTTCAACCGTCATCAAGGCGCTTTCAATTGGATCGACAACTTGAAGTTCCATGACTTCCGGAGCCGCCCCACTCATTGTGACGCTGACATTCACTGTCGGGAAATCCACGTCTGGCAGCTGGCTTACGCCCATGCGTGAAAATGAAATTAGACCGAAAATCATCAACCCGAACATCAACATCCAAGCAAACACCGGGTTCTTAATTGAAATATCTGAGAGTCTCATCACTACCTCTTTAAACTCCCGCCACTGTAGGCAATCCGTGTAAAATAGTCATTACGATTTTCATTCAACACAATGCTCTCAAACTATTGAAACAATATGGAAAAATCGATTTCATTGTTAGGTCCCCAAATCAGCAACTCGAGGTTGACAGGCCCTGATGTGCGGACTATTCCTGACCCACGAGTTCTATTATTTTTAGGGGTGAAATAATGAAGTGGATATTGATCCCAGCAGCTATTCTGACCTGCTCTTTTAGTTACGCAGCTCCCGCAGTGAGCGAAGTATCTTTACGTCAAAAGGCTTTGGCCGAATCTTCAATTCAAGGCAAAACAGTTCAAACAGCTACCGACGCGCAAGTCGCTGGAATGCTTACTTTGAAAGATCCGCGTCCTGAAATTATCACCCGTCGTTGGAATTATTTCGCAGGCTTTTCTGCACAACAATTTCAACCTGCAGGAACAGCACAGAAAGACGGAGTTGGATCTTTTGATCTAGCGAAAAACGGCGAAACGGTAATGCCAGGTTTTGAGTTTGGCGCCCTAACACCTTATTACGGCATCAAACAATTGAATTGGAAGGCCGGCCTTCGCGCTAAAGCTTCTATTGCTTCTCAAGATACAGATGTGACCTTATCGTCTGGTTTTAAAATCAACGATGCTCGTTTGAACACCAGTCTTTTAAGCCTAGGGCCTTTGCTTCAATTGCAGTGGGCACGACTTTCATGGTTGGCTTTCACTTTCTCTCCTCAATTCGGAACTTTGAACTACACCCAAGCAAGCGCCAATGATTATGCGACATTCTCTAAGATTGCGGGTTATGAATCGATGGCCTACGGTTTAGATTTCACTGTCGGTAAAAACTGGTCCCTGTTCACCGAATGGTCCCAAAGACAACTCAAAGACAACTCTGACATCGCACTTCAAAAAGACAACTTTGAACTAGGAACTAAAATCACATGGTAAAAATATTCTTAGCCCTCATTACATCATGCACATTCATCACGGCGTGGGCGCAAACACCTAAGAAAATCACCTTGTCACAAAAAACTGTGGCAGAGCTGGTTTTAAAACAAGGCCCAAAAGCTTTGGAGGTGAACTTAAGATACCAACAATTCCGCTTAACACCGGCACTGACTTTATCAGCCTATGACTGGAAATTAGGGGTCGAGACTGGTTTTGAATACGATAAATCAGCGGGCCTTCTTTCATCTACAAGCAGCAACACTGCAAAGTATGAACGACTTAGAACAACAGCGACTTTACAAAAGCCCTTTACGACAGGAACTTTGTTAGGATTAGAACTAAGTCGTCTATCGCAAAAAGTTGATTTTGATACCATTCCCACAAGTCCTCCGCCATCTGAACAAACTTTGGATGTGGCGGGCTTAACTTTAGAACAAGCTCTTCTTGGCAACTCTTTTGGTGTTGCTGATCGCGGGATCGTGAATGCTGCAGAGCTTACTTATGAAGCTAACAAGATCGCTAGAGCCAACGAACTTGAAGACGTTGTATTAGAATCTATCCGTCAGTTCTGGAACACATACGTAGCCCAAGAAAATTTCAGAGAAGCTGTTGCTTCCCGTGATCGCTATAAAAAGTTGGTTGATGCGGTGAAAAGAAAAACGGGTCTTGGTTATTCAAACCCCGGGGACCTTCCGCAGGTTCAAGCTGAAATGGAATCCCGCGAACAAAGAGTAAAGTCTTTTTCTGTCGCTTATCTAAAAAACAGCGAAAATCTTTTAACGTTGTTAGCTTTAGATCCAACGACGGAAGTCACGTTTGAAATCCCTCAAGACATCCCCGCGGTACCAAAGTTAGTACAAAAGAAAATCGAAGACTTGCGCAGCATTCGTTCGCAAAAACTAAGAGTTGAAGCAGCTGAAGAAAATCTTGATGCTTATGAATCATTGGCTTACCCAACATTGAATTTTGTGGGTCGCGTGTATACTTCTGGTTCGGATGAATCTTCAGAAGGTTCTTATTCAGAGTTAGCTTCAGGCACCCGCCCGAAATACTATGTGGGACTGAAGTTCCAATACAACTTTGGTTCTGACATTCAAAATGAACAGATCATCAATAAAAAGCTAACGAAGGATTTAGAAGCAACTCGTTTGCAACGTCAAATCCAGGAAGCTACAGATATCGAAGGCCAGTCTGAACGCCAAGTTCAAACCAACTATGCCATCGCTGTCAGCGCAAAGAAACAAAGGGAATTCCGCGAAAAGGCGTCGCAGGAGCTAAACCGCTCTTACAACCAAGGCCGTACGGACATTTCTATTCTGATTACTGCAATGAATAATTTTTTCGACTCTGAAGTTCAATACTATCGCGCACTGGGTGATTACGCCATCGCCCTTAACGAATGGGCCGCAGTCAGAGACGAATTGATCCCAGATGATATTCCATCTGCGGATGCTAAATAAGAGGGGTTTAAGATGTTAAAAAAATTAATTCTAATCTTAGGTGTACTTAGCCTTACCGCTTGTGCCTTTGACCAGGACACTAGCAAAAGTGATGCAAAAGAAGCTGAAGAGCGCGCCCGCCTATTAAGCAAGTACAACTCTGTTGTCGGTACGTACGCCGGTAAACTTTCAACTGGAAATTCTGAAAAAGACATCGAACTAACTTTGTTCACGTTAGAAGAAGTGGATAGCCAAAATCAAAATGGCGAAGATACAAACCGCGTGGTTTTGCGCGCGAACTATAAAGCCATCAACCCAGCGAGTGCGGGCTTAAATTTACGCGTCCGTTATATCCCTGAAACTTCCGAGTTGATTTTCACCAATGAAAATAAAACTCCAGGCCCTGATGATGTCCACACAATCAATGCGAAAATCGCCGGTAACACAATCGAAGGCCAAGTGAAATCATTGTCAGGTCTTGTTGGGGTTTTGAAAGTCAGCCTGCAATCAGCAGAGCGCCAAAAACCTGGCAGCGACAATCAAGAACACGAATATTATGAAAGACTTCGCGAACAGTATGAGGCGATTGCTGGTACTTACACTGGCGCTAACATCAAAGGTGGCAAAGCAACTTTTACTTTCACCATCACTTTGCAAGTTGTGAAAGAAGGAAAGGTACCTAAGTTGATCGGTCGATTTGATCGCGCTGATGATCCAGCTGGGTCTGTGTCGTTATATCTAAAAGTAAATTATCAAACTGATTTGAATCCACCAGTATTAACTATCACTGGAACTTCGATTCAACACAGTTCAGATTACCTTGCCACATTCGACGGAACTTTAGTGAATGGCGAATACAAAGGCTCTTGGCAAAACAACAAACAGGGTTTTCAAGGCGACTTCACTCTTAAAAAAGTGCAGTAGGATTAATCAAGGCTGATCAAAAGTGGTCAAGCGCAAGGCGGAGGGGTTGACGACACCCCCCCGACAACGCAGTCGCTTGGCCGCTTTTCATCAGCCGCCACTGGATTTCTTTTCTAATTCTTCCCAGCGCTTATAATTCTTGTCAATTTTCTCTTGGGTTTCAGAAATCTGCTTATACAGTTCTTGAACCTTCGATGCCTGACTTACAATTTCAGGCTTAGCGGATTCGGCCTGCAACTCTTCAAGTTTCTTTTCTAATTCCTGAATAGTCGCTTCCATGTTTTCTAACTCAAACTTTTCTTTAAAGGACAACTTCACTGGTTTACCGCTAGCTTTCGCTGCTTCTTTTTTCGCGGTATTTTTAAGCTCTATAGCTTCCAGTTCCTTTTGTTCTTCAAACCATTCTTCCCACTGCAAGTACCCGGCGAAGTTTTCTAAAGACGTTGTACCATCAGGTCTTTTATGGAAGGCCATGATTTGCGACGCCACTTGATCCATAAAATAACGATCATGGGTTACTAGAATCACGGCACCGTTAAACTCTTTTAAAGACTCTTCAAGCACAGTCAGTGTCGCCACATCAAGATCGTTCGTAGGCTCATCCAGAATCAGAACTTGGGCTTCATTTAACATCAACTGGGCCAAACGCAATCTGCTTTGTTCACCACCAGAAAGCTTTTCTACTGGCAGATCCATTTGCTGGCGATTGAATTGAAAACGCTCTAGATAGCTGCGGGCAAATACGTATTGTCCTTGATAGTGAACGTAATCACCTTCAGGGCAGATGTTTTTTAGGACCGATTCTTTAGGTCTTAAAGTCTCTCGATTCTGTTCAAAGTAAGCGACCTTAAGTTTATCAGCCCGAGCGACACGACCCGTGTCAGGCTGTTCTTCACCTAACATGATACGAATCAATGTGGACTTACCAGAACCGTTATCACCCAATAAAGCTAAGCGCGTTTTTGGATTTACAAGGTAAGTGAAATCTTTAAATAGCACGCGGCCATTGTAAGCTTTAGTGACATGATCTAGTTCAATCAGTTTTTGCGGATTGCGATCAGCATCTTTAAATTCAATTTTAGCGACACGAGCTGCATTCTTTTGTGTTAACTCTTGCACGTCATCTTTAAGTGAACCAGCACGTTCGATACGGGCCTTTTGCTTTGTTTGACGGGCTTTAGCTCCCCGACGTAACCATTCAGTTTCACGGCGAAGGGTGTTCTTTAAAACAACTTCGCGTTGCTCTTGTGCTGCCATCTGTTGGTCTTTAGCTTCAAGATATTCTAAATATCCGCCCTTAACTGAAAGAAGGTAGTTGGGATTTTTAGGATCAAGATCAAAAATTTTATTGGTCGCTCTTTGTAAGAACAAGCGATCATGGGTGATGATCAAAGTTGCAAACGAAGCTTGCGCTAAAAATTCCTCAAGCCAAAGAATACTTGAAACGTCCAAGTGATTCGTCGGCTCATCCAGCATGAGTAGTTCAGGTTCTAGAACCAACTCGCGGGCTAAAGCGACGCGCTTTCTCCAACCACCGGAAAGATCTTTAACTAAAAAGCTTTCACCGAATTGAGTTAGTTCTAAGCGCGCCATCCATTCATAGGCGTTGGCGATAGCTTCGTGCGGATCGTGGGCTTTGCTAAGAACCGCATCAAGAATAGTTTCGTTATCTTTGAAAACGGGAGTTTGCTCTAAGAAACCAAGGCGCAAACCTTTTTTCGCGGTGACATCACCAGCGTCTGCTTCCATTTGACCGGCAAGAATTCTTAATAACGTGGATTTACCGGCACCGTTAGGGCCGACTAATCCCACACGCTCGCCGTCTTCAATGCCTAAACTGACATTGCGAAACAGGGTTTTACCGGCGAAAGCTTTTTCTAATTTATAGGTACTAATAAGAAGCATATGCCGACAAACTAGTTTGTTTTAGCAATATCGGCTAGGATTTTCTGAATAGGAGTGATGAATTCACCCCGGCAGCTTTCAATCTGGCAGTGTTTTATGCGCGCAGGTCCAGAACCTTCGGAATTTTCCTCAAAATCGGTTTCGCCGCTGGACACAATACCGACCAACTCATGGGTTTCAGCAGAAAATACCGGAGAACCTGAATTTCCAGTAAATAGATCTAAATCAGAACGGTAAAGTCCTTCAGAAATTTCTACGATTTGGCCTTCAGATTTCTTTTTATAAGCACCCAATGGATAACCTAAACTATAAACTGCGGATTTTTCTGAAAGCATTTTTTCACTTAAAGTTGCGGGCTTGATGGCCACCTTTTCAGTCAAAGTAACCAAGGCATAATCCAAGCCTTCTTCATCCAGGCTGTTTTTAATGATCTCAATTTTCTTACACTCAACCCCGTGAATGTCTTTGCCAGTTAGGTCATAATTGAAAGCAGCCACGAACTCTTCGCACTTCGTTTCAGCAAAACAATGACCTGCAGTTAAAAACTGGTTTTCAGAAATCAACACGCCCGAGCAAAAAGCACTGATCGGTTGATCTTTCCACGAAAGATCTTCAGAGATAAAATCTGAAACCCGGTAGCCTTCTTGTTTGTTTTTAAGAGATAGAAAGTCTTCTTTTTTGATAAGAGCCAGGCTGACAGAATTGTTGGGCTCAGATTTCTTAACTTCGGAGATCGAATTATCACCGTAAATCACACCGGCCGTAGCCGTTTCATTCTTAGCAAAAAAGTCCGATGTGGTTGCGGCTCCTCCGCAACCTGCCATCAGACTTGAGATTAAAGCTAGAACGATTATTTTATTCATTAGTGTCCGTGAGTATCATTTTCTTCATCATGGGCGCCGGCCAAATGACCATCGTTCCATTTTTCTTCGATGTTCTCAGAAGAAATTTTCTCTTTATCTGTACCAAGACCTTCTACTTTGAAAGTCGCTGTTTGAACTTCTTTACCTAAGCGATCTTCAACCGCAATACGAACCTTAGTATCTTCACCGTAGGCACCCATTTTACGGATGTTCTCTAGGGTGATTTCACCTTTGATTTCGGTGTTCTTGCCATTCACCGTAATGATTTGCTTCAAGCCTGGTCTTTGCGCATCCGCGCCTTTTAATTCAAAATTCATTTTCTGATCGTCCGCTTTCATTGCAATCGCCAGATCCCAGTGACGGTCAATCTTCATAGATTTTGGCGCAGGCATTTTATCGAAAGCACCCGCTTGGTAAGCTGCGATTTCCTTAGCTGATTTTGATTCAACAAAGTTCATAAGTGACGTGTATGTCCCGCAACGAACTTCTGGCTTAGAGCACACTTCGTTAGCGAACTCGTAGAACACTTCCATATAAGCGCCGCTCATCCAATTAGAAAAGTGGTGACCGATATGAACAGGGGCACGATTGCCGTAATAGTTACGAGCAAAGTACGTACGGTATAAGTTCAACATGTTCTTTTTAACTTGCGCCTTTTGTTCTGCAGTCACAGTTTTATAGCAGTCAATACCTGGTTTGTTAGCACCCAAGCGATCTGTTGCTGGATTTGCTTTACGCAAGCTTGCTGTATCACGAACACAGAAGTTGTAATCCATTGACACCCAAGTTCTAGCACCATTTGGTTCTTTGATCTGCGCTAAAGGGAAATCCCAAGTTCCAAATTTATTTCTTGTCGGCCAGTAGTTTTCATTGTTTTTCAAAGAAGTATCATAGCGAATACCAAACTTCGGAAGAACCGGCCACATGCCTTTGCTGAAACCTAAAAGCGGAGCACGGAAGCCATAAATCTCGTTACGGAAAAGAAGACCGCGGTTTTGTTTGCTTGTTGGTCTTAGGCCGTTAAATTTAAATACGTTATCCAAGATAGTATAGAATTCTGTGAATTCAGCAGTCCACGCTTCTTCGCTCCACACGGATCCATCAAAGTGTCCTACGGCGTGGGAACCGATTTCATGGCCTTCAAGGTAAGCATCGTTCATTTGATCAACGCGCTCTGAAACGTCTTCTTTGCTATCACCAAAACCAATCGCTGAACCTTTATATGGAGCTGGTGCGCGATAGAATCTGCGGGAATCAGCGGCACCTGTAGTATCTTTATATAAAAGATAAACTGGATTGATGAAATAGGTGAATTTTACGTCAGCATTTCTATTTTGCTGTTGGTCCTTAGAAAAATCACGGGAGTATTGCCACACTGAATTTGTGTAAGAGCCATCAAAGGCAAACAACACATATTGAGGCGGTCTTTCTACTTTCTTAGTTTGAGCCCCAGCAATGGCAGGACTTACCATAGATAAAGCCACAAGATACTTTGTAAAAGAAGATACCTTAAACATTTGCTACTCCCTGTATGACATTTAGGGGGTGCAAGCCTTATTCCCCGGTCAAATCAAAGGGAAGGCCTATGTTGGTGCCTAAACTTTAGACACTACGGTTTTTGGGCACTTACTGGTGGGATCCTAAAGATAGCTCTTTGTGGCGATTTTCTAACATGCCTAGATAGGTTTCACGGTCCACGTATTTACCCCCAAGGCTTTCCACCACAGGAGTGACCATTTGCACGTCCATCCATTTATGGCCCTGGCTTTTCAGGTAATCAGCGAGATACCACAGCGCCAACTTAGAGGCATTGGGCTTTTTATAGAACATGCTTTCACCACTAAAAACACCCTGAACTAAAACGCCGTAAATACCGCCAATGATGACGTTGTTTTCGCGAACTTCGACACTTAAACAGTAACCCGCATTGAAAAAGTCCATGTACGAACGGACCATCGCCGGAGTAATCCACGTGCCGTCTTGCCCGGGACGAGGTTGCTTAGCGCACTCTTCAATCACCTGACGAAAATCTTTATTCACTGTGAACTGAATTTGCGGATTTTTTCTTAAGTGTCTTTGAAGGCTCGCTGGCACATGCAAATCTTTAAACTCTAAAACTCCCCTTTTATCGGGGGAAAACCACAGCATCGGTAAATTCGGTTGAGGCCACGGAAAAATTCCCATGCTGTAAGCCGTATACAAAGTCCCGACATCAAGCTTTCCGCCGACAGCTAAAATTCCTTCAGCTAAAGTTTCTCGGGGATCAGGGAAGGCAACGGAAGAGTGTAACTTCATTTACTGCCCCGCCGAAAGACAGTAATCACATTTTCCACAAGGGGTTTCGTGATTGTGACCGAAATAATGATAGATGCGATTTAATCTGCATTCCGCGTCTTGCGTGCACCACTGAACCATTTTTAAAAGTTTGGTATTCTGTGCCTTTAAAATTTCCGCACCGTTTTCGGCTTTAAATTGCTCGTCGGTGGGTTCATGCACGCAGGCAAATGGGAATGGATCGTCCGACTTTTCAAGACAGCCCCAGCGTTCTAAAATACTGACGGCTGCTTCCACGCGGAAGTCCCGACGGTTTTTAAAATTCATTTGTTCACGAAGAAAATCAAAACCATCTTGGTCGACTTGCATGCGTTTTTCTTCGATCAGCTGATAAACTTTGCGAATGAATTCAGGCTCTGGATGGGACCATTTTAAAAATTCCATTTGAATGGTCACATCGTCTTGATCGTAAAACAAATGACAGAAAGATTCTTTGCCATCGCGCCCCGCCCTGCCGACTTCTTGGAAGTAAGACTCAATGGCGTTGGGCATTTCTGTATGAACTAAAAGTCGCACATTGTTTTTATCGATTCCCAATCCAAAGGCAGGGGTCGCAATCATCAATGGCGCTTCGTCAGAGATAAATTTCTTTTGATTGCGCTTACGATCCTGCGGCGACAAATCCCCATGGTATACCAAGTGTTCCACACCCATGCGATGTAAGGATGACGAGATTTTTTTAAGTGTTTGAATCAACGAACAGTAAATAATCGCAGTGCCGGGATGTTGATGCCGAAGTCCTACGATGGCGCGGATTTTTTCATCCAATCCGTAAACATCGTGCACTGAAAGACCTAAGTTAGGTCGCTCAATACCGGCAGAGATAATTTCAGCCTCTGCCATTTTCAAATTTTGAAGAATATCTTTTTGCACTTCAGGCGTAGCTGTGGCCGTTAACGCTAAGGTCGGCGGGTTTCCTAAGATCGCGCGGAATTCACCTAGGCGAGAGTAGTCGGGCCTAAAATCATGCCCCCACTGGGAAATGCAGTGGGCCTCATCCACAGCTAAAAGCTGAATCAGACGGTCTTTGATGGCTGATAAAAACTCAGGTTTTCGAAAACGTTCTGGGGTTACATACAAAAGCTTGTACTCCCCTTTTGCCAGGCGGCTTTGGCGCAGCTCCCGTTCGTCCCGGGTCAGGGTCGAACTTAGAAAAGTCGCTGAAATCCCCAATTCCTGGGCCTTGAAAACCTGATCTTGCATAAGCGCGATCAGTGGAGAAATCACAACAACTAAGCCGTCGCGGATCTTTGCTGGAAATTGAAAGCACAGACTTTTACCCATCCCCGTCGGCATTAATGCGAGAAGGTCTTCGTTTGCCCAAACTTTACGCAGAATAGCTTCCTGTTCCCCGCGAAAGCCTGGGAAAGGAAAGTTTTGTTCTAAAAGCTGCTTTAAATCGACCATGGGGATTAGGATAGATGGCTCGAACTTCCAGTTCAAAATAAATCCGAGTTAAATTTCGAGCCCGACTAAAAGACCGCGTCTCAAAATTCCCCTCTGAAAAAAATAAATGTAGCGCTGCGTCGACCGGGTGCCCTAGAATCTTCTTTTGCACTTCATTATATTTGATGGTACTTCGAGTACTTTCATAAAAGTAACAATAAAAACGACCAATTAAGAAGGGTAAAGTTATGTCCAAAAAGTGGAATATTGATACGGTCAGAAATATCGGTATCTCGGCTCACATCGACTCGGGAAAAACCACATTGTCTGAGCGTATTTTGTTCTATGGAGGTAAGATCCACGCTATCCACGAAGTTCGTGGTAAAGATGGCGTCGGCGCTACAATGGACTCCATGGATCTAGAGAGAGAAAAAGGTATCACCATCCAGTCTGCTGCAACTCAGGTTCAGTGGAAAGATTATACAATCAACTTAATCGATACACCGGGGCACGTGGACTTCACAGTTGAAGTTGAACGTTCTCTTCGCGTTCTTGACGGTGCGATTCTAGTTCTTTGCGGTGTTGCTGGTGTTCAATCTCAGTCCATCACTGTTGACCGTCAGATGAAACGTTACAGCGTTCCACGTTTGGCATTCGTTAACAAATTGGACCGTCAAGGTGCCAACCCTTTCCGCGTTAAAGATGCTTTGATCGAAAAACTTCGTTTGAATGCAGTTATGGTTCAGATCCCAATCGGTTTGGAAGACCAACACCGTGGTATCGTTGACCTAGTGCAAATGAAAGCTTTCATCAATGAAGGTCAAGACGGCGAAAAAATCACTGAAATCGAAATCCCAGCTGACCTAGTTGATCAAGCTAAAGAATACCGCAACATCATGATCGGTGCTCTTGCTGACATCGACGATGGTATCGGCGAAAAATTCTTGATGGAAGAAGAACCAACTCAGGACGAAATCAAAGCTGCGATCCGTAAAGGTGTTATCAGCTTGAAACTAGTTCCTGTATTCTGCGGATCTGCTTTCAAAAATAAAAACGTTCAGCATTTGCTTGATGGCGTTACTTACTACTTGCCAACTCCTGCTGAGAAAAAAGAACAAGCTCTTGACCTTAACAAAGGCGAAGAGAAATTTGATCTTTACCCAGACAATACAAAACCACTTGTGGCTTTGGCGTTCAAACTTCAGGAAACTCCATTTGGTCAATTGACTTACATGCGCGTTTACCAAGGTACGCTGAAAAAAGGTGATTTCATCATCAATCAGTCGAACAAGAAGCAAGTTAAGATTCCTCGCTTAGTTCGTATGCACTCTGATAAAATGGAAGATATCGATGCATCATACGCTGGTGACATCGTAGCATTGTTCGGTATCGACTGTGCTTCTGGTGACACGTTCTGTGACGAGCGCGTGAATGCGTCTATGCAATCTATGCACGTTCCAGATGCGGTTATCAGCTTGGCAGTTGCTCCTAAAGATAAAACTGCAGCGAACAACTTCTCTAAAGCTCTTCAAAAATTCCGTAAGGAAGACCCTACTTTCCGCGTACACCGTGACGAGGAATCAAATGAGACTATCATCTCTGGTATGGGTGAGCTTCACTTAGAGATCTACGTTGAACGTATGAAGCGTGAATTCAACTGTGAAGTTATCGTTGGTCAACCTCAGGTTGCTTACCGTGAGACGATTTCTCAAGCAGCTGATTACGATTACACTCATAAAAAACAAACGGGTGGTTCGGGTCAATACGCGAAGATCGTTGGTAAAATCCAACCTCTTCCTCCACAAGAAGACGGTTCTGTTTTCAAATTCGAAAACAAAGTTGTCGGTGGTCGTATCCCTAAAGAATTTATCCCAGCTGTTGAAGAAGGTTTCAAAGAGCAAACTGTTAAAGGTCCATTGATTGGTTTCCCAATCGTTGGCGTTGAAGTTGTTCTTGAAGACGGTGCTTACCATGACGTCGACTCTTCATACATGGCGTTCAAAATCGCTGGTATGGCGGCTCTTCGTGAAGTGTATGCTGCTGCGAAACCAACAGTTCTTGAGCCAATCATGAAGCTTGAGACGACTGTTCCAGATGAATACCAAGGTGCAGCGGTTGGCCAAATCAACCAACGCCGTGGTACTATCGTTGGTACAACTGCTTTCGAAGGTAACGTTGTTATCGAAGCGGAAGTTCCATTGACAGAGATGTTCGGTTATTCAACTGATCTTCGTTCTGGTACTAAAGGAAAAGGCGAATTCTCTATGGAATTCGCGAAGTACGCTCCAGTACCTCGCAACATCCAAGAAGAACTTGCTAAGAAATACCAAGCTAAGCGTGCAGCTGAGCAGAAGTAATTTCTCTTTAAGATCTAATCTTAAAAGCCCGGTGGAAACACTGGGCTTTTTTTTGCCTTTCTTCGGTCGGAGATAGGATCAACAAAGCTCTCGGTGGGGATTTGCTTAGCTATGGGCTTTGGTATCTCTCACTACGCTGGCGCGCCATCCGGGCTCAGTCACCGCCGCAGCTTTGCTGCGGTTGTTGAGGGCTCCTGCCCTCAACCCCTTCGGGGCTTACGCGCAAAAATAGCATCCTGCTATTTTTGGCGCGCCGTCGTGGCGCCGGTGAAGGCCGGCTTCGTGGGAGACACCAAAGCCCATAGCTAAGCAAATCCCACGGTAGTTTTGTTTTACTTCGTTCGTAGAATGGAAAAAGAAAAAGCCCAATCCTTGGGCTTTTTGGCTTAGATTCAATTTTCTAATTTCCAATCTATCGGCAGTCTTCTAGTGATCTTTCTGGAAGTTCGATTTGTCTTTCGTGTATGAATTCGAATCCTCTGACGTTTGCCGAAATGTTTTCACGTAAGCTCATGAAGCATTTTTTTGAGAACGTGTCAGGCCAAACAAGCCGTGTTACTTCGATTGTAAATGGCGCAGTTAGAACTTCTGGGTTTCCTTGGACTACGTCTTCTACTTTGAATGTTTGGAAGGTTGCTACACAGGGTGCTGATTCGCCTTCGTTTCGGTGATTCATAAGGGTATGATCGGCTAATTGCGGAATAAGGATTTTAACAAATTTTGTGGTGCCGTAGCCTGCGTTGCTTAAGCGGATACCAGCAGTTGATAGATCAACAGGTAGTTCTACAACTTTTTTAGAGATTACTTCCTCACGTAGTTCTGCTGTTGCGGTCATTGCACATAATGTTAGGCCTAGAGCCAGGATCCAATTTAGTTTTTTCATTTTTACCCTCCTTAAAGGTGATAAGGAGCTTTTAGCAATTTCCTATTATTATTAAAATTGATGAATATTGATATTTATGATTATTTTTATCTATGGATATAGATGTACTGAAATACTTTAAGACTACGGCCCGCTTAGGCAATATGAGCCGAGCTGCCCAGGAACTTCACATCAGTCAACCTACCCTGACTGTTGCCATTCGTAAGCTTGAAGATCAGTTGGGTGTGAGGCTTTTTGAACGTTCTAAGAAAGGTGTCAGTCTTACTTCTGCTGGAGAGCAGATTTACAAGTACTCTGATAACCTCATCAAACTTTATGAAGAAATGTTTCGTAACGCCGGTTCTCTTGAAGATAAAGTCAAAGGCACCCTTCGCCTGGGACTTCATCCTTCTGTGGCTTGTTACACGCTTCCTGCGTTTTTATCGCAAACCCTTAAACAACACCGCGACTTGAACGTGGAACTTCACCATGATTTATCACGAAATGTTCTGCAGGATATTTTAGATAACACTCTTGATCTTGGTCTTGTGATCAATCCTGAACGTCATGGCGATCTTATCATCAAGGAACTTTGCCAGGATGAAGTCACTGTTTGGAAAAAGAAAGGATCCCTCAGCGACACTCTTATTTACGATCCTAGTCTTTTCCAGACTCAGGTAATTTTGGAACGACTTCAGAAAAAAGGACTGCAATATACACGTAAGATTTCTTCAACGAATTTAGAAGTGATCGCGACACTGTTACAGTCTGGTGCAGGTCATGCGATTTTACCAAAAAGGGTGGCATTGAATTCAGGAAGTTCTATTGAACCCGCGCACAGTCAAATCAGTGTCTATAGGGACTCGTTGTGCTTGGTCTATCGGCCGTCCTTGAAAAGAACGGCCACTGGAAAGGCCCTAGTACAGGCCATCTTGAACGCTAAAATTTAATTACAACGGATAGCTATTGCAGAAATAGTTGCTGTCTGAAGAAACGATTGAATTTGTCGCTTTTTCAATCACAACCACTGTCACTGTGGTGCAGCTTTCGTTAGCACTGATGTCTTCCTGAACAGTTGTCGTGTAAACAACCACATCACCGCGATCTTCTGTTTTTGTGTTCGTAGTGATTGGGTAAGTTTTTGAATTTCTTACGAAGAAGATTTCGCCGATCATGCCACCTTCATCGCTGCCGCCATCGTAACCACCACCGTCGAAGGAACCGCCGCCGCGATCGTTACCTTCGTAAGTACCTTGACGAGGATCGTACTCTTCACCACCACGCTCGTCTTCTTTAGGAGCTGGTTCAGATTTTTTTGAACTTTTCTTTGCTAAAACTTCAGAAGTTTCAGCAACGATTGATGCTTGGGCGCTTAAGCAGAATAATGCTGCAAGGATAACTACAAATACTTTCATGGTATTAACTCCTCATGGAAAATTGAGCCGGTGGATATACCGACATTAGCGAGTGGGGATTTACCACAAAGAAAAAGCCCCCGCCAGCTGACGGGGGCTGTCTTGCCATTTTTTCACAATCCTGATCCGATGGATTCTAGAGTAAGAACTGTGGGTCTATTTAGTCACAGGGGCTACTTCATCTAGGAAATCCATGAAATGGCGCCATGAACGGCGGTCAGCAGCTTCGTTATAGGCCACCCCTTTTGAAGGATCATTACCAGAATTTTTGTCCGTAAAAGCGTGAACCGCCCCTGAATAAGCAATAAATTGGTAATCAGCCTTCGCGTCGTTCATCTCTTTCATAAAGGCCTCTACGTCCTTCGTAGGTACGTTGGGATCAAGGGCTCCGTGAAGAACCAATATTTTGGGCCTCACAGTTTTCGTCATGGCTGGCGATGGAGTCGTTAGGCCTCCATGAAAGCTGACGGCACCAACCACTTGGAAGTTCATGCGAGCTGCCTCTAAGGCGCCGATCCCGCCGAAGCAATAGCCCATAACCACGATCATTTTAGGGTTTACCATTTTGTTTTTAGCAATTTCATCGATGGCTGCCTTTACGCGCAGACGGTATTTAGGAACGTCATTCTTATATTGGCTCGACACAGTTTTTGCGTCTTCCATAGCAGTCAGACGAACACCCTTGCCGTAAATATCAGCGGCAAAAACCACATACCCTTTTTCAGCTAATTGTTGCGCGCGCATTTTTTCGTAATCAGAAAGACCCTTCCATTGATGAACAATGACCACTGCAGGACGAGGCCCCTTCATCGAATCGTCGTAGGCGAGATGACCTTCAAGCTCGGTCTTTCCTTCTTTATAACTGATCACTTCGGTTTTAATTGCGGCCAAACAGATGCTTACTTCAAGCAGAAACATCAACGCTAAACTCAAGACTTTCATCGTGCCTCCCTTTGTCTACAATTTAAGCTTAGGAACAGACGTCCCCTCGGTCAAAAGGGCTTTTAATGCATATGGCGGGACACAACTCGACGTTGCAAGTTGCGTTATAGACAGGTCACTCAGATGCTATGGTACAATTAAACAACTATGGATAATTGTAGGCTTTTTGCCAATTTCTCTAACTCTATCTTATTTCAACCATGACACTGATACTTGTTCTTTTTCTTCTTACTATTGGTATTTCGTTTCTATGCTCAATGCTAGAAGCCGTTTTGCTTAGCTCTACTTCCGCATACATCGGAGTTCTAGTTAAAGAAAACCGCCGAAGCGCGAAACTTCTAGAGCATCTTAAAGAAAACCTGGACCGTCCGATTTCAGCGATCCTCACATTGAATACGGTTTCACACACGATGGGTTCTGCTGCTATCGCTTACCAAATTCAAGTTCAGTATGGCGAAGAGGCTGTGACTATTGCTTCGTTCGTATTAACGTTTCTAATCCTGATTTTGTCCGAGATCATTCCTAAATCCATCGGTGCTGCCCACTGGAAGGCCTTAGTGCCCTTTGCTGCTTACACCATCCAACTAATGATTATCTTGCTTTACCCGCTTGTGATTATGTCAGAGTGGTTAGGCAAGCTTTTCCAAAAAACATCGGAAGACCCTGAAGTCACCCGCGAAGAAATTCTGATGACTGCGGAAATGGGTGTCGAAGAAGGAACCTTAAAAGGTAAAGAATCTAACATCATTAAAAACCTTCTAATGTTAGATAAGATCTATGTTTCAGATATCATGACCCCGCGATCAGTGTTCTTTGCATTAGATAAAGAACTGACGGTGGAAGAGGTTTTTGCGAAATACAAACCTTTGCGTTTTTCGCGAATTCCAGTTTATTCACACAACTTAGATAACATCATCGGCATGACCTATCGTTATAAGATCCATGAAGCGTTATCCAACGACCAACATGATAAAAAAGTGGGCGACATGGTTTCGCCTATTTCAAGTATTCCCGAGCGCATGACCGTTTCCCAGGTTCTAGATTTCTTTATCAAAGAAAAAGAACATATTGCCTTAGCGGTGGATGAATACGGTGTAGTAGCAGGTCTGGTAAGTTTGGAAGATGCGGTTGAAACGCTATTGGGCGTTGAGATCGTAGACGAACTAGATAACGTCGAAGACATGCGTAAGTTTGCTTTAGAACAATGGCAATTGCGCAAACAAAAACTTCGCCGGAGCTAATCCGTGGTTTTGCTCTATATCCCCTGCCCAGATAAAAAAGTCGCACAAAACATAGCGAAAACTCTATTAGAGGAAAAGTTAATTGGTTGTGCGAATATTATTCCAGGAATGGAATCGATGTACTGGTGGGATGGAAAAATCGAAACAAGCTCTGAGTATATACTTATCCTAAAAACTTTGGCCACCCCTGACGCACAGGAAATTCTTAGAAAAAGAGTGCTAGAGCTGCATCCCTACGAGGTTCCCTGCGTGATGACTCTAGACGTCTTAGGAATCAACGAATCATATAAGAGATGGCTTGAATCCAGTATGAAGTAACCCCTAAGATGGGCAAACCACATGCCCCAGGGGATTCCCATGACAAAGCAAGAACTAGCTAAGAAAATTTATGATATCGCCCACCTGACTGGTGAGTTTAAATTGCGTTCGGGCCAAGTATCTAACGAGTACTTTGATAAGTACCGCTTCGAAGCCCAGCCTTTGTTGTTAAAAGAAATCGCCAAACAAATGGCTCCATTAATTCCCCCAGGAACAGAAGTGTTAGCAGGTTTAGAAATGGGCGGCATTCCCATCGCGACGGCTTTGTCGCTTGAAACTGGATTGCCATGCGTATTTGTTCGCAAAGAAGCAAAAGAGTACGGCACATGTAAATTTGCTGAAGGTTTAGAGATTAAAGGCAAAAAAGTGTGCGTGATTGAAGACGTAGTTACGACCGGTGGACAGGTGGTTTTATCCACTGCAGACCTAAGATCCATCGGCGCAGAAATTTCCCACGTATTGTGCGTTATTCACCGAGGTCCGCAGTTCCCAGAACCGAAGTTAGAAGAAATTAAAGTTCACCTAATTCCGCTGTTTAAAAAATCTGATTTCCAATAATAAAAAAGCCCTCGAAAGAGGGCTTTTGATTTAGTACTTGCTGCATCTTTCTTCGATGACGTCTTTGATTTCGATCAAACGCTCAGTTGGATTTTTCACATCCCACTGCCACTTGAAATCACGGCAATCCTGCCACCAAGGAAATAACATTTTACCCACAACCTCGATTGAATTTTCAGAATTCAATTGAGAATAAATAGTTTGTTCAATGTGCTTATAAGCTTTTGCATGAAGCAGGTTACGCTGAGATAAATCAATTGCGAGCTCTAAAGTCGTCACAAAACCAATCTGTCCAGGCATCGTCGGATATTGGGATTCTAGCTTACTTGAATATGCTTCACGAATATATGTAATAGAGGGAACTTGCGGAAACTCTTTAACCATCTGATCATAAACAACAGCATCGTACTGCCCGTTATCACCAAAATAAATCACAAGCTCAGGCTTCTTTTCTGCAAGCAACTGACGAATAACTTTATTCTTCAAGTCTTTATCCTGACGAACCCCAGGATTCATATGCAAACCAGTGATCGGAAAACCATTCTTATCTAAAAAATCCTGGTGACGACCACCCATCAAAAGCTTCGGCGCAAGACTGACATAATGAAACTCAATATCTTGGTGAGATAAATCCAAAATACGATAAAGATCCGGCATACCAGCAAAGTGACTGTCTGAATCCACCGCCGAACTAACCGCTCCTTTTTTACTAAGAATATGAGACACCTTAACAGTGTCATCAATATCACTAATAACCAAAATCTTAGCCGCAGCCACTTGGGCCATGAACGATAAACCCAGCACTAATGAAGCCACCTTGAACATGCAAACCTCCAAAAAAGAGCGACAAACAAATAAACACCATTGCCCAAAAAGGCCCAAAAGCACCACGCCCGAAGGGCAAAGCACTCCTAAAAACCACTTAAACAATGTCTGATTCATCTTAATGAATCGCAAATTTTAACGAAGCAATCCCAAGGCCAAAACCAAAGATGTAACTTCTCCGTCAACAGGAAGACTGTGATTTGGTCCTTAGGTTTGATGAAATATTCTGGTTACACAAGGATGGGAAAGGCTTTGGCTTAGGCCCTTAGCTTGAGGCCTAGCCCGAAAGGCGCCTTTGTCGGCGCCACGATGGCGCGAACCGCGCCAAAGGCGCGGCGACAACCGAGCCCGGATGGCGTGCGCCTGTAGAGGATAGGCACCAAGCTAAGGGCCTAAGCCAAAGCCTTTCCCATCCCCGCGTTCGAAGCAGAAACTACTTCTCAGCAACTACGTAAGCGATCCAAGATTCACAAGCCTCACCGTGGTCTACACGAGTGAAGTTGCCGTCTCCTGATCCGTCTTTGGCTGTGCCTTCCCAATAGACATGGGTCTTTTTGAATCCCACCTCTTCCATGATGTCGCGAATTTCTGGAATCGTCCAAAGTCTCCAGTCATAAGTGAAAACCTGTTCGATCTTTTTTCCGCCGACTTTGAAGTGGATATGGAAAAGAGCTTCATTCGTCACCGGGTCAAAGTTCGTTTGATCCCAGTAGTAAGTGAAGCCTTCGTGCTTAATAGTGTCTTCAATAGCATCATAACACTGACTGCCGCCGAAAATATCCACTAAGAAGATTCCGTCTTTGTTCAAAGTTTTATGAACATTGGCGAAATATTTCTTAAGCATGTCTCTTTGCTTAAAGCAGAAATAAGAAAAGTTCATCGCAGCAACGATGTCTGCCTTAGGCAGATTCGGATCAAGAACGTTGCCTTCAATCAGCTTCATACGACGCTGTTGTTCGGCTCTCATCTTACTTAGATAGTTTTGGCGACCATAAGCCATGGGTTCTGGATCAAGATCGATACCAATCGCCTCGTGGCGCGGATTAAGTTTAATCCATTCAGTTGAAAGAGCGAAAGTCCCGCAGAAATCTTCACGATATGTACGGGCATTTCGGCCTTTAAGTTCCTTGAAGGTGTCTCTGATAAAAACGACATCGTTCGGCGCAGATTGCACAGCTTTAGTATAAAGCTCGTACTTATCAAAGTGAACCTTGGTGGTTTTTCTTTGAATTCGACGGCGAACTTTTTTTCTATGAGCGACAGCTTCTTTAGTCATTACGGCACTTCCGCTACTACTTCGCGAATTGCGAGTTCAATGTCATGCAACTGAGGAACAGAGTTCTTTTCAAGGTTCGGATGAAGACCGATACCTGGAAGATTTTTACCAGCAAGCACGCGTGGACGCGCCATCAATTGATAGAACATCTCTTGTGTCGCACGGTAAGCCAAATGTTCACCAAAGTTAGTCACTTCAGTGTCTTCGTTCACAAAAAGAACGCGACCTGTTTTTTCAATAGATGATTTAATCATCTGCCAGTCGTAAGGATAAATCGAACGAAGATCGATGACCTCTACAGAGATACCTTCTTCACGCAATTTATCTGCAGCTTCATCACAAAGATGAACCATGCGGCTGTAAGTAACCACAGTGATGTGTTCACCTTCGCGAGTGATCTTACCTTTACCGATCGGTACGATGTATTCTTGAAGATCTGGCCAACGAGGCTTCCAACCTTCAGCATTTTGCACTGGTTTATCGATCATCGCTTTCAGTTCTTTTTCATCCGCAGGCTCCCCTGGGATTAACTCGTCACCTTTATGGCGCATTAAAGCTTTTGATTTAAGATAAAGAACCGGATTTGGATCTTGGATTGCAGCTAACATCAAACCGTAAGCGTCGACTGGGTTTGAAGGCATAACGATCTTCCAACCTGGAAGACGAGAAGCCCAAGCATCAAACGAATGGGAATGGTAAACAGATCCGAAGATCCCCGCACCAACCGGAGTCATCACAACCATCGGCAGATTCATTTGACCGTTCGTGCACCACAAAGTGTTACCAGCAATTTTAAGAAGGTCGATGGTATTAAAAATATAGTCAGCGAACTGAATCTCGGCTACGCACTTATCACCACCCATGGCGATACCCATCGCCATGCCGATAATACCACGCTCATCTAGCGGAGAGTTCCAAGCCGTCTTAAGACCTTGAGTCGCCGTGAACACGCCACCTAGTGGAGCACCCACGTCCTGACCAAAGATGTCTTTAACACCCATATTCGTTTCGCCATAGTGAAGGGCCATTCTGATGGCCTGAGCAATACTTGCCATTAGAAATTCCTCCAATCAGCATTTTCATTATTCACAAACACATGATCCCAAACTGATTCTGAAGTCGGCACTGGCTCTGTACGAGCTTGTTCTTGCGCGATCACGCCTTCAGATTCATAAATTTCCCAGATTTTTTTCACTGCTTTTTCAGACAAGATACCAGCATCAAGCAAACGTTGTTCAAACGCCATCACTGGATCAACCATGTGAGTTTTTTTATTTGCACCGTCCGCTGAAGAGTGGCCATACAAACGAGTCGTATGAGCCTCGATGAAAGAAGGCTTACCCGTTTTACGGATGTATTCCATTTCTTCTTTCACAGCCAAGTAAGTCTCAACAGGATCGTTTCCATTGATCACGCGTGAACGAATGTTGAATGCGCGAGCACGGTCTGCGATATGAGTTTCCCCATGCTGACCTTCAAACGGAGTTGAAATACCCATTTTATTATTTTGCACAGTGATTAGAACCGGAAGCTCTTGGCCTTTACGAGAAGCCAAAATCAATGCTGAAGCGAAATCGCCCTCCGCCGTACCAGCATCACCGCCCGTTACGATAGAGATCGCTTTACCACCTGCACGCTTCTGCGCATGAGCCGTACCGCAAGCCAAAGGATACTGAACTTCGATAGGAGAAGTCACAGGAGCCACGTTCCACTTAGGGAAGCAATAGTGATTGGCAAAGTTACGGCCACCCGTAGAAGGATCAGTTGAACGATTCATGATCAAACGGATTGAATCAATCATAGTCATACCCATGGCAATCAAAGTTGGAGTACAACGATAGTGCAAGTGCCACCAGTCATGCTCTAAACCTTGACCTTTACGCCCAAGCATTCCCAATGGAACGCCCCAAGCTTCCTCACCAGGTCCACCAATCCAGAAGTAAGCCTCACCCGCTTTATAGATTTTGATCAGACGCTCTTCCAACACACGCGACTTAACCATCAAGTCATGCATGCGAAGCAAAATATCTTCCGACAGTCCGCCGAAATCATCTTTCTTAGTAACAGCCTTTTTTGCAGCCTTAACAACAGCAGAAGCTTTTTTAGCCGAAGCCTTAGAAACCGACTTAGCAGTCCCCTTGGCAGCGCCTTTTGCCGCTGTCTTCCCAGTAGTCTTTTTAGACATCATTTTCTCCATAAGAACAGGTGCTGATAACGGGCTCCATCTAAGCGAAAAGAGAAGGGATTGTCACGGCCAAATCCCCCAAAGCCCCTGATTGAAAAAAACTTTATGAACATCTACGTTCCACCCAACAACACGCCGCACAATCAATACCAGCCTTCCCTACAAAAACCTAGTAAGTCAGCACCCGCTCCCGGCAGGGGCGCCAGCGACCAAAAGCTAAAAAATGCCTCTCCGACAACCACTGATTCATTCAGAATATTGCTAACTTTTTTTGAATCTTCTTCTGCCCGAGAGAGTTCAACAATGCTCCCAAACGGAAAACGCCGAAGAACCTTTTCTTCGCCATATATGATATTTAGAGATTTAAAAATGATTGTTATTTGCTTAGCACGGAGGGCTTTGGGGCTTAAAGGCTTCTGTGGTCTGATACGGAAAGAGTCTTTGCCGGCGCAAGGATGCGCGAACCGCAGCTTTGCTGCGGCGGCAATGAGCCCGGAAGGCGTGCTCTTGCAGTAGCAGACCACAGAAGCCTTTAAGCCCCAAAGCCCGCTCTCCGTTCGAAGCAAAAAAAAGCCCGGTTTTTTACACCGGGCTAACAACAACTTACATGGAACAAAAGAAAGAACTACTTAGCGCTAGCTTGCTTAGGAGTTACAAGGGTTTTACCCTCTTGCAACTGAATCAGATCAAGAAGAACGCTCTCTGCTTCCTGAATATCAGGACGCTTCAAGTACTCTTCATTTTTCTTAGCCTTACTAGCAGTCTTCTTTGCTTTTTCTTTTTTATCTTTTTCGTTTTTATCTTTTAGCACTTCGCTCACGCGGATGGTTTTACCGCGGGCTTTTGCTTTATTTAACTCATCAACAATCTTTTTAAATTCATCGTTCTTAGCCACACGGTCGTTTGAACGTTCTTTGATCGATTTAATCCACTCAGGCTTAATCTCAGTCCATTTTCCCGGGCCATCTTTAACGAAAGCGTCTGGAGAAAGGAAAGCTTCGATTGTCTTCGGTGGTAAAGAGTAATCCATAGACTTCTCACCGATGTCGTCAGAGCTAAATGGGCCTGGAAGAATGATGTCAGCATCAACACCGCGGTGCTGAGTTGATTTACCACCAGGGATAAAGAACATCCCTACAGTAACTTTGATCGCGCCAAGGTTGTTTGGAATTGGCAAGACAGATTGAACGCTGCCTTTACCGTAAGTGTGATCTCCACCCACGACAACCGCACGTCTATAATCTTGCAAAGTACCAGAAACGATCTCAGAAGCTGAAGCAGAGATACGGCTTGTTAAAACAACAAGGGGCCCTGCCCAGTCAACCGCTGGATCTGTATCACGCAATGCTGATTCAGCACGACCTTCATTTTTAGAAGATTGTTTTACTACGTTTCCTGTTTGGAAGAACAGACCCGCAATTTTAACTGCGTCCTCTAACGAACCACCACCGTTGTTGGAAAGATCCAACACCAATCCATCTACTTTTTTGTCGTTTGCTTCTTTCACGATCTTTTTAAGATCCGCTGCTGAAGAACGACCACCACGGCGAGAATCCGCATAGAATGATGGGAAGTTGATGATACCGATTTTTTTCTTCTGACCATTAACGTCTTTATCAACGTAAGTGATTGAAGCTGCTTCGTCTTCTAGATTCACTTTTTCACGAGTCAAAGTAACATCGAAACGTTTTTTGCCTTCACCCGATTTACGCAAGATTGTTAAACGAACCTTCGTGCCTTTTGCACCGCGGATCTTTTTAACTACATCTTTTAAATCCATGTCGATCACGTTTTCCATCGGACCTTTTTCCTGGCCGACAGCTACGATCTTATCTTGAGGATCGATTTGCCCTGATTTCGCCGCAGCTCCACCCGGTACAAGTTGTTCAACAACTGTGAAACCGTCTTGGGATGAAAGAGTCGCGCCAATACCTTCCAAAGACAAACGCATTTGGATTTCAAAGTCTTCAAGCACATCGCGAGAAAAGAAACTTGAATGAGGATCAAGGGCTCTAGCAAAAGAATCTAGGTAACCAGAAAACAAATCATCTTGAGTCGTCTCTTGGGTTCTTTTCGCAGCACGCTCATAGTTCTTCGCAACATTTTTCTTAGCTTCTTCAAGCTTCATGTCTGTTGCTAGGTAGTTTCCGATTTGGAATTGAATATATTTTTTCAAATATTCATTGGCTTCGTTAGCGTCTTTCGGCCATGCCTTTTTTTCTGGATCGAAAGCGAATTCAGTTTTTTCATCAAACTTAAATTCTTTGCCAAGATATTTCTTAGCGAAGTTCGCACGATCTTGAACTCTTTCAAGCACGATTTTCTGAGTAGTTTCCAAGAAAGAACAATCTCTGTTCTTAGTTTTCTCAAAAACATTTCCCGCGTTCTTTTTAATTAAATCAACATCTGCTTGAGTCAGATAAATTTTAGATGGATCTAAACGTTTTAAATATTGCTCAATCACACGGTTCTGAAGTTCAGTATCGCGATTTGTATATTTCACGTGATTAGCCAAGAAACCTTGCTCAATCACAGTCAAATAACGGCATTCCAAACCGTCTTTAAGCTGAGCTGATGCTACTGACGAAACCGCTAATGAACCAGCAATGATAAAACCTTTAACACCTTTTGAGATCGAACTCATGATGATCCTTCCATGTCGCTCTCGCAGTTCCCGAGAGCTCTAACTGATTGCAATAGGATAGCAAAGATCCAGAAAGGAGCATTCAATAATTTATAGCAGCAATAAATTAGGACTCTTGAAAGGTTCTAAGACTTTTGTCGATCTTCCTCGAAGAAAGAAAGTTGCGAGAGGTTCTCTACTCTATCTCCATGAAGTCCATTATGTTTCACTTCATGCTTAATGAAATTGCCATGCTGAGTTTCGATCATAAAGAAGGACATCTCAGGGAATCTCGTCTTAAGTCGAGTCATTTCCTCTAGGATCAATTGTATGTTCTTAGGGTCATCATCGGACATGCCAAAACGGTGGTGAGCGTTGAAGCCATAAAGCTCAATGGCTTTTTCCACACTGGCGCGGATAGCTCGTTGTTTCAATTCCGCAGTGCCCTCTTTTAACTCAGCATCACCCAAGGCAATGCGAGTTTCTTTGTGGCTTACGGGATAGATGCTTAAGTAATTAGGCTCTAATGGAAGCACCTTTTTTTGTACAAACACACGAATGCCGTCTTTTAAAGTATTCGGGTGGTGACCACGGGCTGTGATGACGGAAAGAGGTCTTTGGTTAAAGGCAGCGTGATAAAAGCACTCCCAAGAAGGACCCTTCCACTGGAAGTCAGCAAAACCCAAAGCACCCGCCACATCTTGAACGAAAATTTGTTGGCGACCCGAAAGCTTTTCCACTTCAGAAATATCGTGATCACGGAAGTTACGGAAAGTTCCCGTCACATCACAGAAATCCATTTCATAATCAGCGTACAAACCAGAGATACCGATGGTTTGGTGATACTGGGCAAAATCTCCGCTAGAGATTTTAACTTCGCTGCGATCTTTTTTATGAAACAGAATTAAAGGCGTGGTTAAGAAAGCGATGTTGTCATCGAAATCAAAGAAATAGAAACTGCGCCCGCCGCGATCGAAGTTACGATCTTTTTCCGGTGCGCGGTTGATTCCCAATTCCAATTGTCCCTTCAGGGGACTATCGCTCATAAAATACTCCACAGAAATTGATGGAGCAAATTTAGCAAAGAATCCCCCTCGCGAAAAGGGGGATGAACAAATTACTTCTTAGCCTTGCGAGTGACCACTTTTTTGACACCCAGTGCTTGGGCTTTTTCCTTAGCACCTTCAGCGTTCTTTAAGGCTTTTTTAGGAGCCGCGGCTTTCGCTTTTGCCGGGGCTTTACCCGTCGCTTTTGCGGCCTTAGCTTTGCCTTTTCCTTTAGTTAAGCCACCTTTATCGTTAATCAAACCGATAGCTTGCTCTAAAGTAACAGTGTCCGGGGATGCACCCTCTGGCAAAGACACATTCACCTTCGCGCACTTAATGTACGGACCATAAGGACCATTGAAAATCTGAATCGCATCACCCGTATCAGGATGCGCTCCGAGATCCTTTAAAGCCGCAGCTCTGCCGCGACCTTTTTTAGGTTGGCTCAACATCTCTAGGGCTTTTTCCAAAGTGATCGTAAAGATGCTGTCTGATTTAGGAATTGATCGATAATCGCCATCGTGAACCACGAAAGGACCAAAGCGACCCAAACCAGCTTTAATTTCTTTACCAGTGCCCGGGTGGTTACCCAAAGTTTTCGGTAAAGACAAAAGACTTAAAGCCATCTGTAAATCCACTTGCTCTGGCTGAGTGTTCGGAGGAAGCGACGCTCTTTTTGGCTTATCATCTTCAGGCGTTACATCACCCATTTGAACGTAAGGACCATAACGGCCGTTCAAAACGTAAATCGGTAAACCTGTTGTTGGATCTTTACCAAGGGCATCAGCACCATTGATTTTTTGATCAATTAATTTTTCAGCAATTTCAGGAGTGATATCTGCCGGAGATTCATTATCAGGCAACGAAGCACTGACATCTTCCCCATCACGAGTCGTGGTGACATAAGCACCATAACGACCCACATGGAATTTATAACGATCCATGCCTTCTAAAGTCATGGTACGCGCGTCGTCAGGATTGATTTTTTCTTCCTGACTATCAACCAACGCTTTCAGACCTTTAGGTCCTTTATAAACGCTTGAAAGATATTTTTCCCAATCAAGGTCACCCTCAGCGATGTTATCCAGGCTTTGCTCCATTTCAGATGTAAAGCCAAGATCCACGTACTGAGATAAATAACTGCTTAATAGTTTAGAAACGATCATCGCCGTGAAGGTTGGAACAAGTGCTGTCCCCGCTTTACGAACATAACCACGATCAATGATAGTCCCGATAACAGAAGCGTATGTAGAAGGACGCCCGATACCTTCTTTTTCCATGGTTTGAACAAGACTTGCCTCTGTATAACGAGCAGGTGGTTTTGTTTCATGGGAAGTTGGATCTAGTTTAGAAACCTTCACCCCATCTTTCACTTTTAAAGCCGGCAAACGCACTTCACGTTCAGCCAAGTCTGCTTCTGGATCATCACTGCCTTCAACGTAAGCGCGCAAGAAACCTGGGAACTCGATAGTCATTCCCGAAGCTCCGAATAAAGCATCACCTACTTGGATTTTAGCGCTGACTTGTTTTTGTCTAGCATCAACCATTTGCGAAGCAATAGTACGCTTCCAGATCATGTCGTAAAGGCGGAACTGAGTTCCAGTAAGACCCGTTTCATCTGGATCCATAAATTGGTTACCAGCAGGACGAATTGCCTCATGGGCCTCTTGCGCACCTTTAACTTTTTTTGCAGCATAGTTGCGCGGTTGCGGAGTCAGGTACTCTTTACCGTACTTACTTTGAATCGCATCACGAGAAGCATTGATCGCTTCTGTTGATAAGAAAGTAGAGTCCGTACGCATATAGGTAATGAAACCCTGCTCGTAAAGTTTTTGCGCCACTTGCATGGCTTCACGAGAGCTTAATCCTAATTTACGGTTGGCTTCCTGTTGCAATGTCGAAGTGATGAACGGAGCTGCAGGTTTTCTGAAGGTTGGTTTTTCTTCCACATCAGAAACAACCCAAGAACCTGATTTTAAATCAGCAGCTAATTTTGCTGACATCTTTTCATCTAGAACTAAAACATCTTTTCCCGCAGTCAATTGCCCCGTTAAACCATCAAAGTCTTTACCGGTGGCAATTCGTTGGTTTTTGTACTGCTGAAGGCGAGACTCAAAGTTCACGCCGTCTTTGTTAAGTTCAGCAAGAACACCCCAGTAAGAAGACTTTTTAAAACGAACGCGCTCTAATTCTTTTTCAACAATCAAACGCACAGCCACAGATTGCACGCGACCCGCAGAAAGACCGTAAGCTACTTTTTTCCAAAGTAACGGAGAAATAGTGTAACCCACTAAACGATCAAGAATACGACGTGCCTCTTGCGCACGCACTAGATTGATGTCGATCTCACGCGTGTCTTTCAAGGCTTTTTGAATCGCATCTTTGGTGATCTCATGAAACACCATGCGTTTAGTTGGAACTTTTGGCTTTAACACTTCAAGCAAGTGCCAGCTGATCGACTCCCCTTCGCGGTCTTCGTCCGTCGCGAGGTAAAGCTCTGCGGCTTCTTCAAGTTTATCTTTTAAATTTTTGACGACTTTGGTTTTGTCTTTGGGAACGCAGTAGATAGGCTCAAAGTTTTTATCTACGTTAACCCCAAGCTGCGCCCATTTTTCTTTTTTTACTTTTTCAGGAATATCTTTAGCAGATTTAGGCAAATCACGGATGTGACCCATGCATGATTCAACTACATAATCTTTGCCTAAGAACTTACGAATGGTTTTGGCTTTCGTCGGTGATTCGACCACCACGAGTTTAATACCATCAGAAGTATCCATTTTTTTTGCCATTATGACGTTCCTTACTGTTGCAGCCCGAACTATATATATAGACAAAAAATGAAGGCGAATGGCTTTCGGTGCAAGTCTAATTTTTGACAAGCCATCCCAAATGCCGATAAATTTAAGAAATGAAAAACACTTTGGAATTCTCGCATTCACTCAAATTTCTTCTAACTGACATCGACGACACCCTGACTGATGAAGGTCTTCTTGGTGCCGAAGCATATGAAGCATTATGGAGTCTTCGTCATGCGGGAATTCACGTTATCCCCGTCACAGGAAGACCCGCTGGCTGGTGCGAGATGATTGCTCGGGTTTGGCCCGTCAGTGGCATCGTTGGCGAAAACGGTGGCTTTTACTTCCGTTACCATGATCGTAAGATGCATCGCCATTTTTTCTTCGATGAAAAAACTCAAAAAGAAAATCGCCTAAAGCTTGAGCAGCTTCAATCGCAAATTCTTAATCAAGTTCCCGGCTGTGACCTTGCCAGCGATCAGTTTTGCCGCTTGATGGACCTGGCTATTGATTTCTGCGAAGACGTGAACCCTTTGCCAAAGGATCAAGTGCAAAAAATCGTTGAGATCTTCAACCAAGCCGGAGCTCAAGCCAAAGTCAGCTCTATCCACGTCAACGGCTGGTTTGGCAGTTACGACAAACTAACAATGTCTTTAAGGTTCCTAGAAAGAGAATTCAATGTGATAGCCTCTGAAGCTAAAAATCTTTGTGGCTTTAGCGGGGATTCCCCTAACGATGAACCGATGTTTGCTTACTTCCCCCACAGCTTTGCCGTTGCTAACATTCAAAATTTCATCGATCAGATTTCTAACAAACCAACTTATGTGAGTCGTCAGCGTGGTGGTTTAGGTTTTACCGAAATCGCTTCTGCCATTTTAAAAAATAAAAACTAATCTTTGGGGCATTCCTCTTTTTCTTAAAAGAAAAATGCCCCTTCTTTCTTTCTAAATCACTTCTATCGAAGTTCATCTGGTTTTGAATTTGCATAGTCATTCTTAAATAAAAAAAGGGTGGAACTATGTCTGATGGCAATAAACGAAACCAGGACAACTTTTCACAAAACCGCGGCACCCATGGTGCTGAACAATACGTCAAAGTCGACAGACGACATCGCCGCGTTCCCGGTGAAAAGGAACACCTTCATGTATCAAACTACAGCGATGGCGGCCACGGACAAGTCGAAGGCGCAGAAGACGATAGACTTTCTGATGAAGAGGAAGAAGAGCTAGAACGCTTCCGTCCTCATGACATTGAGGATGATCGGTACAATCAATCCGATTGTTTCGCTCAAGATCGCTATAACGAAATTCCTCAAGACCGATTTGAGCGGGATCACACCATTCAATTAACAAATCGCGATCCTAATCGAAATTTTCAATACCACTATGGCACGGATGATTTGGAAGAAAGAATCCGCCAGGACCGCCGCCGAGGCCGTCATTACCGCGAATATTAAAGGAGATCCAAATGCGCCAACGCAAAACCAGAAGAACCAACGGTCGCTTGATGAGAAACGTCGGCATGGGAATGCTGCTTTACTTTGCTTACAACCAACTGAAAAAGGGTCTGCGCTTCATGAAGATGGAAGGCAAGGTGGTTGTGATTTCTGGTGGTTCGCGAGGTTTGGGATTTGTTTTAGCTAAAGAACTTGCAAAAAAAGGTGCTTCCGTTTGTTTACTAGCAAGGGACAAAGAAGAACTGCAAAGAGCGCAGAACCAAATTCAATTCGAAGTACCAACAGCCGAAGTGATCTATCAAGTTTGTGATTCAACCAATCCGCGCCAAACATTAACGGCGATGGAAAGATGTTTTGAACACTTTAGACGTATAGACGTTGTCATTAATAACGCTGGCGTCATCACAGTGTCGCCTTATGAAAATCTCAGTGCGGCGGATTTCGAAGAATCTTTGAAAGTTCATTTCTGGGCTTCATACAATATCACCGAAGCTGCCCGACCATTTTTGAAAGCCACTGGCGGCGGCCGTATCGTCAACATAAGCTCCATCGGCGGAAAAGTTCCAGTGATGCATCTGTCGTCTTATTGCACGGGGAAATTCGCCTTGGTGGGCTATTCCCGCTCGATTCGCCCTGAACTATTAAAAGATAATATTTATGTAACTACTGTGTGCCCGGGTTTAATGCGCACAGGATCTGTCGATCATGCGCAGTTTCGCGGTCAACACTCTAAAGAATACTCGTGGTTTGCATTAGCGGACTCTATTCCACTTCTTACTATGAGCGCAGAAAGAGCCGCGCGAAAAATCATCGAGGCCATGCAAGCCGGCCAGGCAGAGATAAATATTTCGTTACCAACAAAAGTAGCCATCGCAGTTCAAGGCATTGCTCCTGAATTAACGGCGGACTTTATGGCGGTGGCAAATCTATTAATGCCTAGCGCTCCGGTCTTTAGTGAACTTAAAAAAGGCTCAGAGTCTCATTCAGCAGTAGCACCATCAGTTCTAACCAAACTGACCAATGATGCTGCCATAAGAAATAACGAAAAAAGAATTTAGTTTAAATCCACTTTTCCAGACTTCGAAAATGGGATGCTAAATGGGGATACCTTAGCATCCCCCTCAATTTTATAGGTGATCGATCCCGCAGTTAATGCGGCCGCAATATTATCAAAAATTTGCGAGTATTTAATCGGCAACGGAATTGGAACTTCCGCTTCCTGTTCAGCCTTCAACAAAATATTTTTTTCCGTTTTTGCCTGGCTTACTTCTTTGCCATCAAGAAAAACCCGATAAGCAATTTCATCAATTTTCAAATCATGCTTATTCGGGTTTTGCACGTTAACGACAAAAACCAGAAGGGCCCCGGTCATGTCTGCTTCTTTTATAAAGACTTCTTTCAGTTTCGCTTCAGGTTTTTGCCCAACAGCCCATTCTTGCAGTGAAGAACAGGCCACGAGATTTAACAAAAGAAAACCGGCTGCGAATACTGAAAATTTGAACATATCACCCTACTCTACGATGTCTTGAATAATAACAATCGCACTGTAGGCAGAGCTTCGTCCATCACTAGTTGAAATAGTTTTAGTTCTTTTAATTTGACCGTTTTCCAATAACACTGGTGATCCATCTTTTTTGAAGACTGGAATCTCTGCCCCTTTTGTTTTCTTAACTAAAAAGAACAACTCTTCAGCAAACCCTGGGCGCAAACGCGTGCATCCGCCTGAAGCGCGGCTTCCCAATCTTGATAGGAAAGCTTCGTTCACTTGATGCAGAGCTAAACCGAAGGAACGATCATAGAACATTGAATACGGCATATCCGCATCAAAAGATTCTGATCTGTGGTTTTCAATCAATTGTTGTATTGGATAGTACCCAGTTGCCGTTACAGAATAATAGGAATTTGGCGGCTGTTTTAAACAAGTCTCATGACGACGGCGCAGTTCTAAAGTTTCGCGGCCCGTAGAAACACGATCTTGTAAAATAGGATACCCATCTTCAAAGACCATGATTGATTGCGCCGTTCTGCCCGTCGCTGCCTTATTAATAACAATAATATATCTAAAGTCACGCAACCAGGGACGTGTCACCATCGCTGACTGAACGTCGAATCTTTCTACCGGATAAGAAACCGGAGTTCTTTCATAGGCTTTTTCTGATTCAATCGGAATGATTCTTTGTTTTTCTTCTGGAGAATATTCACAAGAAATTGGAGCTGGCGGTCTTGATGGTGGTGGAGATCTGCGGCGTCTTCCCGGTGGCCACCACTTATCCCACCAGCCGGCTTGCACTTCAGTCGCTGTAAACAGCACAACTAACACTAACAAAAAATACTTACTCATTAATCCCTCCGTGGAAATGGTCTGAACATCAGACCATAGAACAGGGGAAGAGCTCACTCTTTGGTTAAAGGGATTTTATAAAAACATAAAACGATGTTTGAACAAACGATGTCAGAAATAAAAAAGCCCAAGATTTCTCTTGGGCTTTTTGTATCGAAGCAAAAATTACTTTTAAGCTCCAGCGAAACTTAAAGACTTAATAAGAACATCAGGGCAAATCATTGAACTGCCCGGCTTGTTATAGTCATTTCCTAAGTCCTCTATGTCGCGAAGAAGCTCAAGAACGTTACCTGACATAACAAACTGATCAATCGGCCCTACACACTTCCCGTTTTCATAAAGGAAGCCTTCTGCCGGCATTGAAAAATCACCTGTGGATTCCTTAAAGCCTGCATGCAAACCACCAGCGAACTCTGTTAAGTGAACAACTTTAGTTTGGGAGGCTAATAGATCCTGCAAAGACTTTGTGCCTTTTGCCACCACCAAATTTGTCGGAGCAATTTCCAACTGAGAAGCCGGGCTTCTGCGACCGTGCGATGTGTGCGGAAGGTTCATCTTATGCGCATACTCTAAGTTCGTCAGAAGATTTTTTAGCACACCATTTTCAAACAAAACTGTTTTTTGCGATGGGGCACCTTCATCATCAAACGGACGAGTCGCCGTACCACGCGCTTCGAATGGATCATCCAACAACTGGAATTTATCACTTGCGATCTTCTGACCAAGTTTACCTTTGAATAAAGATTTGCCTTCATCCACTTGTTTTGCCGAGAAATAAGAATAGATCATCTGCAAAACCGTAGAAAACTGATCGCGATCAATAACAACTGCATAGTTTCCAGTAGTCAGCTTTGTCGCATTCAAACGCGATACTGCTTTTTTAACACCTTTTTCAGTCACTTCTGAAACTTTGATGTCGTCAAAAGAACGGGCAAAGAAACCTTCGCCATCCATTTTTGAAGACTCACCGTCTTTCGCTAATGGATAAGCATAACCAGAGTAATAATTCTGCTTAAACTCTTGGTCCATGCCCTCAGAGTTTAGAATTCTTTTAAAGCTGCTTACTTCACTGTATCCGGAATACGGAACCGCTGAAATGCGCGGATCCTTTTCTAAACACTGCTCTTCTAGCAAGCGAGCGATGTCCAATTTCTTATTCATCGGCACATCTTGAACGTTATACAGATTTGACATCGGCGTGATAGCTTTAGGTGCCATCAAAGAAACTGTCGCACCTTGCTTTTGCACAGTCTTCGCATTTGCCAAAGCATCGCGATACGTGCGCAGCAAAGATTCGTCATTTAAGTTTTCAGTGTACGCATAACCTTGGCTTGCGCCCAAGATCACACGGATGCCTGCCATCTGCGATTGCGTAGATTCAAAAGAATCTAACTTCTTTTTCTGATAACCAATGCTCAACTCTTCGCCGCCGCTGACAAGCATTTCAACCTTGGCGCCATCTTGACGGGCCAAATTCGCAATTTTTTCGAAGTTCGATTTAATAGTATCCATTATTTCGCTCTCCCACCGACCATTAGGCTTGATACAAGGATTTGCGGCTGGCCAACAGCTGCAGGGATAGATCCACTGACTGAACCGCACATACCGCGCGCTAGTTTAAGATCGTTAGAAACCTTAGTGATTTTACCCAAAGTGTCGATACCACGACCGATCAAACAAGCCCCTTTTACGGCTTCTTCAATACGACCGTTACGAATGATATAAGCTTCACCCACTTGGAAATTATAATCACCAGTACCTGGGTTCACAGAACCGCCACCCATTTTCTTCGCATAAAGACCGTAGTCCACATCACGGATCATATCTTCAAAAGTATCTTTACCAGCAGCGATGAACGTATTTCTCATACGTGAAGCTGGAGCATACTTATAAGACTGCCTGCGACCGCTTCCGGTAATTTCATAACCAGTTTGGCGAGATCCCATTTCATCGACGATGTAAGACTTCAAAACACCATTTTCAATCAAAGTGGTTTTCTTAGTTTTGTTACCTTCATCATCCATGTTTAAAGAGCCCCAACCATTTTCGATAGTACCATCGTCAATCGCTGTCACACTTTCATGGGCAATTTTCTGACCAAGCTTACCGCAGAATACAGAAGCATCTTTAGCAACACTTGTCGTTTCAAGACCGTGACCGCAAGCTTCGTGGAAAATAACTCCGCCGAATGCATTATCGATAACAACTGGCATTTCACCAGCAGGAGCATAAGCTGCAGTCGTCAACATCATCGCGCGATCCACAGTTTGTTCAGCTAGCTCTTTAAGATTGATCTGATCATAAATTTCAGAAGTCCCCATGTGACCTTCGTCTTCAGAAGAACTTTCTTTCACACCATTGTGTTCAACAAAAGTGTTCATACGAATGCGGGAATAAGCGCGCTCATCATAGGCCATCAAACCTTTAGAGTTTGCGATTTGCACACGCTGAAATTTTTCATTAAGACCGGCCTCAACCTGAGTCACCGCCGAGTTGCGAGCACGAGAATGTTGGTCAATGGCATTCAACCATTGGAACTTTCTATCGCGATTCATTTCCCAAGGTTTTTCACCGTAGGTATGAATAGTATCAAAAGGCACTTGCAACAAAGGCATAGACTTCTTAGCGCCACCAGTGCCACGGCTTTGAGCCGCATTCAAAGCAGCCTTCACCAAACCCGTTTCAGATAAGTCATTCGTGGTTACATAAACGATCTCATGGCCAAAGAACAAACGAATCCCCGCACCATAAAGCTGACCAACAATGGCCTGCTCAGGCTTAGAATTTAAAACAGTCAATTGTGAGGAATAAGTGTCTTCAAGAAAAATATCCGCGAAATCAGCACCAGTACTTAAAGCCGCATCAAGGGCCTTAGTCAAAATATGAGGTTGAACCAGCATCGAAGCCTCCTTAGATTCAAAGAGAATAACAAAACCCAGAAACAATAAGACAGACAATTCCGAAAGGACCTAACCCAAAAAGGTCCAGGTATCACCAGACAATACCCAAAACAAAAGTAGCACCAAAAAGAAAACCCCAGGGCAAAGCCACTGGGGTCCCAAATACCGAGAAACAAGGGTTGGCGAGAACGGTGCAGGCGCAAGGCGGAGGATCTTTCGCGTACCGCAGGCGTACTCCTAGTACGTCGGAGGGAAGCGAAAGACCGCACAACGCAGTCGAATGCGCCGTTATCGGCGACCCGCCTATTTGCGGATTTTGGCTTTAATCATTCTCTTCTTTTGAGAGATACGTTTTTTCTTATGACGGATACCTTTTCTGCTTTTACCTTTTACTGCCATGTTAGTTCTCCTTCTAAATTAATTTACGTACTACTTCTTATTAGGATTCACGTTCATCAAGGCCGCAAACGGATTGTTGAACGGATTAGCTGGCTTCGGAGGAGGTCCACTTGGACGTTGTCCGTGACCACCACCACCATGAGGAGGACGAGGTCCACCAGCAGGTCTGCCGCCAGCGCCACGTTGATCCGGACGTCTGTCACCACGAGCTTCGCGAGGTGCGGAAGCTTCAGGTGCATCATCCATTTTCATAGTTAATGAAATCTGATTTTTCACAGTATCAACTTTAAGAACCTTCACTGTCACATGGTCCCCTGGATTTACCACTTTACGAGGGTCATCCACGAACTTGTGAGAAAGTGCAGAAATATGAACCAAACCATCTTGGTGAACGCCGATATCAACGAAAGCACCAAAGTTAGTTACGTTCGTCACGATACCTGGGCAGATCATACCTTCTTGAAGGTCTTTTACTTCCATGATGTCGTCACGGAACTGGAATACTTTGAACGGATCACGAGGATCGCGGCCTGGTTTTTCAAGTTCTTTTACGATGTCATCAAAAGTAAACTCACCCACCAGCTGAGCCCATTTAGTTCTTTGTGCCAAAAGTTTTTTCGCACCTTCACCAATGATTTCAGAAAGGTTTGCACCGATATCCTTCGCCATGTCGGTCACCGCTTGGTAACGCTCTGGATGGATACCTGTAGAATCTAAGATTTGTTTTCCACCTGGGATTCTTAAGAAACCCGCAGCTTGTTCGTAAACTTTTGTAGAAAACTTAGGAATTTTTAAAAGCTCAGAACGGTCCGAGAACAACGCTTTTTTACGGTGTTCAACGATCCCTTTCGCCAACGCAGGACCAATGCCCGCAACATGGGAAAGAAGGGCCGCAGACGCCGTATTCACGTCAACACCTACGTTATTCACGCAAGACTCAACCACAGCTTCCAATGATTTTTTCAATTGAGATTGGTTCACGTCATGTTGGTACTGACCAACACCGATAGACTTAGGATCTACCTTCACAAGTTCCGCCAAAGGATCCTGCAAACGACGCGCGATAGAGATCGCACCTTTTACAGTCACGTCTAGATCTGGGAACTCTTCACGAGCCACTTCTGAAGCCGAGTACACAGAAGCACCTGACTCAGAAACCATCACTACTGGAATGTTTTTGCCAAGATCCTTAAGAACTTTGCGCAAGAACGCTTCAGTTTCACGACCTGCGGTACCGTTACCTACAGCGATCGCTTCGATTTGGATTTGTTTTAATACTTCACCGAAAAGTGCTTTTGCTTTTTTCTCTGCATCGTCACCTAAAGTGTAAAGAACTGTGTGAGAAATGAAAGCGCCCGTCTTATCGATCAAAGCCACTTTACAACCCGTTCTTAAACCAGGGTCGACACCCAATACACATTTAGATCCGTACGGAGAACCCAATAACAACTTACGAACGTTTTCAGCAAATACCGTGATAGCATCTGTATCCGCTTTTTCTTTTAGCAAACGATGAACTTCATTCACCACAGAAGGAAGAACGTAAACGTTCAATGCCAAACGAGCACATTGTTTTAAGTATTCACCAACAGCGTTGTCTGGAGTTGAAGTCGCGAACTTTTCGTAAGACTTTAAGATGTCTTCGTCATCGCCCTTAACGTCAACAGCCAATTCCTCTTCTTGCCAGCCACGTCTCATCGCCAAGTAGCGGTGATTGTTTTTAGCATCCATCAAGTTTTTAACTGGCTCTTCAAATTCTTTGTACATGTCGTACTTAGAATTTGGTTTAAAGCCCTTAGCTGCTTTCGCAACAACACGGCCTTTTTCATTGTAGTTCTTCGCAACCATCGCACGAAGTTCAGTATCATTGGCGATTTTTTCAACCAAGATATCTTGAGCACCTTTTAGCGCTTCTTCGTAAGTGACGATTTTAGCAGTCGGATTTAAGAAAGCTTTCGCTTTCATTTCCATAGTCGCATCGTCTTTGATCAGACCATGGCCAAGATCCCAAATCCATTGCGCCAAAGGCTCCAAGCCAGCTTCGCGGGCCACAGTCGCTTTGGTTTTTTTCTTTTTCTTGAATGGTTTGTAGATCTCTTCAAGCTCACCCAGATCCCAAGAAAGCTCGATGCGCTTTTGGATTTCCGCAGTAAGATTGTTTTGCTCGCCGATTTCTTTAATAAGGAAAGCTTTACGCTTTACAATCTCATTATAAGTTTCGTGACCTTCGATAACTGCACGAATTTGAACTTCGTCCAAATTGCCAGTTTTCTCTTTACGGTAACGAGCGATGAAAGGAACCGTAGCGCCCTCTGCTGCAAGTTCGATCACAGCTTGTGCTGATTTTGCAGAAACAGTAGGTGCAATACGCGCCAAATAACTCTGAAGAGCCTGATCCATAGAACCTCTAGATTTAATTGGAAATGAGTCTAACTCCGACGGAGGCCGGAGTGTAAATGATTAAATCAAAATTATTTATGACGGAACATGATGAGGCCATGACTTGGATCGTATGGAGATACTCCCACACTCACTTTGTCGCCCACAACCACGCGAATATTAAAACGTCTCATTTTTCCGCAAAGTTTAGCGTTAATGATCGCTTTATTTTCGAGTTCAATTTTGTAAAGGCCACCCGCTAGGGCGTCGATTACTTTCCCATCAATTTGTACTAAATCGTCTTTTGCCATGCAGATAAATTAGTAGGTCAGAAAGCATTGCCTTGCAATAGTTTTCTCTAATCTAGTGCGCTGTCAGACCAGTTTAATAAAACTGGTCCGTCGGATTATTAAAGCTTTCTGTTGCTGATTAGCATGCGCTTTCCGTCTTCAAAAAGGACTTCTAAGCGGTCGTATTCATTAGAAAGAATGTATCCCCAACCGAAAATCTTGTGCTGCAAAGGTGTCTTTGCCTCAAATTGGCCGGAAATGCTATAAGCTGGAGCTTTTATCGCTTTATATTTTTCGTTCAGTTCGTGCCACTTTACCTGATCTTCAGATAAACCGGTCTTATCGAGCTTAGTTTTCTTCTCTTTCTTAGCGGCTTTAGTGGCCTCTTTCGGAGCTTCAACTTCTTCGACTTCCTCGACTTTAGCTTTTTTCTCAGCCTTTTCAGCTTTCGCCGGTGGAGCAGCTTTTTTCTCGGGAGCTTTCGCAGTCACAGCTTTAGCTTTTTCAGCTTTTGGCTCTGGCTTCGCAGCAGGTTTCGCTTTTTCAACCGCTTTCGCAGGTTTTGCAGCCGCTTTTGGTGCTGCTGCTTTAGCAGGTTTTGCCGCCTTCACTGGCGCTTTTGCAGCGGGTTTTGCCGCTTTGGCTTTTGCCGCAGGTGCTTCCTTTTTTGCAGCCTTTTTTGCCATCCCAAGTCCTCTCTAATAAAGGTGAGAATCAATCGAAAACTTTTAATTAGCAGATTTATACTATCACTGAGTGCCTTGACATCAAAAAAATAATAGTAAAGTGTTAGCGCGAGGCATCACTATGATTACAGCAGAAGTTATCAAAGACCTGAATTCATCCGATCTCAACTTTGTATCCGGCTCCGTTCAAGCCGTTGCGACAAAGGTTCTTCCACCTGAAAGCTGCGATTCTGAAACTTTGGTTTTCGTTTCTAAGCCCGAACAGTTGGAAATGGCCCTTAAAGCCAAGGCACCTATCATCGTCGCACTAAAAAACTTAAACCTGCCGACAGATACACAAAGTACGCTTTTCACGACGGCATCGATTCAACTGGGAATGGCAGCAATCCTTCCTTTGTTCGATGGGAAAATGGATCGCTTCAATCAAGAAACTAAGATTCATCCCACGGCTTTCATTCATCCCACAGCCCACTTAGGCAAAAATGTTGGAGTCGGCCCGTTTGCGGTGATCGGTGAGCACGTAAAAATCGGTGACGGATCAACAATTGGCGCCCACACCGTTATTGAATCCTATGCGGAAGTTGGAGATCACAGTTTGTTGCACCCGCAAGTTTTCTTGGGCTCTCACTGTATCGTGGGTGCACGCTGCGAAATTCATCCACACACAACAATCGGTGCTGATGGTTTTTCGTTTGCTCCTACTAAAGGGCAACCTAAAAAGATCCCGCAAATCGGTAAAGTCGTTATCGGTGATGATGTGGAAATTGGTGCTAACTGCGCCATCGATCGCGCCGCTTTAACAGAAACTAAGATCGGTAGCGGCACAAAGATGGATAATCTTTGCCATATCGCCCATAACGTAGAAATCGGTCAAAATTGTTTGATCGCCGGTAAATTCAGCGTGGCAGGTTCAAGCAAAATCGGGAATCACTTTATGTGTGGTGGCGAAGTTGCTATTGGGCCCCATGTAACAGTTTGCGATGGCGTTATCATGGCTGGCCGCAGCTGCACCACAGGAGACATCACAAAACCTGGACAATACGGCGGCTTCCCGTTAGAGCCTATGCGTGACTATTTAAAAACTTTATCTAGCTTCACTTCACTAACGAAGCTTAGAAAAGATATGGGCAAGGTGAAAACACATCTTGGCCTGCAAGACGAATAAAGGAGTTTTGATTCATGTCTTACCAGTTCTATAAAGTGCTACACATGCTAGGTTTCATGCTTTTATTTTTCGGCTTCGGCGGATTGATGGTAGCAGCATTCTCTAAAGTGACTCTTACTAAATCTGCAAGATTGATGGCGTTCATCACTCATGGTTTGGGTCTATTCTTAATCTTCTTGTCTGGTTTCGGTATGGCAGCAAGATTGGGCCTAGTTCAGGGACTACCAGCTTGGGTTCAAGCTAAGATTGGTATTTGGTTAGTTCTAGGTATCGCTATTTCTTTGGTGAAAAGAAAAGGTTATATCGGCTGGCCTATCGCGATCCTTCTTTGGGGTCTTGGCACAACAGCTGCGTTCATCGCTATCAACAAACCGTTCTAGTTTTAGTTTAAAATTTAGAATAAAAAAATCCCGGCAGCACTCAGACCGGGATTTTTATTTTGAAAGATCTCTTCGTACCTTTTCCACTTCTTTAACCATCTTATCAAAGTGCGAACCTTCCCAATATATTCTTAGGCATGTAGGGCACTCGTAAAACTGTTCATACAAAGAATAGGTTTTTGCATCAACACGCTCTTTCACTTGTGCCTTATCAATTGCCTGAATCGGCGTATTGCACTGAAAGCATCGAGATAAAGCTTCATCATAATCCTGCAAAGGGAACTGCTCTAAAACTTCGAGCAACTGGTCCTTAGCATCATCTGCCTTAACGAAGTACCCGCGCCCAGCAGGAATACGCTCAAAGAACTTACGATCTTTAGTTAAAATAATTCGATTTTCTTCTATGGCTACTTCAAGAACGGCATCGTCAGCAGCACCAGGCAAGGTGGAAGAATCAATTCCCATCATGCGCAGGCGCTTCACAAGGCCCAAAAGATTTTCATCAACAAAAAATTGAAGGGAAGGTTTACCTCTGGCTGCGCCAGAGTGCGCGCTAGTCAACTTGCTTCAGGTCGCAAGCAACACTGTGGTTGCCATGTCCAACCCGCACCCAATTCGGAGTTAAAGCAGAAAACTCAACAGAACTTTCCGCATCACCTACCATCAGGTTTTGCAGAACATTGACTGCATCCTTTTGCTTTTCAGAATTTTCGATAAGAATCTGATACTGGATTTTCTTAGTATCATCACCAAACTGAATCTGAGCAAATCGCCCAAGACTCTCTTCAATAACCAAAGTCATCAAACTTGCCGTCGTCTCTTTCACAACTTTTTCATCAACAGATAGACGACAAGTGACTTCGCTATACTTTAAAACAGGTAGTGCGGCGAAAGAAGAAACTGGTAAAAACAGAAACAACGAAACAAGTTTTTTCATCTTCCCCTCGGCAAAACAGGATTGACGAGAAGGGTCCATATGCAAGGCGGAAGCCTCTTCCCGCAGCGCAGGCGTAGCAGCGCTACGTCGGAGAGAAGCGAAAGACCGCACAACGCACAAAAATGCCATGATGGCATTTTTGCGCGCCAGCCCCGCAAGGGGTTGAAGGCAGGAGCCTTCAACAGTCAGATGGGCCCTTATCGGCGATCCCCCCTTAGAACATCGAATACTTAAGGAATCTGCACTCAATATTACCATTGAATACAAAGTGCTTGCGAGTGGCTTTTAATTTCAAATCAGCCATCAACTCTTTGTTTCCTGAAAGGATCCAAGCATCCCAACCTTTGAAACGGTGTTTAAGCGTGAAGCTAAGATCACGATACACGTCACGAAGATTGTCTTCATCACCGATACGCGCTCCGTACGGAGGATTAACGATGATCAAACCTTTTTCCACAGGTGGTTCAACAGTTGCTACGGATTCTTTTTTGAACTCAATCACTTCGTCAACGCCAGCATTTCTAGCATTGTCTTTGGCATTCTTAATAACTTTGTTGTCGATATCATATCCGTAGAATTTAAATTCCAACGTTTCTTTTTCAGCATCCAAAGCTTCTTGAACAACGTCGTCCCAAGCTTCTTTTTCAAAGCCTAAAAGATTTTGGAAACCAAAACGAGTGCGATTGATACCAGGAGCGATGTTCAAAGACATCATCGCTGCTTCAATCAAAAAAGTTCCAGAACCGCACATCAAATCCACGATCGGAGTTTGCTGATCCCACTCAGAAAGTTTAATAAGACCCGCAGCTAAGTTTTCTTTTAACGGAGCTTCACCTACTTCTTTACGGTAGCCACGTTTAAATAAGCTTTCGCCAGAAGTATCGATAGAAACGTTAAACATATTTTTCACGCAACGAACTTGAATGCGCAAAGCCGGGTTGTAATTATCAACGTCAGGGCGAACACCGTACTTATCACGGAACTGGTCCACGATAGCGTCTTTGATTTTCATCGCAACGAAACGTTGGTCACGCATTTTTGAATCAGACACAGAAGCATCAATTGAAATCGTCTGAGTCGGCTTAATGTACTTAGTGAAATCGTGCTTAAGAATGTTGTTATATAATTCGTCAGGCTCGTACGCCGTAAAGTCCAAAATCGGCTTTAAGATACGGCTTGCTAAACGAGAGTGCAGATTGGCTTTGTAACAACCTTTCCAGTTGCTATCAAAAGTAACTCCGCCGGCAGTCTTATCGACAACTTTAAGACCTAGTCCTTTAAGTTCGGCTTCAAGAGGTTCTACTAATCCGCGGGCTGTGGAGGCAAAAAAGATTGGCATGGGCATCCTTTCATTGGTTGAAAGAAGCCCAGTCCCAAAAACGCTAGGCTTCCCTATACTTCGCGATATTGTGGTCCACCGCCCCCTTCAGGAACGGTCCACTCGATATTTTCGAATGGGCACTTAATATCACAAGTTTTACAGTGAATACAGTTGGTATAATTGATTTGTAAGTCCTTCTTACCTGCCTCAACTTTTGACGGTACCATCTCGTACACGCTTGCTGGGCAGAAGTGGTTACATGGCGACTTATAGTTCGGCTCACACACCGTACGGCAAATATCCCCATCCTTCAAAATAAGGTGGTTCGGGGAATCTTCATCATGCATAGTGCCCGTCATGTAAACGCTAGAAAGTTTATCAAAGAACAATTCGCCATCTGGTTTAGGCAGCTTATTGTCTTCATGCTCAAGACCGTAAGGACCCCAAACGTCGACCACCTTCTCAGTCGTATCCGCATCGATATGCTCGATCTTCATGTTGTCTTTAAGACCACGGCCACCAGTCATTTCTTGCAAACCGATTAAAGGCAAAGAGGCAAACATGCCTTTGCTTAATGTTTGGTGGAAGTTACGAACGCGGTAAAGCTCGTCTTTTACGTAACCAGCTTCAATGCGTTTTTCATAACCTTGAGTCACTTCGGCAGTGAACTCACCACCTTTAAGAAGACCATCCATAATAGTTTCAGCTGCTTGCATACCTGACTTCATCGCCAAGTGAATACCTTTAAGCTTCTGAACATCCACCATGCTTGCAGAATCACCGCAAACCATGAAGCCATCACCGTACAAGCGAGGCATTGAATACCAACCGCCCGCAGGAAGTGTCTTACCACCGTAAGCCACTACTTTACCGCCTTTAAGCATGCTTTGTAGGAACGGATGAGTTTTCAGTTTTTGCAATTCACGATGTGGATCCAACAAAGGATCGTTCGTATCCAAATAAGCCACAAGACCTAGGATGATTTTGTCACCTGGGATTGTGTAAATGAAAGTACCACCGATAGACTTAGAAAGTGGGAAACCCAAAGTGTGAATCACTTGGCCCGCTTCCACAGTGCCCGGAGGCATTTGGATAATTTCTTTTACGCCTTCTTCAAATACTTCAGGATTTTTTCCAGCGCGAAGATTTAATTTCTTTTCAACTTGTTTGAATAAGGATCCGCGAGTTCCCTCTGCGAAGATCGTAACTTTTGATTTTAAAATCAAACCAGGTTCAAAGTTCGCTTTTGGTTTACCATTTTTATCACGGCCTTTATCGCCAGTACGAACTCCGACAATTTTATCACCTTCATACAACGCTTCTACAGCAGCAAAGCCAGGGAAGATATTGATCCCTTTTTCTTCACACTTAGAACCCAACCAGCGGTTGAATTTAGAAATTGAAGTGATGTAGTTCCCTTCGTTATGAAATGGCGGAGGAACAATCGGAAGTTTAAAAGAAAAATCAGAACCTAGATAGTAAACCGCATCTTTTTTAACTTCAGTTTCAAGTGGTGCGCCTTCTTCCTTAAAATTAGGAATAAGTTCACGCAAAGCTTTTGGATTTAAAACCGCACCCGACAAGCTGTGGGCACCAACCTCAGAAGCTTTTTCAAGAACCACGATCATTTGCTCTGGAATTTGTTCGCCGGTTTTGCGACCCGCAGAAACATCTTCATTATGTTTTTGAATTTGGTTTTGCAAATGAAGGGCGCAAGATAAACCTGAAGATCCACCGCCGACGATAAGAACATCAACGTCCATGGTTTCGCGGGTTACGCCTTCTGGTAGTTCAGTATACATTGTTGACATAGGTATCTCTCCAAACTTAATTCTGCTTCAGTTCCGCGGGCCGCGCCCGCTGCACTCTGCGCGCCTATTCTTCAGCAGGTTCGTCTTCTTTAAGTTCTGCTTGCGGAGCCACTTTTCTAACAGGTGTAGAAACTTGGGCCTGCACTTTCAGTTCTTCTTCATCTCTGCCACCGGGATAAAGACGTTTTTTTGCCTTCATCGCGATTTCAGCTTCTTTTGCTTCATCAAACGCGGGCTCAGAATTTTCTTCTTGCGACCACGCGTGCGGAACAACAGTAAAGACTAGCAGAAAAAATAATAAGAAAACTCGGATCATAATCCAGCTCCCTAACTGCGCATTTGCGCGCATAATAAAAGCCAATTGAGAAACTTGTCATTGAAATAGTGCAGGATTTCTAGACTTTAGGCAACTGGAAGACGGCGATGGGACTTCATCGGAATCTGCTGACGAACCTGAGCAATTCTTCCTCTAGAAAGTATCGCGATTGTCACACCTGGGCGAGACTCTTTAACTTGGGCAATAACAGCTCCCCAAGGGTCAATCACTGACGTGTGACCAAATGTATCTCTGGAACCTCCACGAACACCATGATGAGTTCCACCTTGAGCACTAGCTAAAACATAGGCCTGACTTTCAATTGCGCGAGCACGCAAAAGCACTTCCCAATGCGCTTCTCCTGTTTTCACCAAGAACGCTGCAGGAATTAAAATCAAATCAGCATCCTGCTTAGCATAACGAGCAAAAAGCTCTGAAAAACGCAGATCATAACAAATTGATTCACCAATGCGCCAACCATCGACTTCAATCAAACTCGGTTTTTGCCCATGACTAAAAACATCGGATTCACGAATAGGCTTTTGCCCTTCAAGCTGAATATCGAACAAATGCATCTTCTGATATGTCGGGCGAACTTCACCTTCAGGAGTGATTAAGATTGAAGAGTTAAATAAAACCCCATCAACCAAAAGCGGGACCGAACCTAAATGCAAATGAGTCTTATATTGTTTTGCTAAAGAAGAAAGTTGCGCAAATGCAGAGTGAGAAAGGTCAAAACCATTGATCGGCTCCCCTTCTTTCACTCTCATATATAGGCAATTTTCAGGAAAACAGACCAAGCGAGGTTGGTCTTTTTTAAAGGTCTCTTTTAGGAGTTCAGAAATTTGCTGCAAGTTTGCATCGACATCATCAACCGACGTCATCTGCACGGCTGCAACCACTAGTTCCGAACTCATAAGATTTACTCCGCGGCGTCTAATTGAAGCGTTGAGGTTCTTGCCTCTTTCACTTCACGACAATTCCATTTTGCTTCTTCAAGATTTTTTCTAACGTTAGAAACAAACTCAACACAAGAATCAACATTCTGTCCAGAGCCGATTGTTTCATCAACGCCTTGCTTAGTGTAAATAGCACGACATTTTTCGTCTTTGCCCATTTCCACACGCAGAGTTCTTACGGTTTTATTGTTCTTGCACAGAACTAGAGAGTCACCAATGTCAGCGTTCGCTAACGACGAAAAAAAAAGCACTGTTAACGCCGTCGCGCACAGTGCTTTTATGTTTTTTTCTGCTGAGATTTGGTCCCGTTTCAAGCTGCATCTCCTCTTTAACAAGTTGGAAGAATTTAAAAATCCTAGCTCAACTTTGATTTTACGCAGCTATGTATGAGACTAAAACGAAGAGATGGACTTAAGGACCAAAATTAGACTTAGTCATAGGCAAAGTTTGCCGGCTGACCAAGTCTAATATCTACATACTAAGCAGACTTAGATTTAGTAGCTTTTTTAGAAGTCTTTTTTTCTTTAGTAGCAGCTTCAACTAGTTTCACGTTTGAATAGTTGATGAAGCCTTCTTTTTTCAAAAGACCGTCTTTTTTATCATAGTGTGTTTGAACTTTCACACCTTGAACTTTTACTAACATATTTTTAGCGTCTACAGCCAAAACAGAACCTTTTTTGCCCTTATCAGAGCCAGTGATAACTTGAACAGTCGCACCTTTTTTTACTTTTAATTTCATGACGGCCTCTTACTTATTTCTTAGTGCTGATTTTCTTTTTAATTCTAGATTTTACTGCTGCAGCTCTTTTTGAAAGCTTAGAGTCATCAGAATTAAGAAGGTAGTTATCAAAACCGCCAACGTGTTCCATATCACGGATAGCGCTGGTCGCGATTTGCAATCTCACCATTTGGTTCAAAACGCGGCTAAATATGCGTTTCTTTTGAACATTTGGTTGAGCTGTTGATTTTGTTTTAATATTAGAGTGGGACACCAAGTTCTTAACAACTGGGCCTTTTCCGGTAATTTCGCATCTGCTCATACTAAGCTCCTCTGGCTCTCTTAACTAGCTACAAGTCTGGGTCTACAACGCACGAAAACTTAATATGGGCGCCGCAAACAAGAAACAACCATATAAGTTAAAAAGACACTTGATGGCAACTCTTTTTTCTTGTACACACATTAACTCGCTAACCAACAGGAAATCGAAAGAGGACAGTTCCATGAAAAAAACTACTCGTAGCAAATACAGACAAGAATTCTCAGGCGACCACGTTTTTGATTACAAAGATCCGGCATCTTTGACTCGTTTCATCGGCGACGGCGGTAAAATCACTCCATCTCGCATCTCTAAATTATCAGTAGCTCAACAAAAAAGAGTTGCAGCTGCAGTTAAAAAGTCTCGCAACCTAGCTTTATTGCCTTCTGGTTCAGACGCTTTTGACAATTTCCACAGAGCTGAAGCTATCTCTCCAGTTCCATTCGAGATCTAATAACGATCTTAAATCGATCTAGATTTCCTGAAGGATAGAAAAAGCCGGTTGAAAAACCGGCTTTTTGCATTTTAAAAGCTATCCAATCTTATTTAAACGTTTTCGCCCGGATTGACGACGAAGTTTAAACCACACCCCTGCCGTAAAACCCATCATCACGATGTAACTTTTACTCGACCACTGATGTAAGCTCGGACCCGAAATCCCAATAAACGAAAGTTGATCAAAGGGAACTCCCCAGTTGGCAAGTCTCAGCCCCAAAATAGGTAAGGCAAATAAAGTCCAAAACTGCAAAACGGCGACGAACCAATAAAATTGCTCTAGGCCCGCCCCTCTATATTCAAGCACCATCATTCCTAAAGGCAGCCCCACAAATAGGAAGCCGGCAGTCGTTGCCGCAATCTGACGATCGGGAATAAACCTGAAAATCACCATCACTAAAACGATGACGACAAGCTCTGCGATTAAATAATAAAGAAATCTATTTCGTCCCATATCCAAGAAGCTAGTCCAACCCATAGGACAACTCAAGCCCAAACCCTTTTATATTTGATTTGAAGGCGGCATGGCCGAGCACCGGCCTTGCAATAGTGTCTATTCGTCTTATTTATTTTTTAAAAGGAATACTGAAATGATCTCTCAAAACGAACTTAATAACTTGAAACTGCAATCTTCACTTAGCGATTTCGGCTTAAACCCTTACGAGTGGAGCTTAGAAAGAATCCACTCGTTGGCTTATCTACTAATCAACAATGTAGATGAGAATTTCAAACTGTACGGACACCTTGAATACAGAGAGCAAAAGCCAAAATGGAAAGAGATGGAAATTCTGTCTCTTTAAAAAGAATCACAGCGTACGGAAAACAGGCTGCGATTCCAGATATCTTGCTCTGACAATAGATCTTTAGCTTTTTTGGGCTCTACAGCTACGGCTGTAGGGTCGGTAGAAATCTCTAACTCTTCCCCCGGAAGTTTTGCAGAGATTCGTTGACGAAGTGCCACCCAGCCGTCTTCGCCATTCGCGCGAAGATATACGCCACGGAGACGACAGAAAATTGCGATCTCCGCCTCTGACATCCATCCGAATCTTTCCAAACCCGGTTCTGGGGGCTTCGTCCCCCAGGCTAGTCTTACCATCAACTCAATGCCATCATTCATAGCTGACTTAACTTCACCAATGTTGAAAACCTGATTGGTGCAATCGGTAGAGGATTTGCCGATATCATCTGCAACTTTTTTAAGCACCATGAAGTACTCATAACAAGAGCCTGCACTGTTTCCCAACTGACAAGCTTCTTTAGCTCGCACAATCACCGGAGGAATTTTTGCCTTCTTCACCGTGGTCGAAAAAATGTTTCCTTGCTGCAGTTCCTTAAAAGTTGCTGCCTGCGTATCACAAACTGTATGTGGCGGACTGATTAACATGAACACACCAATGCCCACTAATATGGCTAAAAATGCGAGAACGGGCTTCGGCAGAGAGTTAATGAAGTTTTCCATGAAAAAAAGTATAGCTTCTGATGTGCGTTATTATCTAGAGATTTGACAACAGGCCCATCTTTTATTTATTGTCCTGGCCTTGTCGGGGAGTAGCGCAGTCTGGTAGCGCATCTGGTTTGGGACCAGAGGGTCGTAGGTTCGAATCCTATCTCCCCGACCATTTTCTAACCTACTTTAGGTTCTCTTCTCTAAAATAAGCACAACAGACATCGATTTTAAAAATACGCAGGTTAGGTCCGAACCACGTTAAACGCAGTTAACCTCATTCAAATTCGTAAAAATATATAAAAAAAGTGATCTTAATGTCCCAAACATACCCTTTGCTCGGCATAGGTAGTATTTAAGAGGGATATTAATGAAAGAACGTAACATCCATTTACTAGAAAAAACGGCCACGCCACAAAGTTACGCCTCTAGCGAGGAAGTGGAGTTCGCCGTTCGAGCACTAACACCAGGTGATCGCAAAAAACTTCTGCTTTCAGCGCGGTTCTGGTGGCGAAAGTTTGGCCTGCACTACTCTGAACTCCAGCCCGAGGACCTCTTACAAGAAGCAGTCTGTCGCGCACTAAGTGGAGATAGAAAGTGGCCCAAGCACGTCTCCTTTATCAAGTTCATTAGCCAGACAATCAAAAGTATTGCTGGCCACCACCGCACAAGCAGAGAGTCTGAGCTAGATCGAATCAACCAAAAGATCACTGACGGATCAAGCGATCAAGACTCTAAGATTGACGCTGCCGCTGAAGTTGAAAAGATTCGTATCTTTTTTGGTGAAGACACTCAAGGTTTTGAAGTTCTAAAGTTGAAAGCTGAAGGACTTGATGGCGTAGAGATTATGGAAGCCCTCGAACTCGATGAAAAGGAATGGGAAACCGTTCGAAAGAGGGTTCAAAGAAAGGTCGCTAAATACATAGCAAGCAAAGAGGAGGAGTAAAATGAATAACAAATCAAATAACAAAAAGCCTTCGCCTCAATCAATCTTACAAGCGTTTGAGAGCTTTGCATTTGAGGCAACTGAAAAGGAACTCGATGAAGCCCTCACTGCGGCAGGTGAAGATCCAAAGAGTATACTAAAAGCTGCTGATTCAGCGATTGCTCGCGCACTTGCCGAGGCAGGTAGGATATCTTCGAAAACCGAGCCAAAGATTCAAAACCAAAAGGCTCTTCATGAGGGCCTTCGAACTATCATAACCCTATTGAGACGCAAGAAAGGCATTAGCCAAGAAGAATTAGCAGCTTTAGCAAGAATAAATCTCAGTGATGTACGGAATATTGAAACGGATGACTATTTCACCCCAAGTCCACGAACTGTCTATCAACTTGAACAGTTTTTTGAGCTTGAGCCTCGATCATTGGTATTGATGTCAGGCACAGTATCTAAACACTCTTCAGGATTTACTGATCAAATAGTTAAATTTGCCGCTCACTCAAAAGAGATAGGAAAGTTAAGTTCAGAAGAAAAGAAACTCCTAAATGACTTTGTTAAGTTTCTTTCAAATGAACTTAAAAAGCGCGGATAACTAATGAAAAATCCTACAGTCGGTAAACATGAGGCAGAGGACTTAAAGAAGATTGTTGAGAAAGTTATAAAGGGTCTTGGAAATCCAAAACCACCCCTTGACTTGCGTGACGTGCGAGAGCTACTTAAGCTCGACGTACGATATTATAGCAGTACAAATGACAGCTTTCTTCAGGAGACTATTAGTCGAATGAAAATTGCTGGAAAGCAGATCATTAAGCGTCCTTCGTTATTATTGGACGTCGTGAAAAAAGCAAAGCTCTCAGCACTTTGGATTCCTGATCATAAGCGTATTTTAATCGATGAAAGCACACCCAAACTAAAACATCGATGGTTTGAAGGTCATGAGATTGGCCATGGGCTAGCCCCATGGCATAAACTATTCCTATTTGGCGACAACCAGGAAACACTGGGCCAAGGGTGCCACGAACAGCTGGAGGCAGAAGCAAATTTTGCAGCGGGGCAACTTCTATTTCTTCAAGATCGTTTTGTTATTGAAGGGAATGACAATCAAGCCAACATGAAAACGGTTCTTCAACTTTCAGAAGTTTTTGGAAATACAAAAACTTCCACGCTTTGGCGTTTTGTTGAAGAATGTCATGAAGACAAGTTTCTGGTGGGGGTAATTTCCCAACACCCTCACCATCCTAAAAATGACTTCGATGCGCTAGCACCAATCAAGCATCTGGTTGAATCACCTGGATTCAAAGAACAGTTTGGTAATATCAATGTCTTTAATCTCTTTGCATCGATCAAAAAGTATTGTTCTCGCAACAAAGGCGGCCCATTGGGAACGGCGATGATACGCCTTCTCGATGTGAACGGCGATGCTCATGACTTCCGCTTCGAAAGCTTTTCAAATTCTTACGAATGCCTGACCTTAGGAGTTTACGTTCGTAAAGTCGGAATTATTTTTTAATTTTATTCATCAATGTCCCAAATCCTCCAATAGCTCGGCATAGGGTTATAAATAAACGATCTTCACTAAGAGGATCTAACTTGGAGGTGTCATGAAAGACATTGAAGTAACGAAACAGAAAACTCGTATCCACATCGACAGGGAAGAATTCGAGTCCAAGAATCCAACAACTGGAAAGGCGCTCTACAAGCTTGCCGACATTCCAGACAACAGAGAACTGTTCAAATCTGTGACTGGCGATTCTGAAGACTTTCTTATCTCGCGCGATGACCATGAAGTAGTCCTTCACGAGGACGACCACTTTTACACTCAAAAAGAAGTTCCGATCATTGTGAACGGTAAAAGGAAAGAGACAGTCCAGTACGACTTATCTTTCGATGAACTCGTGAAACTAGCATTCGAAAATCCACCATACGGCCCCAATACACTCTTTACAATTACATATCGTAATGGTCCCAAAAAGAATCCCGAGGGCACACTCACGGCTGGTCACAGCGTAAGAATCAAGAAAGGAATGGTGTTCAATGTCACAGCAACTGATAAATCGTAGTTCGGACTTAAAGCGCCTTCAAGACGAGGGCTATGAAATTGAAATTCGCGCCAACCACCTACTCGTTAAGAACGTTCCTTACCTGACCTCCAGAAAGGAGGTCAGACTTGGAGTTCTAGTCTCAACTTTGACTCTAGCAGGCGACAAAACAACGATTCCGGATGACCATCAAACCCACTTCCAAGGTGAGGTTCCATGTCATGAAGATGGCTCTCCCAACGGTAAGATCTTGAATCAATCGGCCCGAAGAACTCTCGGCAACGGAGTCGAAATTGACCATTCATTTTCCGCTCGTCCAAAAGAGAACGGAGGTCGCTACCTAGATTATTACGACAAGATTACTACGTACGTAGCAATCCTCGAAGGGCCTGCTCAAACTGTTGATCCGTCGGCTACCGCCAAAACTTTCTCTGTCATTCCAGCGGAAACAACTTCCATCTTCAAGTACGTCGATACCGCGTCAAGCAGAGCTGCAATTGGCGCGGTCACGGACAAACTAAGAACAGGAAAAATTGGCATCATTGGTCTTGGTGGTACGGGCTCCTACATCTTGGATCAAATTGCAAAAACACCAGTCGATGAAATCCATTTATTCGATGGTGACTTATTTCTTCAGCACAACGCCTTCAGATCGCCGGGCGCACCTTCGATCGACACACTGTTGAAAAAGCAAAATAAGGCCGAGTATTTTGGCGAGATCTACTCGATGATGCGAAATGGAATCGTAGTTCATCCTTACGAGGTCAATAGTACTAACTTAGATCACCTTAAAGAGATGACTTTTGTCTTTATCGCTATCGACAATGGCCCCGCCAAGCGAACTATTATCGAGGCTTTAGAGGCATGGAATATCCCCTTCATTGATGTCGGTATGGGAGTATATTTAGCCGAGGATAAGGTGGGCGGTATTCTAAGAGTCACAGCGAGCTCCCCGGCCATGAGAAATCATGTGCACGAAAAAGGGAGAATTTCATTCGGTGCCGCTCACGAAGAAAATGAATACAATCGAAATATTCAAATTGCTGATCTCAATGCATTGAATGGCATTTTGGCCGTCATCAAGTGGAAAAAAATGATGGGGTTCTACCTTGATTTTGAGAACGAATACTTCAGCACCTACACCATTGACGGAAATCATTTGAATAATGAGGACAGTGACAATGAAATCTAACACTACCCTCAGGCACGAATTCGTTGAATTCGTGCCTGATCATTTGGAGCCGAATATTCTATACATCTCGATGATATACGCCACGGCTTCTCACTTGTGCTGCTGTGGCTGCGGAAGCGAGGTTGTCACACCGCTCACCCCAACAGACTGGCGCTTAACTTTCGATGGAACCACCGTGTCACTCGACCCCTCAATTGGGAATTGGAGCTTTCCTTGCCAGTCCCACTACTGGATAACTCGCAGTAGAACTAGATGGTCAAATCATTGGTCAAAAGAAAGAGTGAATTTTTCTAGGGCGATTGACTCTAAGAGAAAGCAGGACTTCTACGAAAAAGAAAGCTTAACCTCCAGCACACCATCCAAATCAAAAGCCAAAGAGAATTGGTTGTATCGAATCCTTCAATGCCTTAGGTAGAAAGTAGCCTGATATTGGTCAGGCTACTTCCATTATGCGCATCCAACCACCCAGAAATCCGCAGTAACGGCGCGTGCAGAAGCTTGGGTTGAAAACAACAGACTACGTAATTGAACCGCCCCGAGTGATTGCGGGGTGGCGCCGGGCATATTAGCTGGAAGCTGAGTCGCCCTTTGTGTGACGTGAGGCTGCACAATTAAAACTTCGTATTTGGTGTCAGCCGGTAGACACATAAGCAAAGAGTAAAAGTCGAATCGATCGCCCTGAGGAGGACTATTTGTTTGTAAAGGGTCATTCCAAAGTGGGCGATCCGGATCGAATATTCTATCTTGAATTCTTTCTACTAGGATCGATCTATCGATGTAACGAGCATTTTTGATGGCTTGACCACAAACGACTTCAAACGGCCCTGCAACCATTTGTCTTCTTATTGAAGACGACTTAGCTCCCTTTATGTGGATGAGCGTGACTTTGACTTGATTCGTTGCACTCGGATTGGCTGGGTAATAGAGGTGCACGAAATCAGCAATTTCCCCGGCATCATCATCGCAGAACAGCCACACATCTGAAGAATTCGACAGTGGCTTCAATCCTAGTGTGTTGGCGCCTTGAGCTGTACTAACAGTACTTACCAACCATGTAAACAAACTATCCTCATTGGGATTACTCCAAATCAAACTTAAATTGTTCGCATCAGGTTTCTCTTTCTTAATGTCAACAGCGATGGATAACCGCCCATTATTTCTTGTGAAATTCGCCCAACGCCAGGAGGAAAAATTCTGGTCTTTTGTATTCGATATCGCCAATGCTCCGGCAGAAATCGTATGTCCAGATTCATAAAAGACTCTAAAGAGCTCAGGAAAGTCTGCCAGGGCATCCAAAATGGGAATATAAAGACTATTTGCCACGGGGGGGGCCGCCGTCATTTGAAAAAAGACATCGGTAGAATGCTTTTGAAACTTTGGTTCTAGATGAATTTGTATTGCCGCTCTTGTCGAGCCTCGATGCTGAATTTTCAGATGGAAACAGCAACTATTCTGATGTGAACAAGGCGCTGTCTCAAAGTTAAATAGAGAAATTAAGTTTTCTGCTTTTTCAATTCTTCTTCCAGAAAAAGCTTCCGGTGGCCCTACTTCAAAGTCAAATACCCCACTAACGCCATTAAAGTCTGAAAGCTCACTAGCTAAAACTGGCAATTGCCCATGCGATTTTGCATTTGCACGAAGGCTCTCAAATATTTTATCTAAACCATTAGCAAATTCGTCCAGATTCTCATGTGAACGAGTCCATACAACAGAACTCCTGAGTGCCACGCCCATATCCTTCACCCTTGCAGCGGAAGCCAAATATGTTGAATCTGCCAAAGGATCTAATGCACACTCTAAATTTCTTCCACTTAATACTTTAGAGTCCGCCTTAACATCGACCACTTTATGTGTTCCACTCATCCAAATCGCCTTTAATTGCGAAGTTGTTAAAAAGGCTTTAATAAGTTCTGCTGACGGAATTTTTCTTAATACTTGCAGCGTCTTATTCTGAACTAATGAATTTAGAATAAATGCTCGGTGAGCAGTATTAGAAGTGTAAATAGCCACAAAATTAGCACTAACTGAGATAAGAACTAATTCATGTAATCTGTTTTTATTGACACTGCTCCAAGAACATTCTTCGTTTACAATGTATGAAAAGCCTTGAATTCGGATTTCATAAAAAAATTGCTCAGGAAAGTTTTCTATCTCGCCGATTGACTCGCCCAATTTTTCTTTAAAGATCTCTACCACTGCTTTCACGATCTCAATGTGTTTTGAATCGGAAATATCTTTAGAGTTTTGAAGCACCAGAACAGACCCATAGGGTGTAACTAAATGCGGCTCAGGCAACTTGGCACCATTCCACTTACTCAGACAAACCTCTCATGTAAACTATTTATTGTTAATCGTCCCATTGGTGTAATGGATGAGCAAGTTTACCAAATAAATATCGACCAAAGACCGCACTCAGAATCAAAGATGCTTGATGCTTATGCATCGCCTAAAATGTTACCTTTTTTACCCTGCGCTCTGGCGACGATATATTGCAATCTTGCCTGCGCTCTCTTTCGATCTCTTCATTTAGGTGAACATATCTCTCGGCGATGCGTTCACTTTGACCTAATACTTCTGCCGAAACCGTCTTATCTCCTTGGCATCTTTTTGTTAGCTCGGTGGAAAATGTGTGGCGAAGAGAATGGACATCCGCGCCGGCTTTTATTTTACCTTTCGATCTCAATTCACATAACACTTTGTACATTTGCGCATATGTAAATCCGAAAATCAGATTATCTTGCTTGGCACATTTTTGTTCTTTAAGTCTGCGGGAAACTAAGGTCGCAAGCTGTGTCGCAGTTTCTTCGTCAATTAGCGGAATATAGCGATTGTATTCAGGTGCAATCTCGTCGCGAGCCTTCAGTGGACCTCTCGGAACTTTTCGCTTGGAATCATATAGCGATTCCAACTCTGGCTGATCAGTCAGAAGAATATAGCCATAAATTGAATACCCTGCCTCGGCAATTCTTTTAAATAAAGCTCGCTTAGCTTCTGGAACTGATCCGAAAGTAAAGGAGCCCACGTGAAGACCCAGCTGCTCATTAACCCTCATGCCACTCTGGGATAGAAGTTTGAAAAACAAACTGTATAAATCGCCATTCTCGCCAGCTGTAACAGCGTCATGGCTATTTGAAATCAATTTTTGTATTTCTCCATCTGTATATAGGTCTTCTAATCCCCGACGATCTGCCTTACCTGTTTTAAACTCCTTGCAACGGGGGAACGGACCCATGTAGTGCTCTTCCTCCATAAACTTCATAAATGAATTCAGCGCTTTTATGCAATTATTCCGGGAGTTCGTACTTAGCTTCTTGCTAATTTTAAGTGCAGGCGCTTGCTTCAAAAAATTTCTGAATTCTTTATAGTTTTTTGGCCAGGTTTCTATATTGTTCAGACCTTCGCGATTAATAAAATAATAGAAAACGTAGTTTTTCACATTCGACAGATATGACTCTACTGTTGCTCTTTTCAGAGTTTCTTTTATCCAAATGACGTATTCATCACTTAGCTTATCAAAATCAGAATACTTCTTCTGCCAAGCAATTCGATCAGCTGCCTCCGTCATACGAGCGTCAATCTTACCTAAAATTCTACCGCGCTCTTTTTTTGCACTCTCTAGTGTTCGAATGTTTTCAGGCCAACCTTGCTTAAATCCAAATCTAGTCGTCTCTTGCGTTTTTCGGTCATGATAGATAAATCCAGTGAATCGACCATCAGCTGATATTCTGAATCCTTCGAGCGATCTCTGCTTAGCCATTCGCTTCACCTCTAAGCATATTTACAAAATTTAAAATATCTTTTTGGAGATCCTTAGAATAACCATTCAATAGTAATTTAAGCGCATCCTTTGGCAGCCCTTTTAAGATATCAATTCCCCCAATTTTTTCGATTACGCTTAATATCGTTTCATGGGACGACTTAGAGGCCCTAAGTTCGATTTCGATATGCTCGTTTTTTCCGGTCCCAACAGAACCCTTGTTTCTTTTATCTTCCGCCAATTGTGCAGAAATTTTTTTCTTATTTAGCTGATGAGACTCGTCGGTGTCTTTATTCGCATAGTGCTTTTCTACCATTCTAATTGAATTCAAAAGTAGATCAGCCGCCATGCGCGTACCATCATCAAAATTCCAGTCTACGTGACTTGCAACTATCGTACGGATGCATGCCATCCCCATCCAGTTTTGGAAGGAGAAAATAGGCGGGTTTCTTTCCAGATCGCATAGTCTTCAAATCTAGGAAACAGTAGGTGAGCACGTTCAGGGATGGAGCTAGTATATGCAGGCCGAATTTCGTCTACATATCTTCGAAGTACGTCATATGTTTTAATCTTTCCAGCCGATACCAAATCTAACAAATACAATTCGCATGATGGTTTTTTATCGTGACTAAATCGTTTATTTTCATATCTGCCATTTTTTAAAAGCTGCTTTGGAAATTCAACTCTCACAGTTTTTTTGACATGATCGAACTTCAACCATTCAATTCTAAAATCGGAAAAGGATTTCTTTCTTAGAGGGAAACTTCCTAGAAAAACATATAAAGCATATCTTAGCTCCAATGCTTTACTTTTAACTGCCAGGTCAATATGCTTTCTCAAGTTTTCGAGGAATCCAATGTATTCCAACATCGGCATTTTTGGGGTATTGAATTCTCGAATGAACAAACCGGTATTTTCTTCCTCGATACGATCTTTTAGGCCGTTCTTAAACTTTCGTATTTGTTTAAAAATTGTGCGACACTTCTCGATCCACTCCGCTGATGATAAATTTTCTCGGTCAAACAAAGCCTGCGACTGAGTTACAAAACCATGGGTAGTATTAAACATATTATCCAAAATCTGAACTGGCTTCTCTACCGTCCTCGTAACAAACTCTGACGTGGCCTCCCCATCTAACAATCTTCTTATGTTCGTACGTTTCAGAACGAACTCTTCATAAGCGCGAATATTTTCGATTTTCGCCAACTCACAGAAGTCCAAAGTCTGAAGGGTGTAGCCCATTCCCCTACTCGCATCTTGAAGCATCTGATTTGTCACACCAAAAGGTTCAAAGTTTTGCTTGGATTTATTCCAAACTGCCAAATCTAAATCGGTCCCGTTTTTCGGAAGACAAAGGAAACCAGCATAGACCTCAAGTTGAATAACTGCCGCTTTTTCTGTTGGGTATCGTCCTTGAAGATCGGGAGTCCATCGCGTCGTTCTCTCTAAATCTGTATCTTTTGCTTTTTTATAGGTGGCATAAGCCGCAAACTGTTTGAACAAGTTCGGTGCATCTTCTAGGCACATCCGATATTTCATATCTCGATTCAACAACCAAAGTTGTTCTCCTCTGACCGTTTTCGAATGTGTGATCCTTTGTGCAACCAATTCGGTCAATGTCCCAGCAGGAATATCCAATGCCTCTTCAATCTTTTCTATAAGTGGTATGGACTCTGAAGAAGGACGCTGATGACAGATCTCCCAATGAGAAAATGTACTGTTGGGTTTTCGACCAACGGCCACGGCTAGCTTCGACGTCGTAAATCCTTTTAGTGTCCGGATTCGCTTTAGGCGTTCAGCAAATGTAGGAGCTTTTAAAGCGTCCTCAAGTGAAAACACCTTTTGATAATACAGCGCTACAGCTGAAACGTGTGAGGCGACGGAGGCATCTTTTCCATTGTTCTTAAGCCATGTGCGAAACTTCTTTATATTTTTGTCCCATACAACTCCCGTCAATGCCGTGCCGATTTCTGAATTTTCTCCAATCTTTAGAAAATCTCGAAAGAATACCACGAAGGAGGCTTTCCTATTTGCAAACAAGTTCGTTCCTTTGAACTCTGGATTTTCGGTTTTTTTGACTTCAATTTCTTTCGCTACAACTGACTCGTATGAATTTATCAATTCGACATATTTCATTTCTTCTAACCTCAACTTTCTAAAGGTGGGGTACGAGAGAAATGCTGAATGATTGATTCTGCTGTTTTGGTATGGAGCTAAACGCAAATTCCTAGTGGGAACTTCTGACTCAGAAGAGACAGTGCGATAACTTCTTGAAACTGTTTGTTGTTTTTCAAAAATCATTTATTACTCCATACCAAAAATGGTCTTTAAATCTTTCTTAGAGGGACAGTCGCAGATCGATTGAATTTTCGATGCGGATCAATGATTTCAATTACTTAGAATTTTTTTTGGTATTACCAAAAAAAAGTCATAACTAAGCTTGGTATTGGTTAAATTTTTCCTGATTTCTCTGAACATTTAGCACCCGTGTTCTCAAAATGGATCACTCGGATAAATAGCGGTTTTAATAATTTGGCAGGAGTTCTAAAACCTTAAGTGTGCGTGCTGTGCGCGCACGTAACTTATTGAATTATCTACTGTTTTAGCAGTTTAAGGTTAGATATAATCGACCCAGCACCAAAAAATACTATTAGGAATATTAAAGATGAAAATACACGCGATAAGCGACACACACGGTAACCATCATGCTTTCGATAAAATTCTAAGTGGTGGCGACTTAATCGTTCACTGCGGTGATTCAGACTGTAATGATACCGAATCATCCGACAAGTTCTTCAAATGGTGTCTCAATATCTCTTCCCGATACTCAAAAGGAATGATCCTTACAGGAGGAAATCACGATAGCTATTTGGCCGGCCACATCGCTGAAATAAAGAATTTTTTGTCTAACTCAAATGTTCACTTACTTCTAAATGAATTTGTCGACCTAGAAGGTTTTAAAGCTTTTGGCAGTCCATGCTCAATTTTATACAGCGATACCTGGAATTCATTTGCAGACACGGATCGCGAACTCAGTAAAAACTGCTGGCAGCAAATACCTAACCAACTCGATCTTCTCGTAACGCATTCCCCTCCATTTAATATCCTTGATGGAGGAATGGGATCACCAGGCCTTTTGGAAAAGATCAAAGAGGCGCAACCAAAATTACATATTTTCGGTCACATCCACCAATTTGGCGGTGTCTACGACACGCTCTCTTCAGTTTTCGTCAATGCCGCATCGCTGGGAAGTTTAGGCTCGAGTCCTAAGTATCCATTTGAAATTGAATATGACTTGCTTTCTAGAGAAGTAGTCTCCGTCAAAAGAAGCAGTTTCTACTAACAATTTACCGTGAAAGTTGGAAGGTAATGGACGACATACAAATTTATATTCGAAATGAATTACAAAGACTACGTATTCACTGCCGTAATTTTGGGCCTTGGGGCTTAAACGAGTATGAATCCCAACTTTTAGAGCTCCACTTAGCTTGGAATGTCAGTAGCATTGAAAGTATCATCCACAACTTCCTAAAAACCTTATGTGCAGAAACTGAAAACAAAGTCAGAATTCAATTTCTACCATCAGTCAAATCAATAAAATCTGAATCATCAAAGACAGATTTCATCCCATTTGAAGGGCGTCCATTCGCACTCTTGTCAGCTCTATTAAATCAGGTCGAAGCCGAAATGCCTCAAACAAAATATCGAGAGGATCTCAAAAATATTAAAAGTTTGTTTAACAGATATAAAACTATCTCAGTCCGCCAACTTGGGCTTTTAGCAATGCACACAAATAATTTTTATATTGGTGATCCTGCGCTTCTAAATGAATTAAAGATCGAACAGATCTTTGAAGATAGCAAAACAGGAGGACTATCTGTTCACAAAAAACTGAGGCAACTACTGAAAAAAAAATAATGAAAAAAGCTTGAGATCATTGCGGCGCTAAACAATTTCTTTGCGCCGCTTTGATGTGACCAATTTGAATGCCTATAATATCTCACCCTGAATGACTATTGCCGGTCCTCTGGGATTGCTTACTTTACCCTGGATATCTACGAGTGGAATTTGAACTCTCCACTTTCTAATTGGAAAGTCATCAGCTGCTATCTGACCCTCAATAATTAAATCGCTAGTTGGGTGCAAAACGTTTCCAGCTGCATCGACCTGACAATGGTACTCCATTTTTGTAACAGGTAAGTCAGTATTAGGATGAACAACAATATCAGATCCTCCTCTATATTTAGATAGACTAGTCGCGCTTGGAAATGGAGAAAGACCAAAATGGCCATTTCCGGTAATGCCGTAGGAATTAAACGAAAATCCGGCATATGAATCAACATTCAATAGAAGGAATCTGCCCACGGCCCTCCCATTATTCATAACTCCCAAAATTAGCTCGATTTTCCCTCTACTATTCACATTGCCAGACATCTGTACGACAGGAGCGAGTGAAGGGTGATGCCGTTTTCCAAACATATCGGCTATTTGATAATGTTCCATTGGCAAAAATGAATCACCGATTCTTTGATAATACTTTTTATCTTTCATTGAACAATGCGGTGCCTGATCACTCTTAGGAACGTATATTATTACAACTCCTAAACTTCCCCCAGAAACAGGAATACTTTTTATCAGTACTCCTTGAACGGGAAATGAAGTTGCACGAGATATGTAACTATTCACTTCCTGTTCGAATAAAACGATCGGCTGAATCGGCTTTAAAGAGGGGGATGCATTTTGAGGAGCATCTACACCGAGAATTATTACCCCACCGTCAGCGTTCGCAAAACCAGCCAAGCTTTTGGACAAAATCTTCTGAAGATCTGAATCTACATCTTTAGTGCTATGATCTTGTTTGGTTTTAAAGTCGATATACAAATTTTCCACTTGCCCACTAATTAAATTTGCAACGTCGGTTTCTAAGTTTAACGAATCAAAAATTTCTTTTGCAGGATCTCTCATTTTGCCTTCTCCGACTATTTCTTTGAATTTTCGACTTAAAACGGTTTCGAGCGCTCTATCTCTTGCACTACATACGATATTTCAATTTGCTCCTGTTCAATTCGAATTCCTTCTTTGCAAACCCGAACATACTCTTCTTGTAGTATGTGAATATTTTCAACCGATGGCTTATGGCTTTTTACCGTTTGGATGAGACTACCGAAGTAGGTAATCGCATTCTGGTCCATTGCAACTGGAGTCACATTCTCCATTTGGGACGAAATACCATTCAAGATTTCTATACCTTCCGAATCTATATCACCCCAATAAAATACCGTTCCAGGTAAAAGACGCGAAAAATGCTTGAGGCCAGCAACTCTCCATCCTCCACCGAATATCACTAGCGAATCATGAATTATTTCGGCAAGTGGATGAAACGATTCTTCATTTTCAACGATGATGGTCCTTTTAACATCGAATAAGAAATCACCAGCATTTATTTCATTAATGACGCCATAAAAGTTAGATACGGAAACTCCTCTGATCGATACCTTATTTGCAAAAAATTGGAATGAAATAGGTTTTTTCTTCAATCCCAAATAATCGAATACATCGCCCTGGCCATCATTAAGAACTCCGGCAAAGGTAACTGAAAGGAGACCTTTTACTAAAGGATTGTCCGCTAATAGTTTAGTCGACTGCCCATGTGCAATCTGCCTGGGAAGTAAGCCTTTAATAATTTCTCTATTTTCGACTATGTACTCTGCAATTAAAACTGATGCTTGCAAGTCTTCGTGATTTTTTTTGCAAAGAGAATAATTGTCACGGACGTAGGTTTTCACATCTAATACTTTGCCCACTGAAATCGCTGATTCAAAACTACGTCTAATTTTCTTCAATTCGGGCCTAACTCTATAAATTAAAGGAGGTCCAAATTTGATCACGGATGGAAAACCCGTTTTCATCCCGGATAAACGCGCGTCACGCCATTCCACTATTTCAATCTCTTGGTATCCCCTAATTTGTTGCTCGAATTGAGTAAAATTTTTCCGAATCTCTTCGGTTAACCTCAGATCACAAGTGAACTCGTCGATCCCATCAATAAGAAAGCTCTTCTCGATTGAATCAATAACTTTATCAACGCGAAAAATCATAGCTTAAGCGTACTCCTCTTCAGACGGGTCAATCAGAGCGGCGCGCTCCTCTGCTGACAAATTGTCGATATCAATTTCAGCCGCTTTTGAATGCTGAGTATCTGTATTTTTAATTACGGACACTATCTTGTTCATCATTGGGCGAAGAAGATCAACTTTGCTATAAGGAGTAAGCAATACCGCCTGAAAACCCATGTCGCCAAACAACTTCACAATTCCTTCTGGTTTTTCGTTATCCAATTTGTCTGCAAACTCGTCCAGTATAATGAATCTGAAGGTATTTAGTCCCCGTATAGGATCATTGAAATGAAACTTCTGGGCTAAGGCCATTGCCAGTAACACATAACAAAGCTGTACCGTTTGACCACCAGATTTGGCATCTTTGGATGAACCTCTAAATATTTCTGTAGCCTCATCAGCCCCGGAAGCAGATCTAAACGTTGATTTAATGTAAAATACAAAATGATTTCTGGGATCTGTCGCAAAATCTCTCTTAGTGCCATCTGCCATAAATTTACTAAATGGTTCCAAAACACGATCAATCTCGTCAGCCTGACTTTTTGGATCTAATGATCTAAACCGTGCACTAAAGATTCCCTCAAGCACGTCTAAGAGGCGATTAAACTCTTTAATTCTTTGATCATCCTTAGCATCGTCATATCCAAGTTCCAAGTATGCCTTCTCGAACTTCATGTCACGGATACCAGAATTCAGTGTCTCTATGTCTTCCTTGATTTTCTCGATACTTTTTTTGTGAGTATCTATGAAATCACGAATCGATTCCCAAAGCTTAGTTGAATAAACTCTATTCCACTCATCATGACATGTAGGAAGCTCCGTATCGCCAAGATACGTTAAATGCTCTTTCCATCCAGAAGCTTTCTTTTTGAACAAAGTTTCACTATTTAAATTTACGTCAAATTCCAAACTGGGATTGGGATACGATGTTTTGTACCTGTTTAGATTTTTATATAGATTCGGCGCAACACCATTGCTATTTGAGTTTTGGACCTCAGAATTGAACTCACGCGCAAACTGCTGGAACGTGATTCCAGATTTAACGACTTCATTCTTAATGCTTGTCAGTTCTGCATCGATATCATCTTTACTAAATAAATCGTTTAAAGACTGCCCCCTGGAGACTTTTTCATCCAACACTTTGAGAAGGATTCTTGTGGACTCTGCCACCGCCCCATCCAACGCTTCAATCTCTTTATTGTATGTTTTTATCAGCGTCGATTGCGCGGACTCTAAACTAAGCGCCTCATCTCTACGCACTCTACAAGCTGACCAAAGTTTTTTGGCCTTATTATAGTCATCGTCGCCCTTGGAAAGATCCTCTTTTTGTTCATTGAGGGCTTTTAACGAAAGCTCCGTCTCTGGTATATCCAAAAATTCCAACCCTGATTCTAACAATTTCATTAAGAGCATTCGATTATGGGTTTCCGTTTCAATTACCGCAGTAATCGTTTCCAAACTCTTCTGAGATTTCGCAATCTCAAGACGAAGTCTTTTCACTTCAGCTAGCAACTCACTTCGTTTCTGCTCAGGATCCCAACCTATTGGTGCATCAATCCTCTCACCATGTTTAACACGATACTTTGCATTAATCTTAACATAGCCCTCTTTGGTAACGACCATGTTGGTTCTTTTTGAAAACTCAGAAATTTCAACTATCCGCACATCAAAATCGGATTGCAGCCATTCTCGAACTGCATAGTAGAATGAGCTTTCCGATGGATCTCTAAATTTGATTTTATCAAGAACCGAATCTTGTGCTGGCGCCGCCACTACATGTTTCGACAACGAAAAGTCCTTCAGACTCTGAATTCCGATTCGTCGCTTGTTTTTATAACGATTCAGCCAGGCGTCAGCTTCAACCTCATATTGAGGATGAACCACGAGCCTAGATGCAATACTCGAGAATACCGCTTTAATGGCCTTTTCATAATTCCTATTTTCAGAAGGAATCATAAAAAGTTCGCCAACAAACATTATATCCTTTTCTTGAATGCCAAGATCCCGCATCATTCCAAGCTTAATTTCGTAAAGATCCTTAGGAAAACTAGTGCTGTTGCGTTCGAGATAATTCAGCTCATCGCTGGCGGTATTCAACAGATCCTGGTCTCGGCTTATTTCAATGACGGTTTTTACCTTAGATTCTTCTTTATCCCTTAGCACATTTGAAATGGTAGCCAACCGACTATTGGCGGCAGCAATCAGCTTTTCGCGCGCATCCTTACCCGTTGGGATTTCAATTTCAACTTTTTTGGCCACGATCTTTGCATCTCTCAAAGCATTATTCTGTCGATCTAGTTGCTGCTCCTTAAGAGAAATCTGTGAATCGACCTCTCGCATCTTCATCGCAGTGTCCGAGGAATTAACCCGGGCCGCTAGTGACATTTCCTCGTCATTTAGTGCTTTAATTTTCGGTCTAACTTGATCCAAGACCAGTTGGCATTGTTGGATTTCAATTTCTTTTACTTGCTTCTGATTGATTCTCGACTCATTTTCGAGATGTAGTGAGTAGATCTCCAAAAGCTTCGATTTTACTTTTCCAGCGTGCTGCTTTTCAAAGCCTTCTTCAATCTTATCAAAATCTTCAACTATCTGCTTAGATAGTTCATACATTGCAGTCGTATCTTGAATCTTTTTCGCAAGAAAGCTTGTTTCCTTAATGCGATCCATGAGTGACTCAATGGCCTGATCTTTCAAAGGTGAAAGAATAAAATCACGAACAAAATAGTTAACGTTGTCGATGGCTTTGGCATTTGCCGCTTTCATAAGAAGAACGATATCATCGCTCTCTATTCCACCAAAAAACTCCCCTAGTTGCCGCGTATACTCATTTCCTTTGGAGGTAACTTCTACGAGACTGTCATATTCCGACTTCATACCGCGAAGAAAGAGGCGAGCACTCTCATAAGGCGTCCCCTTTGGATTCATTAGATTGTATTTTCCACCGTTGATAGAAAAGTTCTCACGACAGATAAAAAATGCATTTTCATTTTTCAAAATGTGGTTGCTATACCACCAGAATCGTCCGATAGAGACACTCTTACCGGTTTCTCTATGTGTCAGCGTCAGCAAAATTGCAGAAGTTCCTTCATGCCTAAGATAAGGGCTCGCTGTCTTCCTAGCAACGCTCTCGCTCTGATCTCCACTCAAATACTTCCCGAGAATATAATCAGTCGTAGATCTGACGCCTTTAACGCTTTTTTTTCCTTCGGGCGAAGCTGTCTCCACAACGCCTAATCGCAATAATCGTTCATCCGGCAAAAGTGCAATCCAGATCAAATCCATCAAGGTAGATTTCCCCGATCCATTTTTGCCCGTAAACATCACATGCGATCGAAGGTCAGCCAGTGAACCAGGCTGAATATTAGACAGTGGAATTTTTTGATAGGAATTATACGTTCCGAAATTCCACAATTCAATTTTTGATATTTCATAACCAGTTTGCTTCGCTTGACTCATTCAGGGAGGTCCTTAGCTGTACGTGAAGCAAAATACTTCTTTGCCTCTTCTAAATAGTTCGACACAAGATCATGTGGAATAATGATGTCACATACTGGAGTTATCGTGTAAGTACCGTCACTGTTTTGAGAGACTACTTGCTTCTCTCTCAATGAAGAAATTGCTACGTCAAATTCATCGGTGCGAAAACGTTTCACAATTTTCTGTCGATTAAATGGCAAACAGAAATTCCAAATATCATCATCGGTGACTACTACTGACTCGGTGACAACGTCTTTGCCAGTTATGTGCTCGTGACGACGCTGTCTTAAAAACAGGCATATCACACTCTCTAACGGATTGAGCGTCTTCTTAGCGCTAAAGGATACCTGATAGTCAAAGTCTTGAACTTCAACTAACCGAGCAACACCCGTGGAAGCCTCTATAACCAGTTCCGCCCCTTGGAGCGAAAAGTACTCGTTTAATTGAATCTGTAGATCCTCTATAGCTTCAAACGCTGCTTGATTATCAGAACGGAGAACATATCGTCCTTTTACCAAACGTCTTGCGGCTTCAACAAACCTACGAGATTTCTTTATGTCTTCAAACGCCATCACTCACTCTTTCATTTAAAAAAAGAAGCTTGTCTTTTAAGTTTGTTACCTTAAATGGTCCCCTTTTATCAGTTACAACAAACTCAATCGAATCTTCGCCTATCACTTCTTCTAGAAACTCATCGCCAAGGTCAGGCGCGAAGTAGATGAATATGAATTCCATGAGGCCCGCGCTAAATTTTAGGTCAGAAATTCTAATACTCCCACGCTCAGCAATATGCTGCTTCAAGCTCTTCATGACAGCCTTAAAAGTTCTTTCTTCAGATTCCGCCAGTTGCCGTGCTGCCATCAGCCTATCTTCATCAGTAACTGCATCTTCTACCGGCGCTGAGGACTTTACTTTTTCATTAATTTGGAATGAGTTAATTTTGAAATCCGTTGCGGCAACTGGCTCAACCAATTCGTACGAAACAGGATTTGATCGCAAATATTCTTCTGAAAGTTCGGGAGACTTTGAGATCAGCTGTATTAATTCCCTCAAATCCTCTGTCAGCTTCTTTCCGTCAAAGCTTGTGGTCACACGAACCTGGGCAGCAAGTAAACGCAAATTCGCATTTTCTTCCTCAGCAATTTCTTTTTTTAACATGTCAAACTGATGATTGAACTGCCACAACGAAGACTTCATTAGTCGTTCATCTGAGATAATCCCCAGAGCTTGTATTTGCCTTAAAGCCTTTGACACTACTCTGTATGGGTTTCTCGAGGATAGAGCATCAATGTGAGATACAAGGTCTTTTGCCCTGGTATAACTTTTGTACGCGGGTTTACTTTTTAATGTTTCATTAAACGCAGAATAAATCTTAATATTTCTACCGACGGAAACTGTCGATTGCACAATTTCATTTCGAGTGTCTTTAATTGCTTTTTTAACATCCTCACCAGCCAAGAGAGTGTATTGCTGTTGGCGTTCAGCATCGACCAGATATTCCTCTGGCGACATTTGTGTACCAAGTTCAGCTAAAGCGTCTTCATCCCCAGCTTCAGCACGAGCGATTCTTGCCGCTTGTTCTTCGAGAAGACTCTTTGCCTTCTGAATCTTTTGATCTCGACTCTCTGCTGGATTGTATTGGGCAAGTGCAGTTATATCATTGAAGAACTGTTCAATCGAAAGCCCCGACAAGCGCGGGCTTTCTGAAATCCTGTTTCTAACAATATTCAAAAGCTCTCTTCCCAGACTCGTGAAAGCTACGAATCGTTCGCGTCCTTCGTAGAAGTCGCGCAGCACTTGATAGTTTTCGATATACGATTTTAATACATTAGAAGTCTTATCATCGATGCCAATTAAGTCCTTCTTTGCGTAGAACTCTCGGATAATAGCCATCGTTTGATGCGCGGTTAGTTTCGTTTGCGCATCTTGTTCCATCGTGCGCTCTATTTCGAATAGAAGAAATATGTACTCATTAGCACTAGGCGCATTAAAAATACTGAGATCTGGGCTTTGTGCACAAAACACAGAAATTCGATCTAAATTCAAAGCCTGCCGCTGCACCCATCCTCCTGAGATATGCCCTATGAATAATCCATTATTTATTATGGCTAAATTTTCTCGAAGAGATTTAGAGGATGCTTGGGTAAAACAAGACCTTGATTACATTAATTCTATCTGTGGCTTAAAACTCACGAGGGAAAAGTCGTACGGACTAAAGACTTAGTTTCCTTACCAAATGGCGGACAATCGAAACTCACGAACCTCCGCGTATGCCCATGTAACTTTTCTATAAAGGCCATTCAGAAAAAGCTCTATTTAGGATGTGTACAAATAAAGGCGCCACTTGTCATCAGAGGTTAGAAACCCTTCTCCCCGACCAATTTGTTCTTCATAAAGCCTTTTGATAGTGATCACAAGAGTGATTAGTTTCAAAAGGCTTTTTTCGTTTCGGGGAGATAGGATTCGATCCTTCGGTCATACCCGGGTCGTGGGTTCGCTCACCTTAGCGGGATGCAAACGTGAGGGTGCCGGAGGCAGTCCGAACAGGACCGAGCGCCACGACGGCGCGAGCCCCATCCTCGCGCTACCAAAAAACGTTGGTTATCAACAATCTCCCGGTCCAAATTTTTATTCGACAGACGCCTTTAAAGACAAATCACGTTACGATATTCAAGTAAGCAACTCGTAGGAGCAGCATCTTGAGAATTAAAACCCGTTCCGGTTTCTCCATTACCGAAATCCTCATCGGAGTAGCGATCATTATGATCATCGCTCTAGCCTTCGCCTCTCTCACCACGACTATGATGAAAGAAATGAAAGGCCTTACTCAGAAAGCCGACGCTGCAGAACTTCGCAATAGCATGATATTAGCTCTTTCGAATTCCAACGTGTGCAGCTGGCAGCTTCAAGGTAGAACGATTCGGACCACTGGAGTTACCTCAACTAATGCAAGCTCGACAACAATTACCCTTCAAAATCTTTATGCAGGTCTTAATACGAACTCATTCGTCATCGCGCAAACAGGCGGAAGCGTTTCAGTAAGTCAAAGCTCACTTAGAGTCGCAAGTATCATCTTAAGAGACATCTTCAGCACAGGTACTCCAAATGAATTCATTGGTACTTTCCACGTCTCTTTCGATGAAAGTACCCTAGTGCGCTCTATTAAGAACGCTACTACACAAGTTGTCTTTATTGTTAATCCTTCGGATCCACCTAACGCTCGACGTATCGTGGGTTGTACAAGCTCGGGCTCTAGATCATTTCTTTTAGGTACACCCTATTTACGACAGTTCCACAGCCAGATTGACCTCGGCTGCGGAAATATGAACACCGGAAAAATGTTTTGGGATTCTGCCTGCCATCGGTACTGCAGTATCGGGTGCGAGGTTGGTGGCCAGGACCAGATCTGCACAACACCGATCCCGGGACAAGGTTACCCAGGAGGTGTCGCAACAGAATGCGGTGGCTCTACGCAAAGAGCCGTCTGCCTTTGTCTTAGATAAGACTAGTTAGTCCAATTCGTGTTAGCTTGCTCATGCAAGAAAAACAAAAATTGTTCGTAAAATGCAGCACGCTCAAAGCGATAAGATCCACCAGAGTAATTCGTGTAAAGGATACTTAAAGCATCTGCATAGTGACCAAAGGCTTCTTTCGCAAATCGAGTTCCGTTGGGATGGCGCTGAGCTATCTTGTTAGCGAACTGATCCAATTTTCGATACCAACATTCCATATATGCATGCTCAGAGCTATCATCACAGTTCACAGCCAGTGTCTGATAGTGCGTGTGAGAGAAAACCATTTCCCTGCCCTTTTTTCCATTCAACAAAGCATGCAATGATCTTCCGGCGGCTTCGTATTGATAAATTTCACAGTTCTCTAGCTCTTGCTTGTTTCTTTGACAGATAAATTGGGCATAAAGAGCGAAGTTTTCTTGAAAACGGCTGATGGCATTCCAAAAGGCTTCAGTGTCTTCTCCAGCTTCATACGCTTTTTTGAAAAAATGAGTTCTTACAGTATCAATTGCTGTAAAGAACTTTTCGTGGGCCTCGGCACGGGAACGATATGGAGGAGCAAAATCAGGAACTGTCGGCTCTTTTTCTTTCGGATCTTCCTTTGCTGGAGGAGCCGGTGGCATTGGCGGTTTAATTCCATTTTTTAAGGTGTCTGCTATTCGCGAGCATTCAGTTGAATTAAGACAAGTTGCTTCCTCGATTTGATATCCGCCCAGTTGTGCAAAACCTTGAAAACTGAGTTGTTCATCAGTGAACATTTTTGCGTAATAGTATGTATTAGCGACCTCGCCATTTTTAAGTTCTAATAATATTTCCACACGCGAAGTTTGATAGCCATCTTTGCTAAGGTCGAATTTATACCAACCATAACCGTGGGGTTTGGTTCCGGCACACGCACCAGTCCATGTGGATTTATCAGGAGCCTGCCATACCAATTCCGTCGGATGGGTCACCTGGCAGGACACTGGAGCTTTAGGGGGAATTGGAGGACCTGCTTTTTGAGCAAGAGCAGCAGGAGAAACTATTAAAGCAAGAAGCACAAGCATCTTCATTTTTTCACGCCTTTCAGGTAAATGAGCGGCGGTTTATATCACACTGTGCTTAATAAGGTAGTCACCTTACAAAAATTGCCTTTTTGTAAGGATTTTCGAAAAGGCAGGGATTATGGAGGAAACGTAGGTTTCGGAAGAACCCAGTTTGCTGCCCCCGAATCAAAGAGGTTGTTGCTAACCCCACCAGGTAAAATCCACGGGCTAAGGTTTTGATTGAACGAATCAGCGTTTAAGAACATTTGATCCATATCCAGTAAGCCAGCTCCAAATGTCCAACTGCTAATATCCTGATTAAATGCATCGGCATCTTGGAACATTCCATTCATCGCAGTTACATTTGACGTGTTCCAAGAACTTCCTGATTTTGCCAGCGGAGAATTAAACGCTGTTGCCTCTAGGAACATAAGACTCATATCAACAACGTTAGATGTGTTCCAAGAACTGATGTCTTGATTGAAGGCCGAAGCCCCGTTAAACATAGCTCTGAAAGTCGTAGCGCTTGATACATCCCAACCGTTTAGCGGTTGATTGAAGAGCTCAGCGCCAGCAAACATATCCCCGAAGTTAGTTATCGTAGAAACATTCCAGTGTTCAATATCACTATTAAAATTTTCTGCTGCTTGGAACATTCCACGCAGGCCCGACGGCTGAAGTGCACTTATATTAGGAGCATCTGGTGCAGAGATTTGGATGTTCTTACAGTAAGCGAACATGAACTCAAGCTTCCAGAAAGCGTTCTTACCCCACTGTTTTACGTCGACGATTTTTAATTTATCGTTGCCAAAACAGAACTGCAGCCATGGAAAATTGCTACCTTTGATTTTTACTTCGTATATTCCGGGTGTCGCATAGGTGTGGGAGATGACTCTTCCGGCAGCTCCAAGACTGTTCACATTCTGGCTATTTCCGTCTCCCCAAAAGACGTCGATATCGTAATCAATCCAATTAACCAAGGGAAATGTGACGTCTGTGTTAGCAGAGGATCCGCCTTCTGTAAGACGCGTATCAAACACTGCGATAAAAGAATTCATAATCGAACCATTCGATGACGGCCCCGCAGCCGGTGCCTGATTTCCTAAAGCATCTTCTGCTGTATTTGCGGCAACCGAGATATTCACAGTTCCATCGCCAGTACATCCACTCACCGTTACCGTTGCAGCTGTTGTCGTACCATTTGTTACAACAGCACTACATCCCACAGTGTCAGTCCCACCTAAAGAGATATTGGCATTAGTTAAATTCACCGTCGTTACATCAGAATAAGTCACTGTATATACGAAGCTTGTTGCCGATGTACCAAAAGTTGGGGCTGGACCGGTAATAATTAAGGAAGGTGTTGCTGGCGTCGCAGGAGTGGGTTCAATGGACGATGCAAGATCTTCACCTGCAAAGATCCTCGCATCAATAAAGCAGCCTGTTAATACCAGTGCACTAGCCAAGGCTATAATGTATCGAAACAAGACACGTCCAAGAGTTAACATGATATTTAGGTCGGCTTATATCGAATAAACCTTTAAGGAAACTCATAATTTCCAGATAAATAAATTTTCATTTTTGTCCTTAAGAGTCCGCCCAAATATGACGATGGTCTAGTACCAACGAATAGGGCACCTAAATGTTATTAGCCTGCGCACGAACCAGAATCCTATCGTCAGACAAAAACTGAAGGTAAGATTTAAGACTTACTTCCCTAACGCTTCGATCAGCTTATAGTGACTACTTTTACTGAAGGGATTCGGCAGCCGCAAAAGTTCTTAATAATTTTTCAAGGGCTGTTACTTCTGCTTCTAATGGCGCATATTTCTTTCGAAGCTCAGTGCGTGCCCGGTTTTTAAGAACTGTAAAGTTGCGGCGACTAGAAAACTTCCACGCCGGATTTTTTTGACAGGCCTTTAAAGCTTTCTTTAGCATGCTGTACTCTTCGTTTAGGACTAAAGAACTTTGATATATCTCATCCGTGGTGAGGTCGTTAAGCTGCCCTAGCTCTGCCATACAAAGCAGATCGATGCGTTTTAAAGCTTCGTAATCCAAGTTTCGATAAGCTGCCTGAACGCGCTGCCATTTTATGGAAGCCCACTCTTGGTGTTCCTGTGACATTCCGACCTGCTTATCGGGGTGAAGCAGGCGCACTAGTTTTCGATAAACAGTGCGAGCTTGATTTTCAGCTTCGGATTTTTCTTTTTCAAGTGCCACTTCATCGGCGTTATCTGCAATAATCTGTTGCAGAAATTCTTTTAGATGCAACGGCATGTTTCTAAGGAACCGTTGTTGATAGGCGGGATTTGCCGCTTTCCAGACACGCCCTAACAGCTTCCAATCACCACACTTCATGGCTATATGAAAGGTTTCTTTAAAAAGTTGATAGCCCGCCATAGGCACTGACAAATGCCGAGCCATCATATCATCATCAACTTCGTTTAAATAATGATACACGGAACGAGCTTTTCGTTTTAAACCGCTTAACGCCGAATCATCTTTAAAAAAGATTTCAGCGAAGTTCACGGCGGGCTCTTGGATAACTTTTTTAGAAATAGCGCTGCCGTCAGCTAAACTTCGGGTCGCAGCATCGAAGCGATTTTTTCTAAGCTTATCGATCACAAATCGCCAAACATCATCGCCGGCCTGATATTGGCTTTCTTCTTCCTTAAGCATGAAATAAGCACGCTCTAAAGAGACCTTAGAGGTTTCAGCAACATGTTTTAAGTGCACGTGAAAAGTGGTCAAAATTTTATGTCTTTTTTCGAGCAATTCGCCTGCTTGAAGTTCATCCCTGAAAGTCAGATTGTACCAATCGTGATAAAGAATCTGATCACACAGCAAAAGATTAGCATGATCTTTTTCAAGCTTGCGGATTTTTTTTAGCAAGTTCGATGAAGCAAAGAAGAGGTCTTTGCGAATTTCATTATCGTCAACCACGGAAAGGGTTCGTGGCGAATGGTGAACATCACGATGCATAGGGGAAATGGATTACCATGCTCGCTATTTCATCGCCTAATAAAAACAGCAGATTGCTAAATCAATTAGCAGTTTTAATTTTCGATATCGACAATGACAGGCAAATGATCAGAAACCCAAGTGCCGTTTTTAGTTTTTGGAGTTTGCACCTGGTATAGGCAGGTTTTAGTACCATGATCCGTATAGATATAATCTAAGCGGCGCTCCATGATGATGTAAGTACTTAACGGCCCTACCGGAGCATGTAGCGAGCTTGTTCTGGTATCAACCAGCTCTTGATCTAAGACCGACATTGTTTCTTCTGAAGTCGTGACATTTAAATCACCCATTAAAACAACTTGATTCTGGCCCGCAATCGCTTTGACTTTTTCTAAAGCCAACTTCGCGCTTTCAACGCGGGCCTTTTCACTTAAAAAGTCAAAATGCGCATTAAATACGAAAAGAGTTTTACCCGTTTGTTTGTTCTGAAGCTGCACCCAAACCGTTCTGCGTGCCATAGAACTTCCCCAGTTTCTGCTATCCGGAACATCAGGAGTTTTTGACATCCAAAATTCGCCATCAGTGATCATCTCAAACTTTTCAGCGTTAAAGAACAACGTTGTGTACTCGGTATTGTGATTTGGAGAGGGTCTAGACCGGAAGATTTTTTGAAGGTGTGGAGTTTTTTTAGACAGTGTGGAAAGCATCGCCTCTGTGCCTTCCTGGGTTCCTAAGATATCGATCTGCTGATCCCTGGCCCACGCTGATATAGAATTAGACCGTGTATCCCAGGAACCAAAAAGAAATGAATAAGGCACATTTGTAGTCATAAGGTTCAAGGTTGCGACACGAACATGAGAAGAGCTGCCTGGTTCACAAGCCACATATTCCGCTGCTGCCATTAGCGGGCCTGCAAAGGTAATTAAAAAACTGATAACAAAAGGAAAAAAACGTGACGACTTCATTGCAACCTCAGTTGGAAAATGGACCCCATGAAAACTAAATAAAAATGAGGTTTTCAGCCATTTCTTTCATGTTTATTGCAGAAAAAGGAAGATTAGTCCTTAATATTTTTCAAAGCCGCTGTTCAAACTGTTTACAGTTAAGGATCTTGAAACATTCGCGGAGATGATGGGGTTTGTTTAGCGTCCTTTTCAAGCTCAGTTTGTAATTTTAAAGCGAGGTTTCCCGCATCTGATTTAACTAAGTAAGCCGGGGTTTCCTTGCTTCCGCGACGCGTGATCTTTTTGCCTTTGATGGTTTTCGTGACTGCCTCATGGAACACTTCTTCCACGCGTCCATGAATAAAGGACCCATACCATGCCCATTTTACCTTTGAACCCACCCTGAACGCCATTCGACACTCCTAACACTTAACACCATTTAACATTCTTCGTGACGCAACTTCAAGAAACTGGGAAAAAAACACCAAAAGGAGCAATCATGTCTTTAGCAACGGTTCTATCTTTATTTTTATTCCAAACTCCGCCAGCTCAGGCTGCCAATGTAACTATCGAAGGCTTTAGAAATAAAGAAGGCTTTGCGGCTATCAGCGTGTTCCACGAAAGAGAACAAAGAGCATTCCCTGGCGAAGCGGCGAAAGCTTACAAGACTTTTTACCTTCCAATTCCTCAGAATAAAAAAATTGAGATTAAATTAGATAATGTTCCTGCTGGCAAATATGCCATTGCTCTTCTTCATGATGAAGATGGAAATAAAAAATTAAACACGGTGCTTGGTTATCCTCGCGAAGGCTTCGGTTTTTCAAATAATCCAAGAGTTCTTGTAGGCGCTCCTGACTTTTCAAAATGCGCGGTTGAACTGAATGATGATTCGTTGGTGAATATCAAACTTAAGTACTTCTAGATTTTTGCGCTACGTCCCTTTCATTTTGTGTAGGGACGTTCGTTCCCACGATAGTGGAATTCTCTCTTAGATTCATTTTCCTGAGGGTCCACGTATTTTATTTTTCCGTCTTTAAATAGAACGCGACCTCGTGAAATCATCGATCTAATTGCAAAATCCTTTTTATCTACAATTAAAATATCCGCATCCTTTTTGGCAGCTAAAGATCCTTTGTCCTTCAGCTGCAAAACTTCAGCTGTATTTTTTGTTACATATCCCAACGCTTCGGTAAGATCTAGGCCATGGTTAACAAAGCAGTCGCGCACCTGAGAAAATAATGTCTCTGGAGAATTCACAGAGGCGTCCGTTGAAAAAGTCATTTTGTCTTTGTGGCCCCCATGGGAAACGAAGGTTTTTAAGCACTCAAAGGCGTCTTCCTCTGAAATATCGATATCTACAAAACAACCTTTCTTGGTGAGTTTTGCACCTTCAGCTAAAAGTCGATCATTGCGATTTAGATGGGTAGGATAAAGGTAGCGAGCTTCGATTTCGTATTCTTCCATCAATTCAAAAATATGCTTTAAACCATTTTTACCTTCACCAATGTGAAAATGCGTAAGCCCCGCTTTCTTTGAAAGCATTCCTGCGACCCGTGCATCGGCTACGATTTTAGCTAATTGGTTAAGGTCAGGATCGCGAGAGCGCTCATCAGAAAGAGCGACTTCCCCAACGCCAATGATCTCTTTAACAAATAAAATATCAGTGCGCACATCCGAAGTTAGACATCGAGGTGGAACTTCATAGCCGCCCGTGTAGCAAAGTGCTGAAAAACCAATTTCGACAAATGATTTTACCCTGGCTAAAAGATGCGCCATGTTTTTAGTGATCGTGTCGGATCCCAGGCAGCCGACAACTGTGGTGATGCCACCTTTAACAAGCTCATGGCTATAGATACAAGGTGTTTGGGTCGAAAAGCCATCTTCGCCACTACCACCACTAAGATGTTCGTGGGGATCAATCAACCCGGGGATAACGTAACAGTTACGTGCATCAAGGGTTTCTAAATCTTGATCAATAAGTTTTAACGCTGATATATCTTTGTATGCACCCACATGGATAATTTTTTCAGTTCCAACAAGAACATTTAATTCGCCTTTTGGCTCTGGTGAAAAAACCTCTCCGCCTTCAATTAGAATCATTTTTTATGTCCTTCAGTTCTTGGTTTATGAAAAACTACATCTCATCAAAAAATACGTGCTGTATGACCAACCTGCTTTTAGGAATAGCTGGCATACGTTTCCGATCAATGTCCAGGTTTTGCGGCGGAACTTCATATTTCATTCGTAAAGCGAAAAACTCCAACGCCACCTTCATCAAGGCGATGGTTATAAACTCCCCGGGGCATCTGTGCCCTGTAAGGTCGCCGCCACCTTGCGGAATAAAACCAAATTTATCATTTTCGCGTTGTAAGAATCTTTCGGGAATAAACTCTTCAGGTGCTTGCCATATGCGCGGATCATGGTTGGTTCCATAGATGTCCAAAATGACCTGTGTGTCTTTTTTAAAGTGAACATCCTTCCAGACAAAATTATCTTTTACTTTTGCTAAAAGCGAAGGAAAGAAAGGGTAGAATCTGCGAACCTCCTGCACGAAAGCTTCATTGTAATCTGGTCCACTGTGCTGAACGCTTTTTTTGATTGAAGGATGCATATGCAACGCCAAGGCCTCATAGACCATGAATACCGAGATGGCCACTGTCGGTCGCAAAAGATTTAATATCTCGATAGCCGCTGTTTTAACGCTTAAGAAATCGCCTTTAACATCCCTATGTAAAGCAATAGCCTGAAAAGGTGTATTGATGGCTGAGGGAGCACGCATGCGCGCGTCCTGGACAAGATTCATGATCCAACTTTCTGCTTTTTTCCTCTGCATTCGCGATTTTACATGACGAATCCCTACCGAGCCTGCCGAATCAAATAGAGCCGTCAGCTGCCGCGATCTTGTTTTCACTTCATCTTCTTTTAACGGAACCCCGGCCCATTCACAAACAGAGCGTGTCAGTAGTTCTTGCAACTCATCGTAAAGAGTCACACGACGCCTTTTTTCCCACATTCGGCAATAATATTTAAACCAGCGGGACGTGATGTTTGAAATTTTCACTATGCTTTCTTCAGACATGATCGACATAAACATTTCTTTACGCAGGCTATGTTCAATTCCGTCTAATCCTTGCACTCCCCCCTTTCCAAACAAAGTAGCACGTAAAGGTTCAGGAGCAGCACCGACACGGGTGAATCGAGTGGGATCATAAAACAGAACTGCTGCTTCTTTCCCGGTCATACATATTGTTTTTTTCATTAAGAGGCGGGTTTCAAACAAGTCACTATTCAACCTAAGACACTGCCTTGAAATAAAACGATAGGGATCAGCGATTAGTGAAAGTGTGCTGTCCGGAGAAAGATCTTCATTTTGATTAACTTGCCGACCCTCAAGCATTAGACCTCCACTCTTAATGGAAATTCTAAATTGCGAATAGGGCAGCCGCAAATGGCGCAACCGTTTCCTTTAACAAGCTTGGAATCTGACAGTTTAAGGTCTACAAAGAAAACTGCTGCATCAACTTAGCAGCGATTGGGTTTTCGATTTTTCTTTGGGCTGAAATAAGCCAAAGTTCCTCGTAAACCCCCTCCAGACGTCCTAAACGGATCAGATTCTTTTCTTTCAGATTCTTCATTTCTGATAGTGGAGCTAGGCCAAGGCCATCTTCAGCAAGAAGTTTCTGAAGTGATGTATCCTGCGTTTCAGCAACAGGCTCTATATGAATACCTTTAAGCTTAAAAAAGTGATTAAGGTCGTGCCGAAGTTTACTGTGTAAAGTCGGTAAAACGAAGGGCTTGCCGTTCAAAGACTGGGGAAAAGATTTTTTTAGTGCTCCAAACTTTGCTGAACCATAAACAGCGACTGGCATTTTTGCTACGGACTTGGAATAAACTTTTTCTTCTTCCATCAACTGCGCTGGATAATTTGAAACAATAAGATCCAAGCGATGGGCCCTTAATTCCCTAAGGAGTTCGTCGCCCCGCCCCTCAAGAATAGAAACTGTGCACGGGGCAATTTTGTAAGCTTCTTTAGCTAAAGACAAAAGCACATTTTTTGGAACGCCATCTAATGCGCCGATCTGCAAATGAGTTTGATTCTGAGATGTTTGGTCTTTTATCACTTCTAACATTTCATCGCCCAAACGAAAGATTTCGTTTGCATAGTCTAAGGCTGCTTTGCCTGCTTCAGTAAGAACCAGTTTACGATGGCGACGTTCAAAAAGAGATTTTCCTAAAATATCCTCGAGCTGGCGAAGCTGGGTGCTTAAGGTAGGTTGCCCAATGCGCAATTTTTCAGAGGCCTTGGCGATACCGCCTTCATTGGCGATCGCGCGGAAATAATAAAGGTGATGATAATTAAGCCACTGCATCAATAAATCTCACTTTGGAAAAAACAAACTATTTCTTCTGATTTATCGTGTTTTCAGAAGTGTCTGTCAAAACTATAATGGTTTTTTGAAAAGGAAACTTATGAGTACAGTATCTAAGAAGATTGAAAATCTATTTGAAGGCATTATCTTTTCCAGCCGTTGGATCCAAGCCCCTATTTATGGCGGACTTATCGTGGGGGCCGTTTTATATACATATAAATTTCTAGTAGAGCTTATTCATCTTTGCGCCACAGTAAGCACTATTTCAGAAGAACTCTTGATGTTAGGGATCCTGACCCTTGTTGATATCTCGATGGTATTAAATCTTTTAATCATGGTTATTGTTGGTGGTTACGCCACCTTCGTTAGCCGTATGAATTTGCAACACCATGAAGATCGTCCAGACTGGCTTGAAAAGATTGACGCTGGAACTTTAAAGGTAAAACTAGCCGGCGCCCTTGTTGGCATCTCTGGGATCCATTTATTAAAATCATTTATCAACATCAACAATAAGGACTTTGCCCAGGTACAGTGGCAGATCGTAATCCATGTGGTTTTCCTAATTTCTACATTGATGCTCGCTTATACCGAAAAGGTCCTTCATTCTTCCCATCATAAAGATGCTAAACCAGCAGGAGACCACCATGGGTAATTTTATTTCATCTGTTTCGGTTGCACCAAACTGGCTTTGGATTGTGTTTTCCATCGGTATTCTAGTTTTGCTAGCGATTGATCTAAGCCTTTTTGGAAAAGGTCACGATACGGTCTCAAAGAAAAAAGCATTAATTGAAAGTGCTTTGTGGATTAGTATCGCACTTTTGTTCAACCTTTGGTTTGGATACGAGTATGGTAAAGATCTAGGGATCGAGTTCCTTACCGGATATCTGGTTGAAAAAAGCTTAAGCGTCGACAATCTATTTATCATCTTGCTGATTTTCAGCTCATTTAAAATTCCGGAAAAATACCAGCACCGAGTTTTATTCTATGGTGTTTTAGGTGCCATCGCGATGCGCGCCTTCTTTATTATTCTTGGTGCTCAGTTGCTGAATCTTTTCCACTGGATTTTATACGTGTTCGGCGCAATTCTTGTCATCACGGCCATCAAATTCATTCGTGAGTCTGATGAAAAAATCGACGCCAAAGAAAGCTGGTCTATTCGCCTACTGAAAAAGTTCTTCCCGACTACGGATAAAATCGAAGGTCAAAACTTTTTCGTTCTTGAAAATGGTGTGAAAAAAGTAACTCCACTTTTCTTAGCCTTGGTCGTTATTGAGGTTACAGACTTAGTTTTTGCAGTGGATTCAATTCCCGCAGTGTTTGCGGTCACTCAAGATGCTTTCGTCGCTTTTGCTTCAAATATCTTAGCGATCCTTGGTCTGCGTGCTTTGTACTTTGTGCTTGCCGATTGGGTGGTTAAATTAAGATATCTTAAACCCGGTCTTGCTGCAGTTCTTGGTTTTATCGGAACAAAAATGTTAATCATTGATTTTGTGAAGATCCCAAGCTGGGTGTCTTTGCTAGTGATCACGGCCATTCTTGCCACCGCAGCTTTAAGTTCTTGGTATGTCGCCAAGCTTGAAGAACAAAAGGGGCGAAGCAAAGATCCTTTTGAAAATAAATAAATAAAAAAAGCCCACCTAAAAAGTGGGCTTTTTTTTACATTATTGTTCCCTTTGGATTTCCAACCTCAGCTGGCAGCGGAATAAATTCCTGATCGTCTCCAGGAATAGCTTTGAAAAGTTCGTTGCTAGGACCAGGTCCCGGCAACCAGGCTTTCTTCGCTCGATCTAATTTTTCTTGCGAACTAGCGACAAAGTTCCAGTAAATAAATCTTTTTCCAACGGGACTTCCACCAAGGATCATGACCTTCGAATCAGTCAGGGCTTCTAACTCTAAGTCATCCCCTGTTTCAACAATGGCCATTGAATAAGGATCGACTTCTTTGCCATCGGCCCTGATTTTCCCTGTGACCACGTAAGCTGCAGCTTCACATCCTAACACTGGAAAATTAAGTAGCTGCCCGGCCGTAATATTTGCTTCTAAATAAAAAAGATCTGAATGAGCTTTGACAGGGCTTGTGTGTCCTAGGGCATTCCCAACTAAAAGCTTCAGTTTTATTTCCCCAATAGTAAACTCAGGAAGAGTGTCCGCGGGATGATGAATAAAGCTTGGTGCAACATCCTCGAATTCCTCTGGTAATGCCACCCACAACTGGATTCCGTGCATATGGTTTTCATGCTCGCGCTCAAACGATGGTGTGCGCTCTGAATGGACTATTCCTTTTCCAGCAGTCATCCAGTTAATCGCCCCTGGTTCAATCAACTGATCTGAACCTAAGCTGTCACGATGTCGAATTTTTCCCGTAAATAGGTACGTTACTGTTGCAAGCCCAACATGAGGATGAGGCCTTACATCCATTCCTTCATGGGATCTAAAATCAGCTGGCCCCATGTGATCAAAAAAAATAAAAGGACCGACCATGCGATGGGTGGCATATGGAAGAATACGTCTAACATTGAATCCACCAAGATCTTTTTCTCGAGGTGGTATAACTAATTGAATTTTTCCCATGGAAACAGAGTCATCTTTAATAGAGACAAGGTCAACTGCTGGACAACAACGAAAATGAAAATGTAATTCATCAACTCTAATTCTTAGGTCAGTCCATCTTTAAGACCCCATGGTAAAAGTTATTCAAAATTAAAACTTACTTAGGGGGCATCATGAATCAAGATGATTACTACTATTCACCGAACGATCCTGACGAAAGTTATCAAAGATATGAAAGAACCTATGATGGAAGCTTGCGCTTCGCTGGGGATCGCGGCGGATTGCGCAACTTTGCCGGCAAAGGGCCTAAAAATTATCAAAGGTCTGATGAACGTATCTACGAGGAAATTTGCGAAATCCTGACGTTAGATCCAGATGTGGATGCTTCCGACATTGAAGTCAAAGTTCGAAATGGCGAAGTCACACTCAGTGGCACAACTGAAACAAAAAGTCTTGGTCGCTATGTGGAAAACAGCATTGAACATATAACTGGCATTAAAAATATCCTGAATCGGATAAAAGCCACGGAACAGGATCCCGACCGCAGCCGCATTAGCCATTCCTTAAGATAAATTACAGCCTATCGTTTTTAAGAAGTTCTTTATAATAACACTCATCAAGCGAGGTATTTTATGAAAATTAAAAATGTGATGTCTCCCCGTGCTTCCGTGATCCACTTCGATAAAACTGTGGTTGAGGCTGCCATGATGATGGAAGCCCAGGATGTCGGCTCTATCCCTGTAGAAAAAAATGACAAAATGATTGGTATGATCACGGATCGCGATATTTGCATACGAGTTGTTGCTCAGCGCAGGGATCCAAACATCACAACCGTTGAAGAAGTGATGAGTGAAGGTATTGAATACTGCTTTGAAGAAGATGAAATCAACTCCGTTGCTACAAAAATGGCGCGCAATCAAGTTCGACGTCTTCCAGTTGTGAATGCCAATAAAAGATTGGTCGGAATGGTCAGTCTTGGAGATATCGCTACCAAGGTAAAGGACCCGTCCATCAGTCATCAGGTCCTTTCTGGCGTTTCTCATCACTAGTATGGATTTTTTAGGGCGCTTTAAAGATCGGGAGGAAGCTGCAAAGCTTCTTTCCGAAAAACTGATTCATCTAAAAAATGAAAATCCCATTGTGCTCGCTATTCCTCGTGGAGCTGTACCAATAGCGGCGAAAGTCGCCGAGCAGTTGGATGCGCCCATGGATTTAGTTCTGATTAAAAAAATTGGCGCCATCCATAATCCTGAACTAGCCATCGGCGCAATTAGTGAAGATGGCCATACCTTCTTCAATAAAGAGCTCGTACAAATATTGGGCATTACCTCAGAAACCCAAAATAAGTTAGCCCAAACAAAATTAGCGGAATTAAAAGAACAAAAAGAAAGGTTGCTTGGCGACCGAGCCAGTTTTGAAATCAAAGATCGCACCGTCATTATTGTTGATGACGGAATTGCTACCGGAGCTACTTTGATTTCTTCCATTCAATTCTTACGACATAAAAATCCAAAGAAGATCATCGTTGCAGCGCCGGTCGGCGCCAAAGACACTATTAAAAAAATTGAAAAGATTGCCGATGACGTGATCGTTTTAATGGCGCCTGTGGATTTTATTGCCGTAGGTCTATGGTATGAAACCTTTGATCAAGTCAGTGACAAAGAGGTCAGGGAGCTCTTAAAACCGCAGAAGCTGTCGCTTTCTACTTCCAAAAAATCCGTGCAGATTCCTATTCAAGGAGGAACTTTAAAGGGAGATCTCCACGTATCTAAAGATATGAAGGGGTTAGTGTTGTTTGCCCATGGAAGTGGCAGCAGTCGCCTAAGTCCCCGCAACAGATATGTGGCTGACTGTTTAAATCAAGAAAACTTCGGAACTTTATTATTGGATCTTTTAACCGAAGAAGAAGCCTTAGAGCGCAGCCAGGTGTTTGATATTCCCAAACTTGCCGAAAGACTGCAGACAGCGACCTTATGGATTCACAACCAATTTAAAAATACCCCTTTAGGATATTTTGGCGCAAGTACCGGCGCCGGAGCCGCACTTGTAGCAGCAACCAAGCCCAACTTATCAATCAAAGCCGTGGTCAGCCGCGGAGGCAGACCGGATTTGGCGGGTGAATATCTATCTAAGGTCAAAGCGCCGACTTTACTTATCGTCGGCGGGGCTGATGACATAGTCATCACTTTAAATATGCAAGCGCAAAAGAGACTCAGAAATTGTGAACTAATCATTGTGCCTGACGCCACCCACCTTTTCGAGGAAGAAGGTGCCCTAGATCAGGTTGTGGACCATGCAATCAAATGGTTTAAACATTATTTAGAACACGGCAACTTAAAGTCTGATGAGACCTTAACTAAATCAAGTTCAAAAAGATCCTCAGACGATTTAAATCGACTGTAAAGGGACAAATGATATTCATCTGCTTGGGTCTTTTTAAGGCGTGTAAACATGGCATAGTCACGCAGCTCTATCCCATACTTTGCCTCATCTTCAAATTCTTCGTATTTTGCGTTTCCGGTCTGCAGACTGCGCTCGGGCAAATAGTCAATGTTGCGTAAAATATCATTGTTAACACCGACGAAATAAAAATTTGTCAGAAAATTTTGAGGTTCGATCAGAAGTACGAGGGATTTACAAAGTTCTTCGTTCATAGTGGAAGGCCTTGTACTTTGATTATCGCAACTCGTGATTTTATAAGTTCCAATAAATTTTTTAAAGGTCGTTGCCTGGGCAACACCCGAAAGAACAATTAAAATTAGAAAACAAAAGGTAGATACCTTCACGAACAGACAGCTCCACTAGACGGAACTTAATAAAAGCTAATACGAAGCGCGAAGCAACAAAAAGTCGCTACGCATCGGGCAATAAAGACGATGAATTACTTCAATTCTTTTTGAAGCTCTATTTTTACAGCAGAAAATTCTTTTTGAGCTTCGTCAGCCAGATTTGCATAATCATTATTCTGCAAATTTCCACGACCTATCTTTTCCAACTCAAAACACATTTCTGATAAACGAATCGCGCCCAAACTTGCAGAAGAAGATTTTAAACTATGGGCGATTTCACCCATGCTTTTAAGATCGCCACTTCTAGCAGCAGTCACCAGATCTTGGACAATCTTTTCACTGGTTGAAAGATAAGTATTAATTAGATTTTTCAAAAAAGGATTATCAGGAGTTTCTAAAACTCGAAGACTGTCTAAAGCCCCACGGTCTAGTGTTACGGACACGGTGCCTCCCTTTATCTATAAGTTAGCTGAGAATACTTTCAAAGGTCAAATTTAAGTTTTTCCCGTAATTTGTCGAAAAATCCTTTGAGGTGTTATGGCAAATATACTGATGGTCGACGATGACCCAGTAATTCTTAAAATCGTAGAAGCGGCTTTAGTAAAAGCTGGTCACTCTGTCGTTCTTGCAATCGACGGTTTTGCTGCCATTGATAAGCTACAAAACGAAATCTTTGATTTGGTTATTTCCGACATCAATATGCCTAACCTGTCAGGCTTTGACTTAATTGCGACAATTAAAAAAGAACAGCGATTTAATCAAATTCCAACTATGTTATTAACGGGTTTAAGAGAGAAAAAAGATGTTGAAAGAGCCCTTCGTTCCGGGGTTGATGACTATCTTATTAAGCCCATAGATCACGATATTCTACTGGCAAAAGTAGAAGCTCTTTTATCTAAAAGAAGTGATCATAGTTTTAAAGACACGCCGGTTAAGTTTTCTGGCACTTGGGAAATTTTTTTTGATCTTATTGGAATTTCAGAGCAAGGGTTAACATTCTTGTCCCCTTTATCCATTCCTCTGAACAAAAAATTTAAAATCCAAAGTGACTTGTTTACGCATATCGGAATTCAAACACCGACCCTGCGAGTGGCATCCTGTGCGCAAGGTGGGGATCACACCACTTCATTTTTAGTAAAGACAGTGTTTATTGGTCTTTCAGAGTCCGAGCATCACAAAATTCGCCGTTGGGTTATGGCAAACGCACCACGAATTCATAAGGCTTCATAAATACCTAAGTCTATTTCTCGGCAAAAAAATTGTTAACTTTTGCTGACAATTCATGCCTCTTTCCGAGACTAAACCTCTATAAACAAATATAAATTGCCAAGTCCTGTATATCGGCAATGAATCACAAAGCCGAGACGAAATCTGAACTCAACAAAATTCTATTTTCTATAGTATTATCCGAAGAGTAAGTTACGTGGAAGGTGAATGAAGAAGCTTAATAAAACAAACATCGGGTTTATACTAGGTATCCTGTTGATCATACTGATTGGGGTCAACTCAGTTATCAGTACACGAAATCTTCTCAAAACCAACTCCGATGTAAGCCATGTTTATCGTCAACAAATTGAGCTTGAACATCTCGCGCACCATATTGCCACAGCCAATGCCCAAGTGCGCGGTTATCATATAACCGAAGACTCAAGTTATCTTACAAAGTATCAGAATACAAAATCCGAAGTCGCCGCTACCCTAACACGAATTCGCAGTCTGGTGCTTAAAGATAACAATCTTAAAGACAAGTGGGAAAACTTAAGAATCATTTTACAAGTTCGCATCAATTTCCTTGATGAATTCCTAGCAGAAAGAAAACTTCGTGGGCCGAAAGCTGTAACCGCGATCCGCTTAAAAAAAGGTAAAGAAATTGAGGGCACCTTGAACAGTGCTATCAGCGAGATGTTAGGTTATGGGGAACAGAAGCTTCAAGAAAAAAAGGCACTGTCTAATCGTAATGCGATCACTAACTATGTGATCATTTTGGCAGGAAGTTTTTTTGCAATTCTTTTTATTCTCGTCGCTATGATAATGGTCCTTCGCGATAATGCGGGAAGAAAAAAAGCAGAACAAGACCTGAACCAGTTTTTCAACGTTTCCATCGACTTGTTAGCCATGGCGGATACCAAGGGTTATTTCCGAAAGATCAATCCCGCGTTCGTAGAACTTTTGGGATACTCTGCAGAGGAGTTCTGCTCTAAACCAGCCATTGAATTTATTCATCCTGATGATGTCGAATCAACAATTCGCGAAATTCAACGACAGGCCAAAGGCCATACGGTCATGTCTTTTGAAAATCGTTATCGCTGTAAAGACGGAAGCTACAAGTGGCTTTCATGGAGATCTGTTCCTGTCGGAGATATCACTTACGGCACGGCCCGCGATATTACTGAATCTAAGAAAATAGCCGAGGAACTGCAAAATGCTAAATTAGCGGCTGAAACTGCTTCTAAGGCGAAATCTGAATTCCTCGCGAACATGAGCCATGAGATACGTACTCCCCTTAATGGTATCATTGGAATGACGGATCTATTAAACGAAACTCAGTTAAATTCTGAGCAAAAGAATTTTGCTCAGATCATCCAAGAGTCTGGCACCGCACTGCTTTCGATTCTTAATGGTATTTTAGATCTGTCTAAAATCGAAGCTGGTAAAATTGTTTTGGAATCTACTGAATTTGACGTGCGAGAGTTATTAACCCGATATTCACACCTTCTAAAAGGAAGTCTAAAAAGTAAAAATCTTGATTTACAAATTTTCGTGGATCCCAAAATTCCCCACGTGCTTCAAGGCGATTCTAACCGAATTGGTCAGATCCTTTTAAATCTTTTAGGTAATGCGGTGAAATTTACTGAGAAGGGCCACATCAGTGTGGCAGCCACACTTCAATCAACTCAAGGTTCGACTGCAACATTAAGATTTGAAGTGCAAGACACTGGAATAGGCATGACAAACGCCCAGACTAAACAATTGTTTCAGCCTTTTACTCAAGGAGATGGATCTACTTCCAGAAAGTATGGAGGCACTGGTTTGGGGCTTTCAATTAGTAAACGTCTTGCAGAATTGATGGATGGAAAAATCGGCGTGGAAAGTGAAGCAGGTAAAGGCTCCACTTTTTGGTTTACTGTTGATGTCACTTTTGATCTAGAAGCCACAGCTGGCAAAAAATCCAGCGCAAAAACTGAAGTGGCGACAAAATCCTTCACCGTAAGCAAAAAGATTTTGGTTGTGGAAGACAATCTTGTGAATCAAACAATCATCATCTCGATGCTTAAAGGATTAGGTCATAAAGTAGATGTGGCAAGTAATGGATGCGAAGCTGTTAAGGTTTACAAGAATTACGCGTACGATCTGATTCTAATGGATTGCCAGATGCCCGAAATGGATGGCTACACGGCCACTGAAAAAATCCGTGAAATACAGAACGAATCCTCAGAAGCAAAGATTCCAATATTAGCTTTCACTGCGAATGTTATGACGGAAGATGAAGAACGCTGCAGAAAATGTGGCATGGACGATATCTTAGCAAAGCCTGTAACATTAGATGCATTGAAACAGGCTATGAACAAATGGGTTTAAAAGTGCTTTCCGTTTTCGTAGTAAGCAGTCTTATTTAATTCGACGAAGATCACAACGACATCTGGCTGTTTGGTAAGCTCTCTGACCTTATCGCATATGTAAGAAGCACAGCTATTCTGCACCTCTTGAGTTCGCGCAAACCAAAGGACTTCAACAAACGGATAAGATGCGGTTTCTTGTCCCTCAGAAAAAAACTGGGAAGAAACTACCTCGAACGTAAAATTATCTTCTGAAGTGTTGATGATGGCAGCTAAGTCCTTCACCATCGTTGATGATAACTTAGCCACATCAGAACTCTTTACTGAACGCATTCGAATATGGGGCATGCTGCCTATTGTCCCTCTGAAGCTTGCGCGCTTTTTTTCTGCGCAGCCAATTCTAGCTGGCACACTTTGACCTTCGTTTCATATTCGTCATGGCGTTTTTCCAAAGTCTTTTTATAACCACGGAAACGGTTTAGACGATCTTTCAAAAACTCTTCAGAAAGTCCTACAATAATACGCTTGTCTTCAACACCGATGGCTGAAAAATCATCTTCTGGTGTTACATACTCTCTTGATTCCGTCCAACGTACTTTGCCATCTCCACCATTCTTGGAATCACCCATTTGTGTACGGCAGTCTCTTAGAACACCATATAAACCACGATTGTCTAAATAACGAGGACCTCCGTAAACTTTTGCTTCTAAATCATAAACATCTAATTCAATTCGACGTAACTCTTCGCCCATTGAAACTTTACGTTGGTAAACCATGTCGCCATCTTTAACTCCAACAACGGAATCACTACGAACAGGTGCTGCGATATCTACTTTTGTATCGATATCTTTAGCTTTGTGAGTTGACGAACAAGACACGGCGAACATCATTAGTACGATAAGTAGCATTTTCATGAAAGCCTCCACATCGGTTCATCGTAAATAGCGCTATGTTGAAGGTCAATTACAAGCAGGCAACTGCCCAAAGGACTGACGACCAGCCTGCGTCATTTAATTCAACACACAGCCCATCTTTGATCCGGCAAAAATTTGCATCCCCTTTCAGTAGATCAATACTGAAATCGATAAAAAAGGAGTTGGCCATGAAAAAAATATTACTGATATCTTTGCTATTTATCGGTGCCCATTCCTGGGCAAATCAAGAAACAGAAGGCGCAAGTACCATGGAATTCACCAGGGAAGAAGCTGCAAGAGCCCCAAGAGGACTGCTTCCATTTTTAACTCTGGGTGGGGGCTACACTGGTGGTGACGTTTTAAGCGATGTCGAAAGTTCGCCGGTTTCATTTAAACTTTTAGGTTCTTATTATTTAGAACATCAAGTTTTTGATGTGGGTTACGGTGTTAACAACCAACAATTCATAAAATCAGAAGGTACTAATTTAGAGACTGCTACTTCTGGTGGTGTTCTTGAATTAGCGGCTCGCTATAAATGGGATAATCGTTGGCAAGCTGGTCTTGTTGCAAATCATATGTTTGAACAAGGTCGTCAACTGGCGGCAGAACAAGGCGATGCTCAATTTGTGGGTCTTCAAGCTTTGCGTGAATTCAACATCACACAAGCTTGGTTAGCTCGTGTCGGTGCAAGAGCTATGACGTTAACTAATAATACCGGGGATGCTGTGAATATGTACCTCGTGGATTTACAATTGGGTTGGAATCCTCAAGCCTACCAAACTAGTGTACGTCAATCAGCAGAAAATCCAGTACAACGTGATCCCCAAGCCGCTATGGACGTTGAAGAGGAACCTACGTCCGTACAGATGACTGATACTGGGTTAAGAACAAAAATTGAGCCAGCTCGTCCCGTTGCCGTAGCACAACCCGAGTGGGCTTTACGAGACATCTCCATGTCAAACCTCGTCGCAGGTGATGCGATTATGTTTGAGCCTTCGAAAACAGAACTTGCAGAAGAAGATGAAGAACGATTAGTTCAAGTCGCAGAAGCATTAAAAGAAAATCCTGATCTAGTCGAAAGAATCGAAGTTCGTGGCTTTGCAGATTCATCTGGAGATCAAGAAACAAATCAAATGTTATCTAGACAAAGAGCAGAACAAGTTCGCACCATTCTGCAACAAAATGGCCTTACAGAAATTGATGTCGTTGCGGTCGGACGTGGTTCTGAAGAAGCCACTGGTAATTTGGATCAAGATAGACGTGCCGAACTTATCTTTATGGGCGTTAAAGATGAAAAAGCACTTCGTGATGCACTTTCAACTGTAGAATAAATGGCAGCATAAAAAGGCGCCGGTGAAATACCGGTGCTTTTTTAATTTCGAACGCGGTCTAAGACGAATAGAAGAATATTCTTCATAGCATCAAGTTCCATACTTGCTGGTGCTGGGGATTTGCTGGCAGTTTGCTCTGGTAAATACGGCACATGTATAAAACAAGCTTTTGACTTAAGGTTGTTCTGCTGTATGTGATGCAAAATTTTATAATAAATATAGTTACAGACATACCCGCCTGCATTTAACGAAATCTCAACGTGATGGCCTGACTTAATCAGTCCGTCTTTCCATATCTCGATGGGACTTTGAGTGAAAAAAGCTTCTGCATTTTGTTCAAAGATTTTTCCCCTTTGTGGCATGAAACCATATTCGTCAGGGTGAGAGGTTTCAGTCCAGTTCAGTGCGACTCTTTCAAAACTCACCTTATTTCTTCCACCCGCCTGACCTAGCATTAAAATGTGGTCGTAATTTTTTTCAGTGGCTTTTTTCAAAATTAATTCCGGCGCTTCATGAAATGAGACTGGTAGCAATAGGGTGTCAACCCCAGCAGAGGCAAAATCCTTCTGGATCCACTCAAGAAGGATTTCGCTTGGATTGATTTTTTCGCCTAAGAAAGGCTGAAAACCAGTTACTAAAATTTGCGGGCTATTATTCAAATCCGTGTCTCCAGCGCAGAACAAATTCATTACTATTTGTACCACTGAGCGGACCGTTTTTTACACGGAATTCCACCTTGGTGTTGAATTCGCGAGTGATAGACTGGGCTTCTGCCTCGGTTCTTGGAACACGGGCACCCAGTGCTTTTAGATCCTTGATTGGAATCCAAAAGTCTTTCGCATACGAACACGTATTTAAATCCCATGGTCCTTTTTCATAACAAGACTCTCCACCTTGAGAATTGTAAATTCTAAAAGTGACCTTGGCCTCTTCTGATTGCGAATAGAAGTTAAAGCTTTGGCCTAGATGAATGGATTGAATTGGCAATTTTTTAAAACCATAATTCCAAGGAACTTCTTGCTGAACACTATAGCTGTTCACGAACTCAGGGCTGTGATTAAGAACGAAAGTTCTTAATACCGCTGCAGATGCAGCAAAGCCGTAAGCTGAAGAAAAACCACAATGGTTGCCATATTTCAGATTTAGCACTCCCACCCACGGAGATTTCTCATAGAAATCATTTTGCTCGATAACTTGGGCGTTGATTCTATTATTTACAACCATGTCGTCTTTTGAAGCCCACACCATCAACGGCGTTTTTACTTCTTCTTTCCAATTCCAGAAGTTATTGCTTTTAAAATATGATTGCGGAGTACTTGCAATTCCACGACGTTGTAAAGACGTGGAATTCAAGTCGCCGATAAAATCCGCAAGACCTGTTCGACTTGGAATTTTATCATCGGTTAACATCTCTGGTACGTCTTGGATATAGTTGCGAGCTTCCGAGAAATGCTCTTTTGTCATCTTCGCGAACACACGTCCTACAACTTGACCGCCATAAAGATTATCAAGTGTTGGCTTTAAACTGACTACTGGACAAATCGCAGTGACTGAATTGAAAATCTTTTTTCCACTTTCAAGAAGGTATTTGTCGTTGAAAGCCGCTCCCATCACAGCAGCGTTACCGCCAAGACTGATGCCCATAAAGTGAACACTGGAAATACGATCTTTATGTTCCCACTTTGTTAACATCCACTTTCCAACTTCAAGTCCCTCATAGCCTTCAGACCATCCGCCCATGGTCACCATCTTATTAAGATAGATGTAGTCCATGCCTGTTTGGTTTGCTAACAGCAAAACATTGAACGGCGATTGATCGAAAAGATGCATCAAATAACTTTTTAAGGAAGGTCCTTGAGCCGCAGAACAAAACACCCCGCACTTCACAATAACCAAAGGACGCGGACGAGGATCTTGCTTTAAAGCTAAAATCCCTGGCACGCGAACGCCACTTGGAAGTTTCACGGTGAATTCTTTGACTTGTGGATGAGAGAAAAAAGGGTATTGGAATTTAGAAAACTTAAGTAAGCCAGGAATTCCTAACCATGACCCGGAAGTTAACTCTCTAGAGCATTTTTCAAAATACTTCCGAGCCGCTTGAAAGTATTTTGCTGTCGTCAGGTTTTTACCAAGAATGCTGTCCTCAAAACGGCGCGGATCACAATCTGGCTGAATATCTTTATTACTAAGTCCATCGGGTACTTCTTCAAAAATACCTTGGATAGTGGGCTTTTCTGGATTTTCTGATCTAGTGATTTCTTGATAGAATTGGGTCTCTAAGTCCACCACGGGCAGACCAATTTTGCTTTGGGCTACTGCATGGGAACACAGGAAGGCACTCATAGCGATGCTAAGAATCTTTGATGTCATACTCTACCTCACGTACTTCAAGAGGCATATCGACTGAGGTTTAGGCTAGGTTTAGAAAAAAGCGGATCTGTCGAAAGTCTGGACGAAAAAATGTGACTTCATTGAAGAATATTGTCTTATAAAGAGAAACGGCCTTGGTATCACCAAAGCCGTTTTGTATTTCCTTGAATTTTACTATCGCTCTTAGGCAATTTTCTTAATTTGCGCGAGCTTATCCTTTAGCACCGTGTTCTCGTGCTTAAGGGCATTCACCTCGCTAGTTAATTGATTTACCTTACGCTTAAGGAAATCAACCTCAGCTTGCGCCCCTGCACCTGAGGGAGCAGTCGTCGGCGGATTATCATAAACACCAAATGAAAGTGGCTTACTTTCTTCTGAAGAAGTCGACGAAGGAACATCCTCAGAGATCGGAGCAGAAAACGGTGTTACCGCAAGAATCTCTTCGATATTTTCTGGAACCGCTAACTCAGGATCGACTTTTTCAAGTGTGATAATTCTTTGAGAAATAAATCCGCGCACCTCAGAAAGCATACGACCAATACAAGTCGCTTTTTCGGCCGGAGTCGGATTTGATTCCGCCATAAGATCCGTGATTTTTCTTTTAGAAATCGGCGGGAGGCAGCTAAGAAGTTTATCAACGTCCGCTACTGGAGTACCGTGTAAAGCATTAGCCAAGGTCAATGGCTGCACGCGAGAGAAAATCTCTACTAAGTACTGCCCATCCCAGCCATACACTCTATTTATGGTCAGAATTCTTTTGCGAAGAGCGTCTTCCCATACGGGGCTTTCACTTGAGATCAGTCCTAAAAACTGTTCTCTCTTAGCCGATGGTGAAGTCTCCAACAATTGAAGAAGTTGATTAAAGCCGCCCTTTTTTTTGTATCTGTCTAACATGCCCATGATGCTTTTATCGGAAATGAATTCCAGGACTAAAGGACTGAGCGAAATAAATTTTGAGGGTTTAAGAAAATCATGGGACTTTGAAATCTTATGTTAAGTTCGTCTCAAAATGCTCCAATTTGTTTCAAAGAAAGAGTCAGTTATTTATACCTTTGAAAGATTTTTTCTGAAGAAACACCAAAAAGAAAAAAGGCAGAGCATTTCGCTCTGCCTTTCGCATCTTACCTTTATATTTTAAATCTAGTTAAGGCTGTCACACTTATAAGAAAGAGTAACGCTTGTACCTGGAGCCAAGTACTGATTGAACTTCAACGTCTTACCATCAATGTGGTGAGACACCGGAGAACCTGAAACCGTAACAATCAAGTCCGTAGGGTTTGAACAGTTCAGAACGATGTCCTTAATTCTGTCTGTGATTTGAGTGCGGATTTGACCAAGTTGAGATGTATAATCACTTGAACAAATATCAGCAGCCATACCCCAGCCTTGATTCGTGAAAGCTAAGAAGTTTGCGCCATAACTGCCACTCACTAACCCCGTAGTCGGAGCATAATTATCAAGAGCCTGTGAGTTTTGTTGGTTTAAGCACGCTTGATCTTTCACGACAATCGCATGAACACTGAGTGAGTTGAATTTATCGGCGCCAAGTTTATCTTTAACATTCGAGATCAAGAAACCTGGTTGATCCATTTGATCAAAAGCAAATTGGCTGCTCATTTTTACGCAAGCTCCGTTTGAATTACGTTGTTCACAGTAAAGACCGCTACGCTCGTCTTCATCACCTAAGAAGATGATTGCTAAATGCGCATCGCTGCGAATGAAGCTTGAAGGATTGTTATTCACGACCAAGTTTGCCGCATAAACACCGCGCTCATCCCCTGAAGGGCAATTCTGTGCGTAGGCTGCAGAATATGCTGAGCTATTAATGGAACTTGTGTTCCCACCGTTATTACGAATCCAGTTAGCGATAAACTTTTCGCAAGCTAATGTTTCAGGACGTTGAATAGTTTGGTTAAACAAACTCAAACGATCTGCATTTTGTGGCGTCAGATACGGAGACCCGCCGAAACTAAGAAGTGCTCCTTTGTTGGCCCCAGCAACGTCCGTAGAGACCATACCAATTCTATAATTGATATTGCGGCTATCAAGATCACCGATAAAGTTAGCAAAGCGAGGTGCCAAGCGTGCTTGTTCAAACGACATCGAAGCCGAATTATCGTTGACGATAAGGATATCGACTTTGCCGTAACCAGCCGTCGCTGAATAATTAAATGAGTACTTGCCGTTTTCAACGACACATCCGCTATCTTTACATTTACTGTCATCCAAAGAGAACTTCACCGGTGAACAACCGACGTAAAGCCCGATCAAAAAGGACAGTGCTGCCATTCTAGTTAGCGAGTTCATAAGACACCTCTCTCGCAGTATTACTTCCAATGAAAATGCCAGTTTTGAAAGGTGTGCGTAACTATATGAAATTACTAGATTTTAGGCCACATACAGTGTTTTGAAGTAATTGCCAAACCTGTCGAGGATTTTGACAGGAGCCCCAACTGGGGCACCTTTTGTGTAAGATTTTCGAGTATTTAGATCCCAAATTGCCCCTAGCCCGAAGGTGCGATTTTGAGCCGAGTATGGAAAGGCTTTGAGGCTGCGATGAATATTTCCAATAATAATGAGCAGGAGATTTTCATCATGATGTACAAACTTATCGGAGCCGTGATTATTGCTGTAGCAGGCGTACTAGCCTATATGATTTTGCAAGATGAGCCAGGCTCTATCCTGAGCGCGAGAAAGGAAAAAACAGAAGCATCTGCTGAATGTGTGCAGTTAACTCCTGCTCAGCAGTTAGCAAAAATGATCAACGATGATTTCAATAACTTGGCGCAAACTCAACAGCTTCCGGCAGCATGGAATTCCATCGCGACAGTAGAGCTTCGTATGAATTCACAGCTTGCAAAAACAATCCTAGGAAAAGAAAGACCTAGTATCCAAAGAGTAAAAGATGGGACGTCATATTTAGAATTAGAAATCGTCGATCTTCCTGACGAAGAAAATCCAGGAATTATCATTCAAGCAAGTTTGTTCGACATTAAAACAAAAAACAAAATCTTCGAAATCGGCCGTACTTACACAATGAATGACTTAAATAAAGTAACTCCAGAGCCAGCTTCAGCAGCTACGCCTACAGCAGAAGCAAAGGAAAATACGCAAAGCGCAAGTCCAACAGCAACGCCAGCACAACAGTCTCCGCAAGGAACCACGACAACAGAACCTGCTTCTTCACAAGATAAACAAGCGACGCCTGGTAACACTCAGGAACCTAAAATGACGAAGTAAGATTCCAGATAAAATATGAGGGGCTATTGTCCCTTCATATCTTGTTATTTCAATGAGGTTAAAAATTTTCCTTAGATAGTGAGCTTAATGTTCTTAAATTAACTTAGCTTCGTAGTTTCTTAGTTCTTTGTTCTTGGTTCTTGGTTCTTGATTCTTAGTTCTTAGTTCTTAGTTCTTGGTTCTTGGTTCTTAGTTCTTGGTTCTTGGTTCTTGGTTCTTGGTTCTTGGTTCTTAGTTCTTGGTTCTTAGTTCTTGGTTCTTGGTTCTTGGTTCTTGGTTCTTAGTTCTTGGTTCTTGGTTCTTGGTTCTTGGTTCTTAGTTCTTAGTTCTTGGTTCTTGGTTCTTAAATTGTACTTCGTTGTTCGTAGCTGTTTGTTAGGTTTTTTAACTGCTTTTTCCCGTTCCTATGTTCGCGTTTGTTTTCGAAGTTCTCAGTTTTTTAGGAGTTATAAATGAAAAATACCCTTATCGCGTTCTTTCTAATCTGTGGTGGATGCACAACCGCTACAAAACCTTCAACGAAAACTGAAGTAACAAAAATTCCGCGGGCTTTCGACGCAGAGTTGTCGAACTATAAATATCCGTTTCCTGTTTCTTACTTCTCTCTGCATTCTCAAAAACAAAATCTGAAGATGGCGTACATGGACATCCCGGCGGGCAAAGATAACGACAACCAAGATAAGGTCATTGTTCTTTTCCATGGAAAAAACTTTCCCGGGGCTTACTTCGAACAAGTAATCCTAGGGCTAAATCAAGAAGGCTACAGAGTGATTGTTCCTGACCAAATCGGTTTCGGAAAATCATCAAAGCCACACCACTACCAATATAGTTTCCAAACTCTTGCCCAAAACACCCACGAACTTTTAAAAACTTTAAAGGTAGAAAAATTCACGCTACTAGGTCATTCCATGGGCGGAATGCTAGCGAGCCGATATACGTTGATGTATCCAGATCAAATCAAAAAACTAATTCTAGTAAATCCAATCGGCTTAGAAGATTGGAAAACAATGACAGGCTATAGAAATATAGATGAAGCTTTTAAGAGTGAGTTAGCTTCAACCCCAGAAAAATTAAAACAATACCAATTAGACAGCTACTATGACGGAAAGTGGAAACCTGAATACGACAAGTGGCTAGAAATCCCAAAAGGCTGGCTAGCAGACCCCGATTATCCAGTGATCGCCTGGAATGCCGCTTTAACCTCTGACATGATTTACACTCAACCAGTAGTTTACGAATTCAAAAATATCAAAGCACCAACAGTATTAATCGTAGGTCAAAGAGATAGAACGGCCATAGGCAAAGCCTGGGCACCACCAGACATAAAAGAAAAAATGGGAAATTACCCGGCCCTAGGAAAACAAGTCACAAAAATGTTCCCAAAAGCAAAACTAGTAGAACTACCAAAACTAGGACACATGCCCTTCATAGAAGATTTCGAACAATTCTGGACAGCCCTAACAAAGAACCTCTAAAGCAAAAAAAGACCAAAGGGATTCTTAAGAGATAACAACACAGCGCAACCGCAAAAAGAAGCAGGCACCTTTAAAGCAAGAAATGCCGAAGGCATTGCGAGCGCAGCGAAGACCGAGGAACAAAGGTTGGCGAGAAGGGTTCAAGCGCAAGGCGGAAGCCTCTTCCCGCAGCGCAGGTGTGGCAGCGCCACATCGGAGCGAGGACAAGAGGATTCCAACGCAGTCGATTGAGCCCTTATCGACGACCGGCCCGAAGAAGACAAAAAAAAACCCGGATTACTTTCGTAACCCGGGTTCGAGTAAAAAAGAGCTGGCATCGTGCTACTCTCCCACATGGTCGCCCATGCAATACCATCGCCGCAAGAGGACTTAACTTCTGAGTTCGGAATGGGATCAGGTGTGGCCCCTCTGCTATAAACACCAGCAAAGCGTTTATTAAAACAAAGTGTTCTTAGCTCTCCAAGAGGATTTCTCCCTCTTGTTTTATCCAGGATCTCGCGATCCGGATAGAACTTTGGTTATTCAACCGAATGATTAATTTAACTGATTTTTAGCGAGCCTTATACACTCTAACTTCGTTAGAGTAAGGTTCTGTTAGTTCCAATTATCACTCTCTTACTTATTCAGAGAGCTAGTCTCTCGTTCTTTTTTCAAAGAAGTCTTAGAGACGAAATCTTCGTTAATAAAATTAAGAAGAAAAAATTTAAAAAAGCCTCACGACCTATTAGTACAGATCAGCTGAATGTATTACTACACTTACACCTTCTGCCTATCAACCTCGTAGTCTCCAAGGAGTCTTTAGGGGGCCGAAGCCCCAGTGAGATCTAATCTTGCAGTTTGCTTCCCGCTTAGATGCTTTCAGCGGTTATCAATTCCGAACATAGCTACCCTGCATTGCCGCTGGCGCGACAACAGGAACACCAGAGGTTCGTCCATCCCGGTCCTCTCGTACTAAGGACAGGTCTGCGCAAATCTCATACGCCCACAGAAGATAAGGACCAAACTGTCTCACGACGTTCTGAACCCAGCTCGCGTACCACTTTAATTAGCGAACAGCTAAACCCTTGGGACCTGCTCCAGCCCCAGGATGTGATGAGCCGACATCGAGGTGCCAAACTCCATCGTCGATATGGACTCTTGGATGGAATAAGCCTGTTATCCCCGGAGTACCTTTTATCCGTTGAGCGATGGCCCTTCCACGCGGGACCACCGGATCACTTTGGCCTGCTTTCGCACCTGCTCGACTTGTAGGTCTCGCAGTCAAGCCCCCTTATGCCAATGCACTCGACGCCTGGTTTCCAATCAGGCTGAGGGGACCATCGCGCGCCTCCGTTACTTTTTGGGAGGCGACCGCCCCAGTCAAACTGCCCACCAGACAGTGTCCCTCTGCTCGTAAAGAGCAGCAGGTTAGATTTCAAAGTTGCCAAGGGTGGTATTTCAAGGTTGACTCCACCGGGGCTAGCGCCCCGGCTTCAAAGTCTCCCACCTATCCTACACATGCCAACTCTAAAATCACTGCCAAGCTACAGTAAAGGTTCACGGGGTCTTTCCGTCTTTCTGCGGGTACTCGGCATTTTCACCGAGAATTCAATTTCGCGAGGCATTTGGTCGAGACACCGGAGAAGTCGTTACGCCATTCGTGCAGGTCGGAACTTACCCGACAAGGAATTTCGCTACCTTAGGACCGTTATAGTTACGGCCGCCGTTTACTGGGGCTTCGATTCTCAGCTTCGCTTGCGCTAACTAATCCTCTTAACCTTCCAGCACCGGGCAGGCGTCAGTATGTATACTTCGTCTTGTGACTTTGCACATACCTGTGTTTTTGATAAACAGTCGCTACTCCCATTTCTCTGCGACCTAAAAAAGCTTGGGGGGCAAGCCCTTACACTCTCTTAGGCACACCTTTTCCCGAAGTTACGGTGTTAAGTTGCCGAGTTCCTTGACCAAAATTCACCCCATCGCCTTAGGATATTCACCCCACTCACCTGAGTCGGTTTACGGTACGAGCTAACAAATCTAAATTTACGAAACTTTTCTTGGATGCATGGCTTTTCACACTTCCGGGACAAAGTCCCTCGCATTCACACCTCAGAGTTACGACCAGCGGATTTGCCTACTGATCCTCCTACATGCTTACACCTCAATCCAATAAGAGGCTGTGATATCCTACACCGTCATTCCTTAAACACAATTTGCTAGGTAACGGAATATTAACCGTTTTGCCATCGATTACGCCAATTGGCCTCATCTTAGGTCTCGACTAACCCTGGGAGGATTATCCTTGCCCAGGAATCCTTGAGTTTTCGGCGCCCGGGTTTTTCACCCGAGTTCAACGCTACTTATGTCAGCATGATCACTTCTAGTTCGTCCAACTGTCCTACCGGTCAATCTTCATCCTACACTAGAACGCTCCCCTACCACTAAAATATAAAATATCTTAATCCAAAGCTTCGGTAACACGCTTAGCCCCGTTGTATCTTCCGCGCAGAGTCACTAGACTAGTGAGCTATTACGCTTTCTTTAAAGGATTGCTGCTTCTAAGCCAACCTCCTAGTTGTCAAAGTAACTCCACAACGTTCTCCACTGAGCGTGCATTTAGGGACCTTAGCTGTTGGTCTGGGCTCTTTCCCTCTCGACGCATGACCTTATCACCCTGCGTCTGCCTGCTGAGGAACATATCTGTGGCATTCGGAGTTTATTTGGGTTTGGTAATCCGGTAAAGACCCCTAGCCCATTCAGTGCTCTACCTCCACGATACTTTTTACTCAACGCTATACCTAAATATATTTCGGGGAGAACCAGCTATCACCCAGTTTGATTGGCCTTTCACCCCTAATCACAGCTCATCAAAAGAGTTTTCAACCTCAACTTGTTCGGTCCTCCACGGAGTGTTACCTCCGCTTCAACCTGGCCATGATTAGATCACCGGGTTTCGGGTCTATGCCTGCATACTAAATCGCCCTATTCAGACTCGCTTTCGCTACGGCTCCACCTTCAACGGCTTAACCTCGCATGCAAACATAACTCGCTGACTCATTATGCAAAAGGTACGCTATCGCCCATATAAAGGGCTCTAACTGCTTGTAGACTTACGGTTTCAGGTTCTATTTCACTCCCCTCTCGGGGTTCTTTTCACCTTTCCCTCACGGTACTTGTCCTCTATCGGTCACTAAGGAATATTTAGCCTTACGAGGTGGTCCTCGCAGATTCCCACGGAATTTCACGTGTTCCGTGGTACTCGGGATGCCACTAGGGCTCTTGAAGTTTTCGATTACGGGGCTATCACCCTGTTTCGCCAGACTTTCCAGACTGTTAATCTAACTTCTTAAGTCCCACATTGTGGTCCCACGACCCCTCAATCAAATAAATGATTAAGGTTTAGGCTGTTACCCGTTCGCTCGCCACTACTAGGGTAATCTCGGATTTGATTTCTCTTCCTGAGGGTACTGAGATGTTTCACTTCCCCTCGTTCGCTTCAAACACCTATGAATTCAGTGAGTGATACCATAAATGGTGGGTTTCCCCATTCGGAAATCTCCGGATCAAAGTGTGTGTGCCACTCCCCGAAGCTTATCGCAGCTTACCACGTCCTTCATCGCTTCTTAGTGCCAAGGCATCCACCGTAAGCCCTTTGTAGCTTAAAAAAATGGAACTAACCTCGCTAAAAATCAATTAAATCAATCTATTCAGTTGTCAAAGAACGAAAATCGTTCGAAGCAAATTCTCTCTCGCGCATCCCTTACAAATCTACTCCGACGGAGTCGGAGTGAATCGGCAACTTAGGCCATGGATCGTTTACCGATCACACTTCTGCGACTAAGTTGGTGGGCCTGGGATGACTTGAACATCCGACCCCACGCTTATCAAGCGTGTGCTCTAACCAACTGAGCTACAGGCCCGTGTGGGATTTTCGAGTGAGAAATCACTCTTTCAAAACTAAATAGCTAGATGAGATTTTTGGGACTCACCCACTCGGGAAGAGTGAGTTGACCTAAGATTGGGTCATTTTAACTTATTAAGAACAAGTCTTAATGAAGATTGACCGGATAATCCTTAGAAAGGAGGTGATCCAGCCGCAGGTTCCCCTACGGCTACCTTGTTACGACTTCACCCCAATCATCGACCATACCTTGGGCGCCTGCCTCCTTGCGGTTAGCGCAGCGACTTCTGGTACAGCCGACTTTCATGGTGTGACGGGCGGTGTGTACAAGGCCCGGGAACGTATTCACCGCGGCATTCTGATCCGCGATTACTAGCGATTCCAACTTCATGATCTCGAGTTGCAGAGATCAATCTGAACTTAGATGGCTTTTAAGCGATTTGCTCTACCTTGCGGCTTAGCTTCGCTCTGTGACCACCATTGTAGCACGTGTGTAGCCCTAGGCATAAGGGCCATGAGGACTTGACGTCATCCCCACCTTCCTCCGGTTTAACACCGGCAGTCCATCTAGAGTGCCCAACTGAATGCTGGCAACTAAATGCAGGGGTTGCGCTCGTTGCGGGACTTAACCCAACATCTCACGACACGAGCTGACGACAGCCATGCAGCACCTGTGTACCGACCCTTGCGGGCGACGGCATTTCTGCCAGTCTTCCAGTACATGTCAAGCCTAGGTAAGGTTCTTCGCGTTGCATCGAATTAAACCACATGCTCCACCGCTTGTGCGGGCCCCCGTCAATTTCTTTGAGTTTTAATCTTGCGACCGTACTCCCCAGGCGGGATACTTAACGCGTTAGCTTCGTCACTGAAGGGGTCAATACCTCCAACAACAAGTATCCATCGTTTATGGTGCGGACTACCAGGGTATCTAATCCTGTTTGATCCCCGCACTTTCGGGTCTGAGTGTCAGTGTCTGGCCAGATAGCCGCCTTCGCCACCGGTATTCCTGTTGATATCTACGTATTTCACCACTACACCAACAATTCTACTATCCTCTCCAGCACTCAAGCTACGCAGTATCAGATGCACTTCTAGGGTTGAGCCCTAGGCTTTCACACCTGACTTACATAGCCACCTACACCCGCTTTACGCCCAATGATTCCGAACAACGCTAGGATCCCTCGTCTTACCGCGGCTGCTGGCACGAAGTTAGCCGATCCTTTCTTACAGGGTACATTCATTGTGTTATTCCCCTGCGACAGAGCTTTACGACCCGAAGGCCTTCATCACTCACGCGGCGTCGCTGCATCAGAGTTTCCTCCATTGTGCAATATTCCCTACTGCTGCCTCCCGTAGGAGTCTGGACCGTGTCTCAGTTCCAGTGTGACTGATCATCCTCTCAGACCAGTTAAAGATCGTCGCCTTGGTGAGCCATTACCTCACCAACTAGCTAATCTTACGCGGACTCATCTTGAAGCGAAAAACCTTTGACCCCTTGAACCTCAGTTCTTGTGGTCTTATGCGGTATTAGCTAATCTTTCGACTAGTTATCCCCCTCTTCAAGGCAGATTATCCACGCGTTACTCACCCGTGCGCCACTAGTACTCACCCGAAAGCTTTCCCCGTTCGACTTGCATGTATTAGGCACGCCGCCAGCGTTTGTTCTGAGCCAGAATCAAACTCTCCAGTTATAATTCTGTTCTCTAAGCAAACAACTAGCTTACGCTGTGTTTGTTCGAATATATTTTTTGAAATTGTGAATGATAATTACTCATCATTCAAAGAGCCCAAAAATCTATCATATCTAGCTATTCAGTTTTCAAAGAGCGAATTTTTCAATTCAATTTCGCTTTCTATTCAAAAGCGCGAGGTAACAATCTTATCGATTTTTTTGTCCTCGTCAACGTTCTTTTTTTTATTTTTTCGTCATTCGACAAAAGTCTAAAAAAGTTTGGTGGAGGCAACAGGGATCGAACCTGCGACCTTCTGAATGCAAATCAGATGCTCTCCCAGCTGAGCTATGCCCCCGAACGAAGTGGAGCTGTTTTCTCGTAACGGCCCAAAAAGGTCAATAGCTTTTTTTCGAAAATTTAATTAGTTCGTTGAAGTTGCCTAAGACATAAACCGAGGCTTGCGCCTCGGTTTACAAAAATCTTATTTAAGTTGCTGTATTTACTTAATTTTAAGCGCTGGCGTTAAATTTTGACGCCAAAAGTCTATTCAACCACTTTCTTTCAAAGCTTAGGTCAAACCCTACTTTTTCTCCGCCAGAAACGATGGCCATATACACTTTTTTAAGGATTTCGGTCTCTTGATCGCCGCCCGCATCTGAACCTAATGATTCTTCAATAGCTTCAAATACGCTTACTAGATCTGGAGTCGTAACTACTTTTGGGATTCGAGCCATGTCTAACCCCAAAGTCTCTAGAGGTTTGAAGCCTACAAGGTTCTCTGTCAAAAGCACCTTTGTGCCATTCTTGAAGTTAACTTGAATGAAGGGCTTACCCTCTGAGTCTGCACGATGAAGGATCTCACTGAGATCCTGAGTGATGAAGGAAAACACCTTACCATCTAGGTCTTGCGAAATCTGAACTCGACCTGACTCGCTGATCTTCGCACGAAGACCTTTCGAGGCATCGACAAAATTCAAGATGTGATCTAATTCAGCATGTGTCGATTTCGTTTTACTGCTCAAAATACCCTCCCCTAATAATAGGGCTTTCCTCTTTACATTCTAGGTATCGACAATTCATTCGCGGACTTAACGACAAAACAAAAAAAGGTAATAAACAGGTCGGATAGCCTGTAGCAAATTGAGCATTCTGTGTGGACAGTGTTTCAAGGCGAGATTCATAGGCGGCGTGACTTGTACTTGCCGTTTCGATTTGAGATAACATTATTCGAAAGAGGGCCCTCCCTATGATGATCACGCGTTGGCAAGCACCAATAGTTCCGACAAAACAACAGGTTCAAATGATTCTTGAGTCTGAAGGATTAGAACCTTACGAAGAGGTTTACGAACCTTCCATTAAGATTCAAGATCATCGCCATCCCTTTGCTGAAGTCAGAGTGGTTGTATCTGGAGAAATGATTTTTAATATCTCTGGAAATCAATTTGTTTTACGTCCTGGCGACAGAGTGGAAATTCCTGCTAACACTAAGCACTCTCATATGGCTCAGGGAAATCAAAACTGCATTTGCGTTTGCGCTCATCGTGCGATCTAAAAAAAATGCCTTCAGTTCTTGAAGGCATTTCTGATCACTTATTTTTCATCCAGCTTAAATAGTCCTTGATGTTCTTTTCGAAGCCCCGGTTTGTCGGCTCGTAAAGTTGTGCGCCTTGAATTTCTTCAGGGAGATACCCTTGTTCTACCCAGCCTGTGGGATAATTGTGGGGATATCGATAGTCTTTCCCGTAACCAAGTTCCTTTGAAAGTGCGGTTTTTGAAGAGCGCAGGTGTAACGGAACTGGTAAGGTTCTAGTTTTCTCAACCAGTTCACGGGCTTTATTTAAAGACATATAAGAAGCATTGGATTTTGGGCACGAAGCTAGGTAAGTCGTCACTTGTGCTAAAGTTATAGCGCCTTCTGGAAGACCGATGGCTTCTACGGCCTGCAAGCCTGAAGTGGCTACCGTAATACCTCGGGGATCTGCATTCCCGATATCTTCTGATGCCAGAATGATAAGCCTTCTAGCGATAAAGATAGGATCTTCCCCGCCGTCGAGCATTCTTGCTAGATAATAAACGGCTGCATCTGGGTCGCTTCCGCGCACACTTTTAATGAAGGCAGAAATGAGATCATAGTGCATCTCGGAGCTTTTATCGTAGCCCAGGGGATTTTGCTGGAGCAGCTCGCGCATTTCATTGCGATCAAGTCTTTCGCCTTCTTCGGCGTCTTTTGTGTAGGTGTAGATGATCTCAAGGCTATTAATAAGCCTGCGTGCATCCCCGTCTGAGTATTCTAAAAGATTATCGATCGCTTCTTTTGTAAGGACCGATTCAAGGGGCTTTTTATAGTGGTTTTCGGCGCGTATGACGATCTTACTGAGATCTTCTTCAGACAGACGCTCGAAAATCACAACGCGACAGCGGCTTAAAAGAGCTCGATTCAATTCGTAGCTTGGATTTTCAGTAGTAGCACCAACTAGAACAAGATCGCCTTTTTCAACAAAAGGCAGAAGAACGTCTTGTTGAGCTTTATTAAAGCGATGAATTTCATCCACAAAAAGCACAGTCTTTTGTTGGAACTGAAGACGACGGTCTTTACCCGCCTCCCCTACTTCACGAAGAACCTTGGCACCCGCTTCGACAGCGTTGATGTTTTCGAAATGCGCATTGAAGTGCTGGGAAAGTGCAAGGGCGAAGGTCGTTTTACCCGTACCTGGAGGCCCCCAGATAATCAAGCTAGGAAGATATCCCTTACGAAGCATCTGCCCTAACTTTGAATGAGCCCCCAGTGTCTTTTCCTGCCCAATGATTTCATCCAGATTTTTCGGACGAAGAATCTCTGAAAGCGGAGAAGAACTTAAAGCAGCATTAGAGGCAGAAAATAAATCCATGCATAGGTAATAAACCAACCCCGACGGGTTTGGCATCACAGATTTAGTAAATCAAAGAACCAACATATTAAAAGAAAGGAAGAAGGCACTAATCTTAATTAACGTACGACTAAAAGTTCAGGTCCCCGCTGAAAGAACCCAGCCCCCAACACTATTTGACGCGCCATGGACCGAAAAAAGAAGCAGGCACCTTTTAAATCTATCCGGATTATTGTCCCATTTTTTCCGAAGGGCGGCGCTAAGAAGTGAAGAGTCCGACAAAAATGCCAGGAGGGCATTTTTGCGCGCAAGCCCCGCAGGGGTTTCGGGCAGGAGCCCGAAACACAACGCAGTCGATTGGGCCCTTTTCATCAGCCGTAAGTTAGTAGCTTTGGATGGTGATTGGTGTTTGAATCCGCACCGGAGTTTCTTCAAGAGAAGTAGGATCACGCTCTAACCCGAAGACTTCCATTGTTCCGCTTGCGGTGAACTGAGTATCAGCCTGAATACCGCCGCAATAAAGAGGACAGTCGGTGGCATCTGTAGCAGTGCCTGCTGCAATGGCCGCTTCCTTCGTAGAACTTGCAAACCATGTACTTTTTAGTGCTGCTAAAGCGTCACCGCCCACTTCACAAGTTACTGGAGTAGAGCTGCCAGGAATCGGGATGCTGATGCGAAGGAACGCAATAATTAAAATCTTACTAGCATCTTTTCGGGAAAACGTAATTGTCGGAACTTTGAAGTAGCTCGGGGAAATGTCGGCTGTGGGAGCGTCACCGCCCGCGTTTTGAACTGCTAGACAGCTAATGGCTGTCGCCGGAATCAGTGGAAGTGACGACGAACTGATCGCCACCTCTACGTTTTGGTCTTCGGTTGAACAACTGGCAAGAAATAAACTTGCCACAAGAACGCACAATATTTTTTTCATGTCCGCTCCTTTTAGAAGTCTTGAGTGTTAGGTGCCGCAGTTACCCCCGTATCTAACTGTCCCACGATTCTTGGGGTCAGGAAGATAAGAAGTTCAGACTTTTCTTTCGAGATATTTTTTGTCTTGAACAAATAACTCACGAAAGGAAGTTCACGGAACCATGGCACACCCGTTTCACCGTCTGTCGCATCACTTTGATAGATACCGCCGATGACTGCTGTTTGACCGTTCTTAACTAGCACGCGGGTATTGGCTTCCCGGCTATTCACCGCAAAAGCGCCTTGTCCCGCACTGCTGACGTCTGCACCTCTAAACTGTCTGTTTACAAGTACTTTCATTATAACAGAACCGTCTGCCGTCACTTGAGGTGTAACCTCTAATCTTAAAGTTAACGGTTTAAACTGGAACGTCTCTTGAGTCGCTGTCCCGTTTTGAGTCACCTGACGAACTGGCACCTCAGTCGTTTGATTAATGTCGGCTCTTTCGTTGGTCATTGTCATGATTCTTGGAGCCGAGATGATTTTAACCTGCTCTTCGCTTTCTGATAATGAAAGTGCTGCCTGTAAAGTACCGAATACATCCAGAGTTCCCACTGCCAAGTTGAAATTCAAATTTCCTGGAGTGTTCGCGCCTGGATTGACGTTAAAGCTTGGATTCATGTTCACCGGGCCACGCGCTGTTGAGCCCAGTTTGATTGGTGAGCCGGAAGCGCCCCAGTTCACACCGATATTTCTAGTGAAGCTTTCTTTTGCTTCTACGATTTTACCTTCGATTAAAACTTGCGGAGGTTGCGTATCCAAACTTGCGATAAGTTTAGCTGCGCGCTCTAAGTTTTCTTCGATGTCAGTAACTACCAAGGCGTTGGTACGAGCGTCACCGACGACTCTGCCGCGATCACCTAAGAAATCTTTGATTTTCTTTTCAAGCTCTTCAACACGGGCATAGCTTACTGGGAACATACGAACTTTAAGAGGTTCAATGTTCTTTCTTGCTTGAGCCATTTTAGTCGCGTCATCTTCTTCCGCTCTTAAGTCAGTTTGTGGCGCGATTCTTAGAACGTTACCTTGGCGAGTGTATCCAAGCTTTTTCGCTTTCATGATCACAACCAAAGCTTGGTCCCAAGGAACTTGGCGCAGCTTTAAGCTGACAGCGCCTTTAACATCTTCAGAGATCACCATGTTGACGCCGCTTTCTTCAGTGATGAAGTTTAAGGCGTCGCGGATATCCATATTGTTGGTTTCTAAAGAGATCTTCTTACCATAGAACTTGTTGTTGCCAGCAAGGAACTCTGTCAGATTTTGGCTTGGTAAAATTTGGCTTTCACCGTCAACTTCGGCACCTTGAACTGCTTGCGGTTCTTGCGAAGCCACATCAGAAGAAGATCCGCCACTTGCAACCACTAACAGACTGTTGCCTTCTGTTTGTACTGCGGGCTCGCCCACGCCTTCACGAAGCTGAATCACGAAGCGCGCGGTGTTTGAACCTGGATTTTGATAGGCATCAATCGCACCCACACTGCCTTTGATATCACGAGTGTTAAGGGAACGTTTTAAACGATCTGGAAGAATCGCATTGTTCACTTCAATAATATATTGGCGCAATTCAGGATTAGTTCTTGTCGTATAAGATAGCGGCTTATCAGCTTGAACGATAATGGTGCCACCAGACTCATTGGCTTTAAACTGCAAATCAGTGATGTTTGCAGGGGCGCCCGTCGGCGCTGCAACTTGCGGCGAAGTTTCTTGCACAGGACTTGGAATAGTTTCTGTTTGCACAGGCTCAGCTGGTGGAGTTGGCTCATTGTCAGCAATTCCACTATCGGCAAACGGGTCTTCCGTTGGTGCTGCCTCTTGTGTTGGTTCTGGTGGAGGAGGTTCCGCCGCCGCTTGTTCTGTTGGTGGAGGAACATCTGCAGGTTGTTCTACTCCGGCTTGGTTTACTTCTTCTTCAACAGCAAGGTCTTGATCACCCTGTGCTTGCTGAGGTTCAGCGGGAGCTTGTTCAGTCTGAGCTTGTTTATCAACATCTGATTCTTCAAAATCAGAAAAATCTTCGCTGCCCTCGCTGGTTTCGCTGTCTGCCGCAGCAACCTCTTCAGTGGACTCAGCACCATCTAAAGACAAATCGTCTTCAACCGGGCGGCTGGCGCATGAGGTGAGTGATGCAATCATTGCACTAAGGATTACTAGTCTAATGAATCCGTTCATTAGTTCCTCCTGAAAAAAAGTACTACTTTTTTAATTCCAAAATACGTGGTTCTTTAAGGGATTTTCCGTCTTCGTACCTAGTTTCCATGATGACGATTTCTCCCTCACGGATGGCCGCCACAAAACCTTCGTTTCGGCCGATCTTTGAGTTCTTAACTACAGTGTAAACAGTGCCATCTGGATCTCTCACCATGGCACGGGGCTTTTTAACATCCCACAAAATTCCTACGATTTGTAAACGCTCAAGTTCCCAACGTTGTAACGGCTCAAGAACTTCTTGTTGTTTTACAGAGCTATCTGCTGACACTGTCGTTGTTGGACGTGCCGTGCGGAAAACTTTGAAAGGATCTCTTTTGCCAGTTGGGTCATAAAAATAATCATCCTTAGGGATGAACTGCTGGGCCGGAGCCGCCGTTGCACCATCACCCACGGGCGCATCCATTCCTTGTGGAGGAGCTGGCACTTGCGAAGGCATAGATTCCGCAGGTGGCTGGGGAACGGGCTCTTGGGTTGGAGCAGGTCCGCCACCTGGAGTCGGAGCTTGTGCTGGAGGAGGCGTCGCTGATTCTGGAGTTGGTGGGACCAAGTCTTTAGCATCTGGCTTGCCAGGAACTTGAGTCGCTTCCATTTCTTTTAAAAACTCAGCAGGCAAATCCCCACTTGCAGGCGCATTGCCCTGGGAATAAGCCGGGGTCATAAACTTCATGCTGACTGCGAAGGCCGCCCACAGTCCCAATGATGCAACTAGTATGTAAGATACAACCCATCTTAAAGACTTCACTGTGGAGTCTCCGTGCCTTCAGGTTTCTTTTTTTCTTCAGGAGCAAGTTTGTATCCTACTACCTGACCTTCAAACTTAATACGTTTTGAATTCGGCTCTGGCTCTGAAATGACAATGTTTTTTACCCGAGCCATTCTTTCTGCTGTTGAAACCAAGAAAGTAAATTGTGCAAGTTCGGCGTAAGAGCCCTCAAGACTGACTTCCACCGGAACTTCTTCAACTACTTCCTTTTTGATGTTTTCACTAGGTTTCTTTGATTTTACACTGACGCCAGAGTTACGAGCAAAATCATCGATCGCTTTATTGATATCAATCGAGAATAAAACGGACGGAAGACGGCGCGAGATTTCTTGGTACTTCGCACTTAACTGTCCTACTTTTTCTTGCATCTCTTGAACTTGCTTTAATGTCGCGTCGGTGTCTTTTTTCTTATTTTCTTCTTCTTGGAGTTGTTGAGCAATGGTAGCAATTTGTTCATCAACAGCTGTACCGTCATCATAAACAGCATACCAATACAATCCAGTTAGTACTAAACCGATGAATAGGACCTTATTAAATGGTTGAGCTGCGAGTTGATCGAAGAATTTATTCATTCTGCTCTCTCCAATACACAGCTGATTTCAAATTTTTTTAAGACCACACCTTCTTGTGTGATCTCGCTTGAACTAACCAAATTCACATCCATCAGGAATACACTTTTCGTCAAAGCTTCCAAAAACTGAGAAACCTCAAAGTCGCTTAATGCTAGACCTTGAACATTCACTTTATCCGGATTTACCTGAATACGTGTTAACCACGCCTTTTCCGGGATAACTGTTTGCAATAGATCCAAGACGCGAATTTCGCGTTGGCGATCCTTAGCGATTTTTTCTAAGGCAGAAATACGGGCTTCAATCAAAGCCTCGTCTTCTTTAAACTTTTTAATTTCAGCCACTGAAGCCGCTTGTCTAGAGTTGTAGTTTTGCAACTCTGCTAGCATCTGTTGCTTAGCATTCAATTCAGCAATTTTAGCTGGGACGTTTTGGTTTTCATAAATGAAAAAGCCCAAGGGACCCATCAATATGACGATCAAACGCTTCAGAGCCTCTTTTCTTACTTCATCAGGCGCTAAAAATGTGTCTGAAGAAATACCAAGGTTAGCACTTATGGGGGATCCAGCACTGATGGCGGCGTTGGATGCAAGATTGATTTTAATCATGCATCCCCCTTTTCTCTAAGAGCAAGACCCGTTACTACACCAGCAAAAGAACTGATCTGATCTAAATATTCAGGAGAGAATTTTTTAGGATTGGCCTTCACTCTTAAGAACGGATTGAAGGGTTCCATCAAAATACCCGTTACGCGTGACACTGTTTCAATAAGACCCGAAGTTGCCGAACTTCCGCCAGTATAAAAACAACGATTTAGAACAAGGCCATTTGTTGTGGCACTTAAAAAGTCTAAACTGCTGCGGATCTCTTCCGTCACGGCTTCATTGGTTGCACTAATGATACTGTGAACTTCATCGGGCACTTCGCGACGGGAAACGGCGCTGAGTTTTAAAGCTTCTGCTTCACCGACAGTGACACCCATCGCTTTATGGATCTCATTTGTATAGTTAGCGCCACCCACAGGAATATCGCGGCAGAAAATAACTTCCCCGTTTTGAACGACGACGAAGTTCGTAATTGAAGCACCGAAATTTAAGATACCGATGATTTCACCTGGGATTTTTCCGTAGTTCAATTCAAAGGCGTTCGCTAATGCAAAACCGCTGACGTCAAGAACCCCACAAGTTAAACCACTGACCTCGATCACTTGGGTGTATTGCGTGACCAGCTCATTTTGAGCAGCAATAAGAAGAATATCCATTGTGTCTGGGGAACTGCTGGCTGCAAGAATGTGATGGGCTAAGCTGATATTGTTGATATCAAAAGGAATGTATTGTTCAGCCTCAAAACGAATTTGGTCTTTAATCAATTTTTTATCCATACGGGGAATGGTGATTTTCTTAACGATCACGGCAGTTCCCCACATGGCAGTGGCAATATTTTTTCGTTTTGTTTTTACTTCGTTTATTAATGACTGAATCGCGATTCCGACAGAAGCAATGTCGACGATCTCCCCGCCAGTCACGGAGTTCGGAGGAGTGGGTGCAAAACCAAAAGAAAGCAGTTGGGCTCCTTTTCCATTGAAGTCCATCTCAGCTAACTTAATCGAACTCGTTCCGATATCGAGTCCTATAACTTTCTTTGACTTAAAAAACATGCGTTTGCTGCTTCCCCGGGTTGTGCCACAAAGATGTCATTTCAACGACTTACGTCTTTGGGACACAAGTCCTAATAGTAAAATTATTTCTGCTCAAAGTGGGAATGTCAAACAAGGGTCCAGTGAACCGTTTGAAGAAACAAAATAGCACAGAAGCGAGGTGAACTTTGGTCTTGCTTTGACCGTCCTTAGTCTAGCTTTCTATCCCCTTAAACTGATGGAAGAAACAGATTCAAATACCAAAGAGCGATCGTTTCGCCGCCAAAAAGATAAATGACCGCGCCCAACGCAAGATAAGGTCCGAAAGGAATCACGGTTTTTAACCCAGCGTTTTGCTTTCTTGCCATAAAAAGACCTACGACACTACCAACGATCGCAGATGTCATGATCACAAAAGGAATGGCCTTCCAACCTAACAAAGCACCGATCCAAGCAAGCAATTTTATATCGCCGCCACCCATGCCTTCATTTTTAGTTAAAAGGTAGTAGATGTAAGCCATTCCCCAAAGAAAGCCACCGCCCATTAAAACACCCCAAAAAGCATCCATAAATTCGCGGTGAGGGTTTAAGGCGGCACCCACAAGTCCGATCACAATCCCTGAAAGAGTAAATTCATCGGGAAGGATCATGTGATCAAGATCGATGAATGTACATACGACTAATCCGAAAATGAAAATCAAATATTCAGGAAGACTCCAAGAAAATCCAAGGTAATAAAAACTTAAGGCAAAAAGGCTCGCCATAATAAGTTCGACCAATGGATAACGGAAAGAATACTTTGCCTTACACTTACGGCAACGACCCTTTAAGATGAACCAACTTAAAATCGGGATGTTGTCATACCACTTAATCGGAGTTTTACAGGAATAACAATAACTGCGGGGCTTCACTACACTTTCATCTTTTGGGAGGCGATAAATAATAACGTTGGCAAAGCTGCCAAAGATCGCGCCAAGTATGAAAAAGAACCCTAGAAATGTGAAATCAATGTTAGACAATGTCTTTTCTCCTAAACAGCGCATTGGATATCAAAATCAGTAAAACCACCCATCCTAAGCTGTGGGTCAGCATCCATAATACGTTCTGAGCTGGAATACCGTTTTCAAGATAATAAGAAGACTTCCAATTCATTTTAAAAAGGTTCGGAGTCATCCAGTGCAAAACTTTGACGGCTTGAATGAAAAAAGCATCTTTGCTTTTTTCTGCAAAAAAAGAAAGATCGTTCAGCCAGTGCCCTAAAAGAAAAACCATCACTCCTGCAGTTAAAGCTAACACCGGGCGAACGACAAGACTGAAGGCGATCACGCATCCTAAGACGATAGCACTTTCAAACCAAAGACTGAGGCAGATTTCGGCGAAAGCAACAAGCTGCTGAGGCGACTTCGCCAAGCCTAACAAGAAGAAAAGAAGTACCGATAAAAACAAAAGCAACAAAGTATTTAAGCCTAATACGCCCAGAATTTTACCTAACAAAAATTGCGGGCGGCTGACCGGGCGGGAAAGAATAAGCAGGCAGGTTTGCTTTTCAACTTCTTTTGAAATTAGAAAAGCGCCGGCGAAAATCGAAACGCCTAGTAAAGCGATCTGGATAGATAAAAAGCCAAAATCAGTAAGAATTTTTCGTTGTTCGGCAAACGATAAAGCGCCAAGCAAAAAACTGAGCGCTAACATGATGGCCGCGATAAAAAGAACGACCAAAAAGAATCTTTCTCGAAGCATCTCTTGTAATGTGGTGCGACCCAAAGCCCAAATTTTAGCCATTGGATTGCTCTTTTCCCTTTAGAACCGCAAAGGCCTTTTCTAAGCTACTAAACTCAGACATGAAGCTGCTTAAGACGCCGTCATAAAGAATACGACCTTTATTGACCACCACTAGATGGGTACAAAGTTCTTCCATATCTTGAAGCAGATGACTGCTGAAGAAGATGCTGACCCCCCGTTTTTGTTCTTCACGAAGGATGTCTTTCACTAAAGCTCGCCCATCGGGATCCAAGCCTGACATTGGCTCATCCAAGATGATAAGATCCGGATTTGTTAAAATGGCTTGAGCGATTCCAATTCTTTGCAACATTCCTTTAGAATAAGTGCGAAGGCGGCGATCCTTTGCTTCAAGTAAGTCGACTTTTTTTAATGCTGTTTGCGCACTTTCGTGGAAATTCTTTAAAGAAGATCCAAAACACAAATTCCAATGAAGCTTTAGAAATTCCATTCCGGTTAGGAATTCATAGAGATATGGACGCTCTGGAAGATACCCAATACGGGTTTTAGATTCACTGGAAAGGGGTTTACCGAAAAAGTGAATGTCACCAGCATCAGGACGAATGAAGTCAAAAAGGCATTTGATCGTTGTGGTTTTACCCGCCCCATTGCTGCCGACAAAACCTGTAGTTTGACCGGAGGGAATTGAAAAGCTCACGTTTTGTAAGACGTGGCGGTCCTTTTCAAAAAGTCCCCCTTTGAATGTCTTATTCAAATTTCTAACTGAAAGTACGTCCATGTTTGAATTTTATGGCTTCAACCCTAAAGCTTTCACCATCTCCCTGACAGGATCATACTGTTTAGAAGTGGCTGGCATCAAGTCGCGAGAACCTAAAATTTCAGTGTAAGTGTCTTTACCGCGATTTTCTTGAACTAAATCAATCAAAGCAAACATTAAAGAATGAGTGGTTTTAGGGTATAGATCGTAGAAATCCTGACGAACAGCGAAGGGATCGTTCGGAATCGGAGGACTTTGCCAAATGATACGATATTTGGCTTTTTTATCGGTGCCGAATTTCTTCCAAGCGCCTTGTTCCCCTTTGTCGTCATCGCTAAAAACAGCCGCGGCATCGACTTTTTTAGCCTCTAAGAACTGAATTGAAGCTTGGTGATTGCCAGTAAAGACCATCTCTTTAAAATCTTTTTCACTGAACCCCAGTTTTTTGAACTCAGCCCACGGATAAAGATAGCCAGATGATGACTTATCATCGACAAAGGCCATTCTTTTGCCTTTAAGCTGCTTCAGATTTTTAATTCCAGAGCGCAATGGCGTGATGACCATAGAATAGTAGTAAGGCTCATGCCATGATTTTTTTAATAGAACTTTGGCTTTCGCTTGTTCTTCAGCAAGAACGTAAGTCGCTGAGCTAAAGAATGCGAAATCGACTTTTTTTGTTTTCATGGCCTCGATGAGGCCAGAATAATTTTTAGAAATGTAGATGTTTACCGGAATGTTTAAGCGCGTTTGCAACTCTTTTGCTAACGTTAGACCTTGCTCTCGGACGTTTTCTGGATTGCCGCCTGGAATAACACCGATGGTGATTGCTGGTGGTGCTTCCTCAGCTGGAGTGTTTTCAGCAAATACTGGTGAAAAAACAAGCAGCGTGATCAGTCCAAGAATCAGTCTTTTCAAAATTCCTCCATCGCCGAAAGGGCCTCGACTGATGATGACTCATTTCTTTCGTTTTTTAAAGCAAGAACAAAGGCTTCAGCGGCATCACTTTCAGTCAAGCATGGGATGTTGTAATCCGTGCATGCGCGACGGATATCAAAACTTGCTTCGATAGCACGACGGCCCGAAGTAGTATTGATAACGAAAGCAACTTCACCTGAACGAATTTTATCCACGCAGTGAGGACGACCTTCATCTACTTTTCTTAATGATAAGCAGTTCACACCGTGTTCGTTAAAGAAAGTTGCGGTCCCGGTGGTAGCTGAAACCCCGTATCCCATACGCTGTAATTCTTTAGCCAAAGTCAGCATGCCGTCTTTGTCCTTATCTCTTAAAGAGAAGAACACTTGGCCCATCTTTGGAAGTCTTATGTTACTTGAAAGGAAAGCTTTTGAAAGAGCTTCGGAATAGTTTCTTCCGCGTCCCATACTTTCACCCGTGGATTTCATCTCAGGGCCTAACAATGAATCAGACTCTGGGAATTTCTTAAATGGAAAGACCACGCCCTTAACTGAAACGCTTTTCGTGCTTCTCCAATTAAGTCCATCCAGTTTCAACTCGCTTTTCTTTTTACCAAGCATTGCGGCCACACCCAAATCAATCAATGGAATGCTGGTTGCTTTGGCAACGAATGGCACTGAACGTGAGCTGCGCGGATTGGCTTCAAGCATGTAGACGACATCGTTCTTTACCGCTAGTTGCAGATTTAGGTGCCCGATGACGCCAATTCGATTGGCAAGTTTTTGGCTTAGCTCTTCGATACGATCGCAAGTGTCTTTTTTAAGACGGTGCGGAGGCAGCACTCCCATCGAATCCCCTGAGTGAACCCCGGCTGCTTCGATATGTTCGACAACGCCACCGATGATTGTCCAATCAGGGCCGCGAACTAAGTCTACGTCCACTTCTAAGGCACCTGCTAGGAATTGATCCATCAAGCAAGGTTTATCAGCGGAAATATAATCCCCGTGACGTTGGAAGTATGAAATCAATTCGTCATTACTTTCGATGACCTCCATACGGCGACCACCCAGAACATAACTTGGACGACAGATCATCGGGTAACCAACGCTAGATTCATACTTCAAAGCTTCGGATAATGAACCAGCCATCGCAGAGTTTGGAATTTCAAAGTTGAGCTCTCTGCAAATTTTAGAGAACAAACCGCGGTCTTCTGCTAGGTCGATCGTTTCTAATGAAGAACCTAATAAAGTATATCCCGCTTTGACTAATTCTGGAGCGACATTGATTGGTGTTTGTCCACCTAGTTGAGCGACAAAACCTTTTGGTTTCATGAAGCGCATGATTTCAATTAGGCTTTCTGAAGTCAGCGGTTCGAAGAACAAAACGTCGGAAGTGTCGTAGTCTGTTGATACAGTCTCAGGGTTTGAATTCACCATGATAACTTTGCTGCCGCTTTTCTGAAATGCTTTCACACCGCGAACGCAGCTATAGTCAAACTCAATACCTTGGCCGATACGATTAGGTCCGCTACCGATGATCACCACAGCATTCGGCGCATCCACTTTCGCAGAAGCACTTGGCCAGTAGGATGAATAGAAATAAGGAGTCGAAGATTCAAACTCGCCCGCGCAAGTGTCCACTTGCTGGTATTTTGGAAGCAGATTGTGCTTTTCTCTTAACGCACGCAGATCAGTTTCTTTTTTGCCAACTAAAGCGGCCAAACGGGCGTCAGAAAAACCTTTTCTTTTCGCTGCCACCAGAAGATCTAAATTTGATTCGCTAAATTCTTTTTTGAACTTAGCTTCAAATTTAATCAGGGCATCGATGTGTTCTAAGAAGTAAGGATTGATGCGAGTTAATTCCTCGACATCCGCCACTGTCTTCCCATCACGGAAAGCTTGGAAAAGATGATAAATACGTTGGCTGTTTGGATAAGAGACTTTACCTGTTTCTAAAATGACTTCAGGGATCCCTTGGGGATTTTTTTCTAAGCTTGCTAAAGCTTTCATCATGGATTCTTGCAGAGTTCTGCCGATCCCCATGACTTCGCCGACGCTTTTCATTTGCGTCGTTAGGCTGTCTTTTGAGCCTGGGAATTTTTCAAAAGCGAAACGAGGGATTTTAGTAACAACGTAATCTAATGCAGGCTCGTAGCAAGATGGTGTTACTTTTGTGATGTCATTTTGAAGTTCATCAAGGCTGTAACCGATTGCTAGTAACGCTGCGATTTTTGCAATCGGGAATCCAGTGGCTTTACTTGCTAGCGCAGAAGAACGACTTACGCGGGGATTCATTTCAATGACTACGCGTTCGCCCGTTGTTGGATGAACCGCAAACTGAATGTTAGCGCCCCCCGTTTGAATGCCCACTTCATTGATGATTTTGCAGGCTTCATCACGCATCGCTTGATATTCGCGATCACTTAAAGTTTGTTGAGGAGCGATGGTGATACTGTCACCAGTGTGAACTCCGCAAGGATCTAAGTTTTCAATGCTACAGACAACCACGAAAGTGCCTTTATGGTCGCGCATGACTTCAAGTTCGAATTCTTTCCAGCCAAGAATGCTTTCTTCCACTAGAACTTCGGACGTTGGACTTTCATGCAAAGCCTGAACAAGCATCTTTTTGTATTCTTCTGGAGAGTACGCGATACCGCCGCCGCCGCCCCCTAGTGTGTAGTTCGGGCGAAGGATCATTGGGTAACCAAGATCATCTGCGATCTGCATACCATGTTCAAATGTACGAACCAGGTGACTTTTCGGGTAACGGGCACCGATTTTATCGAGGATGCCTCTGAAGATTTCGCGATCTTCACCGGCTTTAATCACCTGCGGAGTCGCGCCGAGAAGTTCAACTTTATATTTTTGCAGAATGCCTTTGGCGTGAAGTTCTAAGGCAAGATTCAGCGCTGTTTGTCCTCCCAAAGTTGGGATCACAGCATCTGGCAATTCTTTAGCGATGATTTGTTCTAGGTAATCGACTTTAAGTGGCTCTACGTAAACTCTTGTTGCCACTTCAGGATCTGTCATGATGGTTGCTGGATTGGAGTTAACTAAAATAACTTCCAATCCTTCTTTCATCAGAGCCTTGCAGGCTTGAGTGCCAGAGTAATCGAACTCACACGCTTGTCCAATTACGATAGGTCCAGATCCAATAATCAAAACTCTTTTTAGACTGGACTTGCGCGACACTCGTTCCCCCTTTTAGATGCCCAATTTACCTTCATTCGAGTAAATCATTTCGGGCTTCACATGTTTATATTGCTCAAACTTGTAACGCATCTTAATCAGACGAAGCATCAAAAGATTCGGATCTAAATCCGCATCTTTACGATGGCGTTTTACTTCGCCCAAAATAAATTTCTTCGCACTTTCGGGATGAAAACAGAAGCCGCGGGTGAAAACGTAAGAATCCCCGTGAGGAATCAAGCGCACTTCGAATAACTCATCTGGATCGAAACCGAAGACATAAGGTGATTGTTTTACAACCAGCTTTTTATTCGCCAAAAGATCTTTAATGTACACATCACCATTTTTGATTTTAATAAACTCGAAAATCGAATGTCGGTTTTGTTTTAAAACTTCCAAAGTTCTTAGTTCTTCTTCAGAAAAACGAAGCTCACGAACCAAGTGGCAAGCATTCAGAGGCGTCTGGCCCATGCCTTTAAGCTCTCTGGTGAAAAAATACCAATCATAAAACTGTGCCATACGGGATTCGTAATGGGTGGAGTTTTCATCCAACGTTCCAGCGTTTTCAAAGAACTCTTTTTTGGCCATGGCCAACTCGTCCTTGAAATTTTCGCTTACAAAGTGGTTCAGAATTTTTTCTATTAGCTTTTCATATTCGTTCATATCATCCGCTCGACAAAATAACTAAATAGCCCCGACGCTTCATGCGGCCCAGGACAACTTTCCGGGTGATATTGTATTCCTAAACACTTTAGTTTTTCACTATAAAAACCTGCCACAGTGCCATCATTTAAATTTACATGGGTGACTTTCACGTCAGAAGGCAAACTGCTAGCTTCCACAGCATAACCGTGGTTCTGGCTTGTCATATAAATTTGATTAAGCAGAGTGTCGCGGATGGGATGATTGCTGCCGCGGTGACCGAATTTAAGCTTGTAGGTTTTTGCCCCTAAAGCCAGCGCCAAAATTTGATGGCCCATGCAGATCCCGAAGATCGGCTTGACCCCTAGAAGTTCGCGCACAGTTCCGGCCGCCACTTTCACATCTGCAGGATCGCCAGGACCGTTAGTAAGCATGATGCCGTCTGGGTTGTAATCTAGAATGTCTTTGATTGTAGAACGGCTGTTAAAAACCTTCACTTCAGAGCATCTTTGCGTCAGTTCGCGCAAGATGTTTTCTTTGCTGCCGAAATCTAAAACAGCGACTTTAGGTCCTACCATATTGTCGCCACGGCGAACTTCCACTTCAGATCGTGATGTCAGATAAACCCAGTCTTTATCCATCTGTTTTTTCTGATCGATCAAACCTTGTGCTTTTTTCTTAGCCTCATCTTCAGAAGCGGCATTTACTAATGCACCCCAAGGTGTCCCCCCTTGGCGCAGTCGCAAAACAAGGTTGCGTGTATCAAGTTCCGTTAAAAGTGGAATGCCGTTATCAGTGAGTCGCTTTTTCCAAGCTTGGTCACGGGCCGTGTCTTGGATTTCCAAACATAAGAAACCTTCAATCCAAAGCTTGCGGGATTCCCACACGTCATCTTGGATTCCGTAGTTTCCTTGCATAGGTGCTGTCATTACGACGATTTGTGAAAAATAAGAAGGATCCGTGGCGATTTCTTCGTAACCAGAGTGGGAAGTATTAAAAACCACTTCGCCAGCGCGATCTTGTCCACCATGCCATAGACCTGAGTACACTTCTCCACTTTCTAAAACAAGATAGCCCTTCATGACTGCGCCTCCGACATGGATTGAACTGTGAGATAAATTAAAGCCTGACGAATATAAACACCGTTCGTGACTTGATCCAAAACTTTGCAACGTGGATCACTTAGCACCTCTGTATCAAGCTCTGTCCCCTGATTGATAGGACCTGGGTGCATGATCAATGCTTTACTGGACAGGTGTTTTAGATTTTCCACCGTAAAACCAAACTGGGCACGGTAGTTTTCTAATGAATAAGAACCTTGATGACGTTCAAGTTGAACTCTTAAAGCCATTGCCGCTGTCGACCACTCTAAACCTTCACGCAATGAAGAAAAGACTTTTACTTTTGCACTTTCAGGTAAGAACTCTTTTGGTCCACACAAAGCGACTTCATAACCAAGTTTTTGCGCCAATTCAAAGTGAGAGGAAGCTACGCGACTGTGACGAACATCACCGACGATCAAAACCTTCTGACCATGGCAAGTTCCTAAGTGTCTACGAATAGTATAAGCATCTAATAACGCCTGAGTCGGATGACCCTTTTTACCCCAACCTGCATTTAAAATGGGGCTTTGAACCTTTTTGCTTAAATCTTCAAGATCCAAGTCGTCGCCACAACGAACAACCAAGAATGACGGGTTCATGGCGTCGACATTTAAAACGGTGTCTTCTAAAGTTTCGCCTTTTTCTAAACTAGTTCCCGCTTTGCCATCCAACCGTAAAGAGTGGATTCCCAATCGCGCGCAGGCGGTTTCAAAGCTCATGCGAGTTCTAGTGCTAGCTTCAAAAAACAAAAGGGCTCCGGTTTTTCCGAAGCCCTTAAAGTCTAACGACTCATCGGCAGCAATTCTGTCTGCCACAGAAAATAGAAAGTCGATTTTAGTTTTTTCAAGAGAATTAAGATCAAGAATGGAGTGCTTTGTTCTAGATAACATCTAGAACCCGAGAATATGGATCGAAGACAAATATGTCAATACACCCTAGAAAAAACTCTTTCCCAACGCACTGAAGGGTAACGATCCGCCCCCCACTTCTTTTGCCAATCTAAGGAAAGCCAAATAAAAACAACTTTTCCAACCACTTGGCTCATGGGGACCGTCCCCCAATAGCGCGAGTCGTCACTTGCGTCACGGTTATCCCCTAACAGGAAAACCTCTCCAGGAGGAACTACTAAAGGACCGAAATCTTTTATTTCGGGTTGTTTTTGGAAAATCACCCGCCATTGATCTTCGCCTAAGTTTTCTGTGAAGATATCAAAAAGCTCTGGATTTGGATTGTCCTTGGATGGATTTGAGTCTTTTTCATACTCCATCGCTTGATCATTTAAAATCAAACGACCTTGAGTGATTTGAACTTTATCACCAGGCAGGCCGACCACTCGTTTTACGTATGTGACTCCCGGCTGGTTCGGATAAGTGAATACAACTAAGTCACCGCGATCTGGCACCGTCGCTTCCCACTTTTTATTGGCAAAGGGAATCGAAAGACCATAACTAAAACGAGTCGCAAAGATAAAATCGCCAGGTTTAAGAGTGGGCTGCATTGATCCCGTTGGCACTTTATAAGCAGTCACTAAAAAGCTGCGCACGAAAAGCGCACACAGGACTGCTAAAATCAAAGTTGTTAAATAATCTCGCCAACGGTTCATAGATTTAATTCTAGGACCATCTGCTTTAATAAGGAAAGACAAATTCTAATAGACGTTTTTAAAAAGGCGTTGAAAACGAATTTGCGATGGATCGCAGACAAAAGTCATTGTTGGCAAAGTGTTTTCACATGACAACCATACAACCCAGGCTTTTCCGACGATGTAATCATCTTTTACAAAACCCCACGCGCGGGAATCACTGGATTGGTCACGGTTATCGCCCATGAAGAAATAATTTCCTTCAGGCACAACAAACACCTGCGGGCTACCACCTTCGGCATCCGACAAGAAGCGAACTGTGTAAGCAGAACTATCCAGATTTTCTTCAGCAAAATATTTAAAACCGGCGTCTTGTCCCGGAAGATCCAGCGGTGTCAAAAGAAAGCTTTGTCCATTCACTGTGATTCGGCCATTGATGATTTCAATTTTATCGCCAGGAAGACCTATTAAGCGTTTGATGTAGTAAACGTCGGGATTTTCAGGGTACTTGAAAACGGCAATTTCTCCACGTTTTGGAGCAGACCATTTCACAAGCCAGGTGTTGCTAAAAGGAATATGTAAACCGTAAGCGAATTTTTTAACTAAGATATGATCATGAACCAAAAGATTTGGGATCATGCTACCAGAAGGAATGACAAAGGGTTCAACCACCGCCCAACGCACTCCAAACACAAGTAGTAACGGAAAAAGGAACGTTAGAATGGCTTGATTCCACGTTCCTTTTAAATTGGTCTGTTTTGAAGTGTCGCTTGTTTCAGACATTAATTAACTGGGTGGAAGAATCGGCCCCAACGCACAGTCAACGGATTGCACAGCATCGGCAGTACCGGAATTGTTTCTTCACAGCTTAACCATACGAACATCGCCCGGCCCAAAATGTTTTGCTTCGGCAAAAAGCCCCACACACGGCCGTCTGAAGAATTCATGCGGTTATCACCCATCACAAAAAGATGGTCGTTAGGAACAGTCACAGGCCCAAACGTTTCGTAGATATCGCCTTTGCGCAAAAGAATCGCGTGACCTTTGCCACCTGGAAGTTCTTCCCAGAATTCTACGTAGTTGTCTTTGTTGTCGTTGATATTGCCGTCACGTTGGAAGTCAGCATCGCGCAGCCATTCGAAATCTTCCATGTCTGCAGGAACTTTCTTTTCAACGGGCTTATCGTTCACGTAAAGAGTTCCGTTTTCATAATAAATCTTATCGCCGGATTCACCCACGATACGTTTGATGAAGAATGTGCTCATGTCTTTAGGATATTTAAAGACAATCACTTCACCACGTTTTGGTTCGTTGAACTTCACTAACCATTTTTCGCTGAATGGGACGCGAAGGCCGTAAGTAAGTTTATTTACGAAGATATGGTCATGAATCAACAACGATGGAAGCATCGATCCAGAAGGAATCACGTAAGCTTCAATAAAGCCCCAGCGAATGAACAAGGCGATAAACACAGCTAAGAATAGAGAGCCCCACCCTTCAGTCCAAAAATGTTTTGTGCGCCAGTTCCAGCTATTCTTGTTGTCGCTCATGGATGCTCCTCTAGGGTCTGTACTAGTCTTCCACTTTTAAAATCGCTAAGAAGGCTTCTTGCGGCACTTCGACATGGCCGATGGCCTTCATGCGTTTTTTACCCTCTTTTTGCTTCTCTAGAAGCTTACGCTTACGAGAAATATCACCACCATAACACTTAGCGGTCACGTCTTTTCTGATCGCACCCAAGGTTTCACGGGCAATAATTTTTGCACCGATCGCAGCTTGAATCGCTACTTGGTATTGTTGGCGCGGGATCAATTCTTTCATCTTTTCAGTCAATAAACGACCACGTGTAACCGCTTTTGATTTATGGACGATCAATGAAAGGGCATCAATAGGTTCACCATTGATAAGAATATCAAGTTTCACCAAGTCTGACTCTTCAAAACCTACGAATTCATATTCCAAAGAAGCGTACCCTTTAGAGATAGATTTCAAACGGTCATAGAAATCCATAACCATTTCATTCATCGGAAGTTTGTATTCGATGATCACTTTTTTATCAGTGACGTATTCCATCTTCTGCTGAATACCGCGTTTGTCTTCGCACAACTTTAAAATACCGCCGATATAATCCGTCGGAGTATGCAGAGTCACTTTTACGTAAGGTTCTTCAAATTTCGCGATCTGGGTTTCAGCTGGCATGCCTGATGGATTTTCTAACATCATCTCGGTGCCATCAGTTTTAGTGATTCTGTAAACAACCGTTGGCGCTGTTGTGATGAGGTCTAGATTGAATTCACGCTCTAAACGCTCTTGCACGATTTCCATATGCAAAAGACCCAAGAAACCGCAACGGTAACCAAAACCAAGGGCCGCTGATTTTTCGATTTCAAAAGTCAATGAAGAGTCATTTAAACAAAGTTTGTCCAAAGCATCTTTTAAGTTTTCATACTCTGAAGCAACTACAGGGAAGATACCCGCAAATACCATCGGCTTAATTCTTTGGAAACCTGCTAATGGTTCTGTTGCTGGGTGCTTTGCCGCTGTAACAGTGTCACCAACTTGGACGTCGCGGATGTCTTTAATACCACACACGATGAAGCCCACTTCACCAGCTTCAAGAGTGTCTTGCATAACTGGGAATGGCTTGTATTTACCCATGCGCAAAACTTCGTAATCACGGTCTGTCGCCATGAACTTGATTTTGTCGCCTTTTTTAATAGCTCCATCCATCACCCGAACTAGAACTACAACGCCTTGATAAGCATCAAACCAAGAGTCAAAAATCAAAGCGCGCGGAGTTAGACTGCGATCCGCTTTCGGTGGCGGAACTTTTTCTACTATGGCCTCAAGGATATCAGTGATACCGATTTTTTCTTTCGCAGAAGCATGGATGATTCCAGTGCAGTCTAAGCCCACTGTATCTTCGATTTGTTTTGCTACACCTTCTGGGTCCGCGGAAGGAAGATCGATTTTATTTAGAACAGGAATAATCTCTAGGTCATTTTCTAACGCCAAGTATACGTTGGCTAATGTTTGCGCTTCCACCCCTTGGGCTGCATCCACAACTAGGATAGCACCCTCACAGGCTGCTAAAGAGCGAGATACTTCGTAAGAAAAATCCACGTGCCCCGGAGTATCGATCAAGTTGATTTGGTACATGTTGCCGTCTTTAGATTTGAAATCTAAGCAGACAGTTTGCGCTTTAATTGTGATACCGCGTTCACGCTCAAGTTCCATGTTATCTAGGAATTGATCTTTCTTTTCGCGATCTGAAAGAGAGCCGGTAGCGGATAGAAGTCCGTCAGCCAAGGTTGATTTACCGTGGTCGATATGTGCGATGATTGAAAAGTTTCGAATAAATTTTGGATCCATATCCACCCTTGCGGCTAATTGCCCAGAGAAACTAAGCGCGTAGCCGGCAGTATACAAATAAGAAGCGCCGAGTTGCTAGAGACAACTCGGCGCAATGACTAAGCTTTTTGAATATTATTAAGCCAAAGTTTTTACAGCGTCTTTAAGCTGTTCAACTTTGTTTAATTTTTCCCATGTGAAGCTTTCTTCATTACGGCCGAAGTGTCCGTAAGCAGCTGTTGGGCTGTAAATTGGACGAAGTAGGTCCAATTCCTTAGTGATTCTTGCAGGGCGCAAGTCAAATACTTGGCGTACTGCTTTTTCAAGAACCTCTGGGCCCACTTTGCTTGTGCCGTAATCGTTAACAGTGATGCTTACAGGTTCAGCAACACCAATCGCATACGCCACTTGCACCAAACAACGGTCTGCTAAACCAGCACCCACGATGTTCTTAGCAATATGACGAGATGCGTAAGCGGCAGAGCGATCCACTTTTGAGGGATCTTTACCAGAGAATGCACCACCACCGTGGGCACCGTGACCACCGTAGGTATCTACGATGATTTTACGGCCGGTAAGGCCAGCGTCACCCATTGGACCACCTGTTACGAAACGGCCCGTTGGGTTGATGAAGAATTTAGTTTTTGCATCGATCCATTTGCTTGGAATTGATTTTTTGATCAACTCTTCAGTGATGAATTCTTGGATTGTTGCGTTTGAAACATTGTCTGCGTGTTGAGTAGAGATAACGATCGCGTCGATACGTTTTGCAAGACCGTTTTCATACTGAACAGTCACTTGAGATTTAGCATCTGGACGTAACCAGTCTACTTTGTTTGCTTTACGCAGACCCGCTAGATCATGAACTAGCTTATGAGACATCGCGATTGAAAGAGGCATCAATTCTGGAGTTTCGTTTACTGCGTAACCGAACATCAAACCTTGGTCACCAGCACCTTGATCGTCAGAAAGAGTTTCTTTAACACCTACTGCGATATCTGGAGATTGTTGGCCTACCGCAACCATCACAGCGCAAGTTTTGTAGTCAAAACCCTTGTCTGAATGATCGTAACCAATGCGTTTAACTACATCGCGGGCTACTTCTGAAAAGTTCACTTTTGCTGAAGTTGTGATTTCACCAGCTACTACAACCAAACCTGTAGTTAGAAGAGTTTCACAGGCAACGCGACCTTTTGGGTCTTGCGCTAAGATGGCATCAAGAACGCCATCAGAAATTTGGTCAGCCATTTTATCCGGATGGCCTTCAGATACAGATTCACTGGTAAACAAATAGTTCTTCACAGTAATGCTTCCTCATTAGGAAAGGTGTTAATGAGCTCGGTTGCAGGATGCTTAAGTGTACCTGAAACCATCCTAAATGCCCTTCGCATTTAGCGAGGCGCCAAGCTATCAAAGTGAGATAGACGGGTCAAGAACCCTTGGATTTCTCGTGGTAAAAATAGCTCAACTCGAGGAAAAATATGGTGAAACCACCGACCAAGCCAATGAGGCCTAAGCCAATCATGAATTGGGCGACCGTTTGCCCCAATGGAGTCAGGCTGGATTCAGGCACATAGCCGCTTGCGTGTAGGTAGTACATGCTAAGAAATCCGAGGGCGGTGATAAAAATCCACAAAGCGGCGTGGAATTTATTAGTTAGAATGCCCACAATTAAAGGCAAAACAGCAAACCAAATCAACGTTGGAGCAAAAAAGCCCCCAGTGAAAAATGAAAATGAGAACTGGAAAATCATTCCGGGCACGACCATGCAGTAAGCGCCCGAACAAATAGATTTAGTCCACTTTCCCACCACAGGTGCCAGGGCGTGAACCATAGAACAAGCAAAGCCGATATAAGCGACTTCTTTTCTTTCAACCAAAAGAAGTGCAATAAAGCTATAAGTCCACATCAATAAACCGGTAAACACGGTTATGAGCGTAAGAAGCTTATACTTAAATAAGCGGACCGTTTCGCTTTCCTCAATCACGGCTGAGAAAACAAAATCGTTCCAATTTTGTGCTTGTTCCATATCGCTCATAAATTTGTTCCAGTACGTTCCAAAAAAAAGAGAGTGGTTTGTTTGTAAACCACTCTCTTGATCAAGTCTATAGCATCTTGTTTATTACGCTGCTTTTTTCCAGCGCACCGGTTCGAAGCGTACATCCTTCGATAACTCCGGCTTTTTATGATTTTTGTACTGCTTGCTGATCTTCAAAAACTGTTTTTCAAGTTTATCTGAAACAGAATCCACTGCTGCATAGATATCTGACGCGTAGGCGGTGGCTTTAAAGTACTTCTCTTTAGTATTCACGGAAATCTCGACACAGAACTCGTGATTCTGCTTAGAAAAATACACGTTGCCGTAACCCTCTTTAAGCAGGAAGCGACTGACCTCATCCATCTTTTCGCTGGTGTAGTTTACTAGCGAACCTGAATGATCCAAATGCTTAAAGGTATAGTTGAGTTTCATTTTTTCCCCTTTCAAGGCGTATGCGAAGCCCTTCGGCTTCATGCCATTCTTATCGGCCTACCTAGACCAAAGATGAGCCTTAATTTGAGACTCAGTAGGATTTTTTTTCGGTTAATCGGCATTTTCGAAAGATCTTGAGGTCTTCTCGATTTCCAAGATAGCGGCTTACTGGGGACATATGATCATAAGCTTCCCGGCAGCGACCGCTTTGGGCAGAAATTTGGGCGTCAAAATAAGAATCCCGCAAGGCTGCAGGAAGACGATCGATTTCCTGGGAAAATGATTTTCCCTCTTTTAGCTGTTTTTTATATTTTTCCAGCTCTTGCTTTGAACGACGTTCAAATTCACGGATATCAGAATATTTCGGGGGCAGATCTTTCGGGATTTTACGGGATAAATCCACAACTCCCTCAAAGTTACCCACTTCGAAATAGGTTTTAGATTTCATGTAAAGCTGTTCAAATTCTTGGGAGGTCGGCAGCGGTTCCTTTTTGCCAAAAGGATTGCCTAAGTAGCCGATAAGAAGGCCGCTGAGTGCGACCGAGTAAGTAAGCCATTTTAAAGCTTGCATGAAACTCTTATCGGAAAGTTTTCACTCTTGGATAAGAGTTTCGATGTCTCACTTTGAGATTTTACTTCACCATTTTCTTATAATATTCCAAAAGCTTTTTAGCCCCTAAAACCAGATTGGCTTCCCAATCATTATGGGCGTTATGGTCAGCTCCGTCGGTGATATATTTTAATGAAACCAACTGAACACCCATCTTGCGGCATACTTTCGCTAGGGCATAACCTTCCATATCCACCAGTTCACAAGGCACCTTTGGCGTACCCGTTTCAAAGCTGTCACCAGTTCCGCACACACCTTGGGAAAGCTCTGGAAAAAAAGGAATCAGCTCGATGGCCCCTGGAATCGGATCAAAAGGAGTTTCCCCTACTTTAAAACCTAAGGGTGAAATATCCATATCACGTTGAACGAAAGTGCTAACTTCAACCAAATCGTGGGTGGGAAATTTAGAACTTCCAGCTGTGCCAAGATTAATGATCACTTTGCATTTGGTTTTTTGAATGACGTCCATTGCGACCATCGCGGCATTCACTTTACCGATTCCAGTGTAGTGAACATTGATGTTTTCTTTTTCAAAAAGACCTTGGGATTCCCCAGGCAGAGCCATTAATAAAGCAATATCATTAGTATTGAACAAGGGAGAATACCTCTTTGTTGTTGAATTTCATTTGATTCAAAAATGTTAAATTCACGAGTACTGCAACTTCCTGCACTTTGTATCCAGCTAGGAAACTTAAATCAATAGCTGCTTGCAAAGTTCCGCCTGTTGCCAACACGTCATCAACGATCATGATGCGACCTTGTCCGATTGGCAGTTCAATTTCTGCAGAACCGTATTCAAGTTGGTAAGAAATTCTTTTTGTGGGCGGAGGAAGTTTGCCGGCCTTTCTGATCGGCAGGAAACCTTTGTTATGAGTTGATGCTAAATGTGCGGCTAAGATAAATCCTCTTGATTCAATTCCCGCAAAATAATCAATTTGCGAAAGATCCACATTCTGAATGAAGTTTTTAGAGACATAACTCATGGCCTCTGGGGATTGTAAAAGGGGCGTCATATCCCGGAATAGAATTCCTTCTTTAGGAAAATCTGGAACATCGCGAATGAGGCTTTTTAAATCCATCTCAACTCCACCGGTCTACACTCCGACTTCGTCGGAGTACTTAGTCTACCCACTGATACCTCGAAACAGGCACTATTTTGATGTAAACGCCGCTTCGAGTAAAGAGTGTCTGAGCAGAAACTTTTGGAATAGGCTTCAGAAATGACAGCATTTAGACTTTTTGTGTTTTTTTACTTAAGTCTTTTCTTGATGGGCTGCTCGACACGTCAGATCATCCGTGATTCTGAATATCGGGATGCGGAAGCGGCCTATCGTTCTGGCGATATTTCACAAGCTTTAGAGCGTTTTCCTAAGAAGGAAAAAAAGGGTTACATCACTTCACTTGAAAAAGCATGGCTAGGTCTATGGACTGGCGAAGCGGATAATAAAGATTTGTTGCGACAGTCCCGCACGTTTGATGAAAGAAAATTCACCAGCATTCTGCGCGAGACTGAATACTTCTTCTATAGTGAAGCTGAAGATGGTTACATTCCCGCTGAGCACGAAGTCATCGTCATGCATTTGATCAACGCCACCTATTTTATGCGGCAGAAAAAATGGGCCCAAGCGAGTGTGGAAACTAGGAAGGCGACTTTCTTTCTACAGAATTATTTCCGTGAAGATCAGAGCCACTTTGATGATCCGGCTTTGCGATTGTGGCTTGCGGGAATTTATGCGGCTTTAGGTGAATGGAATGAAGCACAAGTTGATTTGCGCAAAGTTTATCAGCTTACGAAAAACAAAGAGGCTTTGCGTTTGAGTGAGTTGTCGCGCGCGCCAGATAACATCACTCTTATTTTTGATGGCAGCGGACCTACATTGCGTTGGTACGAAGGTAATGCGACACCGGAATTTTTAAACAGAACGCAAACTCCTAAGACTGAATTGCATTTTTCAACATTGCCGTGGTTTGAGCGTCATCAACAGCGCAACACCGCTATTCGCAATGTGGTGATGAAATCAAACTACATGGCGCAGTATTATGGTCTTAAAGGAAGTGTGGGTGCCGAAAAGTCTGCGGGCTTTGTAGCGTCCAATACTATTCGCGGAGTTGGTATTGCTGCTGGAGTCGTGATCATTGGTGGTGGATTATATTTACTTGCTCAGAGTGGAGCGTCCGGCGCAGGCGAAGCAGCTGGCTATATAATTGGTACTGGTTTACTAGCTGGTGAAACTTTGTGGGAAAAAGGCGACGAAGTTTCAAAGGCCTTTACCGAGTCAGCAGAAGAAAACAAGACGCGCGGCTTAGAAAATTTAAAAACCTATCGCTTCGTGCGCTTCTTACCAAGTTGGATTTCGTTTATGGATTCGGGAATTCCTGAAACTGCCAATACAAAAGGGTTTGTAATCAAATCGCCGCAAGGAAAAACGGCCGTTCAATTCCTGCAAAGATTCTAATCAAGAACCAAGGTTGGCGAGAAGGGTTCATATGCAAGGCGGAGGATCTTTCGCGAAACGCAGGCGTGGCAGCGCCACGTCGGAGAGAAGCGAAAGACCGCACAACGCAGTCGATTGGGCCCTTATCGGCGACCGCTTTAGAAGTATTTTTTGCGCTGGGACGATGGAAGAATTTTAAGTACGTCACGGTATTTTGCTACCGTACGACGGGCGATTTGGATGCCCTCTACTTTTAAAAGATCCACGATTTTTTGGTCTGAAAGAGGATTTTTTGGATCTTCTTTTGCCACCAAGTCTTTGATTTTAATTTTTACTGATTCACTTGCTAATGAATCTCCATCTGAAGAACTGATTCCAGAGTTGAAGAAGTATTTTAGCTCGTAAATACCTTGTGGTGTATGCACGTACTTCGCAGTTGTTACACGACTTACAGTCGATTCATGCATGCCGATGTCGTTTGCGATATCACGCAATACCATCGGTTTTAAGTATTCAGAACCGCGATCAAAGAAGTCGCGTTGGTGCTTAACGATGGATTCAGCCACTTTGTAAATCGTGCGCTGTCTTTGGTGGATGGATTTAATCAACCAAACCGCAGAACGCAGTTTTTCTTGAATATAATCCTGGGTTTTATCACCTGTAGTTTTGCCACCTTTAAGCATGTTTTTATAAAAATTCGAAATTTTTAAACGCGGAAGACCGTCTTCATTCAAAGAGACAACGTAATCATCGCCAACTTTGTAAACGTAAACATCCGGAGTCACATAGTGGGTGTCACTAGCAACAAATGCACGTCCTGGTTTAGGGTCCATCGCATAAATAATTTTGCAGATCTCAATAATATCTTCAACATCACGATTCAACGCTTTCGCAATAGCTTCGTAATTCTTTTTCTCAAGATCTTTAAGATGATTATTAATTAAATTCACTAGATCGTGGGTATCTTCTTCCAAGTGTTTTGCTTGGATTAATAGACACTCTTTTAGATCTCTGGCGCCAACGCCCGCTGGATCAAATTCGTGGATCAAAGTTAAGGTGTCTTGCAAAAGACCTAAATCAACTTTTTCTTCTTCCGCGATCTGTTCTAAGGGAATCTTAATGTAACCGTCGTCGTCGATGGCGCCGATCAAAGCATCGGCTGCTTGCTCTTCTTCTTCAGAAAAACCGTTCATCTTCACTTGCCAGTAAAGGTGATCATGCAAAGTCTGAGACGCCGTGATGACGTTCTCATAGTTCATGATCTCTTCAGAACCTGCCATTCCTGATTGAGGTGGCTTTTGATTGGCTTCGATATAGGATTCCCACTCAAACTCATCTTGTTTTTGCGGGTCTTGAACGTTTTGATCAGGGGCAGCTTCAGAATGTTCTACTTCATTCGCCGCATCTTTAGTCCTTTGCAGATCTTCTTCTTTCAAAGTTTCTGCTTCTTCAAGGATTGGATTTTCTTCTAGTTCAGAGCGAACAGCCGACTCTAACTCCATACGAGACATCTGCAAAAGCTTGATCGCCTGCTGCAGTTGCGGAGTGATCACCAGAGACTGGCTCAGGTTCATCGTCTGTCGAAGAGCCATTAGAAAATCCTTTCTACCTCTAGCATTATGCTAGAGCACATCTATTTAGAGCTTAAAGTTCTCGCCTAAATAGAACTTACGGGCAAGTTCAGAAGTTGCAATCTCATCAGAGCTTCCACTGACCTGTATTTTCCCATCCTTTAAAATATAAGCATAATCGCAAATGCCTAAAGTCTCACGAACGTTGTGATCCGTGATTAGAACTCCTATACCTTTGGCCTTAAGATCGCGGATGATATTTTGAATGTCTGCGACCGCAATCGGATCGATACCGGCAAAGGGTTCATCAAGCAAAAGAAACTTTGGCGAGCCGGCTAAGGCTCTAGCGATTTCAACACGACGTCTTTCACCACCCGACAGCGCATAACCGTAGCTGTCGCGAATATGATTGATATGGAAGTCGCCAATCAGCTGCTCTAACTTTTCAGAGCGTTGGGCTCCGCTATAACCATGGGCTTCTAATGCCACAACGATATTTTCGGCCACTGTTAGTTTGCGGAAAATGCTTGGTTCCTGTGCTAGGTAACTTAAACCCACCCGGGCACGACGGTACATAGGCTCTTTAGATATATTTACTTCATCGATATTGATAGTACCCGAATCTGACTGAACAAGGCCCACCACCATATAAAATGAGGTCGTCTTTCCAGCTCCGTTCGGACCTAGTAAACCCACGACTTGGCCCGATTCTACTGAAAATGAAACGCCATCAACGACCCTGCGTTTTTTGAAGGATTTAGAAATGTCTTTGATGGTGAGCATACTCATTGATCTTTATTCTCCACCTTGGCACGTACTCGTTCAACTTTAACCTTTTTTCCACCTTCGAGGAAGATGATTTCCTCTCCGGTAAGTTCATCGTTGTTTTGAATGACCTTTGGGCTGCCCTTGAAGACGTACTTATTTGTTAAAAGGTCTAGGTTGACGCTTTCAGAGGTAGCAAATTTATCTAAGTCGCTGACTTTCACGCCACCACTGACTGCCACCGAAGAAAGAATGTCGGCGCCCGATTTATATAAAAAGGAGGCTTCGGGTCCTTCTAAAGTCATCTTGTCATAAACTAAGCGCACGGCCCCTTGGAATTTAGCTTGCTTATGTTTTCCACTAAATTCAGCAGAGTCAGCTAAAATATCGAATCTTTTATTATCGTTCACAGACTTGCTTGCTGCTACTTTATCTTGGATCAACATCTTAGATTGATCCACAAGCACTCGCATTCGGCCGCCAAGTACAGAAAGACCTTCCCCTGTTGTATCATCGGGGCCCTTCATACTGACTTTTTCAGGGCTATCGATTTGACGCTTTTTTGCTGAATAAAAAATAGAAGGCGTGTTGAACACATAACCGTTTTCAGAACGAGTGACCACGTTGCCAATAACGCTAAGATCTTTCGATTTAGAGTCGATGGTCCCGCTGTCCCCGGTCACAGTAAATTCAACCTTTTCCTGATTGTAAAAAAAGACTTTAACTTGCTTCAGTTTCCAGGTTCCTGCGGTTTGGCTTCCTTCTGCGGAAGCTGCATAAAGCTCCCAGTCGCGGGTGCCTGATTGACTTTCTACAAGGTGAACGCCTTGCATTTTTTGTTCTGCAAGACTTGATGGCTCTTCGACTTTTTCCCCGCGCGCAATACGTTTTTCTTTTTCTTCTTGGATACGTTCTTGCTCTTCGGCTCTTTTGCGCACAGCCGCTTCATCTTCGATTTCAAGCTTTGAAGGGAAAACGATAAGAATCTCGACAAACAGGATAACTAGCAGTGTTCCAAAGATGAGATTCTTAAATTTAGCCATAATTAAGATGCGCAGCCCTTTTTGTCAGAGGTTCTGCGCAGAATATCGAAATTTTAGTTGGAAGTCGATTCCTGAGGTTGTTTAGTCACTGCGAAATTAATTTCGCCAGCTCCAGCCTCAGTCACGGTGAACAACACTTTTTTAACAGTTAAGAAGTCCACGCCTTTGTCGGCCTGAATGGTCACTTTGCTCCATGCATTAGGATCTTCTTCACTTTCACCACGTGTTGTTTCAACTACGTCGCGAATTTGGTTTTGCAATTTACTTTCTTGCTCTGCTTTGGACTTAGCTAACGCAGCTTCTAACTGGGTCTTCAGATTTGGAATATTCCAATCTTCTGATCCCTTTACTTCATCGAAAGTAGCTACAGTGTCCTTATCCAAAAGAATTTCTTTATTAGAAATTGTCACTACGTGGGCAGGCTTTAACTCGCGCACCGCAGATGCTTTTGGCAAAACAACTTCTTTAGGAATATAAAGAATTTCGCCAGTCGCATTGTAGTTTTGCAAAAGAAAGATCACTAGCACGGTGAACATATCCACCATCGCTGTCAGTGATAGAAGCGCAGTTACATCACGCTTCCCTTTTCTTTTGCTTAGAATGTTATGGTAACGGTGTCTTTCACCGGGTCTAAAGATGGCCATTAATTCGGCCCTCCTGTTGCTACAGAAATTGCTGAAAAGCCAGCGCTTAAGCAATTATCCATGGCTTTGATAAGCTGTTCATAAGGAACTGCATCGGCAACGCTGACAACTGCATCCACTTTTTCAGGATACAGCTGCTTTACACGCTGAAGTTGCGCTACAAGGCCTGCATCATCAAATTGCTCGTTCACCATAGGAAGACTGATCACTTGTCTCCCAACAGTTAAAACATAGCCCACTTCTTTCACGTCCACTTTCACTACCACATCGGCATTCGGCGGCGGCGTCGGAGAAGGCTGCGTGTCCATTTTCTTCCCATACAGGGAACTGCCAATTTGAATCATAGACACTTGGGTCCATACGGCCGTGATCAAGAGGAACGTGATGAGAACGCTCATCAAGTCGATGAAAGGCACGAGATTCAACTCGATATTCTTCTTTCTTCCTCTGGAATCACCGCTATCTATATGAGCCATTGATTACCTCTAGTCTTTAATCTTTTCTCTATTAGCTACAACCAAGTTCAAAAGACTCATGCTTGTTTCGATAACTTCGTTTTCCGTTTTTTGAATACGATGTTGGAACAAACCGTAAGCAACGATAGAGATGATCGCCACTAAAAGACCAAACGCCGTACAGTTCAGGGCGTGTGAGATACCTTTTGAAAGTTCCAATGCTTTAGTTGCAGGATCCGCTGCAGCCACTGCACGGAATGAACCGATCATACCGATGATCGTTCCTAGAAGACCGGCAAGAACGGCAACGTTACCGAAAACTGCCAAGAACGAAGTCCAACCTTCTACTTTTGGCATTTCTCTCATAACTGCTGCATCCATTGCTACTTGCACTTCTTCGTCAGGGCGTTTATTCATCGCCTGAACTAGACCTGCTTTAACCGTGTTCGTCAACGGAGCCGGACGAGCATCGCAATAGCTGATAGCTTGGCGTAAATCACCTGCTACAACCATTCTGAAAATTTGGTCAGTGAATTCTTTTTTATCCACTGAAAGGTTTTTTAATTTCATCAATCTTTCCACGATCACAAACACCGCCAAGATAGCGATAACTGCGATCACGTACATGACGAAACCACCCTCTGCGAATGCGCGCTGGATGAAATTCATGTTGTCTACTGTTACTGTTGGGTTCACGGGAACTCCTCCTCTAAAAATTAATTAGCTTGATTCAATACGAACGGGTACGCCTGCACTTCAGCCACTAGGCCTGGTGGAGGTTCTGGGAATGTCCAACTTGCCAAACGATCGCGAATGCAATTTTCAACTTGGCGGTTACCCAGTGTTGAACTTTTCACTTTCACATTTCGCGCCTGACCTTGAGCCACGATTTCCCAGCTTAAAACAATTTTACCTTCTAAAGACGTCCCCTTTTGCAGAGTATTCAAAGCGCGCTCATAGCAGCTTTGTAATTCGTGCTTCTTCGCGCGAATCACGCGGCGAATGGCTTCTTTATCGATGGTACCAACGAAAGATTCTTCCGCTCCGCCACCTTCGATCGCGACAGAGTTTTTACTGCCGAAACCTTCAGAGGCACCGTAAGCAGATTGGCCCGAACCGCGGCCTTTGGTTCCAACTCCGGCGATACCCTGAGTTGCTGTTCCCTTACCGCCCGCACCTGAATCTTTAAACTTAGAACCTAAATTATCACCAGCACGGTCTTCGTTAAAGCCTGATGCCCCCGATGCTTTATCGGCCATACCAAGAACTTCACCGGCACCAGAATAAGCTTTGTCGATTTCTTTACGGCTTCCGCCGCCACCGAAGGCACTGAATAAGCCCACTTTAGAAATATCTTTATTAGATGATTGCGCGTTCGCCCCAGCAGTTTGGCCTGTTTTAATTGCGCCCCCCTGACGAGTTGAAGTGAACTTTTTTGTACGGTCTTTTGCCATTGGCTTAGGCGCCACTTCACTAGCTCTTGCTGCGACTTGCGTTTTTGCGGCTTTTTCAGCAACCGCACCTTTTTTCTGCGCATCACGAGTTTTATCTGACACCACGACTTTTTGCGGAGGTGGAGTCGGCGTTGGTACCGGAGTCGGAACCGGCGGTGGCTCTGGCGGAGGCGGAGTTGGAACAGGAGTTGCCGCTTCAGGTGGTTTATTGAAAATAACCTGGGCAATTCTTTGCACTTCCTCTTGTTTATTTTCCTGCCAGTCTTTTGGGATCGTTGCTGAGATATAAAGCGCTAACAATCCAACTAAAACTAATGACATCACTAAGCCAGTTAACTCTGAGCTTGAAAGCATCATCGGCAACATTGGTACGGTCGCAGCCTGCGGCACGTGTCTGATATAAAGGTGAATGTTTCCACCCGGTAAAGTCACGCAAGCCATTTCGTTTTGATCGACACGAATTCCCGCAGCTGAAGTCACAGCGCGAGTTCCGTTTGAGGTCACCAACTCAACGGTCATATCCGCATTGGCATTCACCTTAAGACCGCCCGCCATTTCAACAATCGGGAATCCGCGATTTAAAAGACCTTCTGGTAAAGCGACAGAATGATCACCGCCTGCATTCACACGGATCGTTTTATTTCCGCGGAAATGATAGGTCGTAAGAATTCTTTCCTTCCAAGTGACGACAACTTGAACTGTTGTGCCCTTGGTGGGTTTTAAATAGGATTTTAAATCTTGAATTTCACTGGCAGGAGCAAAAGTTTTGGTCTTCTTTTGTTTTTTAAAGAAGCTTCTATCCTTACGGATTTCCGGCCTTACCGGAGCCGATGTAATAACTGGCTTATCTTCTTTTGGAATCTCCACTGGAATGACCGGCGGAACCACTTTGATCTCTTCTGTTTTCACCGCTGCCGGAGGAGGCATCGGCGCTATTTCAATTTTTTTAGTTTTATCTAAATCAATTGCTGCGGTCGTTGCAGATACGGTCGAAGCACCCGGCGCTGCTTTTGGTTTCGGTACGCCCACGAAGAATACGATTTTAAACGGACCCACCTCGATTTCATCCCCTGATGAAATCATTTCGTCTAGAACAGCCTGTCCATTTTTGAAAGTACCTTGCTGCGAACCAAGGTCACAGACATAGTACCCGTTATCACGAAGCTCAATAAGACAGTGGATAGGTGAAACAGCGTCTGACTCTAAATCAAGATGCACTTCGGCGTTGTGACCAACGACGATCTGATCCTGATCAAATTGCTTAACACCCACCAACTGGTTGTTCTTAAAAATCCTAAATATTAACGGCGATCTCAATTAACACCCCGAACTCGCTGAATATCTTCTGTTGTTCTTCTCATCTCGGGCAAAAAATTCTCTCTAAGTTTAATCAAGCGCTTATAGTTGAAGTTCTTTTTTTGAAAGAGATAAAAAAGCTCTGGCTTTTGTGTCGAACCTTCAACCAATTCGTCTTCGAAATTCAATGTCGCTTTTCGCTCTTTTTTGTCGCCGCTGGCAGATGGACGAGTCGACTGGGCAAAGCTTGTGCAATAAACACAGCTTAAGACCAATACGAAAATTATAATTTTAAAATTTCGCAACATAGACTCCACCTGATCCTTCACTCTATTTTAAACCAGCTTTTGCTTTATTTTCCAAAGCAATAATTTTATTGCGGGTATCTGCAGGCCCACCTACAAACTTTAGTCTGTTAATCAGCTCGATACCTTCTTGGTACTTGGCCATACTCTCTACTAACAGTGTTGCATAATTATAAAGTGCTTCTTTGTTGTTCGAATTTTCCTTAAGAATCTGCTCATAGATTTCTTGGGCACGGTCATACTTTTTCTGAGCGGTTAATGCGATTGCGAAGTTATTTAAAACTCGCGGATCGCGAACACCTTTTTTATAGGCGATTTCTAAAACAATGTGAGCTTTCACATAGTCTTTTTCTTGAACATATAACGATCCAAGGTTCGCCGCCGCCACTGCGTTGTTGTTATCAATATCAAGAGCGCGACGGAAAGACTTAATCGCTTCCCTTCTTTCACCTTGCGCAAGCTGGACTATTCCTAAGTTGGAATAAAGGTCTGCATTTTTACCTGAAGCGGTCAGGGCTTTACCTAAAAGATATCTGCTTAGTTCAAAACGACCCTTTTTATAGTGGTACATCGCCAATGCATTTAATGCTTTCGCGTCGTTTGGCGATTGCGCCAAGATTTGGGTCGCTGCTTGATAGATTCTATCGTCTGACTGAGCCTTAATGGCTTCATTTAAGACAGTATACTGGGACGGAGTCATCACAGCGACCGGTCTTTCAGGCTCGGTTGCTGTTGCAACAGGCTTAGCTTCTTCTTTTTCTATTGCCGGAGCTTCCGTGATTTCTGTCGTTGGCACTTCAGTTTTAGTTTCCTTAACGGGATCTGAAGAACAGGCCACCAAGGTCAACAATGTCGATGCTAGTAATAACTTTTTCATTATTGCCCCATCCAATTCACTAAACGAATGTCAGAAGCCACTTCTTCACCATTATAGTAAGATTTCGGATCCTGACGGTGCATGTATTCATAAGCGGTTTTAAAACCATCGTTATAGATTTCAAGTTCTAAGCCGCGCTCAACTGCTAGCTTAAAGCTATCAAAAGCTTTCGCTTTTGGTGCTTCCGCAAACTTTTCTACACCCGCTTTATATTGCTTTGTTTCCTCTGCATTTAGTCCAGCTGGAAGTGGTGCGTTTAAAATGGCCTGGGCCATGTTTTGATAAGCTTCACCCAATAGACTTAAAGAACTTACGATTTCCTCGGCGCTATCATATTTAATGATATCCGCCAGTTCAGTTGTTAACTGATTTAACAACGCCGTCTTTTTATCCACAGCTGCCTTTTGTTTTTTAGGATCAGCTGGGAAATTGATAGCTTTCATTTCTTTGAAAGTTTCCATGGCTTGGGCAAATTTCACTTTTGCGGCAAAAGAAGCACCTGGACCTTTTTTGTTAGGCGCAAAACGCTTTTGTATTGCCAGTGTTTTACCGCGCCATTCATCTGATTTAGTAATAGCTTTTTGTCTGCGTGACAAATCGCTAACCCAGTAAGCGCTTTCCACAACTTTTTCAGCATCACGGCCGCCACCTTCAACGTATTCAGTGTACCGTGCAATCGCAGCGCCATTTTGTCCTGCTTTACGATGAATTTGTGCCATGCTAAAAACTGCTTCGATATTATCAGAGTGCTTTTTATTTACTTTCGTGAATTCAGTGTAAGCTCTGATTGCATCATCTGATTTTCCTAAAGCTTCATAAAGAACCGCAGCATTGAAGATCATGTTCGCCGCCAATGGATCCTTAGGATTTTCATCGGCCGCTTGCTTATAAAGGCGTGCTGCTTCTTCAAACTGTGCTGAATCTTGATACTGTTTTGCCAACAGGCGACGCGCTTTGGATTTTAATTTATCCGCCGCTGGGTCTTTAGAATTAATAACACCTTGGTAGGCATTAATCGCCGAAGCGTTTTTGCCGGCCCGCTCGTAGTTTACGCCCGCATTGAATAATGCAATAACGGCCAAATTTGATTTCGGGTTCTGCTTCGCAAAACCTTCAAACACCTGGGCACTTTCGCCATAATTTTTCGCAACTTCTAAATCTTGACCACGTTTGAAGGAAGCTTTTTCAAGAACCCCGCGGATATCTTCCCCGGCTTTTGAAGAAGCAATTGAAGGAACTGCTAGTAACTCTGAACCAGCTTTTTCAAGACCCGCGTAGTCTTTTCTTAAATTATAAATATCTAACAATAAGTTTGCGGAGTATTCAGCGTACTTCGTCGTTGGATGTTGTTGCACGATATTGCGGAATTGAGTGGTTGCCGGATCGAAGTGGTTGCTTTGGTAATAAAGACGACCAATACGGAATTTGATCTCTGCTGCTTTTTCTGTGTTCGGGAATTTTTCGATGTACCATTGACCCGCTTTAATAAAGCGTTCTACTTTAGGCTCTAACGGCACAGGGTCTAAAGAAGTGCCCACACGTTTTTGCATCTCTTGATCTGATGGAATGCTTCTTTCAACAGATAAAATCAAGTTTTGGGCTGCTTTAGAATAGAACTTACTTTGAGGAGCGTTATCCACCACCCATTTGTATTGGATGGAAGCCTCATCATATTTGCCCATATCGTAAAGAAGTTCACCATAATAAAAGCGCATGTCGCCGGCATTCGCTGAATCACCGAATTCACGCAAATAAAGCTGATAACCTTCATTAGCCTGACTTTGAGAGAATGGGGCCCGAGAGTTTTGAGCGGTCTGATGTTGTTGTAAAACGTAGTTACGCAACGTGGTTTCACGAAGTTTCACTGAGTTTTCAATCAACTCTTTATTATTTTTATTAGCTGCATACCAAGCGCTTTGTGAGTCAAAGTCTTTCACCCAACTGTAAAGCTCTGCTTTAAAGCGGGCGGTGTTTTTAGCGTAATAATAATTTTGAACAATTTGATATTGGTATTCAAAGGACTTAGCCGATGTTGGATTTTGTGCAATAAGGTACTTAAATACGTCACGAGATGAGTCTTTGTTACCCCGGTCAGAATATTGATACGCAAGGCGTTCTAAATATGAAAGATAACTATTGCCTACCAGATCCTTAAAGTACGTGGGAGCTTTCGCAGGATCGCCACCTTCAGCATAGAAAACCACGATATCGCGTAACGCTTCGCTTTCAAGACGATTGCGATTTACAGTTTTGCGACCGGCTAACTGTTCACCTGTATCTGCTTTACCCGTTTTAATAATATATTCAAGATAGTTCATACCTTGTTGAACTTTACCAAGACGGAATAAGCACCACGCCCCTTTATATAAAGCAAACGTGTGCAGACGATGGGATTTTTGCTTAATTAAATGAGAATACTCTTTATAAGCCTGGCCCCATTTTTCATTTTCAAAATAATATTCTGCTAGCGCAAAGTGCGCTTCACCGACAAAGGCCGAATTGGGATATCCGCGAACCAGTTCCTCGTAAAAGCGAGCACCTTTGTCCACTTCTCCTAACTCAAAATAATTATAACCAAGGAAGAAAAGAGCTTGGCTGTTTTTTTCATCCCTAGGGAAATCACGTTGGAACCATTCATAAAGTTGAACAGCTTTTTTGTTATATTCCCGAGCTTCTGCAATTTCCAGTTTAGGCTTCACTTTCGTTTTGCCTGATTGAAAAGCGCGAAGTTTCGCGTCGTACTCATCTTGTTTGCGGGAATCAATAAGACCCGCCTTTTCAACATAAAGTTCCGCTAAACGCAGCCACAGTTCTCCACGATTCGGGCTGGTTTTAAACTTTTGGGTCAGCTTATAAAGTTCACGAATTTGCTGATCTAGAACTCTTTCGTATTCAGCTCTGTCCCCGCTGGATTCTTTTTGCATGATTTCAGAGGAACGAGGCGGCTTCACAGCATCAAGATTGACGGACTTAGATTCACCTCTAAAACCCAGGCTTGAACTAGGTAAAGAGGTATCTGTTTTCGACATTTGAAAACGACCGCCACGAGAGCTGTCATTGGCCTGGGAAAGCAACTCACCCACCGTTTTTTTCTTAACAACTTTGGTGGTTTTAACCGTCGTTTTTTGCGCAAAAGAAATCTCTCCAGCGCTTAAGACAGTTACTAGGCTCGTGATAAGAAGACGGTGGCGGTTTAATTTCATATTTTACTCGCAGCTTTGTTTGCCAAGGTAATGGTAATTTCCTACTTCATCCAACCAGTACTCGCCTTTGAATGGATAGTACTCATAGCCATTTTGGATGTAGAACTGACGATCAATGTTTTCATCGATTTGTTCAGCGCCAAGATCTTTGCCGGCAATTTTCTTTTTAATGCTTTCTTTACGGCCTGTGATCATTTCATAGCGAATGAATCCAGCTTGTTCATAAAGATCACGAAGTTCGACTCGCATATTCAACAAGTGAGCTTTAACCATGTCACCGATTGCAAATTTAGTGTTACGACCACGATTTGCGATGATTTTAAGGGCGTACTGACCTAGTGGTGATGCGCGGAATGCTGAATTCGCTTCGACTCTGCGTTTTTCTTGATTTAATTTTTCAAGATAGTTCATCGAACGTTTCACGTCCCCTTGATCTAAAACATTGCGTGAAACAATGTATGGAAGTCTTAGGCCAGAACCTTTTTCGCTGATTTTCATAGAGTTGGCTTTTTCAACTTCGGCATAGAAGCTTGCCGCATCGGACGTCGATTTTAAGAAGTCACCAATTTTAGAACGCACAGGTCCATAGGTCTTTTCAAAAAGACTTAGGACTTTTTCCATCTCGTCGTACTTACAGATATATAAGTATACGATCGAACGAAGCAGTAAACTCTCCGGCATATAAAAGTCTTCATAATATGCCGAATGGAGAGTTTGGAAGTTACTTAAAGCAGAACGGAAACGAGCCGCGCGCAGCATCGCCCAGCTTTGTTCAAAAACCGCGTCATGCCACAAAACGGTGTCACGAGGAACTTGGGCATAAGCCTCAATTGAACCTTCCCAATCTTGTTTTTGATAAAGAGCACGAGCCAAACCAAGTTGCGCTGCTACTTTATTAGTGTCAGTCACTGGTGCTCTACGACGAGCATCTAACATCTTATTAAATGTCCCAACCGCAACTGCAGGTTGACTGCCTTCCATTTCTGCCAAACCTTTATTAAAAAGAGCTTGGTAGTAATAGCTGCTGCCCGATCCCACTCGCGAAAATAGATCTGAGGCTTTTGTAAAGTCACGGTTACGTAAGCTGATCTCTCCTAAACGGAAGTGGATCATATCTTTTAGATTGCTTGGGAAATCATTTAAATCCACGCGGGAAATCGCGTAGTTCAAAATCGTATCATCACCCAACGTATCAGCCACAATCGAAAGCTTTTCGATCGCTAACTTTGAATACTTTGGATTTTTCATTCTGATAACATCTACGAATTGAAAAGCCGCAGTTTGGTACAGCTTTAGTTCAATTAACATTGTCCCCAGAATGTATTTAATTTGCGCACGTTCATCGGCCAATTCAGGACGACGGCTTAAGCTAAATAAAGCATTAGCTGCTGCTTCGTATTGTCCGCCTTGCGCTTGTCTTAAGGCATTGCTTAATTGGTTGCGCAAAGTTGATTCGCGGGAACTTGAAGAAGATGCCGAAGCCTTTTTAGGCGAAAAAGATTTCTTCCGCTGTGCAAAAGTACCAGCGGGAACCATCATGCTTGAAGCTATCAGGAGTAGTAATATTTTTCTCATCGGTAACTAGCCTCCGGAAAGAACCAACTCCACCCAACCGTTAGGAAGAGATTGTTAAAAGAGTTCTGCGCACCATCGATTCCAGTTGCGTTAAAGAAGTTCCAACTAAAGTCCCAACGAACTGCGTGAGCTTTACTTAAAGCAAAAATTTGTCCAGCAGCTAAGTGAACAGTTCCTGCATTTTCGCCGGATTGCGTTTCAGTTGTTCCATACCCAGCTGAAAAATAAAGATCAAAAGGAACGATACGCTCATTGAACCAAGTCATTTTTCCGTACACTGGGACGAAGACAATATCGCCACCAATAAAAGATTTTGGATAAACGAGGTTTTCAGTTGATACGTTCAAATTATTACGAAGGTCATCAGTACCCTGACGAGTCGAAGTTGAAAGACCGAAATAATTTAATTCCACGCCCCAAGTTTCACTTAAAAAGTAACTTGCTTTACCGACTGCACCGATCGTATTAAAAAACGGATCATTGGTTACTAAGGTGCCGCCGCCAAATAATTGAAAGCGACCTGTCTTAGGTAAGAATCTTTTTTGAATAACTGAAACTTCCTTGAACGGCGATAAAGTTCCAAGGCCCGAAAAGTCCGTTAATGTATTATCTTTCGGTGTCGATTCCTGATAAGTCGGAGCTGCATTTGCCGTCGGAGGAGCTTGTTTCGGAGTTCCCTTATCCAGCTCTAGCTCAATGACATCTAAATCATCAGCTTCATCTGCTTGGGCGAATGCCACACCTGGAATGGCAAGAAGCCCGAACAACATCAAAGTCATGATATTTTTGTTCAACATCTCTTGCCCCTTTTAAAACAAATAAGACAAACCCACATCAAGGTTTGTTGTGAAAGTTAAGCGTTCTTCAAACTCAGAATATTCAGGCGTTGGATCTGTCGTTTTCATTCTGCTTGCCAAGAACGGAACAGGTGCCTGATGGGCATAAAGACGCAAATCAAAGCGAACAGCCCAATCTTTAGTAAAATAGAACTTCTGCCCCATACCTACTGCCACCGCCGGATAGCTTTTATGGATGTACTTAACCATTCCCGCTGAAGCGGATCCGAATAGCAGGGTGTTAAACACGATAGATTTTGAAATACTCATTTTGCCGTAAAAAGCTTTCAGATTGTAATCAAGCATGGTCGTTAGATCTGGATACGGAGCTCTGGCAAAATCTAAATTGAACTGTTTATCCAACTGTTCGGCGTAACTTGAAAGACCTGTTGAGTGTTTACCTACCAACAAACCCCAGGCATGACTTTCGCTGGTATTATAATAGATGCCGATACCAAGTTTGCTTACGTTGGCAATAGGCTCTGTCATCGCGTAGCTATAAAACCCATCCACTTCGAATTTTTTGTTAGTGACAATAGTTCTGTTACGAACACTCACCGGCCTGTCAAATACAGGAAGAACTGATTCTTGTGCGAGCTCCTCTGGTGGAAGCTCTACCACTTCAGCAGCGAACGCGGCTTTTTGCAGCAGCATCGCAAGCACAAAAATCACAACGGCTTTAAATCCATTCATCATGTTTACCTACCTAGAGGAAAAGGCTCCGTATTTAAAAATATAGTCACTCACTTCTCGCACAGCACCCATTCCGCCGGGTCTGCGAGTCACGTAATCTGCAATTTCTAAGACTTCATCGACGGCTTCAGGAACTGTCGCACCGAAAGCCACTTTCTGTAAAAGTGGGATGTCGAAAATATCATCCCCAACATAGGCCATCTCTTCTGCAGAAATGCCTGATTCAGTTTGAAGTTGTTGGAATGACGGCTCTTTATCAGAAGCGCCTTCATACAGAAAATGAATGCCCAATGCTTTCACCCGAGCGCGAATGTCTTCTGATTTACTTCCTGTGATAACAGCTACTTTGTAACCAGAATCGATAAGTCGTTTGATGCCGACACCATCACGAATAGAATAAAATCGACGCCACTCGCCGCCATCAAACCACACACGAGTGTCAGTTAAGACGCCATCCACATCGAGGACCAACATCTTGATATTTTTAAGTTTTGATATTTCTAATGTCACAAGATCATTGTGGAAAATAATACTTAAGGCGGCAAGTGCGCCACTTGGATACAGGACTTAGGGTTGTGTCGGGTTTCAGGACTAAAGGCCTGTATAATTCGAAAATTATTTTTGCAGTTCGTTATCCGCAGTGATCCATGAACTTAATGACGAAGGAAACTGAGGCGGAGAAGCTTCTGCGCCGATCAACGCTAAAAGTTCCTGCGGAGAAACAGTACCACCTTTTTTCGATAAAAAACGCGCACGGATGTAGCCTGCCGCCATAATTTCCCCGCCGCTTAAAAACTTATGTTCCAAATAAATCGATTTTTCATCCCAACTTATTAAGCGAGTGTGGATTGAAAATTTTTGAAAGACTTGAAGTGAGCGGCGGAACCGGATCATTTCCGAAGCGACAACAGGGTACCAACCCTGTTTTGAAATTTTCGGGGCTGCCCCCATGCGGATCATAAAATCCATGCGCGCTAAATCTTGCAGCGAAAGATAAACGCCATTATTCATGTGCATCAGGACGTCAAGATCCGTAGGCCAAGTTCTGAACGGAGTACTGCATTCATCCATCAAGGAAATCTTGGAACGGAACCGGGAAAAGATCAAAATATGGATGAGCCTAAAAAATAAATTCATTTGCTCTGCCCTTCAAGTTCGTTGACCCGTTGTTGCAAGCGGAAGACTTGATTTTGCATTTCTTGAACTTGTTTTTTTAATTCAGTCATTTCTTTAGAACTCACTTCTGGCGGCGCAGCGTCCCCCAAAAGATTAGCGCCGATTTCGGCCCTTTTTAGGTTAAGTTCTTGTAAGGCTTGGACGTCAGCATCTTCCACCATGCCTTCCGCTGCATATTGGTTTTGCAGCGCTTTCTGTTTGTTTTGAATTTCACGACTTAGTTGAGTCATTCTTTGCAACGATTGATAAGCTGTTTTGATTCTGCTGAGGTTTGGCGGAAATTCACCGGTGATTACAGAGAAAACCACCAGGAACATCACGATGGAAATCAGTGTGCTTCGCAAAATAGAACCAAGAACTTTACCGACCGTTTCCTTCATCTTATATCTCCCAATTGACATTTGACTCGCGCTAGTAACGATGGTCAAGTGAGCCTAATCAAGTCTAGACGAGGTATTTTATGATGCGTTTAATTTTGATCTCTATCCTTTCAATTTCTCTTTTTGCTTCGTGCACAAAAAGAACTGAAGAAGAACCAAGTAAAGCAACGGAAGCCCAAAAATCCCAAAATGCAGAGTTAGTGGTGGGTACGGATGCAGCGTATGCCCCTTTTGAAAGCGAAACATCTGACAAATCAATCGTGGGCTTTGACATCGAAATTCTTAAAGCCATCGGCGAAAAATCAGGTCTTAAACTTCGCTTTGTAAATACGCCATGGGAAGGTTTATTCAATCAGTTGGAATCTGGCGACAGAGACATTTTGATTTCTGCAATCACCATCAATGATGAACGAAAAAAAGTGATGGATTTTTCAGAGCCATATTTTGAAGCCGTACAATTGATCGTTGTGCCTTTGTCATCAAAGATCAGCAAATTTTCAGAACTCAAAGGCAAAAAGATTGGCGTACAAACCGGCACCACCGGTGACGAAGTGGCTAGCGGACTTTTAGGTAAAACAAGCGATGACATCAAACGCTTCGAAGGAACTCCGTTGGCTTTACAAGAGCTTTCGGCCCGCGGGGTAGATGCAGTTATCGCGGATAACGGCGTGATTAATAATTTTATGGCCAATAACAAGTCCGATTTTAAAACCATCTCTGATCCGACTTTCAAGAAAGAGTTTTACGGAATCGCGGTTAAGAAAGGCAATACGGAACTTATTAAAAAAATCAATGAAGGCCTTGCTGCTATCAAAGCCGACGGGACATACGACAGCATCTTTAAAAAATATTTTGGCGATAAGTAGAGTTAATGTTTGCCTGGTTTCGTACAGACATCATTGTTGAATACTGGCCCTTGTTTTTACAAGGGCTGCAAACAACCGTTCTGCTGACTCTGATTGGAGTTTGTGTCGGAACTGTCTTAGGACTTCTTTTAGGTTTAGGAAAAATCGCGCAGGTTGAACATGGACCCTGGCGATGGCCGGTGACCTTGCTGATTCGCCTGCCCTCGCAAATCTATATTACCTTCGTTCGCGGAACTCCGCTTTTTGTTCAAATTCTTCTGATCCACTTTGCTGTCGTCCCGCTTCTTATACATCCAGAAAATGGGCTCTTAATATCAGGTGAGACTGCTCAGTACTTAAAACGCGAACACGGAGCATTTATTTCTGGCGCCTTGGCTTTGAGTTTAAATGCAGCAGCTTATATCGCCGAAATTTTTCGCGCTGGTATTCAATCCGTGGACCGAGGGCAGTTTGAAGCCGCGCGCTCTTTGGGTTTAAGTTACTTTCACACTATGAAGTCGGTGATTATTCCGCAGGCTTCACGACGAATGCTTCCACCGCTGGGAAATGAAGCCATCACTTTATTAAAGGACTCTTCACTGGTTTCCGCCATCGGTCTTGCAGAGTTAGCCTACGCTGCAAGGACAGCTGCAGGAACCTATGCTCGTTACTGGGAGCCATACTTATTTATCTCTTTCATTTATCTTCTGATAACTTTAGCAATGTCCTATGGCGTGCATAGGCTTGAAAGAAAGTATCAAAACACATGATTGAAGTATCAAACCTGCAAAAATATTTCGGCGACAAACAGGTGTTGAAGGATATTTCCTGCGAAATCAAAGACAACGAAGTGGTTTGTGTCATCGGTCCTTCGGGTTCAGGCAAAAGTACGTTCTTACGTTGCTTGAATGCTTTAGAAAAAGCCCAGGAAGGAATCATTAAGGTAAACGAGTTTGTTGTCACCGATCCTCGCTTAGATCACAACAAACTTCGCGCCCATGCTGGTATGGTGTTTCAACGTTTCAATTTATTTCCCCATATGACAGCGCTGGAAAACATCACTTTAGCGCCGATCAAAGTTAAAAAAGAATCAACAGAAGTTGCAAGGCAAAAGGGTCGTGAGTTGTTAAAGCGAGTGGGCTTAGGCGACAAAGAAAATTCTTATCCTCATGAACTAAGTGGTGGTCAGCAGCAGCGCGTGGCTATTGCCAGAGCATTGGCCATGGATCCGCAGGTGCTTTTATTCGACGAACCCACCTCTGCTTTAGACCCAGAAATGGTAGGCGAAGTTTTGGACGTTATTAAAAGCCTAGCCCACGGAGGAAAGACGATGATTATCGTCACCCATGAAATGGGCTTTGCTCGTCAGGTCAGTGACCGCGTGTTTTTCATGGACGGTGGTCAAATTCTGGAAGTCGGAACGCCAGAAAAAATCTTCACCAAAGCTGACGGTGAACGAACAAGATTATTTCTAAGTAAAATCTTATAAGTTCATCAATCGGTCGCGTATAAAGAAATAAAATATCAATGTAAGCGCAATAACTGCAAAGGCCAAAAAGTACACTTTGGATTCAAAGAAAAAAAGCAAAGCAATGGAGCTTACCGTTGCAGCCACTGGCAACAACGGAAAACGTGCAATATTTAAGGGCACCTTGAAAGGCCTTTTTTCATCGGGCTTCTTATATCTTAAATAGATTAAGCTAATATTGATGATCGCAAATACCAGCATCGTGGCAAAAGCCGAGGTACTAGCTAAAACTTCAACCCCGCCTGCTGGAATCAACACACTTGATAGGATCAAAACCAAGATAGCCCCAATTTTAGGAGTGTGCTTTTTAGTTTCTGTAGCAAACAACTTTGGAAGGTCGCCTTCCCTACCCATACTAAAGATGATTCGGCTAGTAGATAACATTGAAATTAAAACGGTGTTCGCCGTTGAAAATAAAGCGATCAGTCCTAAGACAGTCGCCGCAAGAGCTGATTGATTTTGTACGATAGCACTGATTGGATGCTTACTTGCGGCCAGCACCTCTGGCTTAGCCAGGTTCATAGTGGCGATACTCACAAAGAAGTACAGAACCGCAGCGACCAACAAACTTAACAAAATCGCCCGGGGAAGCTTTTTTTCAGGCTGCTCAGTTTCATCAGCGAAATTAACGACCGTTTCAAATCCAAAGTAAGAAAAAATGACCAGGGCGCTGGCTTTCCATACGTTTTCTGAAAGTTGAAATGTACTGATACTTTTTTCGACACTGCTACTATCAAAACCAAAATAAATAATGATAACCAAACCAAGAAGCTCAATCAGAGTAAAGATAATATTCACCCAACTAGCTTCTTTAATTCCCCAGAGATTTATCAGTGTGAATACAACTAGAACGACAAAGGCCACGATCAGAGTTGGCGCTTCGAAAAATTGCTGTAAGTAACCACTGAAAGCATGGGCGACAGTGGCAGAGGTGCTTACACCAGCAAAGATCATCATAGCACCACAGAAAAATGCCAGTATCTCTTTTAGTGGAAAGATGTTCTTTACGTAAATATATTCAGCGCCGGCCTTGGTAAACATACTGGACAATTCAGCATAGGATAAAGCGGTCAGTAAAGCGGTTGCCGCCGCAATTATAAAACTTAACCAAAGTGAACCCTCTGCTATTCCGGCAGCTTTGCCGATCACCGAGTAAATGCCGGAGCCAACGATCATACCAATGCCATAAAAAACCAGCTGCGTTTGGGATAAGACTCTTTTCATAAACTTCATTATTTCCCAAGCTTTTAGCCCTGGCAAAATGCCGTTTTACAGCCCCTTTTAAGAAGGCTGTCTATATATGTGACAGGCTGACACCATGGAACCGCTTTTAGGTGCTAACCAAAATGGCATCCATCCTGCTAAGTGAAGTCCATTGCCGGAGGATTCTATGAACCGTGGTTTTAAACTTAAACCTTTGATCGTACTTGTTGTTTTAAGCAGCCTGACCATGGCTTGTGAAATGAAACAGAATTTAGATGAAATGCATGATGCGACCGTCACCATGGCCGATACCACGGAACGCATGGAAAAAAAGACTGGCGAACTAGATAAAAAATCAGCTGATCTAGATGCAAAAACAGCCGAGCTTTACGATGCCCTTAGACAGGGTAATGCAGCTATTCTTCGTAAAGAGTTTTTAGAGTCAATGAGTGATTCCCAAGAGATGCCTAAAAAGCTGGGTCTTGCGGTAAAATACTTTTGGAGTTTTGAATTTCAACTTTGGTCGAATCAAGGCTTAGACGGAATTGAGCGCCGTGAAGAGCTGGCTGGTTCGGCCGCTCGTGAATTCATCCGCGAAATTCATGAATATGCTTCCCACAACGATTTCATCAGCCCTACATCTTCAGACAATAAAGATAAAAACTTTTTAGCACTAGCGACTACTTTGCATGAAGTGAACGATAAGCAAAAAAATCGCTTAGAAAAATCAGAACATAAACTAATGTCGATGCTAAGCTTGATTGAAAGAGCCCTTGCCGAAGGCAAAGCTCTTAAAGAAGGCGCTATTACAATTGATCAAATGGCTGTAGCGTCCCGTGATCTGTTGGTGTTTGAAGATAAATTGATACAAATCCTACAAGCCCGCCATAACTTCATCCTTGCTATGTTGGTCGCCAAAGCCAGCCACGTGGATCAAGACTTAAAAGCAAAAGTACTTCTTGGCTTGTTTGGCACGAAGTGGAGTTTAGATTTAAGCCAATATAACGACATCGAAGTAGCAGAAATGAAAAAGTACCTTAAAGCAGTTAAAGATACGCGCGCGCTTTTAACTCGCTATGGTTATAAAATCGAAGCTGACAAAACCATCGTTAAAATCATGGGCAATGGGCAAGTCATTAAAAGTTTGGTCAAACAAGACAGCCGTCAGAAAACAGAAACAGACCTGATCGAAATGATTGAAGCTGTCAGAGCTGATTCCGTTGAATTGAAATAGCATAGACACTGCGCCAGGGATTATATATATTTTCCCTAAACCTCCTAAATCACTCCGGCTATGCCGGAGTAGGCGCGAGAGATCTATGGCACACCAATATCAAGCAAATATCGAGACATTCAAAGACTGGCTTCGCAATGATGTCTTTCCACTATGGAGCACTAAAGGCATCGACCGCGACAGCGGCGGCTTTGTCGAAAGCCTTTCATTTGATGGTAAGCCCATGGATGTGCCTCGCCGTGCGATGGTACAAAGCCGTCAGATTTATTCTTTCTTAACGGGTGCTAAGATGGATTGCTGCAGAACGGATTTAGCGTTTGAAGCTATCCACCGCGGCACGGGCTATATGATTGATAAGTTTTCGTTACCTTCAGGAGCTTTCAGTTATTCAGTAAATCCAGATGGAACACCGAAAATTTTAAATCCTGATCTGTATACTCAAGCTTTTGCGCTTTTTGGTTTGGCCCAAGCTTATTCAGTGGAAGCTCGCCCGGTTTATAAAGAACGTGCAAAACAATTGGTGAAATATCTTCGTAAAGAAAGAACTGTTCCAGGCGGCGGTTTCACAGAGCTAGACGAAAAAGGCAATGTTTCTTTTAAATCAAATCCTCACATGCACATGTTTGAATCAGCGGTCGCTTGGATGCAAGTAGATCGCAATGACCAAGACTGGAAAGATTTAGGAAAAGAACTAGTTGATCTAGCTTTAAACAAGTTCATCGATCCACAAAGCCAAGTCTTGGGTGAATATTTTGATTCTAACTGGAATCACCTTCGTGAAAACGGCCGCTTTATCTATGAGCCAGGTCATCAATACGAGTGGGCTTGGTTGATGTCACTTTATGAAGAACTGACTGGTAAAGATTTAAAATCAGTTCGCCATCAGTTATTTTTGTTAGCAGAAAAACATGGAGTTTCTAAAACTCGCAAAGTCGTTTTCGATGAGATGTGGAGCGATTACACTCCAAAAACCCAGACCTCCCGCTTCTGGCCCCAATGTGAAAGAATCAAAGCGGCTTGTCGCCTTGGAACTGAAGTTTCAACTGGACAGGAACAATATGCTCAAGCAGCAGATGATGCTTTAAACACCTTAACTAAGTTCTTTAAAACACCACTTGAAGGCACTTGGTACGACATGGCTTCAGAAACAGATACTTTCAACGGAACTTCCGCTAAGGCAAGTTCCCTGTATCACATCATCAATGCCATGGAAGAATACGCTAATCTTAGAGGTAAATTAGCCGGTGTGTAGACCTACTCCCTTGGACGGACTTCGATCATTTCTACGTGAAATATTAGATTTGAGTGCGCGGGAATTTTAGGTTTCACGCGCTCTCCATATCCAAGATGCGAAGGCACAAACAATGTTCGCTTCCCGCCTTCTTTCATTCCCATTAAACCTTGATCCCAGCCTTTAATGACTTTGCCAGAACCAATGACGAATTGAAATGGGCGACCATGATCATACGAAGAATCAAACTTCGTTCCGTCTTCTAAAAAGCCTTCGTAGTTGCAGATCAATAAAGCCCCTTTCACAGCGGCTTTACCTGTTCCTTCAACGGTGTCGGTTATCTTCAGTTCTGTGTTATCCATGATGATTATCTCACGCGTGCACGAAGCAAATCTTGAACGTGTAAGATACCCACTGGTCTTTTTGGATGAGCAGACTCTTTATCAAGAACGAAAAGCATATTGATCTGAAATTGCTCCATAACGAATAAGGCTTTTTCAGCAAGCTCTTGCACGTCAATCGTACGTGGGCTTGTCGTCATAAGATCTTTGGCAGAACCAGTTAAAGGATCATTGGTTTTTTCAAGTCTGCGCCGGATTTGACCGTCCGTAATTAAACCAACAAGATCCCCATTCTGATCCACAATACCAGCAGCCCCACGAACATCTTTATGGGTCATGATCGAAAACACTTCGCGAATTGGAGTATCTAAACCCACCGTAGGAAGAGCGTCACCAGTATGCATGACATCTTTCACGCGAGTTAACAGGCGGTAACCAAGGCTGCCACCTGGATGAAACTCTGCAAAGTCTTCAGAGCTAAAACCTTTTTCGTTCATCACCGCCATTGCCAAAGCATCACCCATCGCCAAAGTAGCTGTACTACTTGCAGTAGGCGCAAGCCCCAATGGACAAGCTTCTTCAGGAACGTTCACGTTTAAAGTGTACTGAGCAGCTTTCGCCAATGAAGAATTCACATTACCAGTGATAGCAACTAGAGAAATACCTTTACGAGCTACAAATTTAAGAATGCCTGCAAATTCCGGTGACTCCCCTCCATAAGACAAAGCAAGAACAACGTCTTTAGGATCAACGATGCCTAAATCCCCGTGGGAACTTTCAGCTGGATGAACAAATACAGCAGGCGTACCGGTAGAAGAAAAAGTACTGGCAAGCTTACGCGCGATCTGACCGGATTTACCCATGCCAGTCACAATAATTTTTCCCTGACAGTTTCTAACCAAGTTCACAACATTTTCAAACTCAGGACCGATACGCTCACGTAAAAGCAAAATAGCCTGGGCTTCAACTTCTAGAACTCTCAGTGCTTGCTGCACGATTTTAGACATAACTAAGGGCCTCTCTACTTATTCTTCAAACTAGCTTTTACAAAATGCACAAACAATGGGTGCGGTGCCAAGGGTTTTGATTTGAATTCAGGATGATATTGCACACCTACAAACCATGGGTGGTCCGGCAGTTCGACGATTTCAACCAAATCACGTTCTTTACAAATACCCGAAGCCAGCATCCCGTTTTTTTCAAACAAAGCTTTGTACTTGTTATTAAATTCAAAACGATGACGATGACGTTCCATGATGGAAGAAGCTTTATAAACTTGTTGAGCACGACTGCCTGAAACAAGGTTGCACGGATAAGCACCTAAACGCATAGTTCCGCCCTTATTCACAAGGCCACGTTGTTCAACCATCGAATCGATAACGAAGTTGCCACTGCGTTTTGTTTCGCCATGGAATTCACGGCTGGTAGCATCTTTAATGCCACACACGTTGCGCGCGAATTCGATTGCCGATAACTGCATACCAAAACAAATACCAAAGAATGGAACGCGTTTTTCACGGGCATATTTAATCGCCGTGATTTTACCTTCAACACCGCGAGGACCGAATCCACCAGGAACCAAGATACCATCCACTTTTCCCAACAGCTGATTTACAGTTTTATCTGTCACAGTTTCTGAATCGACATAGATGATCTCAACGCGCGAATTATTCGCGATACCACCGTGAACCAAAGCCTCGTGTAAAGACTTATAGGATTCTTTAAGATCCACGTATTTACCAACAACCCCGATTTTAACAGTGTGTTGCGGATTGCTTAGAACCTTCACAAGGTTCTGCCATCCTTTAAGATTTAATTTACCCGGCGTGATTCCTAAGCGCTCGACAATCAACTCATCCAGCTTTTCTTTATTCAAAGCCAATGGCACTTCATAAATAAAACGGCTGTCTTGAGCAGCGATCACGTTTTCAGGTTTAACAGAACAGAAAAGACCGATCTTCGCTTTTAGGTTTTCATCAATCACTTTTTCCGAACGGCACACCAAGAAGTCTGGTTGCAATCCGATTTCGCGAAGTTCTTTCACCGAGTGCTGAGTTGGTTTTGATTTCAACTCTCCAGCAGCAGCGATGTACGGCACATAAGTCACGTGAACTAGAACAGAGTTTTCTAAGCCCACATCAATACGCATCTGACGAATGGCTTCAAGGAACGGCTGACTTTCGATGTCACCGACTGTGCCACCGATTTCAACTAAGATGATTTCACTGCCTTGGGCCGCTTCATAAATACGCGCTTTAATTTCTTCAGTAATATGCGGAATGACTTGAACCGTTCCGCCTAAATAATCACCCTTACGTTCACGCGCTAAAACGGTGTCATAGATTTGACCCGTTGATACAGAGTTCGCACGAACCATCAAAGCACTTGTGAAACGTTCATAGTGACCTAAATCTAAATCGGTCTCTGCACCATCTTCAGTAACATACACTTCACCGTGCTGCAAAGGCGACATGGTGCCTGGATCCACATTCAAATACGGATCAAACTTCATGATAGTCACGCGGTGGCCACGAGCTTCTAACAAAGCTCCAAGGCTTGCCGCAGTTAAGCCTTTACCGATTGAGGAAACAACCCCACCGGTTACAAAAATAAATTTTTGTTTCAAAGCTTTCTTCGTCGACTTCGCTGTCGACACTTTCTTTGTTGTCGTCGTTCTCTTTGCCATTACATCCCCTGACTTAAGAGTTTTTCGAGTTTAACCAAATCTTCGGGAGTATCCACCCCGAGACTTGCTTCCTGAACCCTGATTACTTTGATTTTTGCACCTAGGTACAATGCTCTGAGTTGCTCCAAGCTCTCTGCTTTTTCGATAAGAGCGGGAGGAGCTTCACAGAACTGTTTTAAAAAATTTTTCGAATAAGCATACATGCCAATGTGTTTTAGGCACCCTTCATAGTTTCCTAGCTCAGCAGCTTTATGACGAGAATACGGAATGGCATAACGACTGAAGTACAATGCTTCATCGTTATGATTTAAAACGACCTTCACCGAATTCATTGAATCCAGCTCTTCCTGGGAAACAGGATGAGCCAACGTCGCCATATCCATCTTAGGTTCATCAATGAATACTTGGGCAAGTCGGTCAATCAACTGACCCGTCACAAGCGGTTCATCACCTTGAATATTAACGACAACATCACAGGAAATATTTTGAATGGCGGCGTGAATGCGATCGCTTCCAGTAGGAAGTTCGCTGGCTGTCATAACGACTTTGGCACCGACAGCTTCTGCGGCGGCTTTGATTCTTTCATCATCCGTCGCAACTATAAGATCATTAAGAAGTTGGGATTTCTTGGCCCCCTCAATCGTCCATTGGATCAGGGGGCGGCCTTTTAGTGGGACAAGGGGTTTTCCCGGGAAGCGAGTGGAACCAAATCGCGCTGGGATAACTCCGACTATCTTCATGCTTTCACCCAATTTTCGTAAACATAATCTTCAACTTCGTTTTGCCCGGTCTTTTTTAAAGCTGACACCGGGAACACGGCACTTAAGCCTGATGTCTTTTTAACTTTAGCCACGGCTTGCAACATCTGACTGCGAGACATTTTATCTGCTTTAGTTAAAACGACAGCTAAAGGAAAACCGCGCTCCTCCGAAAACTTTTTTAGAAGTTCTTCTTCAGGCGTCCAATCACGACGAATATCCATCACCAAAATAAGACCCGCTAAGTTTTCACGAGCCATCAGATAAGTTTCAATCATCTGATTCCACTCTGCGATTTCATCAACCGATCTTGCAGCGAAACCATAACCTGGCATATCCACAAGAACGTAGGAATCATCCATATCAAAGAAATTCAGCAAACGAGTTTTACCCGGTGTCGAACTGACCTTGGCGATTTTAACTTTTGTGCAAAGGGAGTTAATAAAAGAGGACTTCCCGGCATTGGAACGACCGGCGATGGCAATTTCCGCTTTTTTATGAACTGGGTAATCCTTAGCCAGAACGGCGCTTTTGATAAATTGGATATTCTTAGGCATAGGGCATGCTACCAGAGCTATAAAATATTCTCAATTCTAGGAAGCGTGTCCCCCTACCAATAATCTGAAGTGTCATGAACCTGCCAAACCCCATTTAAATCGATTTCAGCTGGCAAGAGGATTGAAAAGGGCTCTATACGAAACAAAGTCGCTCAGGGAGGAAGCATGAGCCAGTCATTTTTAAAGATTTTAGGGGAAAACACGAAGACAGTTCCACTTACGGAATTTATGACGCTGGGAAAAGACACCCAATGTCAGGTCTTCCTTGAGTCAGAGAACGTCGCCGATCGCCACGCACGAATCGAAAAGAAAGATCAATCGTATTTAATCAGAGACCTTCGCACTAATAACGGTACCTTCGTGAATGATGCACGAGTTATGGAAGCCTTTCTTCAAGACGGCGACATCATTCGTATTGGCGACCGAGAGCTTATCTTTTTAGAAAAATTAGAAGAAACGGCAGAGTTCCCACTTAAAAGCCGTAACGAAGTTTGGAATCAAGAACTTAAAAATCTTGGCAACGTCGCAAAAACAGAATTCCCGGTCCTTATCTTAGGCCCTTCTGGTACGGGTAAAGACGTCCTTGCCCAAGCCCTGCACGAAAACAGCACTAGAAAAAATGGACCCTTTGTTGGCGTTAACTGCAGTGCCTTAAGTGAAACGTTGATTGAAAGTGAACTATTCGGTCACGTCAAAGGCAGCTTCACCGGCGCCATTAGCGATCGCAAAGGTGCTTTTGAAGCGGCTCGCGGTGGCACCCTATTCCTTGATGAAATTGGCGACCTTACATACAGCCTGCAGGCAAAACTTTTACGTGCCCTAGAAAATAATGAAATTCGCCCTGTGGGTGCCGACCGAAACATCAAAACAGACGTGCGAATTATCGCAGCTACTCATCAAAATATGGCTGAAAAAATCCGCGAAGGACTTTTCCGCTCTGATCTTTACTTCCGGTTAAACGTGGTGAGTGTGACTCCACCCGCTTTAATTCTGCGTATGGAAGATTTTGAAGAATTGCTTTACGGTTTTGCTAAAAAAATGAGAGTGCGTTTTTCTTTTGGCGCTATCGCCCGCTTAAAAAAACACCCATGGCCGGGAAATATTCGTGAGCTTAAAAACCTAGTAACTCGCGCTTCTGCCCTGTACCCGCGCGAACATATTACGGAAGAGCATATCGAAAAATTGATCGACCGTACTTTGATTCAACATGTGGATGATCGTGTTTCTAACGACATTCCAGTAATTAAAGAAATCGAAAAGCAGATGATCATTAAACGTTTGACAGCGAATAAAGGAAATCAACGTCGTACAGCCCAGGATTTAGGAATGCCGAAAAGTACGCTGCATGATCGATTGAAATATTATGATATCGATGTGACGGCTTTTAAGGTTTAACGATCGCGTTCTTAATAAAGATACGACGAACATATCCCTTAGTCAGAATTTTATTCACTTCTTTGCGAAGCCTTTCGCAAAGAAGTTGTTTTCCTTCCCCGCTAGACACTTGATCAAAGGTCATATCTTCAAGCGTTCTTAAAAATAAATCTTCAACTTCAGGTTCGCGGTCTTTGATTTCTACGACGACTTCAGAGGCGGCACCTTCTACGTAAAATTCAAAAGCTCCCATGGGATTAGGGCCTGATTCTGATGAGGGCTTTAAATTCACCGTCATCTTTTTCATTAACAAAATATTTTGCGCCATGCGTGTGGATTCGTAAAAGGATTCCATCTGCGCCGAACGATCATAGAAATGCTTGCCTTGTGCCCAGTCCTCCAAGGAAGAAATAAACATCTCTTTTTCAGGTGGCAAAATCCCCTTAGTTGTAATCCGATAAATCAAAAAGCCACCAGCGACTGTAACTAACAAAAGAGCCGCGAAGCCGACTTTTTTTAATGTCGAAAACTTTGCGAAGGCATGAAGTCCATCACCCACGGACATCTTTAGTTTACCCGCGGAATCTTTCGCCCATTTTAATAACAAGGGGCCCGCATTTTTTACGCGGTAAATGGCCTGCTCTTTTTGCTTTAGCATCGTAAGGCGCAAGGAAGCCCTTAAAACTCGAGCTTTAAACGACAAACGTGGAATAAATGGCAGATACTTCGCTATTTTGGCTTTTTTAGGCGAAGCTTCTTTCCAGCGTTTGAACTCTTCTTCTAAAGTATATTCAAGTTCGACGCTTTCGTTATAAATTTCCGTGGGATTGTCGGGACCGATATCTAATAGAGATTGGGCAAATTCAGGGTCTTCTTCAGCTAAAATATTATCTAGCGACTCTAAAGATAACGAATCTTCCGCCTCAGCTTCCGGGCTGATCTTGTTTTCTTCCTCTACTTTAGTCGGACTTTCATTGTTTGCCAAAGATGTCTCCCAAGACGATTGTAAGAAAAGAACCAAATACGTCGCAAGAACAATTTATAATCTTTCCTCAATCAGCTAGCATTAAGTGTTAGGAGTAATTGATGAAATTCCTTTTTATATCTTTGCCCGTGGTTTTTACTGTTTTAGGTTGCGCCCAATTTCAAAGAAGTAGCAGTAGCGGATATCAAGCTCCCATGACTTATCAGGATTCCGAACATGCAAGTCGCCCTTCTTATGACCGACAAACCCGTCAAACTGCCTATGAACTTGGTAAAGATCCTAACTCTTTAAGCCCTTCTGACCTTGATGAAATCAGATCCCGCCAAAAGGTTCGCGAAATGGAACGCACTTTAAGTTCTAAAAAAGAGCGCGAGCAGTATTCCAAGGTTCTTCCGTGGCTAAAGAATGATAACGAGAAGATTGATTTCTTAGCGATCCCGTCCATCGAAGGCCGTCAGCAATGGATCAATCGCAATGATATATGGGCAAGATCACAAGCCCCGGCTGAAGAGATTAAAGACCTTATCGAAACCCAAGATATCGCCGTTGGAATGCCACAAGCTTACGTTAAAAAATCTTGGGGCGAACCAACGAGTGTTGAGGTTTCAGGGAACCCCATTTATAAAAATGAGCGTTGGAAATACCTAAGACACGTTTCTTCGCCACAAGGATTTAGACAAGAAGTTCGCTACGTATACTTTGAAGGCGGACGCGTTGTAGGATGGGAGACTGAGTAGCGCCTTTCGACCTGGCTGTGGCTGGGGAAAGGCCTCTTCGCTCGGACAGTCCTCGCTCGCTTTCTTTTTTTTGCTGGCTTCGCCTGGGTCATTGCGCTCGTCTGCGGAACTCGCTGCGAGGACTTTCCCCAGCCACAGCCAGGCCGAAAGCCGACGCAGCTCCCACTACTTACCGATGAAGCTAGTGGGATTCGTTCCAGTTGTTGCCGATTTCGTAGTTTACTTTCAGTGGAACTTTTAGTTTTGCTACGTTTTCCATGATGTGCACTAGCTGTTGCGTGTGTTTATTTAAATCTTCTTCTGTGCCTTCAAAGATCAATTCATCGTGTACCTGTAATAACATTCTTACAGGGACTTTTTCGAAGACCTCGATCATTGCTTTTTTAACCAAGTCACTGGCTGTTCCTTGGATTGGGGCGTTGATCGCTGCTCTTTCGCCGAATTTTTTAAGCATGTTGTTGCTTGATTTCAATTCGTCGATGTAACGGCGGCGTCCAAACAGGGTTTCAACGTAGCCTTTTTCGTGAGCTAGCTTTGTTGTGCCTTCGATGTAGTCTTTTACGCCTTTAAATCTGGTGAAGTATCTTTCGATGATGTCTTTTGCTTCACCTCTTGGAATGCCCAGGTTTTCTGCTAAACCGAAAGCTCCTTGCCCATAGGCAATACCGAAGTTCACAGCTTTCGCTGAACGACGTTGATTGGAAGTCACTTCATTAAGTGGAACTCCGAACACTTCAGCTGCTGTTGCCGCATGGATATCCAGGTCTTCTTGGAAGGCCTTAATCAAATTTGGGTCTTCACTGATATGAGCTAAGATGCGCAGTTCGATTTGGGAATAGTCCACAGACAATAACTTCATTCTTGGAGCTGCGACGAAAGCTTCGCGCACTTTTTGCCCACGTAAAGTTCTAATCGGGATGTTCTGCAAGTTTGGCGCAGTACTTGATAAACGGCCTGTGGTCGTCAAAGCTTGGTTGAAGCTTGTGTGAACACGATCATCCTTAGGGCTGATCATTGTTGGTAAAGCATCCACGTAAGTGGATTTAAGCTTTGAAAGTTCACGCCATTGCAGGATGAGTTTTGCAATTGGATGCTCTAGGGACGAAAGGACGTCTTCGCCCGTTGAATAACCCGTTTTCGTTTTCTTCCCGACTGGAAGTTTTAACTTTTCAAATAGAATAACACCTAATTGCTTAGGGCTTCCCACGTTGAAAGACTCCCCTGCTTCAGAGTGTATTTGTTTTTCTAAAGAAGCGATTTCTTCCGTAAGTTCTGCACTTTGTTGCGCCAGAAGTTCTTTATCGATGCGAACACCCAGGCGTTCCATGGATAGAAGAACTTTTACTAGTGGCAAATCGATTTCTTCGTAAACCTTTTCACTGCCCACGTTGCGCAGTTCATTTAGCAAAGTTGCTGCAAGGTTGCGGTGAGAATTGTAAAGCTCCGACGGGCTTAAAAGCTCTGGCAAGTTTTCAGCCATGTATTTGCTGTAGATTTCTTTAAAATCAGACGTGTCGCCGGCTTTTAAAACATAAGCAGCAAGTTGGGAATCCCAGCCCGCAACCGGCGTTTTTGCGCCAATTTTATGCCAGAAAGATTTTAGATCGTATCCGCTCCAACGAATTTGGAATGTGTCCGTCAGTTTACCCAAGTATTCAAAATCAGAAACTTCCATCACGTCTGTTTCTGTACCTACGAAAACACCGCGAGTGTCGCTTAAGCCCCAAAGGATTTGTCCTTCTGAAAGGAATTCAGCTAAATCTCGAGTGGTCGTTGTTCCTTCACGAAAAGTTCTATCCTCTTTAGTAATTACTAAAGTCGCTGATACCGCCGGAGTCGCTTCTTTCACCTGAGACGCTCGCTTTACTGCCGCGGGACGAATTAATGACGTTGCCGGTGCATCAGAGACTGTTCCGAATAAACTTTTTTCGAAAGTTTTAAAGTTCAGTTCATGCAAAAGCGCCTTAAGCTCTTCAGTTTTGAAAGGCTTTAAGCGATACGAGTTGTAGTCGTCTGAAACCGCCACATTCGTTTCAATTGTAACTAATTTTTTTGATAAAAAAGCGTTTTCTTTAGAAGCGATTAATTTTTCTTTAACGCTTTTACCTTCAACCTTGTCGATATTTTCGTAAATATCTTCTAGAGTTTTGAATTGTTCCAGAAGCTTAATTGCGCCTTTTTCACCAATGCCTTTTACGCCTGGAACGTTATCAGAAGCATCACCAACGATGGCCAAATAATCGATGAATTGATCTGGGCGAATTCCCCATTTTTCAAATACACCTTTAGCGTCGTACTTCACATCTTTCATGGTGTCGTACAGGTACACGTGATCTTGAATCAACTGACCGAAATCTTTATCACCACTGACAATGAAAACTTCCATGTCGTGGTGGCGGCCCCATTTAGTTAAGCCACCGATGATGTCATCGGCTTCGTAACCAGGGATTTCATAGGAAGGTACACCTAGTACGTCAGCAAGTTGCTTGATGTAAGGAACTTGCTTCGCAAGATCTTCCGGCATGTCTGAACGATGGGCTTTATAATCAGCATACAATTCTTTACGAAATGAAGGCTCTTTACGGTCGTAACAGAAAACTAGGTATTCTGGATTTTCTTCTTTAAGAAGTTTGATGATCATCGATAAAAATCCATAGATGGCATTTACCGGTACACCAGACGGAGAAGTCAGGGGACGAATCGCATAGAACGCGCGAAAGAACATCGCGCTTACGTCCACTAGATAAAGCTTTTTCATAGTATCTCCCAGTGAAAAAACTGTTTTACCACTGGGATTGTCTTTTTGTCGATGGTTCTATTCTAAGTCTAACTTTACTTTCGAAAAATCGATTTGCTCTAAGGCTTTGCGCTCACATTCATTTTCTGCGGCAGGAAGGGACTTCACTTCGTCACCCAACGCCTGAGCTTGCACCAGCAAGACTTGTAATTCACTTTTTGCGCGAGATTCAATGTCGGCACCGCTTTCCCAAGATTCAACTAGGTCATAGGAACAATGAAGGCGACGAGCAAGATCAGAACGGCTCCAGCCAAGGCGTAGACGAAGATTTTTAAGAGCTTCTTTGTTCCAATTTACTGAGTGATTATCAATCATACAAACCTCTAATTTCACTTAACAATTATTAGCGAATAGAGTCAGAATACTAGTTGTATTGTAACCTAAATACATCAGTTTATGCTACGGGTCATATGATTGGATCGATGTAAGAATTAGTCTTGTTCTGCGAATACGAAAACAAGATCATCTTCACCTGCCAGATCTAATCTATCGCGAGCTTGGCGTTCGATGAAGGAAGGATCTTTCGCTTGTTTAAGCTGATCACTTAACGTTGAAATATTTTGTTTTGTTGCTGAAATCTCTGAATTGATGCGATCAAAGTCACGATGAAGATTCCAAAGACGAAAAACGTTTCCATTTAAAACGATAGAAACACAGAACACTATCAAACAAACCGAAGCAACCTTCGTTGGATGATTCAGAAAACGTCGTAAGCCAATTGCAAATTCAGTGTAAGACATGAGGTCATTTTATCTTTATTGCAGGATCAATGGCTACAAGACTGAAGACTAGGAATTTGTTCTGAGGAATTTGTGAAATAAAAAAACCCGCTGTGTTTTTCACAACGGGTTCTTGGAATGCTGCTCGATTCCTGTCGGTGCTTCAGCAATGCGGCTGTCGCCATTAGCGGAAAGCGGCTTTGTCCCAGTATACTCCCATGCCACCAAGATCTTCTTCGATACGAAGAAGTTGGTTGTACTTCGCAGTTCTTTCACCACGGCAAGGACTGCCCGTTTTAATTTGATGGCAGTTCAATGCCACTGCTAGGTCAGCAATTGTTACGTCTTCAGTTTCACCTGAACGGTGAGACATGATTGTGCGGTATTTATTTCTTTGTGCCAAATTCACAGCTTCGAATGTTTCAGTCAAAGTACCGATTTGGTTTACTTTGACTAGCAATGCGTTGCCGGCTTTTTTCTCTAAACCCATGCGCAAACGTTTTGGATTTGTTACGAAAAGATCGTCACCGATCAATTGCATTGTTGTTCCCATTTGCGCAGTCGCTTTCACCCATGAATCCCAGTCGTCTTCAGAGAAACCATCTTCGACAGAGATCAATGGGTATTTCTCAGCCCATGATTTGTAGATGCCAAGAAGTTCGTCAGGAGAAATCTGTCCACCCTGCCAAGTATATTTGCCGTCTTTGAATAACTCTGTAGATGCCACATCTAAAGCTAGGAATACGTTTTGACCTGGGTCATAGCCAGCATCAACGATCGCATTCATTAGCAAGTCCATTGCTTCTTGGTTTGATCCTAATTTTGGAGCGAATCCACCTTCATCACCTACTGCAGTAGAAAGACCTTTTTTACCCAAAATCTTTTTCAAAGTTTGGAAGATCTCTGCACCCGCACGAAGAGATTCAGCGTAAGAGTTATTCACAGTTGGAACGATCATGAATTCTTGAATATCAAGGCCGTTGTTCGCGTGGGCGCCACCGTTAAGAACGTTCATCAATGGAACTGGCAAGCGGCAAGCTTGTGAACCACCAACGTAGCGGTATAAAGGCAAGTTCGAATCCAACGCCGCAGCTTTAGCTACTGCAAGGGAAACACCTAGGATCGCATTGGCGCCTAAAGAAGATTTATTTTCAGTACCATCGATTTCGCGCAAAACTTTATCTAAGTAAACTTGTTCAGTTACTTGCAAGCCCATGATCTCTGGAGCGATCTTTTCACGAATGTTATCGACCGCTTTATAAACACCTTTACCAAGGAAGCGATTCTTGTCGTTGTCACGAAGCTCACAGGCTTCATGGGCACCTGTTGATGCGCCAGATGGAACTGCGGCACGACCGACATTTCCTTCTGCAGTTGTTACTTCAACTTCAACTGTTGGATTACCACGGCTATCAAGAATTTCACGAGAGACGACGCTGACGATTTCAGACATGATGAGTTCCTTCTTCCTTCTCGGAGTTTTTAATATTCACTTTTCTAACTAGGTCCATGCTTTCATGCACGGTGCGCGGGTATTGGGTTTTTACGTGCTCCCAATCCACGCGTCGCATAGCCTCTTTCACAGCCGAGGTCATTTTTCCTTGGGCAACAAGCATGGTGATAAGCTGCTGGGCTCTGACCATGTAATCGTGCATGCGCGCCAAGTTTTGGCTTAGGGCATACACTGGAGAATCGCCATCGAAGTTTAGGTGCGCCAATGTACCTTCCTGAGGAAGTAATGAAGAACTAGGAGCTTCATCGGCGGCAGCAGCTGCTTGCACGGAAAGTTTTAATTTTTGTTTTTCGTAGTCGCGAACTTTTTCTTCAAGGTCGCTAACGTATTTTTGCAAATCCTCTCGCTCGCGCTGAGTTCTTTGCAAATCGTCGATCAAGCTTTGGAATAATGCTGGGCTTACTTGGTGACCGACACTTTCACTGAAGATGGAATTTTGCTGCGTCGACCAGTTCAACTGAATTGTGATTCCTTCCCATGTGCACGTCGCTGGCGGTTGCCCCACGTACACTGGTAAAGATTCGAACGCTGCTTTTAGGTAAGTTGTAACCAAAGGATATTGTTCCGCAGGCAACGGAAGATCGAATGAAATACTGACTTCATCGCGACGAAGATTTTCGATCGGAGGTTTTGGCGAAATGAAGTACGAGATGAATTGCTCAGGCTGATTGAAAATTTCTTGAGGCCTAGGCATCATGCGCAGAACGCTGTCAAGAACGCCCCACGCTCTGAGTGACGGACCTTCTTGCCCTGCTCGTTGCAGAATATTTCCATCGCGTTTTAGCGGCAGACGAAGTGCAGTTTCCAAAAAGTTTTCCATATCAGGAGCGCTGATCCAATACGATGAATCACGCAGCAACTCCACCGGCAGATGGGTCTGCTCATAGAGCTGCGACAGGTCTTCACCCTGCTGCTCTAGAATGGTTAAAACTGCATTAGAAATCTTACAACTAAAGTGCACGTAAAGGTCTTAACCTTTCGACTGCGAAATTGAAAACAAAAAAGCTAAAAATAAGAATGAAAATGATCGCTTAAATCAGCACTTGGAAGGCCATAAAATGACGCACTGTAGGCCCAAAAAAGAAGCAGGCACCTAAAAGGGGAAATCGATCAAAAGTAGCCGGATGCAAGGCGGAGGTTCTCAGCTCGCACGTAGGCCTACTGAAGGTAGGCCGGAGGAGAACTGAGGGCCGACAACGCAGTCAGCCGGCTGCTTTTCATCGATTTTAGGCGGTTTTGGCGAATTTACTGCGTGGGAATGGTAGGTTGTTGTCTACGATTTCTTCCATGAAGGATGGGATATTGCCCGTGGCGATAAGCTTTCCTTCTAAGGAACCGTCGGGACGGCGGGTCATTCTGGACATTTCGAAAATTGGAACGACGTTGTATGAACCATCGTTATTGAATCCAAGGACTTCGCTGATTGCGGCAATGCGGCGAGATCCGTCGCTAAAACGGCTTACTTGGATGATTAAATCAATGGCTGAGTTTACTTGGGAACGTAGAGCCTTTTCACTGATCTTTGCATCCCCGCCTTGAGCAAGAGCTTCTAAACGAACGATGGCATCTTCCGGAGTGTTCGCGTGGACCGTACCCATACAGCCTTTATGACCGGTGTTCATCGCGTTTAATAATTCCATCGCTTCACTGGAACGAACCTCTCCCACGATGATGCGATCGGGTCTTAGACGAAGTGCACTTTTTAAAAGATCTTTGATCGACACTTCACCTTTACCAAGTTGATCGGCTTGGCGAGTTTCAAACATCACCACGTGGTCGTAGTCGACTTGCAACTCTGAAGAATCCTCGATCACCATCACGCGCTGGCCTTTAGGAATACGCGTGCACAGTAACGACAACAAAGTTGTTTTACCGGAACCAGTACCACCGCTGACGATGATGTTTTTTCCTAAGAACATCGCGATATCCAAGAATCTAGCGCCATCTTCTGTGATCGCACCGAACTTGATGTAATCGGCGAAAGTGATTTTATTATTTGTAAATTTACGAATCGATAAAGTAGTACCTTTGCGTGACATTGGCGGAATCACGGCTGCGATACGCGAACCATCTGGCAAACGCGCATCCAGTCTTGGCGATTCGTCATCAATACGACGACCCACGCTTTGCGCGATACTGTTTACAGCTGCACGCAAATCGTCTTCTGAAGGAAAGCTTTCAGGAACTCTTTCAAGCTTACCTTTTCTTTCGACGAAAATTTCTTTGTGACCATTTACAAGAATTTCGGATACGCCCTTGTCATCAAGGTACTTCAATACAGGACCTAAATTCTGCTGAATGGTCTGTTTGAATACATTGGATTGATCCGACATGGACGCTACCCTTTAAAATTAGTGAGACGCTGGTTTTCTGTCAGAAGTTCCGGCATCAGAATAAATGATGAACTTACCTTGCACCGCTGTTTCAGGGCATTGATAAGAAAAAATTCCTTCTGCTTTCGGTGTGACATGAAAAGTTTTTTGTTGGCCAAACACTGTGTTGTGATGTTCAGAAAAAGCATCCAGCACAAAGCTGACGTTCTTTTCTTTGCCATTCACATTCACTACGTGAACACGGTAGTTGCCACCTTTTTTAAGGTGAACTTTATCTGGCACAAAGCCTTTTTCGGTGTTCATGATGACGATATCTTGAGTTGGTTCTACCGATTGAAAAACAGAATTTAAGATTGTTGTCGAATCCTCTTCCTTCATACTGCTGGCGGGAAGACGGTCTTCGTTAGTAACGCGGTTGAAGTCAACTTGGCGACGGGAAAAATCAACTTCCCATGCCATTGCCGCCGGTGTTACCAAAAACAACAATGCAATCTTAGTGCAAGTCTGTACGATCTTGGAATTCACAAAACTCACGGGCGACCTCCATAGCGATATAATTCACGGATTTTTCATCCATCATGTGGAGCTTTTGAATCAGAAGATCTTTGTTTCCTTTACATGAATTGATCGTGTGAAAGGCATCGCTAAGAATTTGGGGCTGCGCCATCATTTCCTTAGTGATAATACTCCAATCCAATTTTAAAACAGGGTCGATTGCGCCCACTGAATAGAGTGCATCAAACACTATTTGTAAATCGCCTTGAAGAAACATCGAATCCTCCTAATTGCTCTAGGGACTTCCTGCCCCGCATGTTGTTTCTATCGGTAGGAGTTCGTAAGAACTTGAGTCAATTTGAGGCGATTTTCAGAGAGTTGAGGAGATCTAACGTTTGACGCGCGCCTTTGGTCGAATTGCCTAGGCGCACGGTCGGGTCGAGGGAAATTATTGCCCGTTAGCGGGTTTTTCGGTGGTTATTTCTTCAGCGTTTTCTTGAGGAGCCGCAGGCTTTTCATCTGCTTGGGTCAGAATTTTTGCGGCCACTTCCGATGGTGACGCTGTTGATTTCATCATGCGCAATTTGCGTTCATTGACAGCTTCACGAGTCAGCTCAATCTTCGCATCTCTAATACGCTCAACCGTTTTACGTTCAAAGCCCTGCGCTGTGATATAAGGTTTGATTTCTGCCATAAGATTTTCCAAGAAAACAACATAAGTCACTTGCACGACCGGTTTAAATGCCTTTGGATTTTTTAAGGCATTGATGGCTTCGTCAGTTAATTGACTGACAGTTTTTTCCCAGGCATCAAGTTCATCCAACTTTGCACGCAGTGGGGCCACGATTTTTTCGATCATTTCGTCATCATTAGGACGCGCATAGACAGATTGCAAAGCTTCTTTGAGCGGAACTACTTTGCCCACCCCAGCTTCTTTTCTGGATTCTTTAATCTTCTCTTCGACCAATTTGTTCATTTGATCGAGGTCTTTTACTGTCAATTGCGAGTAATTAAATAACAAACCCGCTTGGGCCTGTGCGCAAAATACAAGGGACAACATTGTTAAAAGGAAATTTGCTTTTTTCATGACCTCTAGTTTAAAGACTGCCGGCAGAGCGAGACAAGACCAAAAAAGCTTAGGACATTGGTCCAGGATTTTTTCCTTCCCTGCCAGTTATCACCTATGTCAAACTGAAGGCCGCTCAAAAAACATTAAATCCACCTCGGAGGAAACATTGAAAGCATTTAAGTTTTTAGGAATCGCAGCGCTAGCACTTTCATTAGTGAACTGTGCTCCTTCAGCTAAACAATTAAAAGAAGCCATCGAAAAAGATCCAAGCATCGTTTTCGTAGCCATCGAAAAAGATCCAGAACAATTCATCGAAGTTGTTAACAAAGCAGCGCAGAACGCTCAACGTAAAGCTCAAGAAAAAGCAGTTCAGGAAGAAGGCAAAAAGCGTGATGAAGAATTCGCTAATCCTTTGAAAGCAACTGTTGAAGAAGACCGCGCTATCTTTGGACCAAAAGATGCAAAAGTAACTATCATTGAATACTCTGACTTCGAGTGCCCATACTGCGCTAAGGGTCATGCGACTGTTGAAGAAGTTTTGAAAGCTTACCCAAATGACGTTCGCGTTGTGTTTAAGCACCTTCCTTTGGATTTCCATCCAATGGCGATGCCTGCTGCTAGATATTTCGAAGCAGTTGCAATGCAAGATCATGCTAAAGCTAAAAAATTCTATGACCTAGTTTTCGAAAACCAAGGTGACCTACGTACTAAAAAAGAAGGTGCTTTGAAAGACGCTGCTAAAAAAGCTGGCGCTGACATGAAGAAACTTGAAAAAGACCTTAACAGCGAAGCAATCACTAAACGTATCGAAGCTGACATGGAAGAAGCTAAGAAGTTCAACTTCTCTGGTACTCCAGGTTTCTTGATCAACGGTGTTTCTCTTCGTGGTGCTTATCCGTTCTCTGAATTCAAAGACATCATCGATCGCCATCTTGGCGCGAAAAAAGAATAGGCTCTTTAATAAATTGCTTATTTCAAACCCACAGTTGAAAAACTGTGGGTTTTTTTATTTCCGGATCAAAGTTTTATATTGGCGACAGTCCCCATCTCGGTTTTAATACAGCTATAAACACCTCTAGCCAAAGGACCTTCTATGAGCGCACATGCAAAATCATTAATTCTAAAAGCTCAAGACGACCTAGATTTAGCAAAAAAACACGTAGACGATGAAAAGCAGCACGATCTAGTCGGCTACAACCTAGCGCAAGCTTGTGAAAAATACTTAAAAGCATTGTGTGACATGCGCGGTCTAAGTTACCCAGAAGACGATCACGATTTAGATGCTTTAATGTCGACACTTGAAGAAGCAAATTTCTCAGCAATTTCATCTCACGCAGATGTAATTGAACTAACCCCATACAATTCTGCGAATGCCCACATCCGCGAAGACGAACGCCTAGACATGGAAGAATACATAACCCACGTAGAAAACCTAAAAAAACTAGTAGGCGAACAACTAAAACTTCTTTAAATAAATCGCCCAACCCAAGTGCCAAGGTTGGCGAGAAGGGTCCATATGCAAGGCGGAAGCCTCTTCCCGCAGCGCAGGTGTGGCAGCGCCACATCGGAGCGAGGACAAGAGGTTTCCAACGCAGTCAGATGGGCCCTTATCGACGACCGCCTTATTTAAAAGCGTAGATGATGCTTCCGCCCTTTAACATATCGATAACTTTTCTGTGGTTGTCAGTAGAGATCGCAGGACAGCCCCAGCTACGACCTTGAATCACGTTAGAATCTTGTACGTAACTTGCACCATGAATGACGATCGCTCTTTCGCGTGCTCTAGAATTCGTCGTTGATAGGCCATCAAGTCTTAATGAATAGCCGTTACTGCCTTGGTAAGTTTCTGCAGTTTTGTAGTAACCTAACGAGCTAGCGTTAGAGCCTTCGACATTACTAAATTTTTCAGCGTAACCATCGTGATTGCTATCAGAACCCTTACCGTGGGAAACATGCACGTTCCACACACTGCCCGTTTTCATGTTGATGATGTAAAAACGTTTATTCTTAGATGTCTGACTGAAATCCAATACCGACAAAACATTTGGATTTTTTAAAGTTGCCTTTTTTTCATGATAATAAATGATGGCATCTTCCAAAGCTGTGGTAGGAACGATGTGTGTTGGGTCCACGAAGTTGTATTGTTTTAAAATTTCAGCTCTGGCATCCACTGGCACAACAGGCGCTGGCGCGCTTGGTGTTTCAGGCTCTGGGGTTGATGTTGAAGGTTCTTCACTGCTACCCTCTTTAGAAACAGGCTCATTGTTGGGATCATCTGGTAAGGCTGCAAACTCGCCTGCACAGGCAGTCAGTGTCAGCATCATTGCTACGGTCATTAGACCTTTGATTGAAAAGAAAGACTTCATGCCGATCCTCCGTGGTATTAAAGGAAATCGGCTGCTCATTTTTAAAACTTTAAAGCGACAGAAACTGTCTGTTCAGTTGACAGTTTCCCTCTGAAATTTGGCGGATTTCGACCAAAAGCTAGCTAAGATTTTAAAGATTTATGTCATTCGCAAAACCGCCACTGGATTATGTTTTAGGCGATAGTCAAAACACATCTGCACTTCGCAGTAAGACAACGCGAAAATCATAGCTAATGTCTTTCGATTTTTTGTACAGCCAGGACTATGTTTTCACACGGTTTCTTTTGCAAAGAGGCTTGGCACTTTTATATTTCATTGGATTTTTAATCGCCGCAAATCAGGGAAGAGGTTTGTTAGGAAGTAACGGCATCCTACCTATTCCGATTTTTTTGAAAAGAACCACCTTCAACAATCATCCCAGCATTTTTTATTTTAAATATTCGGACGAACTTTACACATCACTTGCGTGGATCGGTGTCGCTGTCTCTGCTCTAACCTTTTTTGGGTTCAGCGATTCGTTCGGTCCTATCACTTCCATGTTGATCTGGACACTGCTGTGGTTGCTATATATGTCCTTCGTAAATGTCGGGCAGGTTTTCTATGGTTATGGCTGGGAAATTCTGCTTTTAGAAGCTGGTTTCCTGGCGATCTTTTTAGGTCCAACAGAACAAGCAGTCCCCGTTCCGGTCATTTGGCTTTATCGCTGGCTTTTGTTTCGCGTGATGTTTGGCGCAGGCTTAATCAAAATTCGTGGTGATGAGTGTTGGCGCGATCTAACATGTATGTACTATCACTATGAAACCCAGCCATTGCCAAATCCACTAAGTTGGTTTTTTCATCGCTTGCCGAAATGGTTTCAGAAACTGTCGCTGCTTTACAACCACTTGGTTGAACTTGTGATGCCTTTTTTTTATTTCTTCCCGTCGTACCTCGGATACATCTCGGGACTTTCAACAATCTTGTTTCAAAGTTTGATTGCGTTAAGTGGAAACCTAAGCTGGTTGAATTTGATTTCCATTGTTCTGTGCATTTCATGCTTCGATGATAATTTCTTTAAATTTTTCAGCGAGCTCCCACCGATTGTTGCCGAAGGCCCCACATTCTGGCAGCCCCCCGTCATGTTTTTGGTCACAGCTATTTTACTTTTCCTTAGTAAAAAACCTTTAATGAATATGATTTCAAAACGCCAGGTCATGAATCGCAGTTTTGATCCGTGGCATTTGATGAATACCTACGGCGCTTTCGGCAGCATCACCCGCGAACGGATGGAGGTAGTTTTAGAAGGAACCTTGATTGAAAATCCTGATCAACATACCCAATGGGTTGAATATGAATTTAAAGGAAAACCGGGAAATCCCCAGCGTTGTCCTCCGCAAGTAAGTCCTTATCATTTCAAAATCGATTGGCAAATGTGGTTCGCCGCGATGTCTGATTATCGCTATCATCCGTGGATCTTAAATTTCGTCGGAAGAATTCTTTCTGGGAATAAGGATGTTATCGATTTACTCAAAGAAGATCCCTTCGACGGTCAACCGCCGAAATACATTCAAGCAAAGCTGTATCGTTATTCATTTACAAAAAATTTAAAAGAAGGCTGGTGGGAGAGGACTTATCTGGGACTTTACCTGCCTCCGCTCAGTTTAGATGATGAAAGTTTTAGAATTTATTTATTAGAAGAAGGCTTATTTCCTGAGGAGGAATAATGGGCGACATGACATTACCCTGGTGGGAGTTTGTGCTACGGGCTTGGGCCGTTTATTTCTTTTTAGTCGTGATCCTAAGAGTTTTAGGACGTCGACAAATCGGTGAATTCAGTCCGTTTGATCTGATCGTGTTGTTGCTTTTAAGTGATGCGGTTCAAAATTCCCTGATCGGCGGGGATGAATCTTTAGCAGGTGGATTGATTGTTGTAACCACTCTTTTGCTTACTGAATATGGCATCGGCTGGTTGACGTTCAAATTCAAGCCAGTCTCTTCAATCATCGAAGGTGAACCGAAGCGACTGATTGAAAATGGGGTGATTAATGAAAAATTAAGAAAAGATGAACATTTAAGTGATAACGATCTTAAGGAAGCTTTACGCGCGAAAGGTGTCGCCAATCCCAAGGAAGTTCTGTTGGCCATGATTGAAACCAATGGCCACATCACCGTCATTAAGAAGGACGAAAAATTTAAAGACTCACCGCCAAAATTTTATCGGACAAAGAAACCTCGTCGGGCTGCAAGTCCACCACAAGCGGAGAAATCTTAAGTCCTTTGCTTTGGGCTTCTCTTAAAAGTCTGCCGTATTCTGGATCAATATCATCGGCAGGCGCAAAGGTATGACAGTCATCGCGCTGAATGGTGAAAACGATTTCAGCCGAATGACCTTGCTCTATCAGATTCATCAATTCGCGTAAATGTTTTTGGGCGCGCTCGGAAACGGCGTCAGGGAATTTTGCGATTCCCTCTTCTGCCAACGTTACGTTTTTGACTTCGATGAAATGAACCTTGTCAGAGTTTTGACTTTTTAAACCAAAATCCAAACGAGTTTCCGCATTAATTTTGTATTCTGGTTTTACTTCATGAAAAGCTGACCAAGCAGCGAAACTTCCCGTCACATCATTTCGGCCCACAACATTTTGCAGAGCCTCTTTCACTACAGTGTTTGGTGTCGCCGTATTGACTCCCACCCAACTGCCGGATGGCGATTTGATCATCTCTAATGTGAATTTCAATTTGCGTTCTGGGTTTTTGCTTTCAGAAAACAGACAAGCTTGGCCAGGATTATTGATGCTTTTAAGGCTTCCGGTGTTGGGGCAATGGGCCGTAACCACCTGACCTTGAAAATCAATATCCGCGAAAAAGCGTTTATAGCGTTTTAGGAACACACCCTCTTGCAGCTTTGATGAAAACTTCATGAAAATACCTCGATAAAGCGCCACCTTAATCAACCTGGAACGCTTTTGTCGAGGGTCGATGAAAAGGGCCCGCCTGACTGCGTTGTCAGGCCTTTCATTTTGCATTCGAACCTTTTTGATCGTCCCTTATTTTACACGACTGATGAAAAGCTCTATTATGCATGGCGTAATTCGATGCAAATACCCTGGGGTAAGACTAGAAGGGAGTGTTCTAAAAAAGAATGCTAAAGGAATGGTCCTATGTTGCAGAAAAAGCCAATAACTCCAAAGCCTTCGTGGCTTAAGGTGCGCGCGCCGTCGGGCGAAAATTATACGCGTATCAAGGAGATGATGAGCGACCTGAAACTAGCGACAGTTTGCCAGGAAGCGCGTTGCCCAAATATCGGCGAGTGCTGGTCAGGTGGAACGGCGACAATCATGATCATGGGCGAGGTTTGCACTCGCGGTTGCCGTTTCTGTAATGTGAAGACTGGAAATCCAAAAGGCGTTCTTGATCAATTTGAACCCGAGAAGGTTGCATACTCTTTATCGCAAATGAATTTGGAATACGTTGTTATTACAACCGTAGACCGCGATGACCTTCCTGATCAAGGTGCTGAACATTTCGTTCGCACTGTAACGACAATTAAAAAATTGTCTCCGAATCTGATTATCGAAATTTTGGCTGGTGATTTCCGTGGCGATCAAGCTTTGGTAAATCAACTGACCGATGCTAAGCCTGATGTGTATGCGCACAACATTGAAACTGTAGAGCGTTTAACGCCAAAAGTTCGTGATCCGCGCGCAGGTTACCGCCAAAGTTTACGCGTTTTAGAAATGGTGAAAGAGCGTGATCCAAGCCGTTACACGAAGTCTTCAATCATGTTGGGACTTGGTGAAACCGACGAAGAGATTCTGCAAACTCTGAAAGATTTGCGCGCTGTTGGCTGTGACGTAGTGACCTTTGGTCAATACTTACAACCCACCCCAAGACATTTGAAAGTAGTGGACTATGTCACTCCTGAAAAATTTCAAGAGTGGCAAACTATCGCTGAAGGCATGGGCTTCTTATATGTAGCTTCTGGTCCTTTGGTACGCAGTTCTTACCGAGCTGGTGAATTCTTTATGAAGGGAATCATCAATAAGGAAAGAGCTCAATTGAACATGAATTTAATAACAACTTTTTAGGACTCATAAACGGAAAGGAACTTTCTCAACATGGCAACTGACGTAAAACTGCCCGAACTTGGCGAAGGTGTTACAGAAGGTGAATTAGTAAAATGGTTGGTAAAACCCGGCGACTCTGTGAAAGCCGATCAACCTATCGCTGAAGTATTGACGGACAAAGCAACTGTTGAGGTTCCATCTCCTGTTGCTGGTGTTGTTAAAGACGTAAAATTTAAAGCTGGTGATGTGGTTAAAGTTGGTTCAACTATGATCACTCTTGAAGCTGGCGCTGGTGCGACAGCTTCCGCTCCTGCGGCAAAAGCAGCCCCTGCTGCTCAAGCTTCGACTCAGTCCAGTTCCGCAGCTGCCGCTGCTGCACCTCCTGCGCCCGGCGCGGGAAAGGTTCAAGACGTAAAACTACCTGAACTTGGTGAAGGTGTTACTGAAGGTGAACTAGTTAAGTGGTTAGTTAAACCAGGTGACTCTGTAAAAGCGGACCAAGCTATTGCTGAAGTATTAACTGATAAAGCGACTGTTGAGGTTCCAACTCCAGTAGCTGGTGTAGTAAAAGACGTTAAATTTAAAACTGGTGATGTGGTAAAAGTAGGATCAACTATGATCACTCTTGAGGGTGCTGGTGGCGCTACTGCTGCTGCAGCTCAACCTCCAGCGGGTGCTCAACGTGAAATCCCAGCTTCTGCGCATGCGAACTTTGCTGCATCTTCTGCTCCGGCTCAAGCTTCGACTTCTACTAGCTCAGCTCCGGCTGGTGCTTCTGCTGGAATTTTCCCTCCAGTAGCTGATTCAAAAGTTCTGGCGACTCCTGCGACTCGTCGCTTGGCTCGTGAGATGGGTGTCGACATCAATACACTTGGTGGTTCAGGTCTTGCGGGTCGCGTGACTCGTGAAGATGTTATGTCTGCTAAAGGTGGCGCTCCAGCGGCTAGCCAAGCCGGAGCTTCAGCGAAGGCTGGTGGCATGACTATTCCTAAACCTTCTTACCAAGGACCTGCTGGTGCTGCTGAAGAGCGTGTGCCATTAATCGGTATCCGTAAGAAGATTGCTGAAAACATGCAACGTTCTAAACACGTGATTCCTCACTTCACTATCATGGATGAAGCGAAGGTTGATGCGATGGTTGCTTTGCGTGAAGGTCTAAAAGAACATGCTGAAAAACAAGGAACTAAGATCACTTATCTTCCGATCGTTATTAAAGCGTTGATCGCGACTATCCGTGAATTCCCAATGTTCAATGCTTCTATCGACGATGCTGCGGGTGAAGTTGTTTACAAAAAATACTTCAACATCGGTTTTGCCGCTGACACTCCAAACGGACTTGTTGTTCCAGTCATCAAGAATGCAGATCAAAAATCTATTCTTGAAATCTCTAAAGAGATTTTGGACCTTTCAAAGCGTGCCCGTGACGGTAAGTTGAAACCAGATGAAATGAAAGGTGCAACTATCACTGTGACGAACATCGGTTCTATCGGTGGTACTTACGCGACTCCAGTGATCAACCATCCTGAAGTGGCGATCCTTGGTATGTACAAAATCGATGAAAAACCAGTTATTAAAAATGGCCAGTTAGCAGCAATCAAAGTAATGAACTACACGATGACTGCAGACCACCGTTTGATCGACGGCGCTGTAGCGGCAAGATTCTTGGCTGCCTTCATCGCTCGTATCGAAAATCCTGGTAAATTGTTAGTGGAGTTAGTGTAATGCAAAATTTTGACGTAGTAGTTATTGGTGCGGGTCCTGGCGGTTATGTAGCTGCCATCCGCTCTGCTCAACTTGGTTTTAAAACTGCTGTTATTGAACGCGAGTTCCTTGGTGGCGTGTGCTTGAACGTGGGTTGTATCCCATCTAAAGCTATGATCGTTGCAACTCACCTTTTACATAAAGCTCAACATAACTTTAAAGATATGGGTTTGATGATCAAAGGTGACATCAGCGTTGATATGAAACAGCTTGTGACTTGGAAACAATCTGTTTGTGATAAAATGTCTGGCGGCGTGAACCAACTTCTTAAAGGTTATGGCGTTACCATCATTAAGGGTGAAGCGAACTTTAAAACTTCTAAAGAAATCACGGTGAAGTCAGCCTCTGGAACTGAATCAGTTCAAGCAAAGTACTTCATCGTGGCAACAGGTTCTCGTCCCATTGAAATCCCTGGTTTCAAATTTGACGAAAAAGATATCTGCTCTTCAACTGGTGCGTTGGCTTTCGATACTATTCCTAAGCGCGTGGCAGTTATCGGTGGTGGTTACATCGGTTTAGAGATTTCTTCTTACCTAAAAAAATTAGGCTCTGAAGTGACCGTGATCGAAGCTCAATCAGCATTGCTTGCTGGTGTGGTTGACCCAGACTGCGCTCAGGTTGTTGAACGTAAGCTTAAAAAATCCGGCGTGAACATCATGTACGGTGCTAAAGCTAAAGGTCAGAAAAAAGTTAAAGACGGTTACGAAGTGACTGTTGAAATCAACGGCAAAGAAGAAGTTGTTAAATGCGACAAAATTCTTGTGACTGTGGGCCGTCGTCCAAATGGCGATCAAACAAACTTGAAAGCCGCTGGCATTACGGTTGATGAACGTGGTTTCGTTAAAGTTGATGCTCAACGCCGCACAAATGTTTCTAATATCTTTGCTATCGGTGATATCTGTGGCCAACCAATGCTTGCGCATAAAGCTTCACACGAAGGTGTGTTGGTAGCTGAAGTGATTTCTGGCGCCAACCGCGTTTACGACGCAAAAACAGTTCCGGCAGTAGTATTTACTGACCCAGAAATCGCGTCTGCGGGTATGACTGAAGCTGAATGCAAAGCGAAAGGTTATAACGACCTTATGATCGGTAAATTCCCATTCGGAGCTAACGGTCGCGCAGTCAGCATGATGGAAACAGATGGTTTCGTGAAAATGATCGCTGATAAAAAGACACATGTTCTTTTGGGCGTTCACATCGTTGGACCAGAAGCTTCTAACTTGATTTCTGAAGCAGTTCTAGCAATCGAAATGGGTGCAAGAATCGAAGATCTTGCATTGTCGATCCATCCTCACCCAACATTGGGCGAAACAATGATGGAAGCAGCGGAAGCGACTTTGGGTCACGCGATTCACATCATTCAAAAACCTTTGAAGCACTAAGATTTGAGTTTCAGCAAAAAGTTTTTGTAGAAAATGGAGTTGGAAACAACTCCATTTTTTTTGGTGTCGTTTTGTTCAGGCACTGTTCGTGCATAATTCTTTTTACCATTAAAAAAAGTTGTCACTATGACACTGAATTCGGGGGAATTTATGAAAAGAATTATCTTCGCAATGCTATTCGTGTGCGGATTGGCACCGATGGCTCAAGCAGACATCCAACCTTTCGGTGATGAAATAAATAATGTTGAAAACTCGTGGATCAGACCGGGTCCTCCGGGACGTCGTCCGGATCCGTATCCAGGGCCCGGTTATCCGCCGGATCGCCCAGGTCGCCCACCGGGACCGGGTCGTCCACATCCACCTCACAATCCAAATCCACCTCCTTACAGAATTGAATACATCACGTGTTCATCTTGGAACTATCAATACAACGAATGCTACTTCCATCCATGGGGAGTTCAGCAAGTTCGTTTGAACAGCCGCCACACTTATGATCCTTGTATCTGGGGTCGCACAGCGGGTGCTTACGGAGATCGCGTGTGGGTGAGCAACGGTTGCCAAGCAACTTTTGAAATCATTCGTTACTAGTTCCTTAGTTTTTTGAACTCCGACTATAAAAAGCCCCGTTTGAAATAACGGGGCTTTTTATTTTTGTTTGTTCACGGTGTTTGTTTCAGCGCAAAGTCCTTTCGGGAATTCGTTGTTATAAATAAATCATGAATACAAGAATTGGAATTTCCGGTTGGGTTTATCCTCCTTGGCGTGGGATTTTTTATCCTGAAGATCTTAATCAAAAAAAGGAACTGCACTATGCTTCACGGCAAGTGCAAAGCATAGAAATCAACGGCACTTTTTATTCTTCACAGTGGCCGAATTCGTTTAAGCATTGGTATTCCGAGACACCTGATGACTTTTGTTTTTCAGTCAAAGGACCACGTTACATTACCCATATACGCCGTTTGAAAGAAGTCGAAATTCCATTAGCTAATTTCTTTGCTACGGGTGTTCTTTATCTAGATGAAAAATTAGAGGTCTTTCTTTGGCAGTTCCCGCCGAACTTTCTATTCGACGAAGAACGGCTTGAAAACTTTTTTAAGATGCTTCCTAGAAGTTTCAAAGAGGCGGCGAAGTTTTCAAAGAAAGCGGATCGTCACCCAATTGAATACCCCAAACATATTGCTTCAGCCAACCGGCCATTAAGACATGCCATCGAGATACGTCATCATAGTTTTGAAAATCCTGATTTTATAAAGTTGCTACGAAAATACGACATCGCTTTGGTCTTTGCTGATACGGCAGGCACTTGGCCCTATATGGAAGATATCACAAGTGACTTCCTATATCTGCGACTGCACGGACCGGAGGAACTTTATAAGAGTGGCTATGATGATCCAACTTTAAGATGGTGGGCAGATCGTATTAAGACGTGGACTGAAGGTCGTCAGCCTAAGGATGCTTTGACGATTATCGATGAAAAACCTGAAGTGAAGACACGTAAAGCTTATATTTACTTTGATAATGACATCAAAGTTCGCGCGCCATTTGATGCGCAAACTTTGATGAAGTTTTTAAAATCTAAAACTAAAGAGACTTTTTCATCTCAGTCAGAGCTGTCGTTGTAGCTTTATATTTTTCTAATTTTGCTTCCGGCAGCGACAGCGCTTGGTCGATCGATGCTTTGGCTTCGTCCTTTAGTTTTAGATTCTTTTGAATTTCTGCTAAATTCTTCAGGTTCATGAATTTTAAGTCTGAACCTAGCTCTACAGCTTTTTTAGCTTCTGGCAGCGCCTTCGTGAAATCTTTTTGGCGCACATAGTACGCTGACAACTTCATATGGTAAACGTAGGTGTCAGGATAGGCCGTGACTAACTTTTGCAACCACTCCCCTTCTTCTTTCGCTAAGCCTGCTTTTCTGAAATAAGGAAGTCCCGCTAAGATTTCTCCCGGTCGGTCGACTGATAAATTCTTTTTTTGCAGGCTTTGCTGTAATTGCGCTTTCACAGCATCAGCAAGCTTTTCATTTTGGGCAGCTGTCGACGAGGTGTGTAGGGTCGCTAGAATCTCTTCGTGCTCAAATGGTGCTAAGTCAGAGACTTTCCATTCTGCAAAGAGCTTTTTGGTCTTTTCTTCAGACAGGGCAAAGCCAGATAAAAGCTCTAAGTTTTTTTGAAGTTCTGCCTTTAATTCTGCGGGGATTTTCTTTTTATCTTCGTAAAGCCCTGCCCAATCATTACGTGCAGTGATCGCTGTGTACGATTCTGGCTGCTTCTGAATCCACTTCTTTAAGATGGCGATGTAGGCGTCGCGATTTTTTTGATCTTTAAGATCTTTGTCCGCTGCTAAGCCCATTTCGCTATAAGCATAGAAGTGATTCATCTCGCCAACTTTTGCATACCACTTCACTGCAGATTCTAAGTCCAGGCGATTAAAGGCTTGCTCTGCCATGAAAGTCATCGCAGCTTTGTCCCCTGCTTCAGCTTTTTTCTGAACATCGGCTAAGGAAGTTAGCTTTTTCGAAAGCACAGATTTCAATTCTGCGACAAGCGCAGGTGCTGGTTTAAAATCAAGAATGCGATAAAGCTCTTCACCCTTTTCATTTAAGATTAAAAGTGTCGGCAAAGCGCGAATCGCGTATTTTTCACCGAATTCCTTATTCGTTTGCATGTCCGCATTTAGCGCCAACTTCACAAGTTTCTTAGAAGCCTTCTTAAATTCCGCAGTACCAAACACTTCAGTTTCTAAACGAACACAGGCCGGGCACCAAGGGGCACCAAAATCGACAAGCACTAATTTCTTTTCTTTAGACGCTTTCAACAAAGCAGCCTCAAGATTGTTTTCAATGAAACCATGGCTATTCACATGAACTTTTGATGAAACAGGGAGTTCTTTGCGAACCGCTTTTAAAGGTTTATCACCCACAAGACCTGCCTCAGATCGGTAGGCAAACTTATGCTCTTCACAAACAGTCTTTTTATCATCACAGACGTAAAAAGAAATCTCATAGGATTTTCCTGCCACCGAAGAAATATCAAAAACCATTTTCTGTTCTTCTTTGGTAGACGGAGAAATCTCTTTCCCATTCGCCATCAACGCAGCTGGAGCTTCTTTATTAAAATGAAATCCCGAAGCAATCGTCGCAGTCCACTTGTTATCTTTAACAGCAACTTGAACTTTGCCATCAGTAAGACGCGCAAAACATGCTAACGAAAAAAATAAGGCAAAAATAGAAATCAAAATTTTCATATTCCCACTCCTAAAAACATTGAAACCAACTGTACCAGCGAGCCTTCGACACTCAACAAAAAACATCGATTTTTCGCTACAGTCCATTTTTTATTTCTCCTACGTCGCATCAACGAGATTGGATTTTAGAGTAGATCTATGGTGCTTATCCCGCAGCGAGGCTTTGCCGGCGCATGGATGCGCGACAAAAATAGCAGGATGCTGTTTTTGCGCGTCAGCCCCGCAGGGGTTGAGGGCAGGAGCCCTCAACAACCGCAGCTTTGCTGCGGCGGCAACTGAGCCACGATGGCGTCCTCGCGTAGGCTAAGCACCATAGATCTACTCTAAAATCCAATCCCCGTTCGAAGCCACGTCTCAGAGGAGGAATAAAAATCCGAGGCCGTTTCAGTGCTTGCCAATTTACTTCACAATGTCGTTCTTTTAGACACCCGGGGTCCTTCAGATGGAATGGATGGATCTTGAAGGGTCTTTTTCTAGCATGTCCCTTGCTATGTATGCGGGTATGGATAACAAACAAAATACATCAGCATTAAGTCGTTTTGTCTCAAAAAGAAGCACTCGTGGGTTTTTGGGCTCTTTGGCTCTTTTAACTCTTATGGTGGGGCTTTTTAACTCAGCAAGCTTTCCGGTTGTTGTAGCAAAAATCCAGAAGATTCAAAAGATTATCTTAGACGGCGTAGTCTTTTCTAAAGACCCAGAGATCGTCTATAACCGCGATGAAATCTTAAGTGACTACGAAAACCGTATTTCAGAAGAATTCACGATCCCAGCGGGATTACGTGATCGCGCTGGCTTCTGGTTTGACATTTATACTCGTTATGATTCCATGAAAAAGGTTGTTCATCACGTTGAATATCCTTGGATTGTTTTTCAAGTAGTTGATATTTCAGACATCATCAATAGCCCTACTCCAAAAGCTCGTTGGATGAGAAATCTGAAAGCCGATGATTTTGTTTCTAATGAAGTGCAAAGCATCCGTGAAGCATTAAAAGAAATGGCTCGCACGGGTCGCGCGGAAAACGAACTGCAAGAGTCTTTGGCTACGGCTTTGGAACCTCTTAAAGGCAGCCTTAAAGAAAAAGCTCAAGCCGCAGCTAAGAACGTGCGCGTGCAAACAGGCCAAAAAAACTTCTTTGCTGAAGGTTTAGAAGTAAGTCCAATTTATTTAAGCGGCATGGAAGAAATCTTCCGTGAACACAAACTTCCAATCGAATTAACTCGCTTGCCGTTCGTTGAAAGCAGCTTTAACCGTCACGCCGTTAGTAAAGTGGGTGCTTCAGGTATTTGGCAATTCATGGATTACACAGGTAAGAGCTTCATGATCGTGAATGATCATATTGACGAGCGCAACTCGCCATTTAAAGCGACTGTGGCTGCTGCTAAACTTTTAAAAGAAAATCACATGATCCTTAAGCGTTCATGGCCTTTAGCTATCACGGCGTGGAACCACGGCCCAGGCGGTATGCGTAAAGCTATGAAAGGTGCTGAGAGCGAAGATTTAGCTCATATCATCAATAACTACAATTCGACGACTTTTGATTTTGCGTCTTCAAATTTTTACTGTGAATTCTTAGGCGCTTTGTACGCGCAAATGTACCATGAGCAAATTTATAAAGGCTTAGAGTACGAAAAAACTTTGGATCTTCACAAAGTAAAATTAGCTAGAGCTATTTCGGCAAAAGAACTTCTTCGTCGCAGCAAGCTTGCCCATGAAGAATTCATTTTGTTCAATCCAGACTTGAAAAAGGCCGTTGATCGCAATGCTAGCATCCCGTCAGGATTCACATTCATCGTGGATAATAAGGCGATGGCTGAATTAAAAAGCCTGATCACTAAAGACATCCGCCCGCTTGATGGAACGAAAGTTTCTCAAGTTGATCGCGAAGATAACTTAAGCCAAAACTAAAAGGCGAGTGCGCTTTGCGCACAAGCTAGAACAATAAACCAGAACCAAGGCTGTTCAAAAGTAGTCAGATGCAAGGCGGAGGATCCTGGCTGCAACGGAGGCGTACCTGGAAGGTACGTCGGAGAGCAAGCCAGGACCGCACAACGAAGTCAGCTGGCTGCTTTTCAACGGCCGCTATTTCAAGCAGGTGTACTGAACTTGGTATTCTGCGGTTGGCAGCATTTCGTCGAATACTACGTTTAGGCCTTCGATCTTTCTTGTGCCTGTGTATACTTGGCCATCTTTTAAAACTACGACACTTCTCATTGAATCAACTACCGGCTCGCAAGCTAGAGTGATTGATTTTAGTGTTTTTCTGACACCTTCAGCGATGCCTTGTACTTGGGCTGCATAATCTGTGGCGCAGACGTCACCAATAACACCACCGGTTAGCTTAGAAATTTGGTCGTAGCGGAAGCCTGCAGAGTAGCCTTCACCACTTAAGCATGCTTTGTCGCCAGGGCGTGCGATGATGGAATGGAAACTCATTGCTTTTTGACCAGCGAAACTATCTTGGATGAATTTCACGAAGTTACCTGGATCATTTTTTTCGCCATTTGCTGATTCGTCTTCATCGGAAATCACTACAACCGCCAATTGAGCGTCAGAGCGGATAAAGTTCGTGTTACCACCCACAGATGCTAATGATCTTTCAACTGCACGGTAAGCAGAATAGATACCTTGCTCAGCACCACTTCCCGTTTCAGGACGTTGCAAAGTCATACCCAAAGTGTATCTGGCATCGGCATCAGCCATTGATGAATTCAAGATGTAGGAATTTGTTTTTCCGTATAATGGTACCAATCGACCGTCACCTAATGTTTTATGAGTTGGGTCTGTTGTCGTAACAGCGATCTGCCAATCAAGACCTTTCACCACATCTAGAAAGTTACGAACACGTGAAGCCATGGATTTTTGTTCGTATTGCATTGACCCTGAGTTATCGATCACAAATAAGATATCCACTTTTTTGTATTCGTTCACTGTCACGGTTTGCGCCATTTGTTTGTACAAAGATGAAACTTTGAACGTGATGGCTTTATCAGAGCTTTGGGTTAATTTATCCACCGCATAAACTGTAAACGTATATTCGCCACCAGCCATGCGCGGGAAAATAACTTTGTTCTGCCCAGCGGCACAGGGTTTCGCAATCTGTCCGAACTGGCAAGTCACTTCTTTCACACCCGCACCGGCATCGGTGACTGTAAAAATAATTTCTACATCAGTTCCTTCTTCCACACTTGCAGAAGGATATTTTGAAAACAAGATTTCCGGTGGCAATTGATCAATCACAATACTTTGCGTGTAACACTTACTTAAACGACCATCGTGATCACGAAACTGAACACTTAATGGCACAGACTGATTAGTCTTAGAACTTACCATTGATTTGCTATCGGCATAATCAACCCATACGCCATTTGCACAAGTTGCGTTTTCAGACACTTTCATATGAGCACTGAAAAAAGGTGGGTAAAAATCTACTAACAAATTAGTGGAAGCAGTCAGTGTTTCACCTTTGTTAATTTCTAGGCCTTCGCGATCGGCCGGTGCGGAAGGTTCTGTGCCGGGTTGATCCGTAGTAGTCTCGCCGTTGGATCCCTCACTCCCTGAAGAATCCGAACCGGGCTCCGTGACCACTGAAAAATCTTCGTTGTTCAAATCCTTTAGAACCTCGGTGCCCTGGCCATTTTCCAAACAGCCTGTCAGCATCATGCCTGCAACCAACACAACAATCAGTCCTAGATTCTTCATAAGCCTTCTCCTGTGCTATGTCTTGATTGTGAGGTCAGGTCGTGAGGATTTTCAAACGAATCTCATTCTGAAATTTTTGTGAATAAGGATTATACACAAGCACTAAAATTGCTGGCTAAAACCTGATCAGTTCATGGGAAAAACGTGAAAAATCACACTTTTGCATGACAAGTATTTGGGACTGCAATTATGATTTCAGCCAATGGCAGATCTTATTTTTCAAGACTGGGGCCTGATCGACTACGAAGAGGCTTTAGCAAAACAAACTGCACTGATTGAAAAAGTTCAGGAAGAAAATCTTCCTGGTTATCTTATTTTCTGCACTCACTCCCCTGTTGTTACCTTAGGCAGAGCTACTAAAGAAGGTGACGTTTTTAACTGGCAAGGAAAAGTCGTTGAAGTATCCCGCGGAGGTCGCGCGACTTATCATGGCCCAAGCCAATTGATCGTTTACCCGATTTTGAATTTAACCCAACAACGTAAAGGTCGCAGAGATCGCGAAGTCGTTGGGTTCTTGCGTGTGTTTGAAGACTCGATAGTTGAAGTTCTTCGTTCCTATGGAATTGAAGCGCAAGGAAGATCCGTACAAAAAAGTTCCGTCAATGAATCTGAAGCCGATGAAACTGGCGTTTGGGTGGGACCTAAGAAACTAGCGTCTTTAGGTATTGGTGTTCGTAGGTGGGTTACCTATCACGGCGCTGCGATCAATTTGAAGTTTGATCCTAAGGCTTTTGTGGGAATGAACCCGTGCGGTTTTTCCACCGACACCATGATTAGCTTAGAGCAAATCTTAAATGAGCCAGTGGACGTAAACCTATTTAAAGAACGTTTAAAGAATAAACTATTACAAGCTCTCTGAGCGAGTGTACTTGCTAAGCCAGTGATCCACGGACCAGCGACCTGCCCCGTGCAATACGAAGAACAACGAAGCAAATAGATACAATAATGCCATTTCTTTTTTGGCAAATGGATCAGCACCGTGCGCGCCGAAAGCTGCCACGGCCATAGTTATCATCACAAACAAAGCTGAAGGACGAGTTAACAATCCCGCCGCCAAGAACAAACCACCCATAAGCTCTGCAAGAGCTGCACACCATGCTAAAAAATCAGGGGCAGGAAAACCCATCATCTGAAGATGCGTAACAAATCCTTCAGGCGGAGGCATCTTTCCTAAGCCATGGGAAAAGGCCATCGTCAGACCAATGAAAATTCTAAGGGATGCTAAAGCAAGATCGTCATATTTGGTGTTATAATTTTTTGCTGAAAGAAGACGGGTTAAAACTGTGCGCATAAATTCCTCCGCTTGCACAGAAGTCTTTATCTTAATTCCCTAGCTGTCGACCTAAATTTTTTAACCATGGACATAATCAAAGGTCGAGGCGTGCGTTTTGCGGGATCTACGCAAAGCTCGAAAAGATTCACAAGGTCTTCGGTATTATTTGAAGAGATGTCCCCGTCATAAAATGCCATGGACCAATTTTCAAATAAGCGGCTGTGATCTGATGTTTCAAGAAGAACGCGCAAGTTGTAGTTGCGATCATCTATGATAATTTTACCTAGGACTTTGCGAACGGCCGCTTCAGGGCCTTCAAGAACTTGGAAGAAATAACCTTCACGAAATATAAGAATTCCAGTGATGTTTTCCATCGCGTTGTTCTTGCGAGATACGTTAAGGATATCGTGAATATCGGTATAACTGATATCCTCAACGGCCTCGCTAATATAAACGAGATGAAAAACGTTAGTACTCATTACATCCAATTACACTGGTTTTGCCATCATGATCATCGCTTCGCCTTTAACCACGATATCGCCATTGCCTTTTTTCGCAATCGTCTCAACCGTTGCTAAACCTCTTTCTTTGCGAATCGCTGTGATAGTTACTGTCACTGTCACATCGTCATCAAGAAATACAGGGTTCACGAATTTCATGTTTTGGCTTAAATAAATTCCGTGTCTGCCAATACCATCAACTAAAGCTCTAGAGATCAGAGCACCAACAATCATCCCGTGAGCAATACGCTGTTTAAATCTGCTTTTCGCAGCGTATTCTGCATCCACGTGGATGGGATTAAAGTCACCAGATAGCTCAGCAAATTGATTCACCATTTTTTCAGTCACCTTCGTGGTGAATGAAGCTGAATATCCGATGTCACGTTCTGCATTGTTAGTCTCTGTTACCATTTTCTAAAACTCCTAGAGAATATTTGCTGCTAACTCAGCAAGCTCAGATCTTTCACCCTTCGTGAGTGTCACGTGAGCTGCGATTGCGTGTCCCTTAAACCTTTCGACGGCGTAAGTGAGTCCACTGTTAGCAGAATCAACATAAGGGTTGTCGATCTGATATACGTCTCCAGTCAATATAACTTTTGTACCACGGCCCGCTCGCGTCACGATGGTTTTAATCTCGTGCGGAGTTAAGTTCTGGGCTTCGTCTACAATCAAATATTGTTTAGGTATGCTGCGACCGCGGATATATGTCAATGGTTCGATGTTTAGCATTCCTTGATTGATCAACTCTTGAGCGCGTCCTGCTGCCTTCTTGTCCGCACCCATCAGGAATTCCACGTTATCAAAGATCGGCTGCATCCAAGGGTTTAACTTTTGTTCGATATCCCCTGGTAAATAACCAATATCTTTTCCCATAGGGAAAATCGGACGAGATACAAGCAATCTTTGGAATTGTCCTTGATCTAAGCACTTGTGCAAACCCGCCGCAATCGCAAGCAATGTTTTACCAGTACCGGCTTTACCTACTAAGGAAACGAATAATATTTCGTCGTTCAGTAAACAGTCCATCGCGAATGCTTGTTCAACGTTTCGCGCGTGAATACCCCAAATTGAATCCGCAGCTTGCACTAGTGGAACAATAGCTTTTTCTGCGCCGCTAAATCTGCCAATTGCAGAGTGATTCGGATTAGCAGAATCTTTCATGATCACATACTGATTCGCATACAACTTGATATCGGTGACGAAACGTTTTTCTTTATAGAAAGAATCGATTTGTTCGGGAGTGACCGAAATCTCTTGGTAACCTTCGTAAAGGTCATCTTTGTTTTGGTCAGAACTTTCATAATCCTTTGCAAAAATTCCGTAAACGTCTGCTTTGATACGAAGATTGATGTCTTTGGTGATCAACTCAACTTTGTAGCGAGGGTGTTGCTTTTGCAAAGCAAGTGCTGTGTTCAAGATTCTGTTGTCAGCTTTTTGGTGATCAAGTTCTGAAGGCATACCTGCCAACATCAAATCCGTATTGATGTAAACCATGCTTTCAGAGTTATCGATCTGCACACCACTTGAAAGAGAACCTTTAGAGCGAAGCACGTCGATAAAGCGGCTGAACTGACGAGCATTTCGACCGTTTTCACCTTGGTCTCTTTTAAATTTATCTACTTCTTCGATAACTGATATTGGAATGTGCACATCAGCTTCGCCAAATCGTAAAATCGCTTGAGCGTCGAAAAGGATCACATTGGTATCAACAACAATTTTTCTGCGCTTAGATTTGCTCAAGGACAGCCCTCCGTAGTTAAGTGCAATGGCTTCAGCGTCGTTGCTAAAGCAATGGGAATTATCGCATTTTTTGCGACTATACCCCACTGGTTAAATTGCAACAAATTGCAGGACTAATGTCTATGAAATAGAACCCGCCTTCGCATCTTTGATGCTTCGGCGTGGCGGGCCCGCTAACTATCCGCTGAAAAAGAAAACGCAGGCTGTGTTGCCTGCGTTTTTTAGTAGTTGCCCTTATGAAGCCTCAGTGAAGACAGCTATGAAATGTGCGAAACAAGTACGTCGCCAGAGTCTGTTTTCAAACTCGCACTGACGTTTTCGATGAACTTCACAAAATGATGGAGCGCGACATCATTCATAGTTCCTTTTACGAAGCTAGCACCATGACGAACTACGCCCTCGTCTTCAATAGCACGGCTGTTGGTTACTCGGATTGTGAATGGAAAATACGTTGAATGATTAAGGTAAACTCTCATCGCAACTTCATCGCCCGTCGTGAAACCGCCCTCAGCAAGTTCCAAGTCAAAGGCCATACCGCTGTCAGAGATATCGTACATAGAAGCTTTCAAAAGTCCCTTTTCAGGAAGGACTACAAAGGCACCGATGAACTCAGTAAGAATTGTTCTTTTTACATCGCGGCGATCTCGGCTCAAGATTTCTTGGCGAGCTTCGGTGATATCGGTGATTTCAGCGCCTACTTCTTTTTTGGTATTTTCTAAAGAATTTTGAACCTTTAGGCGTGACGTGATATCAAGAACTTTCCCCATTATTTCCCCCTCTGGACATTACTTCTTATCGGCAGGATGTGTTTCAACTTTAGCCGTCTTGCCCAAAGGTCGGGTTTCGTCTTAAAATGAGACTATGACTGTGCTTCGTGGAGTTTTATCCAGTTTTTTCTTTCACTTGCTTATTCTAGGTGTTATCGCCTGGATCGCTCCGCAATTAGTTCATAAAGCTCCTGAAACCATCGAGGTTCAACTTTATCCTGAAGGGCAAATCCTTGAAGCCCTTACTCGCAACAAACAGCAAGTCGTGCGCCAGGCTTTAGTTCCTGAAAAACTAAAAGCGCAAGATGATGAAAACCTAGCGCGCCTTCTTTCTGAACAAAAACAGCGGGTGAAACAAGAAACTCAAGCTGCGAAATCTGGAATGACTTCAAATCGCGCAAACCTTCCAGGCGTTTCTGAAAATCGTCCTCCGCAATTAGCCGGCAAGAAACAGCCGTTACCAAAAGCTAAAGATGGTTATGAAAGTGTCGACATCTCTAAAGAGTTACAAGAGATGAGAAACTTCGCTGGAGATGGCTATTCAACGATTGGCGAATCACTGCCAAGCGAAGTGAAGATCGGATCTTTCACTGCTTTAAATACAGACCGCTATTTGTTCTATACATTTTATGCGCGGGTTGAAGAATTGATTCGCTTCCGTTGGGAATCTAAAGTTCAAAACGTTATCAACTCGTTAGATCGCGCCAATCTAAAACTTCTAGGCCAACGCAACTGGGTGACTCAAGTAGAATTCCTATTAGATAAAAATGGATATTTAAGACAAGCTTTACTAATGAAAGAATCTGGTGTGAAGCCGTTTGATGCAGCTGCCATTTTGGCATTCAGAGAAGCGCGAGTTTTTCCTAATCCACCGCCTGAAATGGTTCAAGACGATGGATACATTCATTTAAAATATTCTTTTACAGTTAATTACAATCCACCAGCCATGGCTGAAAGAAATTAGACTGCCCGCTTAGGAATAAACTTAAGCGAAGCAGAGTTGATACAAAATCTTTTGCCTGTTGCCCCAGGCCCATCATCGAAAACATGACCTAAATGAGAGTTGGACGATCTGGATCTAACTTCAATTCTTTGCATCCCGTGACTGTAATCAGGAAGCTCTATAACCACTTCGGGAGTTATAGCTTGAGTAAAGCTAGGCCACCCCGTTCCTGAATCAAATTTATCTTCGCTAGAAAAAAGTGGGACACCTGAAATAGCATCGACATAGATGCCGTCTTCTTTATGATCCCAATAAGCATTTGAAAACGGTCGTTCGGTTCCATTTTCCACCATGATTTGGTACTGCTCAGGAGTCAGAATTTTTTTAAGCTCAGCTTCATCTTGCGGCAGACCGCATTTCAATCTTTTTTCAGACATACCTTTTTCTAGCAGGTCCAGAACCTTTAGTCCAGGCTTTGGCAGAAATCATCCCACTCCTGACAGAGCCTTGTTAGAATGAAGGTCTATGAAAAAAATGATCTTCTTCAGTGTTCTAGTTACGTTGTTAGTAAGCTCTTTGTCCGCACACGCCCTGACGACAGAAATGGGCCTGTCTTACGGAAGAAAAACTACGACCTTCGATGAAAACAATTCGTTTGATTCAGAATCTATCACTGGCTCGGTATCTTTATATTTCTTAGAAAGATTAGCTGTTGAACTTAGTTATACCGATGCGCGCGGTTTGCGCGAAGAAAAAGCCAGTGCTTCCGATGCACAAAGAACAACGACGCAAAAATCGCAAATTATGGGTGCTGACTTGATCTTAGTTTTCGCTGATAAAAAATCATTATTGCAGCCTTACATAAAAGGTGGCGGAGCACAAATCAGCCGTTACCAAGAAGTTCGTATCGAAGGCCAAGACACCTTCACTATCGAACCCGAATCAGCAACCGTTCCAAGTTATGGTGCGGGCCTAAAAGTTCAATTGACTGACACATTTGGAATCAAGTTAAGTTATGATGTGTGGAAGACACCAATTGGTGGTGGCTTACAAACAGATGACTCTTCCATTCGTGCAGGCGTGACTTGGGTGTTGTAAAATCCTCTTTTAAACTGTGTCTTATTGCTGGCGCGTTGGCTGTTCTGCCTGGCTGTCAGATTAGTTATTTAATGAAGTCCGGCGTTGGCCAAATCAAGTTGCTCAACTCTCGAGTTCCGATTGACGAAGCACTTAAAGATCCTAAAGTTGAAGAAAAGAAAAAAAACAAATTGCGCCTGGCACAAGAGGCCCGTGCTTTTGCGGAACAAGAACTTCACTTAGCTCACACTAAAAACTACACCTCTTACGTTGAATTGGATCAACCTTACGTCACCTATGTGGTGAGCGCAGCGCCTCGCTGGAAGTTAGACCACTACCAGTGGTCTTATCCATTTATGGGAAAGATGCCTTACAAAGGATACTTTAAGGAAGAAGACGCAAAAGAGTTAGAACAAGAACTGCAAAAAGAAGAAGATTTAGACACGTATTTACGTGGAGTTTCTGCTTATAGCACGCTTGGATGGTTTAATGATCCGCTTTTAAGTTCCATGCTTCGATATGATGACTATGATTTAGTAAATACCATCATTCATGAAACCGTTCATGCGACTTTATATATTAAACATGCCGCTGACTTTAATGAACGCCTTGCGACTTTCTTAGGAAACATCGGAGCCCAACAATTTTACTTAAAAAAAGAAGGCCCTGATTCGGCCACAGTTAAGCAAGTTCAGCTGGAAAACGAAGATCAGAAAGCTTTTTCTATTTTCATTTCTAATGAACTTAAAAAACTTGAAAAATGGTACCAGGATCTTCCCGCTTCTGATCGAAATGAAGATAAGCGCATGGCGCGCATTAAAAAGATTCAGGAAGACTTCGTCACGGAGCTTTTGCCAAAGTTAAAAACGGATTCTTACAAAAATTTTCCTGATTATAAGCTAAATAACGCCAGACTGTTGGTTTATAAAACCTATATGCAAGACCTTAGTGAGTTTCAAAAGCTCTATGACTTATTGGGGCAGAACTATGCCCTTTTCATACAGAAATGCAAAAACCTAGAAACAGCCAAGGATCCGAATCAGGGCTTAAAAGAGCTGATTGCCACACTTGAAAAGAAATAGTTGGCGTCCGACACTGGTGCTTCCTTTTCCAAATCTAGACAAGAATTAAAAAACTCCCTATGCTTTTTTTATGAAAAACCTGCTGATAGTTTCAATTCTATTATTAAGTGTTTCCTGCGCTCACAAAGAGGTTGAAGAAAATAAAATCAACCAGCTAGATAAGGTCGGCGTGGTCGCCGTCTTTGATGAAACTTTGCCCGTCGATTTGATGGGTTCCAAAAATGAAAAAACAGCAGACATTCTTGCCTGGAATTTAAATCAAAATTTGGAAAGCGAACTGACCCAGTACTTTCAAAGTTTAAACAAGCAAGCTTTCGCAGTGAAAGTCGATCCCACGGTGGTCGAAACTGGCAAAGTGGCAGCCCGTGGCTTAAAAAACCTGTATCTTGGAAATCGCTATCAGGGATTAGAACAATACCTAGTGAGTGAAGCTGAAAAACAAGGAGCACAATATTTGGTGATCCTTCACCCCACTAGTTCTGAAAACTATCCTCAGTATAAAGCCGGATATGGACTGCGGTGCCAAAACGCCCGCGACGAATTGATGGGCTATGGAATGATGCAAGCTCAGCTTTGGAATTTGAAAACAAAAGCAGTGGAATCACGCACTTTGATTTTGCCCAAGGATTTAAGTTTTAAAACTGGCAAGTCTTGTAGCGAGGCTGCAAAACTTCCAGTTAATTCCTTAGCTGAACAATACAAAAATCAAATCGTAAACCTTGCTAAAAAATCTGCAGAAATTGCGATTTCACGCACCGGTGAAGCGACTTCAACAACTACGAAGTAGTTAGTGTTCAATAATGACTTTAGGTTGTGGCAGGGTCTTGCTAGGTTTAGCGCCTGCCTCGGGGCGAACCAGCATTGTCTTAATTCGATTGGTCAAATCTTGCTTGATCGCCAAATACTGAATCATGCGATCGTTGCCAAGCAAAGACTTTAGGCGATCGAACTCTTCTTCAGAAATTTTGCCGTAACTTTGTAACAGCTTACGATACTTCGCAAGCTCCTCGTCCTTTTGCTTTGGCGTTTTAGCATTGGACATGCTTTGAATACTTTCATTCAAGGACTGCCCGACTTCGCTTTTTCTTTTATTTAGATGTTTTATTAATTCGCTGAACTTTTTTTCTTCAACAGAGCCTAGTTTCAGCTCATCACTCATTTTCCAGATAAGAAGCTCTTCCAGTTGCTGATTTTTTTCAGCCGCTTGGGAAGAGATTCCTATTAAACTGGAAAATAGAATGAAAGAAAAAAGACTTAACATCCAGCGCACGTAAACCACCCGAAAATGGGTGTTTAGCGTTCGCCTTCACCCATAATATTATTGAATTTAGCTACAGATAAATTTTCAAATGATTCTGTGGCTACGTCCATAAAAAAGTCAGATTCAGTTTGCGAGCTGATTAAAGTCTGGGACAGTTCTTCTGGGGACAATAGGGCTGCTGCAACTATCCTTTCGTGGCCATCACTTAATAGGCCGGTACGTTGTAAAGATTGGTTAACTTTTGTCACCTGTGGCGCAATCAAAAACGCTAGCAGGAATAATGAACTTACGCCGCTAAGGGGATAAAGCCAACCTCTCCAGTGAGAGCGTAAAAGCTTCCGTGGTTTCATCATGACCGGAGCTGGAGCAATCTCCGTTTTTTCCACCTCCGCCATGATTTTACTGTGAAGCCGATCGAAAAACTCATCGTTCATCGGAAGTTCGACTTCATCATGGGCCTTCAGGCCTTTGCGTATTTTATCCATCCGGGTCATTTGGTCTTCACGATCCATCGTTTATCCTTCTGCTTCTGCAAAACGTTGATTCACTTCCATAAAAAATCCACCTACCTCTTCAGTCCAATTTTTAAGCTCCGCTTGTTGCTCAAAAGTCTGACGTAATTTCATAAGCGCATGTCTGTAATTTGCTTTTGCCGTGTCATAAGGGCATTCCATGATATCGGCAATTTCGTTAAAGCTTAGATCTTCGTAAACGCGAAGGACTAAAGCTGTACGCTGTTTAAACGGCAGCTTTTCAACTTCTTGTTGCAGAAGATCTGCGACCGCTGTGTGCACTAAAGTTTTTTCGGCTTCAGCGCCAACAGCAAGTTGCACATCATCGATGTCAACCGTGTCGCGCTTCCATTCGCGAAGTTTATTGCGGGCAGTATTCACCGCAATTTGGAACAACCAACTTTTGAAGGAAGCTCGTCCTTCAAAGGAGTTCAGCTTTTCGTAAGCCTTGATGAACGCTTCTTGCGTTACATCCTCCGCGGTGTCCATGTCTTTTACAAACCGCAAACTCAAGCGCAGCACACTTCTTTGATGTCGTTTCACGAGTTCGGAAAAAGCCCCTCTGTTACCAGATTTTACTTTTTCAACCAGTTCAAGATCCGTTACCCCAAGATCTTTCTGCATATATGACTCGTTTCTCTCATATTTCGGTTAACGTTCTGAATTTTTTTTCTGAAGAGCCATTATGCCCCCCTCAGCCCCCGGTAAATTCGCCCCCAAACCCGAGCTGCCTACGCTCTTTCCTTACTGCAATGTCGGTGCCTAAGAAGTGTGGTCAAAATGGCTCTAAATACATGATATGTTTCGTGAATTTACGATTTTGTTATATGACCCATAAGCAAATGTTATGGGCAAATGGGTGTCGACAAATCAAACAAGCCTGCAAAGTTTTCGGGATGGGTTTTGGTCCCCGCGCTTCTTTGTTAGAACTTTATTCCATGAAACATCTATTAATAGTCTTTGCGATTTTGTTATCGGGATTCTTTGCTTTCGCAAATGCCTTACCTATTGAGCAGGATCTTTCTGCATTGATGATAGATCAGAAGGATAGTTTGTTTTATGACCTTGGAGTCATCCGTGCTGGCGATGACAGTTCTTTATGTGGGCCTACGAGTGCAGTGAATTGGCTTCAGTTGAAAGTTGCTAACCAGGCTTATCCTAAAAAAGATCTGGTTCGTTTAGTAAAAGAGATCTCAGCTAAGAACTATCCTGCTTATCAAGGCGTTAACAACGGCATGACCGAACATGAGCTTGTGAAGTTCATGAACTTCATGAATGCGCGCTTAAACGTAAAAATCGATTATCAAATTAAAGGTCGCAGTGTCCTAGGGGAGGCAGATCTTTTTTCTGACAATGTTCAGATCCTATTAGTTAAGTATGCACAGATTCCTCGCGCGCCAGAAAGACCTCCAGGGGGAATCGGTGGACGTCGTCCGCCACCCATGTATAACCTGCCCCACGAAGAACCTTTGATCCGTGGCTTTCATTTTGTTTTAAAAGTGGTTGCTGATGCGAATACTCGCGAGATTACGGTGATCGATCCAGAAAACCCAGCAAGATACACGCGTCTATATATTGTTGGATCAACAGATTCAGGCATTAAGATAAAACCAACTTCAAAAGCTGACTTCCCGCACTTTTCTTTCGGCGTTCCATTAACATGGTCCGTGGTTTCTGCGATTGAAGAGAAGGTTAACTAAGCTTTCTCTTCTTCGTCCAAGGCTGAGCAAAGATAACCACACCAGAAACAAGTAAGAACAAAACGCCAAGGCCCATCGGCAGACCGATAACGTAACGGCCAATCTCCCCTGAAGTCCAAAACGTTCCTTCATGAAGTGAAACAAGTAAACCAGTTTTACGTACACCTTGGCCCAGGATATTTCCGTTCGCTCCATCAATCGCAACTTCATAATCGGCGGCTTTGCCTTGAACTGTAATTGAACCTGACGACGGTCTAATATCGATACGCTTGATGTCGGTCAGAGCTTGCACTTTCAATTCAGGAACAGATTGAGCCACCTTTAAAATTTCATTTAAGCCAATCTGCAGCTCACCAGTGGCTGGCGGAAACTTTGGCGAGAAAAAAGTATTCTTCCCACGGAATAACAAAAGAATTCCCGTCACGATCGTGATCAAAAAAGGAATAGTAATAAAAATAGAAATCCACTTATGGTATTTGCGCCAAAATCTCATTGCGTCCTTGTAGGACATGCTGGAACAAAATGGAAATAAAGAAGCTAAGTGAAAAGTAGATGAAGGTAACTAGGGGTGCTAACCGCACCCCATAAAGAATTTAATTGGCTATTGTTGTTCTATTTCTACCACCCTGCTTAGATTGGTAGAGTGCCTTGTCGGCCCTATCGTAGATTTGAGTCCATTCTGTTTCTGTCGGAAGCTTTGTCGCAACACCCACTGAAATCGTTACCGGGATTTTTTTATTTTCCCAGATAAACTCATGGGCTTCGATTGTTTGACGAATACGTTCTGCTACTTCGGCCGCTGTTTTTGTTGGCGAACCAGAAAGAAGCAAGACGAATTCCTCACCCCCGTAACGAGCAAAAAAGTCATTTGCACGAATCAGCTTCGTGATGACGATGCGGCACAGTTCCTTAAGAACATAGTCACCGCCTGGATGGCCGTGGGAGTCGTTGATCTTTTTAAAATGATCGATATCAAAAGTAACTAAGCTGAATGGCTCATTTAAAACTTCAGAGCGTTTCATCGCTTCAGGGCCTTTTTCTAAAAGAGCACCTTTAGAATGAGCACCAGTTAAAGCATCTTTTTGCGCACGCTCGTACATCGCTGCATTCGTCATCGCTTCGATGCTGCCCTTTTCTAGGAATTTAAAAATAACGTTTCCAGTTTTGATTTGATCGTTATTTTTTAAAAGGCATGAAGCTAACGGCGGGATCACTTGGCCATTCACGATAGTTTTATTTGTGGAACCTAAATCGATAACGGAAACTTCGCTGGCGTTCACTGCGAACTTCGCGTGGGAACGACTTAAAGATTTATCATCAATATAAACTTGGCTTTCCACAGAACGACCAATAACGATATCGCTAGCGGTGATAGGATATTGTTTCCCCACGTAACCCGGAGGACCAATCAACACCACGATCGCTGGAGGAACCTCATCGGCCTCCTTCAAACGACCACGGAATGTATCACTAGCAACTATACTGGTTTTTTCTAAATTATCTGAGTTGTCGTCGTTATGAGCCATACGAAAAAGTATAAAGCTAGCGACTAACGAATGACAATTAAGCTTTCTTCAATTTAGCTTTGGCTAGTCTCTTGCCTAGCTCAACACCAGGTTGGTCGAAGGCATCGATTTTCATGTACTCGCCCATGCCAGCAACAACAAGTTCCCAGAACATAAACATGTATCCCAAAGTTTGTTCATCTAAGACCTTAGTCTTAAGAGTCATCGTAGAAATGCCGTTTTCAGCTAAGGCTTCCTGAGTTGCCAAAGCTTCTGCCTTCAGAAGTTCGCCCATAGTGCGACCTTGAAGATCCGCAGTTTCGTTAAATTGGGATTTAGCCAATTTTTGCGAACCCATTTCTGATTCTTCCACACGCATGAACATCACGAACTTATCTTTCGCACCTTCCATCACTTGCTGAAGGATCGAGTGCTGATCAGAAGCTCCAACTGCCCACATCGGTGTACTTGCGCGAGTCGCAGCGCCACCATCGCGGCCCGCTTTTTTACCCAATGATTCAGCCCAAAGTTGTTGAAACCAAGAACCGAAGTTTTTAAGACGAGAATTATAGAACCATAAAAGAGTAATCCACTCTTCACGTTTAAAGCTTTGTGCCACTTGAGCCATGGTTTCAGAAACCAACTTTGTATCTTGCAAAGCCATCGCTGCGCCGACGCGGATTTTTTCTAAGTCTAAACCAAGATAAGCCGCAGGCATCATACCTACCGGCGAAAGAATCGAGAAACGACCACCAACATCCACCGGGATTTCACAGATAGTTAGAGAGTTCTTTTTTGCCCAATCAGTCAGAGTGTTTGCTTTAGGCTCAGAGATCACCAAACTTTGGCTTGCAACTGTTAAGCCTTCTTGTTTGTAAATTTGATCAATAAACTCGAGTGCACAAAGTGATTCGATTGTTGTGCCCGATTTAGAAATGAAAACCCAACCTACTTCACGAAGATCACCCAGCTCTTCAATCAAAGTTTCAAACTCAAGAGCATCAACGTTGTCGATGAAGAAAAGATTCTTGGCGCGGAAAACTTCAGCCAATACGCGGTTGCCCAAAGAGCTTCCACCAAGTCCCACAATCACAAGTCTTTTAAAACGGTGATTAAATTCCTTACCAGCAGAATAGGATTGTTCCCATAAAGAAATTCTTTCAACCAATTGAGGAAAACCAATATCTTTACGTTTTAAGAAAGTTTGCAAAGACTCTTCACAAGCCTTCAAAACAGAAGAATCAATTTTATGCCCAGATTGAGTAATTTCTAACATACAACGTGCCCCTTTAAAGAATGCCCCGATCATCCCTCAAAAAAACAAAAAATTGTAGCAGAATAACATTATAAAACGTTACTGAACTAAAACGCGAAGCGCGTCCCAAGCGCGATGAGCCAGAATAAAAAAACTGAAACGGAGGTTGGCGAGAAGGGTCCATATGCAAGGCGGAAGCCTCTTCCCGCAGCGCAGGTGTAGCGCCACATCGGAGCGAGGACAAGAGGTTTCCAACGCAGTCAGATGGGCCCTTATCGACGACCGTTAAGAAATAGCGACGTCTTCTTCGATCTTGTGGTACCCCTTCCATTCCTTCAAGCGTCCGCGTGGGCGGCTGCCATCTTCGGGGTATTCGATAAGTACGTAGGTCAATTTGGTGATTTTCCCTAGCGAAACGATGTCTAATGAAGTGATTTCTGTCCAAGTACCTGTATTGAAATACTCTTTATTTTCTGACCACTGGCGATATTGATAAACGTGGCTGTGACCAAATATTACGGTGTGCACCCGTTCATCTGTTAAGATTTTACGCGCTGATTCACTTAAGTCAGGGAAAATGGCGCTTTCAGCAATGACTTGCACGATACGCTTTAAAGGCCAAGCCCTGCGGGGATCCTTAATGAAAGCGCTTTTGGCGAAATAAGCTAAGGCCATAAAGAAAGCCTTAAACATCACTTTTGTTTCATTCATGAAAGACCAGCGAACCATTTTTCCGAACGGACGAATCTTATCTACGTGGGGATATTCTTCCTTGATCTTTAAAACGACTTCCAAAAAGAAATGCGAACCAAAGGGCAAATTCAAAATCGGCTCTACTAGATCTTTTTTTAAGAAAAACTTTTTAGGATCCATGCGGTTCGCAGCTTCTTGCATGTGACCATGTTCAACGTGAACGCCATCAAAGAAATAAACGATATTCTTGTAACGAATTGGGGTACCGATAACTTGATTTAAGTAAGCACGGCAGGCAGGCCACAACATCCCTTGGTCATGATTGCCGACGATATACGTGATAGAGTTTCCCGGTTTCGCCGCAAATTCTGCTAAGGCATCGAAAACATTCTTATGGCCTTTAACAATGTCTTTGAAAATTTCAAGGGTGACGGCTTCCGTGATTACGGAAAGGAAGTGTCCTTTGTAATCGCATTGAAGAAAATTAAGGAAATCACCATTGATGATCAGTTCAACTTCGTAATCACGATAGGCACCTGTGGAATAGTAGTGAATGAACTCCACCAACTTTTCCCCATAATAAAATTCTTCTAGGGAGTTGATACCGCCTTTTTCTAAAAGACGGCCTTTCCCCAAATGAAGGTCACTGATAATAATTTTAATTTTTTTTACAGGCGCGGGTTTCGCTACCGGAACGGCATTGTCGGTGTTTTCACTTGGAGAGGTAGCATCCATTCTACTCAGCTTTCTTCAGCGGAACGAGGTTCTCCTCTTTAGCCTCTAAGTTGCTAAGGGCCAGGCGCAACGCACGCTCAGTACGTTTAACCTGGTCTTGGTTTGCCTCGATGGTCTTGTTAAGTTCAAGACACTTCTTACGATAATTATCGAGTTCCTGTGAAAGCTGATCAATCTTTCTTTTTTGTTCTAAAATATACTCATCTTTAGACCGAACAAGGGCCGATTTTTCGGCACGCAATAGCTCTAGACGATTTTCTAGCTCTCTTTCACGCACGCGAATCTTTTTAAAATCAGATTTAAGTCGAGTCTCTAGCTCGTCCACTTTGATGCGGGCTTTGCTAACTTCATTTTCTTTATACTGCAAATTGCCTTTTAGAATTAGCAATTCACTGTGCGCCGATTCTTGAATTTCGCTTTTTTCTTTTTCTAAAGCAGTGATTCGAACCCCAAGATCATCTGCTCTGCTTTGAATGATTTCACCAGCAGAAGCCAGTTCTTCATTGTCAGCTCGAAGCTGTTCCACTTCTTTTTCAAGTTCTAAGATACGTTGTTGGGCGATCTTTAAGTTTTCAGCTTGCGCAAGACTTGCATCAACTGAAGTCATTACGTTCGCTGCACCACGACTGCCACGGAAACTTCCAACACTGACTTTAACATCCACCTCAGCGGATTTTCTTCCACCGACGCGGGCATTGGCAAAGCCATCTACTGCGACTGTTTTTTCAGCATCACTAGCTGCCGTCGAAGTCACTGCAAAGTCTTGTTGAATAGAAACTGTTTTATCTTCGCCTTGGCCGCTGCTACCAAAATCTTCACTCATTACAGGACGAGTCGACTCGTCGGAACTGTCGCTACCAAAGTTATTACCATCGAACGCATTATTTCCATCAAATGCAGGCGGAGAGAACAGTTCATCTGCTGATTGATAGCCGCCATCCATCGATGGACCTTTATAGACTGAATCTTCCTCTACAGAAGGAGTTCCCACCATAAAGCGCTCGGAAGGTGGCAAATCACCGAAGCCTTCGGGCATTTCAAAATCAGAATTGCTGGTATTTTCACCAAGATCTTCTTCAGAAGATTCTGAGCTGGCTGAAAATTCTGGAACTTCAAGATCTTTTTCTAAACCTTGTTCAAGCTGATCCCACATATTGGTGCTGATATTTGTTTTATCAACACGGTGGTCATCACCATCTAAGGTTGGCAAGCCGTCAAAGTCCTCCTCTTCATGACCTGAACGGTATGAAGACTCAGCTTGAATATCCTTAAGGTCGTCCATCAAGGATTCAATCAGGTTGTCTGCAGCTGTGGATTTCTTTTTCTTTTTGCTCATATCTCTTTGAAATATCGGAATTTCGGACGCCGCCCTTAAGGATAAAAGAGTCATGTTTGGATATTCATATCAAAGTCTAGGTGCCAGTTCCGAACGAGGCATTCTGTTTCAATCTGAGTCACTAAGTTCGCCCTATTATATTGATGTAAAAAAGGCCTTATTACTTAGGAAAATCCATAAACATTCCGATAAATTAGTTATGAAAATAGCTAAAACTTGCACGTTAATGGCGGGCTTAATTCTGTTTACTCTTCTTTTTGCTAAGGATGCTTTGGCATCACCGCAAGCACTGACTTATCAAGGGCGCATTTTAAAAACCGATGGAACAGCTTTGGAATACTCCAATGTGAGCTTCCAATTTGAAATCACCAGTCCAAATGGTTTATGTATCATCTATCGTGAACAAGTCGATCACGTCGACATGACCAACTCAAATGGCGTGTTTGACGTGCCAATTGGTGGGGGCACAAGAAGCTATCCTACCGCTGGCACTTTTAATCTTTTAGATTCATTTAATAACTCATCCATTTTCACTTGTGATGGCGGATCGACATATAACGCCGCTGCCGGTGATCAACGTAAGCTGCGTGTGAAATTCCATGACGGATCAGGATGGAAGACGATTTCACCGGATAATGAAATTAGATCTGTACCCTATGCGGGTTTTAGTTATTCCTCAGAACGCCTAGGCACTAATGTCGCTGCGGATTTTGTTTTAAAAAACAATATCACTTCATGCCCTGCGAATAGCTTTTTAACTTTTGATGGAACCAATTTTTCATGTGCTCCTGTCACTGGCGCAAGTGGTGGTACTGTTACAGCGGTTTCTTCTACGAATTCTTACTTGTCTGTAGCTAATGGCACTTCAACACCAGCGTTAACTTTAAATGTCGGCTCGGTTGCAAATACTGTGGCAGCAGGTGACGACGCGCGTTTCACCAATGCTCGTACACCGACTGGTACTGCGGGTGGGGATCTTAGCGGTACCTACCCAAATCCAAGTGTAGCAAAACTTCAAGGCGTTGCGGTTTCTTCCACTGCACCTACAAATGGTTATTTCTTGAAATACAACGGGACTGATTGGGCTCCTGTAGCGGTTGCGATTTCTGATGTGACGAACCTAACTTCGACTATTTCTGGTTTGCACACTACGGCTGCGTTTAACGCTGCTGTGGGAAGCGCTAACTGTGCTGCTCATCAAACGGCTTACTGGAATTCTGTTTCAAGCTCTTTTCAATGTCAGGCGATTAACGTTTCAGTTGCTGGGGACGTCAGTGGTGCGATCGGCGCAGTCACTGTTGATAAAATTAAAGGTGTTGCGGTAGATACAACAGCTCCAACAACTGGTCAGGTTTTAAAATATGATGGATCTAAGTGGGCGCCAGCATCTGATAGTTCAAATGCTGGTACTATTACTGGTGTAACTGCGGGAACTGGTTTAACAGGTGGGGGCTCTTCAGGTACTGTTACTTTGAATGTGAATGCAGGTACCGGGAACAACCAAATTGTGCAATTAGATGGTTCCGCAAAATTGCCTGCTGTGGATGGTTCTGCTTTGACGAATTTAAATCCTGCTAACCTTTCAACTGTTGTGTCAGTTGCGAAAGGTGGTACAGGCCAATCGACTTACACCGATGGTCAATTGTTAATTGGTAACACCACCGGGAATACTTTAACTAAAGCTACACTAACTGCCGGTACAGGCATTTCAGTTACTAATGGCAATGGCTCTATCACTATTGCAACTACGGGCGCGGCTCCAACAGGAAGTGCCAGTGGTGATTTAAGTGGTTCTTATCCAGGTCCAACAGTCGCAAAACTTCAAGGTTATGCCGTGGATTCTGCGGCCCCCGCTGCAAACAAAGTTTTAAAATGGGATGGTGTGACAAGTAAATGGACCGCGAACTTCGTGAAATTAAGTGAGCTCGTAAACTCTACAGGCGGCAGTGCTTTTGATATCGCTTCTTGTACGGCCGCGCAGACAATGAACTGGAGTTCCATCACTGATAAATTCCAGTGTCAAAACATCGCTATCGCTAACACTCAAGTTTCTGGATTGGGAACGGCTTCAACTAAAGCTGCTGGTACTGGTGCCAATGAAGTAGCCCTGCTTGATGGTAGCGGACGCTTGCCAGCAAGTGCATTACCTTCAACTTTAGGTCAATGGACCTTAAACGGTACTTCTACTTACTATAATGCAGGATATGTTGGAATCGGTACCAACGCCCCTGCTTATCGACTTCATATACAAAGTGAAAACACGGCTAATGAGTATGACGATGATGTGCGCATCGTCACTTATGCCGATAGCACTTCACCGTCTTTCATGATGCAAAAAGCACGAGGTACTTCCGCTGCGCCAACGGCGATCTTAAGCGGCAACACTTTCTTAAGTATTGCGGGTAAGGGCTATTCGACGGCCTTCAACTATGGTGCACAGATTACGGGTGTTGCTGAAGCCAACTGGGCGACGTCTGTTGATTCTTCTTTACGCTTCCAAGTAGCTCAAGCAGGTACTTTAAGCGAAGCTATGAGAATCATGCCGGGAGGTAAAGTTGGTATCGGTGCCACTGCTCCAACAAGTTTGTTACAGGTAGAAAGTGCTAGCACTGCCAACACTGGAATCAACGTTGTTAACACAGCAACTAACGGAAAGAGTTATGGAATCTACTCTTCTGGCGGAAGCCCGACAGCCGCAGGGTCTTTCGGCGTTTATGACAACACCGCTGGTGCTGCCCGATTCATCATCGATACAAACGGTAAAGCTTCCTTTGGTGGTTCAACACCTCAATCAACTAAACAGCTAACCGTGTCCGGTATCGCAACCGCAAACTGCTCTGCTGGTGGAACAGGTATCTGTATCGACAACAGTACGACAAGCGGTCTATATATCGCAGACTCTACTAATTCGTTTCAATCCAAATTTGAACAAAATAGTGCAACTCTTGCCCTTGGCACAATTTCAAACCACCCGTTCAAGTTAGTTTCCAACAATGCAGACCGGGTTAGAATCGAAGCCAATGGTAACGTGGGTATTGGTTCAACCACAGCGGCGGAAAAACTTCACGTATCAGGTTCAACAGCCAGTGGAGCTGTGAATCTTTTAGTTGAAAATACAAATGCGACTTCGGCAAGTGCTGTAGTGAGAGTGAAAAACACTTTGCGCAGTTGGGCCATGGCCGTTCGGGGTGATACCTCAAATCACTTTGTGATCCAGGACGACACCGCAGGTTACGTGCGTATGCTCATTGATTCAAATGGGAAAGTCGGTTTCGGTACTACAACTCCACAAGCAGGCCTTCACGTCCAAGATACTATGGGCGGAAACGGGTATTTCACTGCCTCCCCATCTGATGGTGGGCTTGAGATCGCCAGTGGTAATGACGGAAGTTCTTTCATCGATTTTAAAGGAAGCACTAACTTAGCTGCTGACTATAGAGGCCGCATTCTTTACGAAGATGGTGCAGGCTTCTTTATTAACACGAATGGTACTAACCCCGGCAAAGTCCATATTCGTGAAAGTGATGGTTATGTTGGAATTGGTACCACTAGCCCAACCCAACTTTTAACTGTGAATGGTTCAGCCTTAGCAACGGCTTGGAATACGACCTCTGATAAGCGTTTCAAACGTGATGTTCACAACATCGAAAATGCTAATGAAAAATTAAGCCGCCTGCGCGGTGTTCACTTCAACTGGAAAACAGAGATGCCAGTGGTAACAGCTGATCGCGAAGCTGATATCGGTGTGATCGCTCAAGAAGTAGAAGCCATCTTCCCAGAAGCAGTAACAACAGATGCGAACGGCTATAAGTCAGTAGCTTACAGTAAGTTAGTGGCGCCATTGATCGAAGCATCAAAAGAAACCTACGGCTTGTGTAAAGCTTCAGAGAAACAATGGAATGCATTAGCAGCCAAACTCGAAACACAAGGTCGTCAAATCGCTTCAATAAAAACTGAAAACACACACCAAGATAAAGAAATCGCAGATCTGAAAAAAGAAAACAAAATGCTTAAAGACTACCTCTGCGCCAAAGACTCAAAAGCCCCATTCTGCAAATAACAAAAAAATCTAAATACAAAAACAAAAAGCCCCGTAAGGGGCTTTAAAATTCGAAGTCATTAACCGAGGTTGGCGAGAATGGTCCAAGCGCAAGGCGGAGGATCCTTCCGTAGCGGAGGCGTACCCGTAGGGTACGTTGCAGCGAAGAGAAGGACCGCACAACGCAGTCGATTGGGCCATTATCGGCGACCGACCTAGACAGTAATGACTTTGCGATACTCCGAAAGTCTTTTCTCTAGATCCCCCAGCGTAACTTTAGAAAGCGCGTTGACTGAGAAATCTTGGATAGTGTGGCTGGCCATCATTGAACCCATGATGCACGCTTGTTTCAAGTTAGCAATCGTTGGAACTTCTTTTTGCGCAGCCAAATAACCAAAGAATCCACCGGCGAAAGTATCACCAGCGCCCGTTGGGTCAACAACCGTAGGGATCGGCATCGCAGGAAGGATAAAGTAACCTTCGTCTTTGGTGTACATTGCAAAACCATACTCACCGCGCTTGATAACTACAGCTTTAGGCCCCAATGCCGTTAACAATGGAGCTGCAGAGATAGCGTTCGCAGCGCCAGTAAGCATTTTAGCTTCACCTTCGTTGATTAAAACTAAATCTACTTTTTTAAGAACTTCAACCAACTTGTCTTTTTTAATAGAAATCCAGAAGTTCATTGTATCCATACCAACGAACTTAGGTTGTTTCACTTGTTCAAGAACTTGTAATTGCAATTCAGGAGCGATGTTAGCCAAGAATACAAAAGAAGAATCTTTGAAATGCTCTGGCAATTGTGGATTGAAGTGTTCAAAAACGTTCAACTCTGTTTTCAAAGTTTTTGCTTCGTTAAGATCACCTTCGTAAGAACCTGCCCAGTGGAAAGTCTTCCCTGGAACTTTAGAAAGACCGCCAAGATCAACACCACGCTTATTTAAAAGCTCATAGTGTTCTTGATCATAGTCTTCACCGACAACACCAACAACACGCACTTTTGAAAACAATGAAGCTGCCAAAGAAAAATAGTTCGCAGAACCACCTAGGGCGCGATCCACTTTTCCAGATGGAGTTTGGATTGAATCATAAGCTAAACTTCCGACTACTAAAATTTCAGACATTATTGTTGCTCCTGTGCAGCGTTGGCTAACATTTCACGTTTATATTTTGGAAGACCCGCCAATTTAGAATTGGAGATGTCCATAGAATCTGGCTTGTTTGGCACTTGGCTGGTCAATTGACCGCAAGCCGCATAAATATCACGTCCCATTGAACGTCTTAAAAGAACATGCGCCCCTAAGCGGATCAATTCTGTATGGAAGGCTTCAACAGCTTCGTCAGAAGGACGCTCGTAACCTGAACCTGGGTGTTCGTTAAATGGAATGATATTGATTTTGCATGGAACACCGTGAACTAATTTAACCAATTGGCGCGCGTGCTCGATTTGATCTGTTACCCCTTTAAGCAAGACGTATTCGAAAGTGACCTTATCGCCCGTCGCATTGGTATAGTCCTTACATGCCTTCAACAATTCGGTCGTATTCCATTTTTTATTGATCGGCATCACTTGCGTACGGATTTCATCAGTAGGTCCGTTAAGACTCACAGCCAAACGAACCTTCGCTTCAGCCACGCGCCACATTTCTGGAACGATACCGGATGTAGACACAGTGATTTTTTTACGAGAAAGATTAATCCCCCATGGAGAGTGAATCACGTCGATTGTTTTAAATACCGCTTCAGGATTGTCTAACGGCTCGCCCATGCCCATAAATACGATATTAGAAATGCGTTGACCTTCGCCAAGACGATCATGCGCTTGCATGAACTGACCAACGATTTCCTCAGTACGTAAGCGACGTTTCAATTTCTGTTTACCGGTGAAGCAGAACTTACAGCCGATGTTGCAACCGACTTCAGATGAAATACACAAAGTCAGGCGATCTTCTGAAGGAATCAATACCGCCTCAACACTTTGGCCAGCTCCCATATCAAAAAGCATCTTCTGAGTGCCATCGACAGACTTTAAGTGAGTAATAATTTTTGGAAGGTCGAAAGTCAGGATGCTTGGCAAAGACGCACGAAACTCTTTAGACAAGTTTGTCATTTGCTCGGGGTCTGTGACTCTTTGTTCATAAACCCATTTAAAGATCTGCTGAGCGCGGAATTGTTCTTTGCCCTTCCCTTTTAAGTAAGCCTTAAGGTCTTCCAATGTCAGAGAATAAAAATTAACGGGCTTATTTTCTAAAGGTTTTGCGACGTTATCGTCAGCATAATTAAAAGGGGCAGACGACACAGAGTCGTTAGTGACTGGGTTCAATTCCATCTTGGGCTCCTTGGGGCTTATTACAGCCATGCTTATTACAGCTGGGACCTTAAACTAGTCCCGTTGGTTAAAGGATATGTAGGCGCCGTTTGTAGCATAGGCTCCTGTAATTTGCCTAGTAGAAAGGGGCAGTTTAAGCGACATAGCCAAGCATTTAGGGAAATGCTTACAAGGCTGTCTAAATTTTGGGCCAAGGGCTATAGGGATGCAAAACACGCATAATTAGTTGCCCTTGTCTTGGCTGCGGGGCCCCTTTAAGATGAGGACATGATTTGGCCTTTTATTTTTATCTCTTACGCAAGCTTGTTTACTCTCGGCATTTCTGACAACGTCCGTGGGCCATTATTTCCTGAAATCATGAAACAGTTCGGCGTTTCTGACTCTATGGGCGCTTTAATGTATGTATTAAGCAGTATTGCGGGGCTGGCTGCAAGTTATGCCGCCCATTCGCTATTACGCCGTTTTGATCGCCTGCAAATCATCCAAGGTGCAGCACTAACCATGGTTATCGCTTTAGTGGGACTTGCCGCCTCCCCGGCGTTCTCTGTGTTTTTGTTATTCAGTTTTCTGATGGGTGTTTCACTTGGGATCTTGGGTCTGATTCCAAACATCCTGGTTCCGATTGGCTCAACCCCACAACGTAAACAAAGAATGCTTTCGGGTCTGCATACAATGTATGGGCTTTCTAGCTTACTAGCTCCGTTATTAACCGCGGCTATTGCTGCCGCGACGGGGAATTGGCGCTGGGTGTTTGCGACGGTGGCGCTGGCTCCGGTGGCTTTGCTAATTTATTCTTTTCATCCCACACACAGATCCCTTCATAAAAAAGTGGAAATATCGTCAGAAGATCGTAGGGCGAATAAAAAGAAAAACTTAGCTCCGCAGATCTTCCTAGCGATTATGTTAAGCTCCGCTGTGGCTGCAGAGATTATGATCTCTTCCCGTCTTGCCCTTTACATGCAAAGAGCATTGAATTTTTCGACAGAGGCTGCCAGCCTTTACGTCACCTACTTCTTCGTATCTATGATGGTGGGCCGTTTACTGTTTTCATTTTTGCATTTCAGAAGATCGCCGCAGTATTTGCTTTCAACTTCTTTAATATTAACAGGACTAAGTATTGCCGCGGGTATCTACGTGAATCCGCTTTTCTTAGCTCTGACGGGATTCACAATTGCTCCTTTTTATCCAATGTCGATTGCTTGGGTGTCCTCGGAATTTCCCACCGACCTAGACGCTGCGGTGTCGTATATGAAAGCATCGGATTCTATCGTCTTAATTCTTATGCACTTAGCTATTGGTAAACTGACCGATGTCTTTAGCATTCAAACGGCGATACTAGCGGGTATCTCATTTGTGGTGATTTCTTTGCTTATGGTTGTCAGCTATAAACCGCTCTTCCATAAGCCGACTCGCCCCGAGGTGAAACCAAAGGCACCTCATATTAGTCCCACGGTCTTCCATCCCTAATAGAGCTGTGCCATACTAGCCGCCTATGGCGCGTGAATTTCGAAAAGACATTCGCGGTCGTGGAGCTAGTAGCAACGTCACCAATCGATACGACACCTTAAAATACGAAGCTACCGAAGAAGACTTCGACAATTATGAAACCGAAAAAAGTTTGCTGAAAACGGAAGTTCTGAAGGATTCGTCTCGCTCCATTATCACGAAAAACAACAGTCCTGATATCGGCTTTGAGTTCTCGGTAAATCCCTACCGAGGCTGTGAGCACGGTTGCGCCTATTGTTATGCACGTCCTAGCCACGAGTACTTGGGGTTTTCTCCAGGATTGGATTTTGAATCTAAAATCGTGATCAAAGAAACAGCGCCTGAACTTTTGCGTGAGGCTTTAATGAAGCCATCGTGGAAACCCGCTGTGATTATGATGAGTGGGATTACGGACTGCTATCAACCCTTAGAGCGAAAATACGAACTTACTCGCGGGTGCTTGCGCGTTTTGGCAGATTTTAAAAATCCTGTTTCGATGATCACCAAAAATGCGTTGATTACTAGGGACATCGATATCTTCAAAGAGATGATCGAATACGATGGAATTAAAATCTATATTTCCGTAACAACTTTAGATCCTGAACTTGGAAAAGTTTTAGAACCACGTACCTCAAGACCCCAAGCTCGTTTGCAAGCGATTGAAGCTTTGGCAAATGCCGGCGTTCCTGTTGGTGTTAACGTGGCTCCGTGTATTCCCGGCCTGAACGATCACGAATTGCCACAGATCTTAAAAGCAGCCAGTGAAGCGGGCGCTACTTCGGCGGGATATACACCTTTGCGATTACCTTCTTCTGTTTTACCTATTTTTGAAGAATGGCTAGAGGTGCATCAGCCTTTAAAGAAAGAAAAGGTTTTAAACTCGGTGCGTGATATTCGGGGCGGCAAATTGAATGACGCGCAGTTTGGATCGCGTATGCGCGGGGAAGGGCCTAGGGCTGACCAAATGGCGCAGATGTTCGCTCTTTATACTCGCAAATATAATTTAAATATGAAACATTTCAATCTTTCCACCGCCCACTTTCAAAGACCCGGCGATCAATTGAAATTTAATATAGAGTAATATGCGTAAAGTGCACGTTGATGTAAAACAATTCTCTGTCCCTGTTCCCAGAGTAGGAAGTATTGAAACCCACTCTGGTTACGGTGCTTCGCCCGTCAGCGGGCAAGAGATACATGTGCGTGTACAACGTGAACGTATGCGCGAATATGAAGGCTATGAAGCAGAAAAGCGCTTAGCCTATATTTTTGAAAAAGGCCCTTATCAGTTTAGCATTTCTGGTCGCGCCGATGGTTGTGTCGAAGACCCCGCATTGATTGAAGAAATCAAATCCGCATTTGATGTGGAAGAGCTTTACGCCAAACTTTTAAAAGAACCCAACCATCCTTATGTGTGGCAGTTACGCACCTATGGATATTTCTTTTTTAAGGAAACTGGAAAAGTTCCCCGCCTAAATCTGCATCTTGTTTCTTCACGCAACTTTCGTAGCAAAGACATTAATATAAATTTAGATATTGAAGGTTATGAAGCTTGGCTAGAACTGCGCCTTGAAGAGTTGGTTGCAGAAACAAAGATCAAAGAAAAACTTTTTGATCGTCGTCAAAAAATTTCTAAAGAAATGACTTTCCCTTTCGCAGCTCCCCGCCGCGGCCAAAAGGAATTGGTTGAGACAGTTGCTGAAAACTTTGAAGAAGGCCGTGCTTTACTTGTTCAAGCCCCAACAGGCTTGGGGAAAACCGCAGGAATTTTATACCCAGCTTTAAAAGAATCTTTAGCTCGCGGGCAAAAGGTTGTTTACGTCACTCCGAAAAATTCCCAGCACCAAGTTGCCGAAGAAGCTGTGGAAAAAATCCAAGAGCAAGGATGCAAAGTTCGCAGTCTGACCATCACAGCAAAAAGCAAGATGTGCCTAAAAGCTGAGCCTTTGTGCAATCCCAAGTACTGTGAATTCGCTAAAGACTATTATAAAAAAATCTATGATAACGACTTGGTTAACAAGCTTGCAAAACTGCGTGGAATCACCAGCAGCAAACTTAAAACCATGGGTGAAGAATACGAAGTCTGCCCTTTTGAACTTTCGGTGGAAGCTATTGAAAGAGCCGATGTTGTCATAGGCGATTATAATTACGTGTTTGCTCCACGTGGTTTGTTAGGTCGACTTTCAGCGCCGCTTTTAGAAAATGAAAAAGCAAATCTTGTGATTGATGAAGCCCATAACCTGCCTTCAAGATCCCAGGACTATTTTTCGCCTAGCCTTTCTTTACAACAACTAGGTCAACTTGAACGTGACTTCATCAGGGTTCCAGCGACATTTTCTATTCAAGGTAATGCTTTAGTTCATCGTGCTCGACGTCTCATTCAATCCTATGGCAAGGATGGAATCAATAGGCGCGTTGAAATTGATTTAGATCCATTCATGGAACTAGATAAGGATATTCGCGACCTGACGATGGAGTACCTGGATTCAGATGTAGAAATCATGCCGCAAGACCCGGTTCTGCGCTTCACCAATATGTGGTCCGATTTCGTGAACTCAATCACTTTAAGTGGCGAAGAGTTCTTCCAGACTTATCAAAAAAACAACTTCACCGAAATGCTGAAGATCACCTGCTGTGATGCCTCGGAACATCTAAAACTTGCTTATAAGGAATTTAAAAACGTTGTGGCTTTTTCTGCCACTTTAAAGCCTTTTAATTATTATCAGGAACTTTTAGGTCTTTCGAATTTAGACACCAAACAAGTTGAATTTCAGTCTCCGTTTGAAAAACACAACCGCAAGCTATTAATCATTCCGCAGATCTCAACCAAGTTCACTGACCGCCAAATGAACGCCGGTAAGATCGCTGACACGATTAATAAAATTACTCAAGTGAAACCTGGGAACTACATTGCCTTATTTCCAAGTTTTGAATTTATGCGCTTGGTGGAAAGCAAGGTTCGCCTCACTGGTTACAAAGTGCTGGTGCAAGAACGAGAAATGAAACAGCAACAGACCCAAAGCTATTTAGAAGAAATGAAACTTGCGAACAATCCGACATTGTTGTTGGGGGTGCAAGGCGGAGTTTTCTCTGAAGGTGTCGACTTCCCTGGTGACATGTTAATCGGTGCATTTGTCGTGGGACCGGCTCTTCCTAACTTTGACTTCGAACGTGAACAGATCCGCAACTATTATGAAAACCGTTATGGAAAAGACAAAGCCTTTAATTATGCCTATGTCTACCCTGCCATGGCGAAAGCCATTCAATCTGCGGGCCGAGTGATTCGCTCTGAATCAGACCGCGGTGTAATTGTGATGCTTGATTCACGCTTTTTACAAAATGCGTACGCTGAAACAATGCCCGACGGATGGTATGATCAATCCCCACAGGAACTCGTTTCTAGCCAAATTCTTGCTGACGTTAAAAACTTTTGGGAAAACACGCCATGAGCCTGTTAAAGCATCCCGTTCTTTTTTTAGATTTGCAGACCACAGGGGCAAAACCTGAGTCAGGAAATATTTTAGAGATCGCCTGGGGTGTTTTATCTTCAGAACAAGTAACAAGTTATTTGGTTGAACAACCCGACGGCGAAGAGATTCCGCGCCGTATTCAGTTTATTACGGGCATTTACCAAAAACACATGAATGAGGCGAAACCTTTCACTCAAGTTTTTGCTGAGCTTAAAGATTTCATTAAAGAACACTGCCTTGAAAATCCCGTGGCGGTCATTCATTTCGCTCAGTTTGAAAAACCGTTCTTAGCTGATGCCTACGAGAAACTTACAGAAGAACTCCCTTTTCAAATTCTTTGCACCCACGAAATCGCAAAAAGACTTTTACCAAACTTACCGACCCGAGGAATTAAAGGACTGGCCGGTTACTTTGGCTGCCCTTCAGGGGAATTAAAACGCGCTGCGAATCACGTGCAAGCCACCCAAGTGATCTGGCAAGGTCTTACGGGTTTGCTAGCAGAAAAAAACATTCTTTCTTTAAGCGATCTTAACACTTGGCTTAGCGAAACTCCAAAAACAGCCCGGGTCAAATACGAATACCCACTTCCTAAAGAAAAGCGTTTAAGCCTTCCGAAGGAACCTGGGGTTTACCGCATGCTAAGCCGCTGGGGCGAAGTCCTTTACGTTGGTAAAGCCACTTCACTTCATGACCGTGTGAATAGTTATTTCCGCGGGCAAAAGAATCGCGATAGTCGAAAGCTTGAAATGCTGACCCAAGTTTGGGATTTGCAAGTCACGGTTGTTGGCAGTCCTTTAGAATCAGCACTTTTAGAGACCGACGAGATCAAACGCTTAAATCCTCCGTACAATGTCAGCTTAAAAGTCGGCAGAAGGGAACTTGCCTTCTTTAATGAAGATTTTACTTCACTAAGTCCTGTGGCTGATGAAATTCATCAAATAGGTCCGTTTTCAAACGCCATGGCCTTGGATTCAGTTTTGCGTTTAAGCCAATCCGTCAAAGAACAATCCTTTGATGAAAACATGTTTTACGAACCGATTGATGCTGAACTGCTTGAAGCCGGTTTTGATTTGTTTTGTGATCGCCATGGTTTCAGCAAAGAAGATTTTCGTTCGGTCCGCTCTGTTCTTGCCGTAGGCCTTAACTGGTATCGCAAGTTAGTCGAAGAAGCTGAGGAAGAAGAAATCATTGAAGAGCCTGAAGAAGCCGCAGCTGACACCGAAACGGAAGATGAAGAAGAAGTGGAAATCGAGCTCACAGCGGAAGACTTAGCCGACAAGTATGAACGTCATTTCATTCGCTCCGCTGCCACCTATTTACGTACAAAAAAGCTGACTCAGCTATTAAATGCGCGCATTAAAATCGCAGAAAAAATGGAATTAAAGATTCAAGGCGGCCAAGTGCTGGCGCCACAAAGCCAGCATGTAAAACAAAGATCTTCATGGCAAAATCTTGGTATCGACACCTATGATCGTATGACCGTGCTTTATACAGAACTGAACAAACTGCGTTCCAAAAACGAAACTTTAGAAATTACTTTTTAAAAACAGAATATTTTAGCTCGACAGCTTCGCCTAGCCAAAGTGCCGCTTGAGTGTGATCGTAGTGATCATCCCCTGTCAGCTCATGTACTAAAACAGATAGATCCCCACGAGAATGCATAAGCCATAAAACGACTTCAGAAAAAAGTTCTTTTGGGAAATTAATTTCAAACATGGGAACAGGATGAGGACCAATGGCTTCAGGAATCATTTCCCCAACGAAGACTTTTAGACCCGCAAATTGTTCGATGGCGGCTTTACGAAAGGTTTCGGCTTGCTGTCTTTGTTCAGCGGAAAAATAGATATGCGCATCGAATTCCCGAGGGAAGCCAGCAGGCAAAAGTTGTGAATTTACTTTGTAGGGACGTTCCATGGCCAGGATTTATAACATAGTCTCTGGAACAAACAATGATAGAAATTCTGACTGAAAGCTTTGCCACCAGCGGGCGTCGGGTTCTTCGCTAAAGACGATACTCTTTCCACTTTCGACCGTGTTCCATTGCACATCGTTTTTATCATTAAGACTTACCCGATAAGATAGTTCTGGTAAGAATCTTAAGGCATTATTTAAAAACTGATCAGCCAGCTCCGGGCTTTCAAACAAAACCCCAAACTCAGTATTAAGCTCAATAGATCGGGGATCTAAGTTCAGTGAACCAACAAACATCGCACGACGATCAAAGATAAAAACTTTGCCGTGCAGACCCAACCTTGCTCCTGAGGTTCCCACCAAACGAAATTTACGAGCCTTCGGAGTCACGCGCGGTTTAAGTTCATAAAGATCGACACCCGCTCTGATAAGTTGTTTGCGATATTTCTTATACCCAGCAAAAGTTAAAGGGACGTCATTTGAACCTAAAGAGTTCGTAAAAACGGAAACCTGCACACCTTTGGCTTCTTTGTTTTTAAAATATTCAACACCCTTTGCACCCGGGATAAAGTAAGGTGAAACGATGAAGAGCTCTTTTGTCGGAGGTGAAATTGGCATCGCCTCCATATATTTTTTTAAATTTCTTCCGTCGTAGGTATCTTGATTTTCCTGGTCAATTTTTTCCGGCGAATCATAGTAGATCTGCGCCCTGCCCCAATAAGTTTTTAGTCGTCCCGCGCGAAAGTCCGCATCTAAACTAGAGCTTGCCAATTGCTTTGCATAGGATGACTTTTGCAGATCATTAGAAGCGGACGCAAAACTTTCACGAAGGTTTTTATAATCTTCATCGGTGATTTCACGCTGATTTAAAACAGAAATGGGCACTGAAAAACCGCTATTCCAATATTCATCAAAGGCATCAGAACACTGACCCACGATAGGACCAAAAGCCCACACGTCGTAATCACCGAAATTTTCTTCACCGTGGGCCGTAAAGTACTGCTCACCAATATTTCTTCCACCCGTGATGGCCGTTTGATTATCGGCGATCATAAGTTTGCCGTGCATGCGGCGATGGGCTTGGTGAAACCGGACAATTTCAAATAAGCGTATTTTGCGAAAAGAAAATGGATTAAACATGCGCACTTCAATTTGCGGATGACGATCTAAAGCAAGCAGCGCATCTTCGTAAGGACCTAAATTTAAATCATCCAGCAGAATCCTTACGCGTACCCCGCGATCAGCCGCCTGGATTACCTCATGTCCCATGGCTTTACCGATTCTGTCGTCTGCCCAAAGATAGTATTGTAAATCCAAAGTCTTCTGGGCCATTTGAATGGAAACGATTCGCGCCTTATATGCATCTGTTCCAGCCTCAAGCGGAACAAATCCAGAATTGCCTTTATGGGCTTGAACGGTGGGACTTAGCAGCTTTCCCAGAACGGTGTCAGAGGTTTCTTTAATGGCGTAGGCCTTTGGTGAAATGTAGGTTTTAGGAACACCATTGCAACCCACAAACGAAAGGCAAAGTATGAAGAAACCTGACATCACCAACTTCATAATGTCAGGTTACGAAACAGGCCCAAAAACAGGCCATATGTTATTTAAAATATTCTAGTGGGCTGTTTGGATATATTCGATAAGTTCAGGGATCTCACAAGGTACACATCCCACTTTGCCAACCACCACGCCAGCGGCATAGTTTGCAAGCATACAAGACTGAACAAGTGACAAACCAGAAACCAAACCTAAAGCCAGAGCGGCAATGACTGTATCCCCGGCACCCGTCACATCAAACACTTTTCGTGCGTATGTTGGGACTTCCGTCACATGGTCATCTGAAAAAATAGTCATACCGTCTTTACCACGGGTAAGAACAACTTCTTTAGCGCCAGTGATTTTTTGTAAAGCACGACCTACTTCGACCACCTTATTTGGATTGTCGCGAAGATCGTCAAAATCAAGTCCCGTCAACACAACCGCTTCGTCATAGTTAGGCTTAATCAAATCAACACCCAAGTAGAATGAACCGGGATTGTTACGGTGTGGATCCACCATCAATTTTTTATTATGCTTTTTGCAAATCGCAGAAACTTTTTCGACCACATTGCGAGAAATAACACCTTTTGCATAATCTTCGATAATCACGCAATCCGCTTTATCCACGTTCTTTTCAACTGTCGCAATCAAGCGGGCTTCGGCATCCGCAGAAAGATATTTACGAAGTTCATAATCGACGCGCACGATGTGATGGTGCTTTGCCATCACGCGGGTTTTGCGAGTGGTAGGACGATCTTTATCAACGATCATGTAATCCCAGCTGACTCCGCTTTTTGCTGCCAAAACTTTTAATAGGTCAGCACCCGTGTCTTCACCGACAACCGAAACCAGCATCGCTTCGCCACCAAGGCTTGCTACGTTTTGCGCAACGTTGGCAGCAAGGCCCAAACGCATATCTTCTTCATCAACTTCAACAACAGGCACAGGAGCTTCAGGGCTGATGCGGCGAACTTGCCCCATCACGTATTCATCAAGACCCACGTCACCGATAATAAGAATCTTTTTTCCCTTTAAACGAGGAATCTGCTGCACCAAAAGTTCTTTATCTTGAGGACCTACTTGAGCCTTTACAGGTGTTGTCATTTTTTCATTCTCCTGAGGCTTCTTTGTAACGGAACTGCTGCCTGCTGTCACTCTCCTTGGCTAGGCTCTGATGCCTATGGTAAAAGGGCTTTCTATGTTCAAACCTAAGGGCTCTTCATCGAAATCAGGCTCCCCTCCGCCAAAAAGAGGGCTTTTTCAGAAGTCACAACCTTCTGAAACCAAGACCTTGCCCCACAATTTGATCTATAAAAACGCGTTTATTTCAGCCCGAGAAAAACAAGAGATTCTGACTTATCTAAAGACGCTTTATCCAATCTGGGAAATGCGTTATTCCAAAAATAATCCTCCGCCGGAAAATCAAAAACAGCGTCCCCTGTTGCGCCCGGTTTATTGGCTTGGTAACTGGCAGTTTGCTTGTCTGAACTACTATCATCCGCCAAAAGGCATCTATAACCGCTGCGTGCAAGCTGAAGGTTACCCGCCGATTTTAGAATATTTGGTGCAAAAAATTGAAGCCATCGTTCGCGATAGTTACGAACAACGAGACATCCCTCGCGGGTGGCACTTAAACACCTGCTTGATCAATTATTATGGCAATCAGATTCAAGAAGACGGCAAACGCTTAGACTGTGCGCGCGTGGGTGAGCATAAGGATTTTGAACCCGGTCCGGTGGCTTCAATTTCTTTTGGCGAAAAGGCGCTGTTCCAGTTTGTTTCAAGCCGTGGAACGGAGTCTAAGTCCAATGTCGTTTTCCAACAGTGGTTGGAAGACAGCTCGCTACAAATCTTTGGCGGCGATAAATTCAAGAGACATCTGTTTCACCGTGTGCAACGGGTTGAGAAAAAAGAAGACACGATTTTCCCACTTAATGAAATCGACAACTTCGAAACTAGAAGAATTAATTTTACCTTTAGATACGTTCCGGACGAGCACATCGTACCTTTTTCACGCCTTCCGGCTGAAGCCAAGGAAGACGTGCAAGGTTACGTGCAAAAGCTTGCCGAACACTCTGAATTTTTTAAATCCCAACTATAAAGCGATTGGCCACGAGGCCTTTAAAACCGGTTTGCTTTTCACAAAAGCCCACGTCAGTTTCAAATTTTGATTCAACCAGCGAACCATCATTTCTTGTTCTGACGGATGCATTTGTTTATTCAAAAATCGGAAATCAAACTGCGAAAGCGGCAGACTTAAGCTCATGGTTTTTTCTTTACCTTTTGAGTTCTCAAAAGTGATTTCAACGGTAACGAATCCCACTTTTTTACCTGGCTCTTGAACTTCAAAATGAAGTTTAACGTTTTTATCGAAAAACCCTGCCCATTCATCATCTGATAGCTCAACCTCAAGCCCTTGCTGGGACATTTGAAAGTTCGGTGAATGGGATAGAACGTAGGACTGAAATAAACCAGTAAAAGCGCTCCATTCATAGGGAATTGGCAATGTGCAGTGAACGCCTTCAGGTAAATCAATCACGCGAATATTTTTGCTGTCGTACTTGATAGTTTTATTCTGAAGCAACTGCGAATTCATAAAATAAGGAACCGCTGGATCCTCTTGGGTGGCATAGATCAAAACAGGCTCTTCGACATTTTTATAGTATTTCCAGAAATCGTTCAGTCCCCAGAAATCATTTCCGTCTTTCATTCCCGGCGGCAACTGCACTGAAGAAATATAAGAAAGTCCACCTTTGTAGGTTCTGGCGATCTCAGTGATCGCCTTAGAAAGAAAAGCAAAATTGTCATGTGTCAGCAAAGCAGGAAGTTTTTGATCAAGACCTAAAAGGCGTTGGCGGCTCCACAGATCGACAACCACTGATTTAAATCCGCCATGGGTCAAATTCAGCATTGTAGGTTGCAGTTGCACGACCGGGCAAAGTGCTGTGAAGCTATTAATCAGCGGAGTTTTGCCAGAGTTGTACTTGTTCAACAAAGACGAAAATAAAACTCCATGCCCACCTAAGCTCACACCGAAAACGTGCACGCTATCAACGATCTGTGAAATAGGCTCATCTGGATTTTTCAAAAGTTTAGCGATCAAAAGATTTTGAATTCCCTCGTCGTAACCACCAAAAGAAAACTGAGAGTTGTTAGCGACAAAATCAGAGCTGGACATATTTTCAACCATCACCACGTTGAATGGCGATTGCTCAAAGAGCATCATCAACCAAGCTCGCTCTGGTTTAAAATCTTCGATACTTGAAAAAATTCCTGTGCGCACGATCACAAACGGTCGGCGTTTGAAATCTCCTTTTAGTGCTAACAAGCCTTTCAGTTTCACGTTTCCTGGAAGATTAAAAACCACGCGACGTAAAAACGGATGCTCTTGCGGTTGGTACTTCATGGACATCATGCTGACTAAATTCGTAAAGTATCCCGTGTCGCCAGTACTTAAATCGGCTTTACAATCGCTAAAATATTTCTGCACCAGCGCGCCTTGCAGTTGCGCTGATTTTGCTAGACGCGGATCCATCATGCGCTCTTGCCAAACCGCCGGAACACAGTGGGATGACATTTCTTTAGTCTTTCCATCAGGCGTCCAGCTAAGCAGGTTTTCGAATACAAAGTTCAGCGCATAAGAATAACGCCCTGGGCTGTTACCAAGGAGCGGTGAATTCTCTGGCGGAAAACTGATCCGGGAGCTTTTAAATTGCTCTAGGAATGCTCGTTGAGGAGTTGTCGCATTTGCGGATAAAGCAAAAGTAAGAAGGCAGATAGATAAAATACAAGACCAACGCATGAAGGGTATTGTGGCCAAAAAGAACCACTGAGTCATCACCTTTTTCCGGAGTGACTTTGAGTATTTACTTAATTAAAGTTTAGGCCTGAGATTTTAAGGAGACACAAATCATGGAACACAAGATAGAGCCCCTTTATGATGGGCCTCTTTTCAGAAACGCCATTCAAACTCTCGAAGAAGCGGCAAAAATTATCAACTGTGACCCGAACGTACTTGAGCGCCTAAAACGTCCTCGTCGCGCTATCACTGTATCGGTACCGGTTCGTATGGATGACTACAGCGTTAAAGTTTTCACTGGTTATCGCGTTCAGTACTCTCCAACTTTAGGCCCCTACAAAGGTGGAATTCGTTATCACCAAAACGTGGACCTTTCTGAAGTTGTAGGTCTTGCAGCTTTAATGACTTTCAAAAACTCTGTTTTGGGTCTTCCTCTTGGTGGAGCTAAAGGTGGTATCACCGTAGATCCAACTAAACTTTCTCGTACCGAAAAACAAAACCTGACTCGTCGTTATGCTTCTGAAATTGGACCTTTTGTTGGACCAACAAAAGACATCCCAGCTCCAGACGTGGGCACTGATCCACAAACTATGGCGTGGTTCATGGATACTTACTCTCAAGAACAAGGTGGCTTCGCGCAACCTGGTGTTGTAACTGGTAAGCCAGTCGAAATCGGCGGTTCTTTGGGCCGTAACCATGCAACAGGTCTTGGTGTTGTTTATGTTGCTGAAAAAGCTTTCGAAGTTTGCGGCATGAACATGAAGGGCTCTACGATCGCGATTCAAGGTTTCGGTAACGTAGGTTCTTTCGCAGCGAAATTCGCAGCTGAACGCGGTGCTCGTATCGTGGCAGTAAGTGACGTATCTGGCGGTATCCATAACGGTGACGGCTTAGACATCGCTGACGTTGTTGAATACGTAAAGGCTCACAAATTCTTGAAGGGCTATCCTAAAGCTCAACCAATCAGCAATGAAGATTTGCTTGAAGTGAAATGTGATGCTCTTTTCCCGTGTGCTCTTGAAAATCAAATCGACACGCACAATGCTGAAAAGATCCAAGCTAAAATCATCGTTGAAGGTGCTAACGGACCTATCACGAATGCAGGAACAAAGATCCTTTCAAAACGTGGCGTATTCATCGCTCCAGACGTTATTGCTAACGGTGGCGGCGTGATCGTTTCTTACTTTGAATGGGTTCAAGATACGATGGCTCTTTTCTGGGATGAAGATGAAGTGAATAGCCGCTTAAAAGGTATTATCACTAAAGCTTTCGACAAAGGTTATGCTTTATCGAAGGAAAAAAACATCGACATGAGAAACGCAGCTATGGCTGTATCTGTTCAGCGTCTTGAAAAAGCCATGCTTTTGCGCGGTCTATATCCAAGATAATGTCTTTGTCCAAGCCTTGGTTTCTTATACCACCCCAGTGGGCTCACGATCTGAGCTCACTGGCTTTACCTCTGTACTCTTTCATCCACGGTCGCAAAACTCCGCAATGGAATAGCTTTGACTGGCGTGGACTTCATTTCGCCAACCCATTGGGAATCGCCGGCGGAGTTGATAAAAATGCTGATAATTTGAAAGACTGGTGGGCTTTGGGCTGCGGTTTTGTTGAAGTGGGAACGGTTACTCCCCGCGCGCAAAATCCAAATCCTGGTAAGATCATGGATCGTGATCTAGAGCTTCAGGCGATGTGGAATAAGATGGGTTTTCCCAGCGAAGGCGCTGACGACGTCTTTTACAATCTTTCTTCGTACGCTCCGAAATATCGTACACCGATTTTTGTGAATATCGGTAAGAACCGCTACACTCCGAACAATCAAGCTGTTCAAGATTATCTGACTCTAGTCGATAAATTTCGTCCTTTTGCAGATGCCTATGTTGTGAATATCTCTAGTCCCAACACTACGGGCCTTCGAGATCTTCAGAACAAAGAGAATCTGGATTCTTTAATCAGTCCTATTGTTGAACGTGTTTCTCGCTATGAACCCACACCTGTCCTGGTGAAGTTATCGCCAGATATGGGCGAAGAAGTTTTGTCAGAAACTGTTGTGCACTTGGCTAATTTGGGAGTTGACGGATTCGTGTTAACAAACACGACTCTTTCTCGACCTGCTGGCTGCACTTTCCCCGCAGAGGGCGGCCTTTCTGGGGCGCCTTTAAAGGAACTTTCTAAACGTGCGTTGAAAATCGCAACAGAAAGTTTAGGACAAAAACGCGAAGGCAAGCTTCTAGTCAGCGTAGGCGGAATTATGACCCCCGAAGATGTCTTTGAAAGATTGCAAATGGGCGCAGATCTTGTTCAAATTTATTCTGCTTTAGTTTTTCATGGACCTCATTTTTTCCATGACGTAGCAAGAAGGTATAATGACGGACGATAGCGCTGTGGAAAGCAAAACTAGAAAATCTAAAATCCGCAAAGGACATTGGATTCCAGTGGTTGCTGGTTTTTTGCGCAAAGATGGCAAAATTCTTGTAGGTCAGCGTCCTGAAAATAACTCTTTAGCGGGCCAGTGGGAATTTCCTGGCGGAAAAATTGAGTCTGGCGAAACACCTGAAGATGCTTTAGCCCGTGAATTAAACGAAGAGCTAGGAATTGAAGCCGAAGTGGGTGAACTAAAACTTGCTTGTACGCATTCCTATGGTGATGTCGGTATCCTGATTTTGTTTTACGAAATATTATATTGGAAGGGCGAACCCCGCGCGAAACATCACATGATGCTAGAGTGGATTCACCCTGAAGAACTAAAACACCGAAACATTCCTGAAGCCAATCGCAAAATCTTGCATAAGATTTATAAAGCTCTAGGACTTGAATGGCGAAAGTAATACTAGTTAGCAAAAAAGTTGACGCCACCTCCTGGCAACTTGCTCAGGCCTTAAAAGCCCAGCAACACGAAGTCATCTTGCTTACTAGTTACGGCGAAATTCCCCCTGAAAGTAATGGCATTGAATTCATGGCTTATTTCAAAAGATGGAATCTGCTTGAAGGCATTAGAATCATCCCTGGCTTGTTCGGTTTACAGCCGCAAATTCTGCACATCTTGCTTGATGAAGATAAAATGAATGCCGCGCAGATGGTGCTTTCAACTTTTGCAAAATCCCATCCTTCTTGCGTTTTAACGACGTCATTGCTTCACATCCGCCATGGACTTAGCCGAGGCAATGCGGTTCGCTATTTGATTGAAGAAAGTGATATCGTCACCTGCCCAACAGTAGATTCATTGGGCCAGCTTCGTGGTCTGAACGTGCGATCTGTTCGACAGGGCCGCGGGATTTTGCCTCCGGTTTTAGACTTGAAAAACGAAATTCACGACGAAGTCTACTCTGGCGAAGAAGTCGCGTTAGCCCAGCACTTTGCCGATAAAGACTATGTGGTTATTCCTTTTCGTGAAGACAAATTTGATCCAGACTCTGAAACTTTTGTTCGCATCCGCGCTTTTGCGCAGAAGTATAAAGTGGTCTTGTGGGGAAGCTATTCTCACTGGGCATTAAGGGAACGAAAAAAGTTCGCAAAATGGATGGCTGATTTTGGCTGTTCAGATTGTTGGACCGTGACTGGACTTTTATCGGCACAAATCAGTCAGCAGCTTTTGGAAAATTCAAAAGCGTTTGTCTTAGCAGGACAACATCTGACCCCAGTTGAAATGACCGAGTATTATCTGCGCGCCATTCAATCAAGTGCCACATTGATTCTGGATTCAAAACAAACCAGCTTGCATTCTGATTTGTGGAAACATGCCGTGAATTGCTGGGTCCTGGACTATCATCATCTGCAAAGAGATCTGGTGAGATTATTAGCGAAATCTCATTTACGAGTTCCTGAAAGTTTATCAGACCAACTGGCGCAAGACCGTCACGTGATTGATTCGTCCTTGAATGAACTCAATCGTCTGTACAACAAGGCTTTAAATAATCTAAGATAAGACATGGCTAAAAAACCACGTCTGCCTGAAAGCTTAAATATCTGTCTGACTTCCCATCGCTTTCCGATTTTAAGTCGCGCAACGGATTTAGGTTTTTTATGGCCCATCGCCAGAGGCCTTGCTCGCGAAGGTCATAAAGTCACAGTTTTAGCTGCTTCTTCCCCCTTAAAAAAACCTGAAGTTTTTAGGGACGGCGTGCGCGCTTACTTTCTTCATGAAGGCGAAAAAAACCTAAGCCATATGAATTTTCAGATGGCGGTTCGTCAGCGTTTCAGTCAGCTGCATAAGGAAGAACCCTTTCACATCGTGCACAGTATTGATAAATCAGCGTTCCGTATTGCCACTCGCAAAGAAGATCTAAAAGTGGCCGTTGCCTATGACGTTGAGGCGACTCAGATGTCACAACTTTTTGCGATCCGCGCGATGAAACAAGACACCTTAGGAAGCATGTTAACGACAGCCTTAGCGGTGTCTTATAAGTTTTTGACGACTTATTATGGTGGAGACCGACGTTTACTTTCGACCGCCGACGGGATCTTCGTTACCAACCCTGAACAACGAATTATTTTAGAGCGTTATTATCTTTATCCCGACTTTCACACCTACACAGTGCCCTATGGAATTGAGTTAGGTGACTTATCCCCGAAGGAAAAATCCTTAGAGCTGCGTAAAAAACTTGGCATTCCTGAAAACGCCCACATTGCAGCCACGATCACTGACATGACCGAGGTTCAAGAGGTTTTACCTCTATTAAGAGCTTTTGAAAAAGTCGCTATCAAAAAACCAAATAGCTATCTGCTTTTAGTGGGTAATGGTCCGAAGTTTAAAAAGATTGAGTATGAAGTATTAAACCTAGCTTTAGGCAATCGAGTGATCATGCCTGGCGCTGTCCCCGCCAATGAACTTGAAGACTATATTTTGTTAGGCGATGTCTTTGTAAACATGAGTTCTAGAACAACTGGTTTTGAACCATCTACTTTGGAAGCTATGGCTCAAAAAAAGGTCGTTTTAGGTTCCGAAGTGTCCCCGATCGCTAATATTATTGAAGATGGTCGCGATGGATTCTTGTTAAGACCGGCCGATGTGGACTCTATGAGTAATCTTTTGGTGGAAATTTTCTCTGGAACCCTGCCTGCTGATGAGATCGGCGATCGAGCCCGCCAAAAAGTGGTCGATTTGTTCGATACAAGCAAGATGGTCCAGGCTACGTTAGATGCCTACCGCAAAATCCTTATAAATAGCGGCGCCTATAAGAAGCAATGAGTTAAAACTTTTAAAAGTGGTAGTCACAGCCTTTCTGATCTGTATAATCGAGAGTGTTATCAATACTTTAAGTATTAGGAACCAGAGATGACTAAAGCGGATTTGATTAATTTAATTTCTGAAAAAGCGGGCATCACCCGTGTGAAAGCAGAGACTGTAGTAAACACTATTTTTGATTCTATGGTTGAAGCACTTATGCGTGATGATCGTATTGAGATCCGTGGTTTTGGTTCCTTTGTGAATCGCCAATATGGTGCTTATAAAGGCCGCAATCCTCGTACAGGTGAAATCATCAACGTAGAGGAAAAGAAACTTCCATTCTTCAAAGTTGGAAAAGAACTTAAAGAAGATATCAACAACGGCTCTAAAGAGGGCTAAAGAAAAAGGGGCTAAAAAGCCCCTTTTTTTATTCCTAAATTTTACTGTCAGAACAGCTTATTTTACACACTCAGTTTTAATAACTTCATAGAAACCGTTGGCTGCTTTGAAAGTCGTTAAACATTTAAAAGTCACACGAGCGTAATAGCCACGAACTTCAGTAGTAATCGCAAGATCAGCGCCTTCTACAGTCACGAATTTATGACCTTGAACATTCACTGTCTCTTCATCAAAACCAAGAGTTTCAAGAACGCTTTCGTTAGTCATGAACCAGATTTCTTTCATTTTTCCGGCAAACGCTGGAGAAGCAAAAAGAACAGCAGCAAGAATTAGTTTTTTCATAGAAATTCCTCGTTAGGTGAAGTTGATAAACGAGGTTTTAAGGGATCTGCCCTTAAATGCAAAACAAAGAAAGAATTTCATGTGATTTTTACGCGGTTAGAAGGATCTAACCGCGCTTAATTATTTTTTACAGAACTCTAATGAAGCATCTTTTTCGCAAAGTGCTTTTTTCATAAGATCTACTTCTTGAACCTTAGTTTTCAAAGCCTTGTTTTCTTCTTCCAAAGAGGCGATTTGACGTTTGTGCTGAGCCAATTCTTTATGGATTTTTTGGCTGTCGTTGAACCACAATGTATAGAACTGTTTCACCGCTTCGATAACTGGTGAAATGAAGCCCATGTAGTTTACTTTTTTTATGCCCTTATCATCTGTATTTACTAGGTCCGGAAATACTTTTTCAACTTGCTGGGCGATCACACCGTACTGCACACCGCTTGTGTACTTCAGTTCGTCTTTGTATTTATAAGTTACACCTTCGACACGCAGAATTCTATCTAACGAGTTATCGATAGTTTTAATGTCGCTTTTTAATCTGCGATCAGACGGAGTTAAAGAGCCCGTATAGGTGATGTTGCGAGCAGTAAGGTCCATAAAAGTACCTAAATTGCGATTATAAAAAACTAGCAAGTTACGCGTCCCTTGAGTCGTACCGATTTCGATGTCGCTGCCGCCCGCATCGCCTCCGAAATAAAGAAGATCGCCGTAACCATTTTGGACTGCCATTTCACCGCCAACTTGAAACTTATAAGCAGGGGTAATTCCCACCCCCACTTTTCCATCTGATTGAGCTCTGAAAATTTGAGTCCATGCACCTGCGGCCGTACTCCATCCGACTGCAAAAGCATCTGCAGCTTGGGCATTGTCACTGATATTTACGCGAAGTTCTGCAGAGTCAGCTGCTAAATTATAACGCCCCATCCAAAGTGGATCCGTCACAGTACTGTCTTGAGTTGCAGGCGAAGGCCCACCTTGGAAAGAGATTTTGTTGCCATAGCCGGGCATAGTTCCCGTCGACACTGGGTTCACGGCCCCTAAGTCAAAATCGTTATTCACAATTAAACCAGTTGAGTCTACTTTCCCGATTTCAGTGTTACCGATCCAGAAGCCAACTTGATTGTTCGAGTATAAATTAAGTCCTCCAGTATCAACACCAGCAACCACTGTCGTTCGTGGTTTTTGCGGCCCCGTCGCAGAGAAGCCCGCACCTTGATGCGAGATATATCCATAGCGTGCACCCGTATTAGAAGTACCCACCTGAAATAGTGCGCGTGATAGTGTACCGGTATCATCGGTGTTCATAAGATAACTCGTCACGTCCCCGTCGCCAGATCCCGTAACATGCAGTTTCGCTGATGGACTGGTCGTCCCGATTCCGACAAGCCCTGTACCCAACAAAGTCATAATCTGAGTGTCATCGAAATGAGAGTCTGCTTCTTTGACTTCGTCATCATCCGTATCAGCAGAAAATATTAGTTTATTTAATTCAACACCCAGACGGAAATCCGTTGCTGTTGTGCTTTGATCATTGAAAATAACACCGGGTTTATACGCCTGAACAACCACATCACTATAACTGTTGGCAGACGTAGCGTCTCTGAAAATTGCTACCGGCTGAGCAGCAACAGCATCGCGATACACATGGAAATTTGCAGTGGGATTTGTCACATTTATGCCGACATTTCCGCCAGCTGCCAGAGTCATTCTTGTTGCGCCGTTTGTTTCCAAATTTAAAGCATAGTTATCATTCGTTCCTAAAGTTGCAATCGCTGCAAATGAGTTTCCTCCATTAGCAAAGATTCCAGATGATGAATAAGTAGTACAACCCATTACACCCGATGCATTGAAAGTCACTAACTCACCCACAGCACATGTAAATGGCACTAGGCCGTTACCCGTGCCATTCGATGCAATAAGTCTGTTTGCAGTGATCGAAGTGACACCTGTTCCACCTTTAGAAACCGGAACTGCCGAAGGAAAGTTTGCAGGATCAGCAGTGATCGTTCCAGAACTGACTGCGATACCCGCACCTACTTGTACAGCACCTTTAGTTGAAGTTGTCGCATCGTTAATTGAAATAGCTGGTGTTGTTGTACCAGTAGCTACAACGATAGGAGCTGTACCGGTTACACTTGTAACAGTTCCATTAGTTGGCGTTACCCATTGCAGCCCAGATGCTTGAGCAGAGTTCGCTGATAACACTTGTCCATTCGTACCAACCGCCAAACGAATATCATTGGTGCCGTCGTTAACAACGATGTCGCCCTTTGTTGTTAACGGAGACAATCCATCAAACGCAGCCACGGCTGTCGTTTGTCCCGTACCACCGCTTGAAATCGGCAAAGTTCCTGTCACATCTGAAGCTAAGTTAATTGCGGCTCCACTGCTTGCTGCAGTTAAGCGACCTTGTGCATCCACTGTGATGGAAGCTCTGGTATAAGAACCGGCAGTGACCGAAGTATTTGCTAAAGAAATTGTTCCGCTTCCAGTAATAGGTCCACCAGATAAGCCAGTGCCAGTTGCAATACTTGTAACTGTACCAGAATAAGTATCTGAACCAGGTGCCCACTTCGTACCGTCGTATTTTAAAACCTGACCTGTTACTAAACCTGTTGTATCAACGGTGACACCTTTGATTTTATCAACACTGACAGCACCAATAGTGCCGCTTACGTCACCCGCGACAGAAACATTGATTGCCTGACATTGGAATGATCCCGAAACCGAATTCCAGTAAGGAGTTTGGTGAGCTGCACAGTTCGCACTGCCTACTGCAGTATTAAAGGCAGCAGTCGTTTGGTAAGTTGCAAGTGCTGTAGAAAGGTTTGTAACGTCTGAAATCGCGAGGGCTGCACTTAACCACTGAGTGCCGTTATATTTTAAAAAATGCCCACTCGTTGGCGCGCCCGATGCCACGGCCACACCTTGAAGTTTCGTTACAGACGGATTTGGATAAGTACCGCCAAGGTCACCGCCGGCAGCACCGGTTGGAGTACGTGCATCAGTAAATCTTGCATCGTTACCTGCTGCCACAGTGCCCGCAGTCGTTCCTACAGAAACACCGATCACCGGAATACTTGCAGTTCCACCTTTTGTTAATGGAGCTGATACGTTGACGTCAGATACCATCCCCGCACCGCCAGCGTCGTTCTGACAGGCAAAAGTAGTTCCGTCGTATGTTAAGTACTGACCACTCACGCAAGTAGTTAGCATATTTTTTAAAACGAAGTCTGCAATGGGATGAGTATCTAAAGTTTCTGCCGACTTGGATTTTGTCGCCACAGCGGAATGGGCTGCATAAGGTACAGTGCGAATCACGTTATCAGGAGTAATTAGCTTCCATCCCGTTCCATCGTGAAAATGCACGCGCAGCTTTCTTTCGTCAGATTGACCTGCGTTGTACGGCGTATTCCCTTCACAGACGAAACTTGTGCTGTTTTCAAATGCGCTTAGAACATTAAACGTCGGATTTGCCGCGATATCAGGATAAGTGATGGTACCAAGACCGATGGGTACGTCAAACACACCACCGGAATTATTCATGGAAATACCATTCACTTGTTCGCGATAAATGATGCAAGACCCAGATGGATTCGTTACTTCAAAAAGAAAACTGATCGTTCCAGAATTCAGCGCAGTTCCATCAGTTTTTAAAATTCGTCCTTGATACATCAACGACGCAGGTGTCGCCAAAGCGAAAGACGCAGTTAAAGAAACAACCATCGAGATTAATTGACGTGCGATTGCTCGAGTTTTCATATTAATCTTATCGGAATTATTGGTGTTTTCCTGAAAATAAAGATGCCGAAATAACGGAGTTTTCACATTTCCGTCTCAGAGTGAGAAATGGAAAACTATCAGCTGGAAACTACAGGCGTTTTATTTATACGCAAACGTACGAAGGTCTGAGATTTCATCGATGCCGTAAAGGCACATAAACAAACGATCAACCCCAAGAGCAATTCCACCTGACGGTGGCATTCCCGCTTCAAGAGCTTTAAAAAACTCTTCATCCAGTTGAATTTCTTCTTTTTTCATCTCGCTCTTTTTAATTAGATCTTCCTCAGCGCGAAGACGTTGAATTTTTGGATCGTTCAGTTCGTTAAAGGCGTTAGCTAGTTCGTAACCCTTCCAATAAACTTCAAAGCGATCTCCCCACCCGTCTTCTGTCATTCGCGCCAAAGCCGCTTGGTAGGGAGGATACTTTTCAACAAAAACTAAATCATCGCTACACAATTGCGATTCGATTTTTTCCATAAAGATCAAAAAGAAATAATCATCGATGCTTTCTGCACTCCGCACGTCGACGTTTAGTTTTTGCGCAAGTGCTTTGAGCTCTGGGATTGAAGTCTCTGGTTTAAAATCAAAATGACAGTGGATTTTAAAAAGCTCTGCTACTGAATAGCTTTTTACCTCTTTAGGCGCAGAGATTTGCAAAACCTCTGCAAGGAAGCCAACAAGCTTCAACACATCTTCTTTGATAGTTTTTAAATTATCAAAAGCGCGATACCACTCAAGCATCAGAAATTCAGGCTGGTGGCGTTCCGTGATCTCGCCATTACGGTAACAAGGTGCAAATTCAAAAATCTTATCCGCACCTAAAGCTAAGGCCTTTTTCAAGTGAAGTTCAGGGCTAGTGCGTAAGAAAAGTTTTTCCTGACGCGAGCCCACCTTTAGCTGACTAGAAAAAACATCTAGACTGGGTTCCGTTCCTGGGCAGGGCACAAGTGTTGGCGTTTGCACTTCTAGAAAGTCTTTTTCATAAAAGAACTGACGCAGAACCTTCAGATAATTTTCGTATTTTTTTAAAAGATCAGAATCCAAAGTTCTAACGGGAAGTGCCGCCAACTGCGGCGCTAATAACACGATTTCATCGCTAGAAACAACGGCGATCAAATCACCTTCACTTAGAAACTCGCTGTGTGAAGGTGCTTTTTCGAATTTGATTTTATGATTTTGATTATCGCGAGCGACGGTTACTTCTAATAGCTCGCCCTCACGCTCAAGCTTATAGATTCGACCAGCCACTAAAAAAGTCGCTGGCATCGCGGGGTAAGGTTTCCAAATGTTGGTTAAATAATCAGTTCTGGTCAAAGCCCTGCCACTTTAGCGGCAAAGACCCTGACCACGCAAGTTTTCAAGTTGGGATAGAATAGAATCCATATCGTTAGCACCGAAAACCACGTCTTCGTTGACGTAGATCCGGTGTTTAACCCAAAGACCGTTATAGATTCCTTCGCTAGTTAGGCCACAAGAAGGGGTTTCCACTGGCGTTGCTTGAGCTGGCAGTGAAGATAAAAGTGCGATTAAACAGGTAGTTAAAACAGCGAATAAAACTCTCATATGTTGCCCCTTCTTTAAAAACTGGGTCTTAAATGACACCAGTTGCCTCCTGCATTCCATATAAAGCAAAGCCCTTGCCAAGTCGGTTCAACACCACCCAAAAACATATTGATCTGCAGTTAATCATCCATTATTCCAAGTGTGGAATTACACTCAGGAAAGAGGCATTTTATGCTAGACTTGCAACGCACGCTAAAAACTCTGCGGAACGACGCTGATTGGGTCAGCCTCAGATACGTGACCGAAAAAACCACATTACGTTCCGTTCGCGATGAAAAACCGGATCGCAACAACATCACTTTCGATCAAGGGGTCATGGTTGAAGTCCTGGTCCAGGGGCATTTTGGATTCGCAGGCACTAGCGACCTCACTGAATCAGGAATCAAAAGAGCTTTTGCTAAGGCTACGGCCATGGCAAAAAGTGCTGCCGCCTTCAGGGTTCATGAATTTTCAGCCGATCACCGCCCGGTGGCCCAAGGGACTTACCGCTCGCCAGTGGTAAAACCTTTAGACGCTTTTTCGGCCAAAGAAATCTCTGACATTTTCATCGAAGCTACTCGCGCGATGAAAACTTCAGACAAAATCGTCAGTCGTTCTGCAACGACCATGATCACAGAAACTCAATTTTACACAATCAGCTCCTCTGGCAGCGAAGTGGATCAAAGCTTCTCAATCGTAAGTACCGATTTTTCGGCGACTGCGGCAGAAGGAAGTGAAACCCAAACGCGTTCCGATAGCGGAGGCCTTGCTCGATGTTTGCAAGTAGGAGCAGAAATTTTTGATCGCAATACCATCCTTGAGCGCTGCCAAAAGATCTCAAGCGAAGCGGTTGAATTGTTATCAGCTGAAAACTGTCCAGATGAAAAAATGGATTTGTTATTAGCCCCTGATCAAATGACTTTGCAGGTGCATGAATCCATCGGTCATCCGCTAGAATATGACCGTATCTTGGGTGATGAAAGAAACTATGCCGGTTGGAGCTTTGTAAAACCAAACGACTTCGGCAATCTTAAATACGGTTCAAACTTAATGAACGTTACTTTTGACCCGACGATCACCGACGCCATGGCCTCTTATGCCTTTGATGACACAGGATTAAAAGCAACCAAAGAATTCCTTATCAAAGACGGAGTCCTTCTTCGCGGCTTGGGCGGCTTAGAATCCCAAGCTCGTTTGGGTCTTCCTGGTGTTGCAAATTCGCGTTCTTCATCTTGGAACAGAGCTGCTATTGATCGTATGGCTAATATTAATCTTGAGCCTGGAAATTCAAAATTAGAAGACATGATCGCCTCTGTAGAGCGTGGTGTTTTCATGCTTGCGAATAAGTCTTGGTCCATCGATGACTATCGCAACAAATTTCAGTTCGGTTGTGAATACGCGAAACTGATTGAAAACGGGAAATTGACTAAGACTTTAAAGAATCCAAACTATCGCGGCACCACGGTGCAGTTCTGGAATAACTTAAAAGCGGTCAGCAACGTGCGTGAAACCTATGGCTCCCCTTTCTGCGGAAAAGGTGAACCGAATCAAGTTATTCGCGTAGGTCACACAACTCCGTATTGCTTATTTAAAGACGTTGAAGTGTTTGGAGCATAAAATGAATTTCACTGAAAACATGAAGGTAACCTTCAACAAAGTCGCTGACCATATTCTGGGAAGCTTAAAGTCCGGCGAAGCTGCAAACGTAAACTTACATGCGGAAGAATCTTTGTTCGTTCGTTTTAACGGCAACAAGGTTCGTCAGAACACCCATGTTGAACAACGCCATTTAAGTCTGTTGCTACAACACGAGGGAAAGACAGCGAACATTACTTTTTCTATCACCGGTGACGTAACAGAAGATATCAAACGTGCGGATCACTGGCTGGCCCAAGCTCGTAAAGAGTGTGACCTTCTGCCTGAAGATCCATTTCAAGTGCCATTAAAAAATAATGGCGTTAGTGATAGCACCTTCAAAGGCAAACTTCTTAATGATGAAGAAGTGATCGCTGCCATCACAAAACCGGCGGTGGGAACAGACCTCGCTGGTCTTTACTGTGCCGGTCCCTTGATCAGTGCTAATAAAAACTCTTCTGGCCAAAGCCACTGGTTCGCGACGGAAAACTTCTTTATGGATTATTCGCTTTATCTTGGCGAAAAAGCTGTAAAGTCGATTTACGCAGGCACCACTTGGAATCAAACTGATTTTGAAGCAAATCTTGCACAAAGTAAAAACCAGCTTCGCCTGATGGATCGTCCTAAGATCACGTTGAAGCCGGGTGCCTATCGCGCTTACCTAGCTCCAGGAGCCGTTGCTGAAATTAGCTCGATGTTTTCTTGGGGTGCTTTGGGCTGCAACTCTTATAAAACAGGGGCCAGCGCCTTCCAAAAATTAGTGAATAAAGAAAAGTCTTTATCACCGAAATTAAACCTTATTGAAAACTACTCGATGGGATTAACTCACCGTTTTAATTCATTGGGTGAATTAGCGCCGGAAAAAATGGAACTTGTTACTGGGGGCGAGCTAAAAAATCTTTTAACTAGCACCCGTTCAGCAAAAGAGTACGGTTTAGAAGGAAATGCCGCTGATAACTATGAAGCTCCAAGAGCTTTAGAAATTCTGCCAGGCACTTTGAAAAAAGAAGACATCTTAAAAGAACTGGGAACAGGTCTTTACCTTTCAAATCTTCACTATATCAACTGGTCGGATCGTTTGAATGCTCGCATCACCGGCATGACTCGCTATGCGTGCTTCTGGGTAGAAAATGGTGAAATCATCGCGCCGATCGCGGATTTGCGTTTTGATGAAAGCCTTTATGACTGCTTAGGCGCGAATTTAGAGGCCATCACGGATTTCCAAGAGGTCGACCCGATGGTTTCCACTTATGAAAGCCGCTCTTTCGGTGGCAAAAAAATCCCGGGTATGCTAATCAGGGACTTCAAATTTACGTTATAGGAGTTCTTTCATGGTTACATACATCGTTCACCTAACCGTTCGCCACGAGGTTTACCCTGAGTACGTCGAATGGCTTAAAAAAGAACACATCAAAGAAGTCCTAGCGTGCCCTGGATTCTTAGGGGCCGATTTATGCCTAAGAAAAGGTGGTAATCTTGAAGCTTCTAGCAAAGAAGTGAAAGTCGTTTACCGAATCAAAGACGAAGAGCACATGAAGCTTTATATGACCGAATACGCGATGAAACTGCGTGAAAAGGGTCTTGAAAAGTTCCCAGGACAATTCTCTGCCAGCCGCGAAGTGTGGTTAGAGACTGAAGGGTTCAACGCCTAAAGAGCAAAAACGCCGAGTGAAATCGGCGTTTTTTTTGAATGCGTACTCTAGTTTTTTCGTTCACCGCGAGCAGCTCCCGACCAAGTAGAAGATTCCCGATATATTAATTTTACGTCAAAAAACAGGCCTGCCTCTATCCTTTCCGCCTAGTGCGGTGTATGTTGAAAAAGATAAAACCTTTATAGGAGGCTCTTTGTGGCTACAGCAGCATTTCAAAAAATTCTAGAAAACTTATCTGGAAACAAAGGTGTGCAAAACCTTCTTGAAAACTTCCAAAAGTTGAACGACGAAATTAAGAAAAAAGAAGTTGAGCTTAAAGATAAGTTTGACCAACAAAAAGAAGAAAAAATTGAATTGGCTTGGAAGAAGTACCAAGAAATCATCAAAGTTCTAAGCACTTCTGAAGAAAAGCTAGAAAAAGAAGTGAACACGGCCATCAAAAAGATCAAAAAGTCTGCGGATGATTTGGAAAAAAACATCCAGACTTATAAGAAAAAGGCGATCGCGCAAAAAACTATTTTAGAAAAAGCTGTTTTCCACAAAACAACGACTAAAAAAGCTTCTTCTAAAAAAACGACTGCGAAAAAAACTGCAGCGCCAAAAGCTAAAGCCGCTAAGAAAGCGACTACAAAAAAAGCAGCTGGTAAAAAGCAGACGAAAAAAACAACTAAGAAAAAAGCTTAAACTTAGTTCGTTAGTTTTGAATTGAAAAAGGAAGGCATCGCCTTCCTTTTTTTTTAGAATCATTGTTTCATCAAGCTGCCGATTGCATAAAAAACCAAGAGCAAATTCAAAGCGAAAATAAATACTTGGAAAAGACTCAGGGACCCATCCTTAGTTTTGAAGCTGTTGATAAAGTTTTGATTTCCTTTTTTGATGAAGCTCATGGCATTTCTCCTATAAGTAAATCGCTTTTTGCAGTCCCCGTTCCAAGCTGAAATGCTGTTATAATTGTTTTAACCTCGATAAATCCCAGAAATCAGAAATTTCATTCTTCAAAACAGAAATATATCTATTTGGAATTCGCTGCACGGATATAGAGTTTCGCTTGCCCCACAGGCAAACCTTCGCTAGTTAAAGCCAATGATCCGAATTCTTTTGTCTCTTTTTAAATATACTGGCTTTTTCGTTTTTGGTGCTGTCGCAGCCACTTTCATCGGTTTACTAGCAGTAAGCTATTATGGTGTTGATCAAGTTCATAAAGCCTCTATTTCCAAACCCGAGCTGCCCTTAAGTACAGCTAAAGCCTCGTTACTTCCTTCTGTTCCCGAATTGCCTACAGACAAAAACGAAGTAAATCCAAATCTGCGTGAGCTTACTCGGTTGGCGAAAAATTATGCTTCGGAATTTAATCTTTTCGATCAATTGACTGACGCTACGAAATTTAAACCAAAGCCAGAGCTATGCTCAGTACTTTGCAATCCAGTCGCACTAAGCAAAGAGCGATTACAACTGGAAGGCGCTAATTATTTAGCTGCTTACTATAAAGAACAAGGCACGCGCGCATTCCAAGATCCACTTTTTAGAATTGTGACCAAAGAAACGGAATTGCTAGCGCAGGTTTATGCACCAAGATTACGTGAAGTGGTTTTGAACCTAAATCGTCCTGTCCTCAGTGCAACCGATAAGCTGATGTTAGCAATGCAAGCTGAAGCGGCGGTTTTGATTGAAGCAACTCAAATAGCTATGGCCTGGGATGAAATCCAAAACCAGATTCAAAACCGTAAGCCGTTACGGGAACTATTTAGGTCCTGCCAGATGGGTTTAAAACCGAAAAAACAGGTTTTTGCAGAGTGTGAATCTCTGATTCCAAACTGACGCGGCCTCTAATTCAAGTCAGGGTTCGGTTTTTTAACATTTCGCCTCGCATTAGGGCAGGTCCGTGCCTTACAAATCTTTCATACCTTAGAGGGCTATGCTACTCTCGAGCGCGTAAAAAACCTCGAGGTGTTTCATGAAAATTGCCGATCTTTCCCCACGCAATGAATTTATCCCACGTCACATTGGTCCCTCTGATTCAGACATCCACGCGATGTTGAAAACTTTGGGCTTTAACTCTCTTGAGCAAATGGCTGACAAGGTCATCCCTGCGCAAATCAGAAATCAACATAAGTACGAAGATGTTGGACCCGGCATTTCTGAATACGATCTTTTAAATCACCTGAAGCAGATGGTTTCTAAAAACAAAGTTTTTAAAAATTATATCGGTATGGGTTACCACGATACGATCACTCCAACTGTGATTCAAAGAAACATCTTTGAAAATCCAGTGTGGTACACGGCTTACACTCCTTATCAGCCAGAAATTTCTCAAGGCCGCTTGGAAGCTTTATTGAACTTCCAAACAATGGTGGCTGATTTAACTGGAATGGAAATCTCAAATGCTTCTCTTCTTGATGAAGGAACGGCGGCAGCTGAGGCGATGTTCATGGCGCACTCACTTTGCAAAACTAAAGCAAACGCTTTTGTTGTTTCGCCAGAAATGCATCCACACGTCATCGAAGTTATTGGAACGCGCGCAGAGCCGTTGGGCTTTGAAATGATTGTTATGGATCCAGCGAAATATGATTTTGCAAAACCTGTGTTCGGTGTTTTCTTCCAATACCCAAATACTTCTGGTGTGGTTGAAGATTACTCGGCCCTTGCAAAAAAATATAAAGACCAAGGCGCATTAGTTACTGCTTCTGTTGATATCTTGGCGATGACTCTTCTAACTCCTCCGGGTGAATGGGGCGCTGACATGGTTGTGGGTAACACCCAACGTTTCGGTGTACCATTGGGTTATGGTGGTCCTCACGCGGCTTTCTTGGCAACTAAAGATGCTTACAAGCGTTTGATGCCAGGTCGTCTTGTGGGCGTTAGCGTGGATTCACAAGGGAAGCCTGCTTTGCGTTTGGCTTTGCAAACTCGTGAACAACACATCCGTCGTGAAAAGGCGACTTCAAATATTTGTACAGCCCAAGTGTTATTAGCAAATATGGCTTCGATGTATGCGGTTTACCACGGACCTCAAGGTCTTAAGAAAATCGCTCTTCGTGTTCAGCGTCTGACTGGTATTTTAGCTGAAGGTTTAAACAAGCTTGGTTTCAAAGTAGCGCCGGGCGCTTTCTTTGACACTGTGACTGTGACGACAGATAAAGCGGCCGCGATCATTGCAAGTGCTGAAAAAATGCAAATGAACTTCCGCAATTTCGGCAACAACAAATTGGGTGTTTCGTTAAATGAAACAACTTCTTTGGAAGATGTTGAAATGATCTGGGCTGCTTTCAATCTTGGCAACATGCCGACATTCACGGCGTTATCAGTGGATGAAGCGCTTAAAGATATCGAAATCCCTGCGAACCTGACCCGTAACTCAGCTTACATGACTCACGTGGTGTTTAACTCTCACCACAGCGAAACTGAAATTTTGCGCTACATCCATCAGTTGCAAAACAAAGACATCACTTTGACTCATTCCATGATTCCACTTGGATCATGCACGATGAAGTTAAATGCAACGACAGAACTTGTTCCAGTGTCATGGCCAGAGATAAGCAAACTTCATCCATTTGCACCGACTATTCAAGCGGCTGGTTTGATTGAAATGATTCATGACCTAGAAAAGAAACTTGCTGACATCACTGGTTTTGCGGCTGTGAGTTTGCAACCAAATGCGGGTTCCCAAGGTGAATACGCGGGTCTATTGGTGATTCGTAAGTATCACCAATCTCGCAACCAAGGTCATCGTAACATCTGCTTGATCCCATCTTCTGCCCATGGAACAAATCCTGCGTCTGCAGCGCTTGTGAACATGGAAGTTGTAGTAGTCGCGTGTGACGATCAAGGTAACGTCGATATTGCTGATCTTAAAGCGAAGGCTGAACAACATAAAAACAATCTTGCTGCTTTGATGATCACTTACCCTTCAACTCACGGTGTGTTTGAAGAAGGTATCGTTGAGATTTGCAAAATCATCCACGATAACGGCGGTCAAGTTTACATGGACGGCGCCAACATGAATGCCCTTGTTGGTATGTGCCGTCCTGGAACTTTCGGTCCTGACGTATCTCACTTGAACTTACATAAAACATTCTCGATCCCTCACGGTGGTGGCGGACCGGGTGTTGGTCCTATCGGCGTGGGCGCTCACTTAGCCCCATTCTTGCCAAAACATTCTTTGGTGCCAGAGTGTGGACCTAAAGACGGCATTTCTGCGACGACGTCTGCTCCATGGGGAAGCGCTAGTATCCTTCCGATCTCTTGGGCTTACATTACGATGATGGGTGCAGAAGGTTTAAGAAAAGCGACGCTAGTAAGTATCTTAAATGCGAACTACATTGCTAAAAAACTAGAAAGCCATTTCCCAGTTCTTTACAAAGGTAAAAACGGTCTTGTGGCCCATGAATGTATCGTTGACGTTCGTGAAATCAAAAAAACTTCAGGCGTGGATGTTACTGACGTAGCAAAACGTTTGATGGACTTTGGCTTCCACGCGCCAACTATGAGCTTCCCAGTTGCGGGAACTTTGATGATTGAGCCCACTGAATCTGAATCTAAAAAAGAATTGGATCGTTTCATCGACTCTATGATCGCTATCCGCCAAGAAATCGCGACAGTTGAAAGTGGAAAAATCGATAAAGAAAACAATGCGCTTAAGAACGCGCCTCACACAGCTCAAATGTTGATGAAACCTGAATGGAATCATCCGTACAGCCGTGAAGAAGCCGTTTATCCTCTAGAGTGGTTGCGTCTAAACAAGTTCTGGCCTTCGGTTGCCCGCGTGGATAACGCTTACGGGGACCGTAACCTAATTTGTTCTTGCCCTTCATTGGATGAATACAAATAATTTTTAGATGAAGAAAAAAGTTCTTCTTATCAGACTTGATAAAATTGGCGACCTGATTTGCACCATGTGTGTAGATCAGGTTTCTTTTTTGAAGGACTATGAAGTTCAGTGGGTTATCGCCAAGGGACTTAAATTTATCCCGGAAAACGCAGAACCACGCAGAAATTATCTGGAGCTTTCTAAAGAGGACTGGAAAACGTCCTTAAATGCCTTACGCAAGTTTATTAAAGAATATCAACCCGATGTGGCGGTCAGCTTTCAGGCCCCGTGGTGGGTGAATTTCGCGCTTTGGGCTGAAGGCGTGAAAGTTCGCGCTGGCGTTCTATCTCAGTGGCATAGCTTTTTGTTTTTAAATAAAGGATTACGACAGAAACGAAGCCGAGCAGTTCAACATGAAGCTGCTTACAACATGGATTTGCTTGCCCACGCTTTAAATACTTCTTCGCCCGGCACGGATATCCCTGTTTTAAAATTGAATGCCGCCGACAATGCTCCGCTTTTAGAAAAGCACGGCTTAAAGCCACAATCCTACGTTGTGGTTCATCCCGGGATGGCGGGTTCAGCTTTGAATTGGCCGATCCCGCGCTATATTGAATTTATTAAAAAAGCCTCTGAGCAATCGATGATGGTGCTTACCGGTACTCCTGCCGATGAAGTATGGCTGACTGAAATTAAAGAAACCTTTAAAAATAATTCTCAGGTTTTATCTCTGCAAAATCAGCTGAATGCCGGGGAACTGTTTACCGTTTTAAAAAATGCGAAAGCTGTTGTTGCACCAAGTACGGGAGTTGCTCATATGGCAGCTTCATTAGGAACCCCAGTTTTAGGCATTTATTCGCCAGTCCGTGTTCAGCATCCCCGTCGCTGGGCTGCCCGCGGGAAGAACGTTCAGATCTTCATGCCTGAAAACCAAGACCCGGACCAAGTAGATCCTTCATGCATGCTTGAGATTCAGGCGGATGATTTGCTAAAGGCCTTAAATTCGCTGTAAAATCGCTGCATGCAAAGACTTTACACTTACCCAGCTTCATTTGAAGAATCCATCAGCCGTGCATTATCAAAGCATCAGCTGACGCTTAAGGATTCCAAAGCGCTAGCGAAATGTGTAATGGCTTTATCGGATTATTTCATTCATCGCCCTGAATCCCCAACACCGTGGAATGAATCTTGGGCCCAGGTTGCCTACCTTTGTTACTATTTACCGCTTAATTCCACCCGCCTTCGCGCGCTGATTGATGAGGGTGACAAACGCGGCTTTTTTGATGGCTTAGATCGAGTGATTGATTTCGGTGCGGGCTTGGCGACAGCTTCACTTACTTTGTCTGAAAAACATCCTTTGAAGTTTCATTTAGTTGAAAGAGCTGCAGAACCACAGCAACTGATTGAAAACTTCTTCCCGCAATTTAAGTGTGAAGAATGGGTCAGAACTTTTAGCTCTGGCCGACTGAAAGATCCTAAAAAAACTCTGGCGCTGTTTTCCTATTCACTGACTGAATTAGCAGACCTTCCTGATTGGGCTTATGAATGTGAAGCGTTGATGTTAGTGGAACCGTCTACGCAACAAGATGGCCGAAAGCTTTTAGGATTACGCCAGAAGCTTTTAGATAAGGGTTACTATGCGTGGGCACCATGTACTCATCAACTAGCTTGCCCGCTGTTAATGAATTCTAAAACTGACTGGTGCCATGACCGAGTTCATTTCCAGGCGCCAGAATGGTTTTTAAAAATGGAAGAACAGCTTCCAATGAAAAACCGCACCCTGACGATGAGTTACGTTTTAATGCGTAAGACACCTCCACAACCTATTCAAGCGGCTCGCATGGTCGGTGATTTACTGAAGGAAAAAGGAAAGGATCGCCAGTTGGTGTGCCGAGGGCCTCAACGCGAGTTTTTAGCTTGGATGCACAAGACCGGTATTAGCCAAGAAATTCCAAGAGGAGTTTTGGTGGAACTTCCCAATGATATGCAGGTTGTTTCAAACGAACTTCGTTTAAAAAGCGAAATTAAAGTCCTGTAGCTTTAGCTTCAACCTTTTCGAAAACAAAAAGATTCACTAAAAAGGCAAAAAAATACCGAGATCTCTCTCGGCATTTTTTTAGTCGAATTTGTTAAAAGGTTTTTTCCGAACTATTCGTTAGGACCGAAACCTGATACTGGGAAAAGTGAAACAGAAATTTGGTAAGTTCTGCCACCAGCAACACCTGTATCAAGGAACTGAGCCAACTCTTTACGGAATGCTTTGATTTTTTCTTTTGCTTCAGGAAGACGATTTTCATCTACAGTGATTGAAATTGTAGATTGCTCGCGCTCTTCTGTCGGCATTTTCTCCAAAAGGCGCTCAAGTTTGCGCTTCATTTTCTTTTCACGGCTGATTTCGCCGAAACGCGATAATTCGTCTGGAGTAAGGTTCAAACGCTCCCCGAACATACGAATTGTTCTCATTGTGACAGTTCGTTTGCCATTTAGAATTTTGGACAAGAAAGACGAGTCCACTTCCAAGTGGCGCGCGAACGCACGCAATGAATAACGGGGATAGTTTTGGCTACGGCGAGCCAATTCATCTTCAAGAAACTGTCTAAAATCTGAGTTTTGTTTTACGTCCTGCATGAGGACACAATTATTCAGAGGGGCATTAATAATCAAATAGTTGTTCACACCTTACATAGTTTTAATAATGCCATTCGGGGTGCGTCATTTGGACTACGAACCTTACTTATTTTTTATTAAATATCAATAACTTACGAGTGCGTCCTCGCTCTTCAATTCTGTAATCTACATTACAAATCTTGTAGTCAGAATCGAGCATTTGACAGAGCATTTCTTCCAACTTTTGTTCGTCACGTTGTGGCCCCAGTATCAAGCGTGTGGCTTTTAACAAACCTTGCTCGTGCAGATTCTTAACAATTTTATGAATGGCGATGCCACCAACTCCAGCAATCACCACTGTTCCCTTTAACACGTCTTTAACTTCTTCACCTGGAAGAGTTAAAAACTGAACCTGTGTGTTTTGTTCCACACGAAGGAACTTTTCAGCGAATCGTCGGCTTAGTTTTTCCATAATGCTGCTGACTTGATCGACAAAATAGATCTCGGGGAACTTGCCGCTTTTGTAAGCAGAAAGGCCAACAATCCCGTGATCACAACAGAAGTCCCATACGGGCTCTCCAGAAATTAGATGATCATGGATAAACTGCAGTCGCGGAGTAAGTTGATACATAAGGATCAAATAAATGTTTCATTGACTGTCTGTCCAGAGGAAAGGAAACTCGCGCCATGAAAAAGACGCCTTTAGCAGATACGCATGTAAATTTGGGTGCACGCATGGTCGACTTCGCTGGTTGGTATATGCCTGTGCAATACGTTGGCCTTCGCGAAGAACATGATAATGTTCGTAAGAACGTTGGTTTGTTCGACGTTTCCCACATGGGTGAGGTTCGTGTGAAGGGACCAAAAGCTTTAGAAACTTTAGAGTGGTTAACAACGAATGACGTTGCAAAACTAAATGACGGTGAAGCGCAATACTCTCTTCTTCCGAATGACCAAGGTGGTTTGGTTGACGACATCATCGTTTATTGCTTAAAGAAAAATGAAGACTATCTTGTTTGCGTGAACGCTTCTAACAAAGACAAAGACTTTGCTTGGATGAATAAACACAACAACGGTGCAGACCTTGTTGATGAAAGTGACCTTTGGGGGCAAATCGCGATTCAAGGACCAAAAGCACTTGAACTTTGCGATCGCGTTTTCGGTTTCAAAGTTAGCGAAATGAAACCCTTCCATCTTCAACACGGCACTTTCCAAAATCACAAGATCATGGTGGCAACAACGGGTTACACCGGCGAAAAAGGCTGCGAAGTTTTCGTTGAGGCTGGCGGCACAGTGGCTTTGTGGAATGAACTTCTAGAAAAAGGCAAAGACTTGGGAGTCATGGCCATCGGCCTCGGTGCCCGTGATACTTTGCGCACGGAAGTGAAGTACTCTCTGTACGGTCACGAAATTGATGACACAACGAATCCTTATGAAGCCGGCCTTGGTTGGGTAATTAAACCAGCTAAAAAAGACTTCATGGGTAAAGTGTTAATCGTGGGCAAAAAAGAAGCAGGTCTAACGAAAAGTTTGATCGGTTTTAAGATGCTAGAGAAGGGCATTCCACGTCAGGGTTACAGCCTATTTTCTTTTGACAACAAAGAAATCGGCAAGGTAACTAGTGGTACACACTCACCGACCCTGGATGAACCTATTGGCATCGCTTACATCGATCTAGCGTATGCTAAAGAGGGAACAGAGTTCCACCTGGATATCCGCGGCCGTAAAGTAAAAGCAGTGGTTGTTAAGACCCCTTTTGTTCAGAAATAAGGAGCCTCACATGGCATTTCACATCCCAGAAGACTACTACTACACAAAAGAACACGAATGGGCTCAGGTTGACGAGAACATCGTAACTGTTGGTATCACTGAGTTTGCTCAAGACCAACTTGGTGAAATCGTTTACGTGGAACTTCCAGAAGAAGGTCAAAAAATCACTCAAGGCCAAACTTTCGGTGTTATCGAATCAGTAAAAGCCGTGAGCGACCTTTATGCTCCTGTTTCAGGCACAGTTATCGAAGTAAACACAGCTTTGGGTGACGATCCTTCAGTATTGAACGACGACCCAGTAAATGAAGGCTGGTTGGTTCGCATCGAAATGGATACTGAAAAAGAATTAGCGAACCTTATGAGAGCTCCTGATTACAAAAAGTTGATCAGCGAGAAATAAAAGGCATTAGAGCCGCAGAATGCAGAAACTTTTTTCTTGCAATCTCGGCCTAAAATGCGCTAAACCTAGTTCTCGATTTTAAAGGTGCTGCCCCGCTGGTGAAATTGGCAGACACGCTAGACTTAGGATCTAGTGCGCAAGCGTGGGGGTTCAAGTCCCTCGCGGGGCACCAAATCTAAAAATAAAAAAAGCGACCCAAAGAGGTCGCTTTTTTTATTTTTACACTTAGTTCTCGTTAGGGACTTGGACTTAAAACTTTGGGGGTTCCAAAAATTAGCAGTACGCTAATTTTTCGATGATCGCAAAGCGATCACCCCGAAGGGGCAAGGGCCACTACGGCCCGCAGTCGCACTCCCTCGCGGGGCACTTATGAAAGTCAGCGGCCTCGAAGGCCGATGAGTTTCACCCGATTACCCAGCTTTCTTCCTAACCGAATCCCCCAAAAGCACTCCGCCAAACCTCTCCGTCAACTGACGAAGCTGGGTTTCCCGAGGTGGATACCTTTTATAACTCTCATAAACCTTGTCGTACCAGCGATGATATCGATCATGCCCCGTTCGAGACATAACACACAGATTAGAAGCTCTGTTATCGTCACGCTTGCCATTGATGTGATGTACTACTTCCCAATGCTCCAAACGCCGACCAAGAATTCCTTCCGCCACAACTCGATGCTCAAGGCGATCCTTGCCATCTGAATGCGATTTCTTAAGAACGTAACCATCACGATTTAACCGCTTGTCAGAAAAGACCCAGCGCAAAGATAGAAAGATCAGCTTGAAAGGAAGCTTGGCAATAAACCAAAGGAAACTGTAAAAGCGTCTTTTAAGCCATCTCATGCAAAGCTTATCGGACGCTTCAGCCAGACCATTAGCCAGGCTTTGGAAAGAAAATGATTCAAGATGAGAATAGAAGAGCTTTTTCTATTTTTACGCAGTCCCTGGGGGCTTGTACTTCACTTGCGCAGCTTTTTTAAGCGCTTCTAATGTATCGTCTACCGTCACAAGCACGGTAGTCTCATAATCTTTGACGGCGCCTCCAGCGGTGATCGCTATCGCCACAGCCGTCATTGCAACGTTATCCGGAGCTTCCCAGACAATGTATCCATCATGACAGCCAAACGCATACCAGAAGCCATTTAGTTTCCCACCCACAGCTTCAATATAAGTTTGCGCAGCCTTGCGACGATCCTCGCCATGACTGATTAATCGGGCCCAAGCTTCGGGTGTGTAGCTGAACTTCGTCAGATAAAGCGCCATGACTGCTCCTTCGCGATAGCATTTTGAGACTTGATGCTAATCACGAAATAGCGCTTCGCAGGAGATATCCTACTGAAATACATAATATGAGCCACACGTAATTGACTTGAGGCAACCCGCGGAACATCCCAGAACTAAAACGCACTTCCCAACACAACCCTAACTTTCACATTTTCCTTCTTTACAATTAAAGTGCGCCATCAACAAAGGAAGAAAAATGAAACTACTTATCGCAATTGCAACAGTCTTAACTGCGTTCTCTGCTCAAGCTCGTGTAACTAACGAAACTTCATTCTGTGACGGTGAATTAAAAAGCGGAACATACGTGCAATTCGAAATCTCTTCGACTGCAGTTCCAACATTCCTAACGGCGATTATGGTTGTTGGCGAAGACAGAGACTATGATGTGTACTTTAACTGTAAACGCAGCCAAAAAGATTTTTCTGCAATCACATGTGTAGAAAAAGTTCCATCAGGCGTAAAGTTTAAAGTGAACATGAAAAATGCAACCGCTGAAGTTTATCACGAAACTGAAGTTGAAAATATCTTCAACTACCTTGGCACCTTGAATTGCAAATAGTTTTTAGATTCAAATAAAGCGATCGCCCGGTCGCTTTATTCATCCAATTCCAAACCAAGCTGCTTTCCATAAGCAGTTCGGCGTTCTTTATTTAAGAATAATCTAAGCTCAATTAGAAACTTAAATCGCTCGTGAAATTGCATGCTGCTTATTACAAAACCTTTTTTTAGTTTTGGAATCAGAACAGCAGAATTATTCGGATGATGATTACTTGTTACGACCTGGAAGCCTTCTTCGGTAAGGATGTGCAATACATGATCTAACAGTTTAGAATAAGCGCCGCGCTTGCGATATGCGGGAACAATGGCAGAGTTTTGCATGTAATAAGTTTCTGCATCAACAGCATAACCAAAATGCCACCCAATAACTTCTGAACCTTCATAAGCTAATAACCGCAGACGGTACCGCTGGTCATTTTTCTTTCTATCGCTGATTTTATTTTTAGACTGTTCATCAATATCAAAATTAAGCGCAGCTGCAAATCGATTCGAAAAAGCATTATCAAAATGCTTTTCTAAAATCTCATTAAGTTCTTCTGCAGAAACTTGCTTCACTGAAAAATTCGTTAGCGCTCTGGACATGTCTTTTCCCCGTCTATGAATAAACATATCGCAAAGATAATGTGTTCGAGAATCTATTTCTTATTCTTTCACAGTCCCCACTAAAATCGGTGAACTATAGTCAACACCTGTAAGCGAAGGTGGATTAGGCACAGCAATTTGCCCGTACCAGTTGTCGCCCCAGCAGTGCAGGCGACCTTCGTTAATTCCGCAGGTATGGCTGTCGCCTTCACCCAATTTAGTCCACTTGTCTGAACTGCCTATTTGAACTGGCGACTCACTATCAATGTAAGTACCGTCGCCAACTTGGCCGGAATAATTATAGCCCCAGCAAAAAAGTTTACCGCCATTCACAGCGCAAGAGTGTTCTGAAAAAACAGTGATACCTAAAGACTGCCAAGACGTCGAAATACCAATCTGCTGCGGAGTAAGAACATTCCCAGACCCGGCTCCGTTTCCAACAGCACCCACAGTGTCCTGACCCCAGCAAAATAATTTTCCTGAATTGATACCACAAGTATGCATGTAACCTGCTGCAATCGCGGTCCATGTTGTCGAAGTACCCACTTGCACAGGTGTAGCAGAGTCTTGACCTAAGCCATCGCCGAGCTGTCCATCCCCGCCCATGCCCCAACAGAATAATTTCCCGCCATCAATACCACAGTTATGCCCAGCACCCATGCCCAATGATTGCCACGTTGTTGATGTTCCCACTTGTTGAGGAGTATCAACATTATTACCCCAGCAAAATAATTTGCCGCCATCAATTCCACAGAAGGAAACTGGGCCTGCAGCAATTTCTTGCCATTGAGTCGATGCACCGATTCGTTCAGGAACTAAAACCTTTGCAGTTGAACCTGCACCATTTCCAAGTTCACCATTCTGATCATCACCCCAACAGTACAACCCGCCAGATTTAATTCCGCAGGAAGCGAAAACGCCGCCAGCAACGTCGGTCCAAGTGCTTCCGTTACCAACCCTTTGCGGAACATACTTTTTAACTAGGGCAGGATCGTTAATTCCAAGTTGTCCATCAACGTTCTCGCCCCAGCAGTAAAGTTCGCCGTTTTTAATTCCACAGGCAAAACCTAATGCTCCGGTCACATGGGTCCACCCTGTGGCATCACTGGCTTGATGAGGAGTGTTTACTCTGCCAATTTCTTCGGGACTATATAAGCCTAAATCTCTTCTGCCGGTGTCATCGTCTGTTGTCCAGCAGTACATTTTTCCCGCATCTAAACCGCAAGCAAAATAGTCTCCGGTAGTAATAGCACTCCACTGCGCTGAAGTTCCGACTTGGGTCACTGATTCAACCTCGTCACCGAAATATATAGTTCCCCAGCAGTGCAGTTCACCGTTAGAAATAGCACATGAATAACTTTGTCGAGACGTCAGCTTTTCCCAGTCAGTCCCAGCATCGATCAATTGCGGCGTTGTAGTGCTCACGTCGCCGGCTCCGTTTCCTTGCTGGGCATACATGTCATCGCCCCAGCAATAAAGTTGGCCAGCGTTGATACCACAAGTGTGATCTCCGCCACCCTTGACCTCTTCCCAAGTTGTTGAAGCACCGATTTGCGCTGGAGTTTGCACGTTCGCTGTTGGCGCGCCGTTACCTTGCTGACCGCGGTTGTCGCGCCCCCAGCAAAATAGCTTTCCGGCATCAATCCCACAACTATGAGAGGATCCAACACCAATTGAAGTCCAGGTCGTGCTAGCGCCCACCTTCGTCGGAACATTTTGTGGAAGGTTATTCCCTAGTCCAAGTTGATAGAATTGACTGTCACCCCAGCAATACATTTCTCCAGCATTGATTCCACAAGTGAAAAACATCCCTGCAGAGATACTTTGCCAAGTGTTTGAAGAACCTACTTTTTGCGGAACTGTTGACGGTGTATTTCCAGGGCCATTTCCAAGTGCCTGACTGGAATCTCGACCCCAACAAAAAAGTTCGCCGGCGTTAATTCCACAAGTATGCTCACCACCTAATGCAAGGGATTGCCACGTGGTGGAAGTGCCAACTCGCGTAGGACTTGTTTGCGGATCCGAATGCCCCAACCCTAACTGGCCATAATCGTTATTGCCCCAGCAATAAAGCTTTCCGCTGCTGATCGCGCAGACGTGTTTAGCTCCTGCCTGTACAACATCGTATGATTTCGCGATAGCTGGATTTCCCGGAACTATCGAAAAATTCAGAGCAGCTTTTAAAAGAGACATTCCATTATTAAGTTGTAGTACCTGTAAGTCTTTACTTGAAAGAGTCGTGCCGGTCGGAATTTTTAAGGCTACATTTACAGATGTTGCACCGGCAGGAATAAAAATTCGTCCTTCAGCATTGAGGTCTTCAAGTGGAATAGGATTGCTGGAAGATGAATACGAAGAATACTTGACGTACGTATCAAACGGCGCTGCTGCTGATAGATTTAAAGTTGCTGTTTGCGCTGTAGCAGAACTTTTTAAGACATAATCGGCTTGAGCAAAAGTCATTGTAAGACTTGGTCCAATTGTCAAAGACACTACTGGCGAAAGCGCCGTCACTGAACCGTACGTCGCTTGAATTTTATATTCACAATTTGCACCATCTAATAAATCAATATCACCGGACAACATTCCGTCTTGTGCGATACTAAGTCCTGTACAAGTATTATCCGCTAAAGAAAGAGTTGCCCCCGAAGGAATCCCAGAAAGATCCATTTCGCCATAGTACGGGTAAGACTCAGGAACCGAAGTTGGAAAGTCTGAAACTTTATTTGAAAGATCGATGGTAACCGGAGATAACAGACTTGGCTGTTCTAAATCTTTCTTAAAAATGGCAATGTCCAGAGTACATCCTGCAAGAAGATGCAGTGTTAGCAGAAGGAAGACAGATTTAAGAATGTGCAAGTATGTGCCCGTCATGTATTACTCATCGGTAATACTTAGGCAACCTCAAGGGAAATCTAAATAATTCCTCAGAAAGTGAGGTCTCATGTTTTTATCAATGGGATTCAATTATAAGCCTGGATAATTTCGTTGATAGAACTTTACTAGTTCTGGCTCCAAACGTTTTTGGTCCTCTTGCGAATGCCACCGAGCAACTCCTTTTTCTAGACGCTTTAATAGAGAAAGGTTGGTTAAGGCTTTGTTCACATCTTTTATGACTTGTTTACCCCACTCCGTTTTAGGGCAAGCTACGACAACTTCTACGAAAGGTTTGTTATCGCTTAACGGAACATGCACGACGCGATCCTTGGTGTTTCCAAAAAGCTCATCATAGTATTTCGCTTCAAAAGGATAACCAAGCGTGTACTGCACACGATTCGTGTTCAGCATGCGATGAACTAACAGGCTTGAAGCCACCGGCAGGATTTTTTTATTCTTTTTATAGTCATTCTTAAAAAGAACTTCATCAATACCTTCACCATAAAGACGACCAACGCCTAAAAGCCAATGACTTTTTTTATCTAAAAAATCTTGAAGACTTTTAAGTCCCTTCACTTCACGCAGTTTGCTTTGTTTTAAAAGCACACCATTTGCAGGAATCAAAAAAACGGGTTTAGAAAAATAAAAAAGCTTAGCCCACTCCGGGGTATCTAACCACCCCGCATTGCATATGGGCGACTTTTCTTCTGCTTCTTTCAAAACACGGGGGACATTGGCTTCTAAATGTTTATGTCGGTACTGCGGTAAAGCCGCGATAAGTTCCCTTTCCACAACATCTAAAACCCCTTGGCCTTTAAATGGAGCTTCAAAAATAAAAATCGGAGGATCATTCCAACGAATCCATGTAAGCGTTCTCGCTTCACCTTTTGCAAAGCTGCTTATACACACCCAAATATTTAAAAATAAAAAAACGATCGATGCAAAATGCATATACTATTCATACCACCTACTCACAGGAAGATAAGGCCTTGCGACAGAATGCAAAAAACTTTCATCGAAGAATTATGTTTAAGAGCATGAATGGGACCTATTGTCGTAATTAAATTATCAATCGCATCAAAAAAGACAGTGATCAAAATTCCACAGTGAGGTGACCCCGAAACAGCCAATCTCATAACGAAGCAAAATCCCATTTCGGGCACTTCGCAATCTTAAATTCCTGATTTCTAAGAGGAAAAATGTTTTAGCCCGTTTAATACCTTACCGAAGAGTTCTACATCTGCTTATCAAATTCACCTTGTTAGGAGAAACAAATGAAGAACGTTACCGGAAATGTACTCACTAAATTAATTTTAGCCACAACACTTCTTATCACTACGGCGGCCTGTGAAAAGAAACTGGAAGAAGAAGCTTCCACAGGCGGAATTACCGCCGCTGATCTTGCCGGTGATGTCAGATATTCAGCATGTATTCCAGTTGGAAGCTCTATGGGACCTGACCTAAATGGTAACTCTTATTTTAGAAGCCTAGATCTTAATGATGATAACACCTATACAATGTCTGTTTTCTTTTATACTGGTACAAATTGTTCAGCGGGCGGTCAAGCCCTGTGGACATATACCACAGCGGGGGCATTTGCAGTGGGCGATGCTATTCCTACCCTGACTGATACTTATGCCATCGCTTATACAATGACTACTTCCTTAATGACCATGTACTCGTGGGGAACTTGGGCTGCTTATCTAAACGATGCGCCAGGATGTATGACAAACTTCGATGAAACACAGATCTCGACTGAATTAAATATCGCGGGTAAAAACTGTCATCAGTCTGGTAATGGCCGTGACTTCGTCTTACCACAGTTCCCTGCCACAAATTCTGAATTCTTAGATGCCATCAAACTTGATACAGTAACTGGAACTATAACAGTTTCTACTCCAGTAAATGTTTGGAATAATGGTCAGACAGGCTCACTTCCAACCTCAGTCGATTTAGAATACGAATTGCCATAGTAATCCAGAAAAGGAAAAGGCTGCTTTCATGCAGCCTTTCTTTATGATGCTTTCTTGGCCTTCTTTAAAGGCTTTCCAAACATTCCTAGATCGGAACCTTCAGGCAACACATCTAAGTCAATGACCTTCATTTTGGTTTTATTACGAAGCTCTTCAGCCACAAAATGTCTATGGCAATCCGAAGCATCAGCTTCATAACACAACAAGGCCGCACGATCAGTTTGTTTTACAAGCTCTACCACTTCCTGCAATTCTTTTTGCGTTTTTGGAATGATTTCATCAACAAACTTTCCAAACATCTGATTGCGAGTGATCAGTTTTGCTTTTTCTTCCTTTCGCCAGGCATTGGGTGTTCCTAAAGTGCCATAGTGAATATACCCGATGCCTTTTTCCTCAAGACGCTCGCGCAGGCGAGACTTTGAAAAACCTTTTTTGCGACTGACTGGATTCTTGCGAATATCAATAATATAGCTAACTTTGTTTTTCTTTAAACCCTCTAAAAATTGATCAATGTCACAGCCTTCATAGCCGACCGTATAAATAGTCATAACGATCCTTCCTTGGATAACTTCTGTCCTTCAGTGATTTCTGGGACGGTAAAATCTTTTTGAAATAAAGCTTTGTCCTTCATTCCTAATCTTCCAAGAAATGGAAGTTTGATCGCAGGATTTGCGAAATCAACACCGAAACTCATGCCTAAAAGATTTAGCTCAATTCCTTCTTCTAATCCGACCGTGGCACCCAACAAGCCAAACAAAGAAAGTTGTACGCCCGTGCCGGATTCAGAAAACCCAACAGGCTGCCCCGTGCCGATCCAATCTTTACCAACAGCATGGGGAGGCAAGCTTGCATACAAGCCCGGAGTATTGCGCATCACATGGGAAACAAAGGTGTTACTATTTGGCCCAGGCCAAATTCGATAAGAATCGGGATAGGGATAAGACTCAATAGCTTTCACCACATGGGGAATCATCTTTTCAGCTTCTTCACCGCGCAAATCAAAATGCAATGTCGGCTCATTACCAAACCATTTTTGATCAGGTTGACGATGGGTTAAGCGCACGACTTTCATTCCATGATTAGCGTAATAGCCCATCACCTCATACACATCGTACTGCTTGGCATTTTTCTGTTTCACAGCAAGCCAGGAATGGACAGCAAGATTTCCCTTCCATCCATAGGTGCGTGCAGAATAGACCTGCACCATGGCTCTAGTTTCTGACTGCGGAGTCGGAGCTATACCAATAGAACTGCGATCCGCTGTACGCCAATCATCAGCCCAAGAAAAAATTGATTTAAAAAATACCATAATAGAAACAAGCATGGCTTTTTTCACTGAACCCTTTCTTGCCAATCAGGATGGGATCCTAAAAGGCTAAATGCTTTTTTGAGTTTCTTTTTTCCTTCCACACTGTGGGGCCAAGTTGAAACTCCGCTGGGATGAGGTAAGCAAATCACATCCACTGCTTGGCCATGAAACAGTCCCTTCAACTTTTTGCCGACGACGTCCCCTAAAGTTTTCGATTTAGGAAAATCTTTTGCGCCCAAGACTTCCGTGATCGCCACGCGTCCCACTGCAATCACAAGTTTTGGTTTTAACACCTCTACCTCCTTTTGCAGATGATTTCGGCAATTCGCAATTTCAGCGGCGCTGGGCTCTCTGTCACCCTTCCCCGCCTTTCCAGGAAAACAGCGCGCCACGGCCGCAATGTAAATCTTTGTACGAAATGTCTCTTCGTCAATGCCAGTGCCCTCATAAAACCATTTAAAAAGTGTTTTACCGGCAGTATAGGCAAAGGGCTTTCCAAAAGTACTTTCATGAACTCCTGGGGCCTGACCAATAAGCATTACGGAACTTTCAATGGCTGGCCCATGCACGGGTGTACCGCACATCTGCGGGCACTCTTTGCAACTAGCAATGCCTTTCTGGATGGCTTTTAGTTTTTTAAGTACAGTCATCTCACTTCCTAATTAATACTTCACAGAACCTTTCAAGCTTATAGGAAATTGCGGCAGAGCTCTAGATTGGCTCTGGACAAAGGTTTCGCGCCAGAGTCATAAAAAATATGAATTGAAGAATGATTAGAAATAAGATCAAGTTTAATACGGAGACCAAAAAGAAAAGACACCTTTTTTAGGTGCCTTTTCGAATCTGTGTCGAGATAAAAACTATTTTTTGCGACTTTTTAGAATCAGCGCTAGTGCTGCGATGCCAAGCCCGGCACCGACGCCATAAACAGTGTTTTTTCTTTTGCGACGTTCTTCTTCTGTTTGAGTTGGTGGGCCGAAAATAAGTTCATCCATTCCGCTTTCAACCATGTCACAACGGTCAGCCAGCATCAGCATCATCCAGCGAGACACTTTGTCTTCGCCGAGCTTATAAGCTTGATCGCGTAAAAACCCGCTAAGACCTTTTGGCGGACAAGCCGTGCCAAATACTGGCGTTAGCGCGGGCCTTTCAATACTTTTATGAATTTTCATGTGCGGCTGCTGACGATCCATGGCTTGCCATCTTGCCCCGTTATCTTCCTTATCGACTTTTCTTTCTCGAGGAACACCAGGACGGTTGGCTTTGGGAAGATCTGCTCCCCAACCTGGCACACCTGATGGAATACGCGTTTGTTCCATTTCCATTTGAACCTCCTAGTGTCTTTCGCTTGGTGGAATTAAAATACACTTAATGCAATCATCTTCCTTATTATCAAACATGTGATACGCATCGACGACTCCTTCAAGTGGAACACGATGAGTGATGATCGCTTTAGGGTCTAAGTTTCCAGCGCGAACATGTTCAATCAAGTGCGGCAAATATCTTTTTACGTTTGCTTGATTCATTCTTAACGTAAGGCCTTTATTTAAGGCTGTACCGATAGGGACTGTATTAAATGGCGGGCCATAAACCCCAACTATAGATACAACCCCGTTTTTTCTTACAGAATCAATGGCCCACATAATAGCTGTCGCAGATCCGGCTTGCATTTTCATTTTGATCCCAGAAATTTCCTGCCACTTCAAACCTTTCGCCTCGCAACCGACAGCGTCGATACAAACATCAGGACCTAAATCATCAGTCATCCTTTTCAGATATTGGACGATGTCTTTGTGCTCTCTGAAATTTACAACCTCGCATTTTGCGTAGTTTTTTACGAACTCAAGTCGATATTCCAAATAATCAACCACAATCACTCGCCCTGCACCGAACAGCCACGCAGATCTTGCTGCCATAATTCCAACCGGACCTGCACCAAAAACAACAACCGTATCGCCTTCTTTAATTTCACCCATTTCGGCTGCTTGATAACCCGTTGGAACTACGTCGGTCAGTAACAGCGCGTCCTCTAAGTTGAAATCAGGTGGAATCTTCATTGGTCCCACATCAGCGAAAGGCACTCGCACATACTCTGCTTGGCCACCATCATATCCCCCCGTGGTGTGCGAATAGCCATAAATTCCGGAACCTACCGTCGAGTTAGGATTGGTGTTGTCGCAATTTCCGAAAAGCTGTTTTGTACAGTAAAAGCAAGCTCCGCAGGCAATGTTAAACGGAACTAGTACATGATCGCCGACTTTTAAGTTTTGCACTGAAGATCCAACAGCCTCGACCACCCCTGTGAACTCATGACCAAACGTAGATCCAACTCTGGTGTCTGGCACAAGACCATGGAAAATATGAACGTCAGAGCCACAAATGGCAGCGCGGGTGACTCTTATGATGGCGTCATTGGGATGTTCAATATCAGGCATCGGTTTATGATCAAGGCGGATTTTATAGGGTCCCCGATAGGTCATTGCCAACATAGAAGAACTCCTTCCTAGAGATCTTAAAAAGTGAATTTGAGAAATCTATTGCAAGTTCAACGCCGTCACTTCGAGCTATCACTGCGCATTGAAAGAGGTTGTGCTTATTTTACCCAGCATGAAATTATGGCAACGAATGACATTTTTTGGTCCTTCATAGAGTCAATTTTATACTGGCACCGTCAATTCTACGTCCATACACTAAATTTATTTCTAATTACTTTGAACTCTTAGTATCTATTCTGCGTTTGGGTTACGGTGGTATTGTGAAAGCCTGTTTTCTAATTTTCATTTTAGTTCTCTTTGGTGCGAGGGCCTGGTCTGCGAACGTGCAGATTTTTGGCGCCCAAAATGACAGTGATCTTAGTTTCTTACAACAACACGCCCGGCTAGCAATTTCAGAATTTGAAAAGATATTTGGCCAGTTATCTAAAGACATCAAGATCGATTTAAATAGCAGTAACTGCCTTCGCGTTGGTTATAATTATACAGACCAACTTATTTATTTTTGCAGCAATAAATCCGTCATCAACATGGGCTTAAATTCTTCAGACGTCATTTATCATGAAACTTTTCATGCAATGTTTTGTCAGAAGTTCCCCCATACGTGCACAACGGATTTTTTAGATTCGATTGATCACCGTGCAACTCACGAAGCGTTGGCAGATTTTTTTGCCCAACAGATTTCACAAGATGAAGAATTTGGTGAAAATTTTTATACCGATAAAAAAGCCATCAGAAGCTATGCTACAAAACTTTGCTACGCCTTGGTCACCGGGTCCCATGAAAAAGGAAATGCGCTGGTTTCCCACCTTATCGAAAAAAATCATAGCTGGCTGGATAAAGACACTTGGTTTGATTTAGAAAAGTTCCGCATCCGCACCGAAGAATCATCAAAAGACATCTGCTTTGCCAAGTCCAGTGCCTTAGAAATTTCAATAAAACCTACCAATGCTAGTTATTCCTCTTTGAATCGATATCGCTTGACCCCAAGCGGTATTCTTTTTTTATCGGCCTCTATGAACGATGCAGTTTTAAAACGGTTCCCCGATTTTTCAATACGCTTTGAAGTGAATGACACTGAAAAGTTCATAATTAGTAGCATAGACGAAAAAACTTTCGCGGTGAAACCTTTGGTAACAGAGGGATTTTCTACTTCCTCAGCTCTTTTTTTAAATGGCAACGACCTTGTCGGCCGAATCCCTTTTTATTTTGGAATTAAGATAAAATAAAAAAGCCGGTGTTCCCGGCTTTTTTTGTTATTTTTTCTTTTTGGTTGGAGCCGTTTCCTCAGCCTTCACATCTAGATCAAGTCCCTGGGCGTGTCGATTTTCAAGCTTTTGATTACCGTACATATCTAAAGCCTGGATACGAATGTCTGCGATCTGTTCGCACTCTTTCACCAGTTCTTTATCTTGGCAAGCCTGGTAAAGCTTACGACGAATACTATTCCAGGTTTGATACCATTCTGCAGCTTCTTCTAATTTACTTTTCGACGTCTTTTCTAGGCCAGGAATCGATTTCAGCGAAACCTGCAGTTTTTCTAGATAGAATTCTTTTTGATCTGCGCGCAGATCTTTAAATTCGTCATACGAAGACATCCAAAATGGCGGGGCAGACATATCAATCTTGTCTGCCGCCATACTTAGATTTAAGTAGCCGATAAAAACTAAGATGAAAATCAAAGAAGCCCGCATCCTATCTCACTCCTGATGTTGAATTTGCAACCATCGCAATTTGCATCGAAGAGTTTGAACTTGTACCTTCAAGCGCTTCGTGAATCACTGCCATTTTCATTTCATTTTGTTCTGAACCACGGCGAGTAACCCAGAAGTTTTTGCGATCAGAACAATCACTTACGTCGGCCATGATAGTATTAACATCTGCATTTGTACCAAACGAATTTCTTTCATCATGCATGCCCATTGTGCCAGTGAAAAGATCAAAACGATTTGGACCTTTAATAGCTCCACCTTTGTCATGCACAATCAGATAGCCTGGATGAACAAAGGATTTACCGTTTGGTAAAGTCATAACTTTACCTTTCAGTGATGGCATTTCGATAATGTCGCCCATGCTATAGTACTTTGGATCAGCAGCTACAGAGATATAGGGAATCAAACATTGGTTTGAAGCCCCAAAAGCAGTTTCACAATTTCCCATCGAAATCGTTTTATTATTATAAGTTAACAGACGATTCCCCGGAAGGATCCCTGAACCCTGCATACGAACCTCACGACGGAAAGCTGCGCAAGGTTGCGAAGACTGACAGTAGTCCTTCACATGCGGGATGAAATAAACAGAAGTCGTTGCTGTGCTACTTGAGCACAGTGGTGCGATCCCCGCTTCCGCAACGATGACGAAAACACTTGCTAGAATAGTTTTCGTAACAAGTTTAGTTGCGACTTTCACTGTATGTACTGAGTTCTTTGCGTTTGTCATACAAAGCTATAAAGCAAAGACTGGGCCTGCTATTGAGCCGTTTAATGGCACTTGATCGTCAGAAAATTAACAGGCGTTGTCACATTCAACACATTCTCAAAATGAAATTTCTCTGTTTGGTACATCCGTTTACAGTATCTGTATCTGAAAACGATAGAAGGCCGCTTTGAAAGCGCTACTTAGCTTTATACTTTCCTTAGCATCAACCTTTAATGTGTCGCCTTGTTTCAATAAGACAGCTTCGCCAAATCCTTGAACCTTGATAGATCCCTCACAGCAGAAAAAGTAGTTCGCTGTCTCAGCACAATCAAAGTGAAACTCTTCATCTTGTATTTTTTGAAAACTCATATGAGCAATTACCTTTGCGCGGTTAAAAATAATTCCCAGGTCGACAACTGTGTCGGTGACAAGTTCTGATTCGATCACTCGCTCGCCAGGAAATGCTAGAATATGACTTTGCCCAAGTTTTTCGCCATTAAGAAACAGTCCCGCTCCTTTCCAAACACTTAACAAACGATCATAACCAGGAAAATTTGAAAAGGGCGATGACGCTTCCACCGTGGCAGAACTGATGCGCCATAAAAAATCCTGAGGGAAAACGGCTGATGCGGGATAAATATCAATTTGGGCGGTAGAGCCCAGTCCGTTTTTCCAGGACATCGTCTGATATTCTAAACTTCGAATGACTTTCATTCTAAAAAGCTAGCGGGCTTTCAAGAAGCCCGCAACCTTGATCTTGGCATTATTTACTTTGAGACACTTTTTTTGGCGGCATTGCTTTTGATTTATCTAAGTATTTAAAAATTTGATTTACTTCATTTTCAAATGCTTTTTCATCCTGCCGAACACCGTTAAGCACTGTGCTCCAGTTACGCACAATACCTGCTAAGGCAACAGCCTCTTTAATTTCTTGGGGACTTGCACCATTTGCTGTTGCAAAGCGCGTGTCAGCATAGGTGCAATAATCACAAGGAATCTGACTTGAAACAGCTAGGCTAATAAGATCCTTCGTTTTAGGCGACAAAGACGTGTTCGGATTCGCATTCATGTCCCTAAAGTTTTTCCATGCTCCTGCAATTCCAGCTTCGGGATAATTTCTTAAGAAGGCCGGAACAAAACCAAAAGTCTTTTCGATTTCTTTGTAAGCACTTTGCGCGTCAGTCACTTGAACAGGCTCTTTGACTTCCGTTTGCTGAGGCATTTTGGCCGTAGCTGCAACCATACGATCGATGTCTTTTCTAAAGACTTCTGCATCGTAAAGATTACCGTAAAGATTTGCGCTCCACTTTCTGGTGAAGCCCGCAATAGCGATGGCTAAACGAATGTCTTCCGGTTTTGCGCCGTGAAATGCCAATGCTTTTTTATGGAAGTAAATACAGTAACGACAAGGAATTTGCGAAGACACTGCAAGGCCAATAAGTTCCTTTGTTTTTCCATCAAGGGCTGTGTTTGGACTTAATTGAATGCCCTTAAACTCTTCCCAGGCTCCGGCGATACCTTCTGCAGGATATTCTTTCATGAAAGTGGGAACCATTCCTAAAGTTTGTTTGATATCATCGTAAACTTGAGTTTGCTCTGCTGATACTTTTACTTTTTCTGCGGCATAGGCGCTAAAGGCGATACTGCAGATCACTAACAGGATCCATTTTTTCATCGTACACCTCTCTTTGAATTTGTATTTCGAACACTTAAGCCTCGCTAAGCAAGAGCTTCCCTTTAGAAGTGCCGACAACCAGAGAACCCCCGTTCAACACACGAAAATGGTGCTTTCGTTCTATGTGACACAGATGTAAGGCCAGATCTCATATATTCGATTTGAAATCTAATACATTTGATCTGAGGCACATTTTTACTCAGTCTGAAAGTTTCCTCTTTAAATCCGCAACACTTTACGCTAGAAAGAAGACTCCAATACCGTCTCTCTTGAGTGAATAGCGTTCGGCCTTTCTTCTCTTTAGTGGCACCCAATCCTAAGGAGGAATTCATGGGCAAAAAAATTTACGTTGGAAATCTATCATATTCATGTGACGACCAATACTTAGCAGATATCTTTGGTGAGTTTGGAACTGTTGAATCAGCTCGCATCGTTATGGATCGCGATTCTGGTCGTTCAAAAGGTTTCGGTTTCGTAGAAATGTCTTCTGACGAAGAAGCTTCTGCAGCTATCGAAAAATTAAACGGTACAGACCAACAAGGTCGTAACATCAACGTTTCTGAAGCTAAACCAATGGCTCCTCGTGAGAACCGTGGTGGTGGCTTCGGTGGCGGCGGCAACCGTGGCGGTGGAAACCGTGGCGGCGGCTTCGGCGGCGGACGTCCTCGTTACTAATCTAAGTTTTTAACTTAGAAAATAAAAAGGCTCAGCGTTTTACGTCTGAGCCTTTTTTATTTTTTGATATTGTTATTATTTAATTCGCACGTACTAGTCTTACTTTAATGTCCTCTGGATTCTCTGCAAACTCCCCTTCTTGAACTTCATTTGAAGCCACTAGAACTTTCGTATTTTGAATCGACTGCAATAACTTTTTGTGAATGATCTTTTGCTGGATCGATGCCTCCTTTACGAGAGAGTTGAAATCCTGTACCGCTGCATTTGCAAATGAACCGTATAAACTTATTATTACTATTAAGAAGCGCATCCTTGCCCTCCGTTATCTACTAGAACCGCGGGCCTTCTAGAGTGGTTAATTGCCAGTGCATTTTTTTGTTGTTACCGTTTTCTTATGAAAAATTCTAAAGCAGGCCTTATATTCATTTTTATCACTGTCACCTTGGATATGATCGGTATCGGCCTAGTCATTCCTTCCCTACCCGACATCATGCGACGCTTTGTAAGTTCAGAAACTTCGGTGTCTTCTTATTTTGGTTATTTCATTTCCTTATACGCGTTGATGCAGTTTTTAGCTTCCCCGCTATTGGGTGCGCTGTCTGATCGCTTCGGGCGTCGATCAGTGTTGTTAGTAAGTTTGTTGGTGGCCGGTTTTGATTATCTGTTAATGGCCTTTGCACCAAATCTTTGGATTCTTTTTGCAGGTCGAATTCTTGCGGGCTTAACGGGTGCGAATATCACAGTGGCAATGGCTTATATTGCTGACGTCAGTGATGATAAAAATCGCGCGGCAAACTTTGGGATGATTGGCGCTGCCTTCGGTTTGGGATTTATTATAGGTCCTGCAATTGGTGGCCTGCTTGGTCACTATGGCCCGCACTATCCATTCTTGATGGCGGCAGGAATGAACTTGCTGAATTTCTTATTTGGATTATTTATTTTGCCTGAATCATTGCCGCAGGAAAAACGTCGCCAGGTCGACATCAGCAAAATCAACCCGCTAAGTTCACTTAAAAAAGTTTTTGATGCGAAACACATTCTGGCATTTCTAATTATCTATTTCTTGTTCTCGCTGGCTGGGCAGACGCATCCATCGATTTGGACTTTGTATACTGAGAAAAGATTCAACTGGTCGACGGCAGAGGTTGGTTTTTCTTTGGCGGTTGTGGGCTTACTAAGTGCCGTAGCGCAAGGATGGCTGACTCGAGTCATTATTCCGTGGATTGGTGAATATAAATCCGTCGCTTACGGATCTTTGGGTTATGCCGTTGCTTTTGCACTGTTCGGTTTAGCAAATGAGGGCTGGATGATGTATGTCGTTCTAATTTTCTCTTCGGTATTTTGGGTGGCCACGCCGGCTTTGCAGTCTTTAATCAGTCACAAAACTCCGCCCCATGAACAAGGCGAGCTGCAAGGAACACTTGTAAGTCTTGCAAGTTTAGCTGCGATCATCACTCCGATCGTGACGACAAAACTGTTTGCGATGTTTACTGCGCAAAGGACTGATGTGTACCTGCCTGGTGCTCCATACTTTTTTGCAGCCATCGTCAGCGTCGTCTGTTGGTTGATTCTTTTAAGAAAAAAAGAAGCGTAAGAACTGCTGCGAAAAAGCCGAAGTGCGTAAAGCGCTCTGGTTACATTATGACTCCATCTTTGTTGGCACCCTCTTTGAAAAGCAAAATAGTGCTTAACCATTTAAAGGGGGAATGAATGAAACAACTAACCACCATTTTTTTAATTAGTTTTTTTGCTTTGAACACTTACGCAGGAATCTTTGATTGGATTCGTCCAGGTGATGGAGGTCGTCCTCCTCGTTACCCAGGTGGCGGTCATTCACAAGTCACTTGTTCTGCGACAGACAACGGCTGGGAAGAACACTGGGGTGGTCATGGCAGTTGTCGAGAGTGTTTGAAAAAACATGGCGACTGCGTTGAAACTTGCAGCATCAAAAACACGACGTGCACTGCTGAAGGTGTTGATTACCGCGGCTACAAAATGACAGTTCAAGGTCGTTCTGAGTATCGCTTCGATGCTGAACGCGATGCTATGGATCGCTGCCAGTATCGTTATGAAAACTGCCGAATCACAAACTGCAGTGAAAATTCAGAACAGGTATCCCGCCGTTCTTGCCGCTAGTCCACTTTGTTTTTATATCCGTGAACCATCCCCGCCACGAGATTTTGTTTTTCGTGGCGGCTTTCATAAAGTGCCCCGATGATATGAATCGCGACAGCACCCATTAAGATGTCTGAAATCCAGTGATGAAGCTCTTCGACCCACTCCTCGCCGAAATATTTATCTGTGCCCATCATGAAACCTGAAACTGCTAATCCAATAATACAGCTCATTAAAAAAATGATCATCCAACCTGCGATCGGGTTGTGGGACTGATAGGTTTTACGGGTTTTGAAATTACGAAGATAAGAAAAAATAGACTTGGGTGAAGCAAGCCAGATTTTAAAACGCGCATAGGGGCTACCAAAAAATCCCCAAAACAATCGCGCAACGACGAACCCCGCAGCAATATACCCAAGAACTTCGTGCGGAGTATCGCCTTCTTCAGTAACCCAGAAGTTTAAAAAAACACAGATCACCAAAGTCCAATGAAAAACCCGAACAAAAATATCCCAAACGTATATTCTTTCCGGGCTCTTCATTTCCATTTTTCTCCTTAAGCCAACTCCACAGCACAAGACCGATCAAAAAGGTCCAAATGCAAGGCGGAGGGTCTTCCCACAGCGCAGACGTGGCAGCGCCACGTTGGAGCGAGGACAAGGCCCGACAACGCAGTCAGTTGGGCCTTTTTCATCGGTCTTACTTTTGTTTTACGATGCTTCCATCTACTGGGTTAAAGTAAATTTCTACTTTTTTACCTTCTTTATCCCAACCGTAGATTTCATAGCAATTGCCGTCGACTTTGAATTTTTTAATTTTATAGCCTTGTGACAAAATCATCTCTTTCATTTTGGCTTCTGGCATCCATTTTTCTTTTGGTTCTTTTGTGCAATCAGGACCAGCAAAAGAAACCGCAGACGCTAATAGGACAAAAGACATTAAAAGTGCTTTCATTTTTGAACCTCCAAGTAAGGTTGATGTGTCTAATAAAAGGAGCTGCTTGTCTAGGGTCGAGCCTGACTCATCAGCTCACTGAAAACAAGATGAAAAATGCCGTAAATATTGTTCTGATATTTAAGTAACAAAAGGAACACCCTTTGACGAATAGCTTAAAGTCATTGTTTTTAAACCCGGCGCCCTTGGATCTTCATGAAAAACTGCACCGTCATGCCTGTGTCGCAGTGATTCTTCGGGGTCAAAAAATGGAAGATTTAGAAGTCGCTTTTATTCAAAGAGCCTTCAATCCCGACGATCGCTGGTCAGGACACATCGCTTTTCCTGGTGGCAAAAGGGAAGAATCTGATGCTTCGGATCTGGATGCAGCTTTGCGCGAAACTCAGGAAGAGGTCGGCTTGCAACTTTCACCTGATGAGCTTGTAGGTCGTCTTGACGATATACAAGCCCGCAAATCAGGAACGATGCTGGATTTTTATATTCGACCTTTCGTGTTTCATATTGATCGCGAATTTGGGATCACATTGGATGCTTCTGAGGTGGCCGATTTCTTTTGGACGCCTCTGAAAGAAATCCTGTCACCGCACCGACAAACATTTTATGGAGTCGTGCGCGATACCGGTGGAATTCGTTTGCCTGCAGTTCATTTAGACAGGGATCCACCATTATGGGGCTTAACTTATATGATGATTCTTAACTTATTTGATCGTTTGAAATTAAGCGCATATAAAAGTTCGACAGTGAAAAACTTGTGAGCAAAAAAAAGCCGTTTCAATTCTAGATTCGGATAAAAATCCGCAGAAAAAAATAAAAAGGCCTTAACTCTACAAAGGTCTAGCCGATAAGTTTACTACCTTGTACGAAAGGAGCCTTAATGGCGAATTTTAAAGTAGTACGTCGCGAATATATCTATAACAGGGAGATTCGTGAATTGGCTTTACATACGGAGACGGGGCCGCCTTAACTAAGCTAGAAAAATTAGCTACAAAACAAAAAACCATAATCGCACAAGGGATTATGGTTTTTGTTTTTTTTGGCAGTTTGCAAATCAAGCTACTGCTGGAATTTTAGTTCTTTCATCGCATTTAAATCAGATGTTGTTGCACGCAAACGCACACCTAATGACTTCGCCGTGGCTCTATAAAACTTCAAAGCCATTGCTGGATCTGCTTGAAATAGATTGCTTAATTTTGCAAACGGGATTTCGGCGATATGGGATGATTCGATACTTTGAACGGTCGCAGATCTTTTGCCACCATCAATGAAGGGCATTTCACCGAAATGAGAACCAGATCCTAAAGTTCTGATTTGAATCTCATCACCGCCACCCGTGCTAACAGAGATTTTTACGGAACCCATCACCACGACATAAAAAGCATCCGCCTCCTGCCCGACAGAAAAGATATCCTGACCAGGAACGAAATTTTTAAGTTCAGCAACTGAAGCGACCTTCTGCAAATCTGCATCAGAAAATTCAGAAAAAAGATAAATTGATTTGAGCATTTTTAAGTCCATGCGGCCTCCGAAGTAATATTTTTCGGTGTTCTGCAAAGACCGTCAAGAGGACTCAAACGCCATAGACCTATGTCCAACAAAAAAAGCCAGGAGTGTAATCCTGGCTTTGGTGTTTTTTAAGAATGAAATTGGACCCTATTAAAGAATCGAGAAGATTGTCGAGAAACTGAACGTCGTCGACTCAGTTCTTAGATTTTCTGGGTAGTAGTTCAAGAATGGAGCAAAGTAGATGTCCTTAGTAAAGGCCATGCCCATTCCCAAGCGACCCGAAACTGTTTTGTTTAAAAGATCGAATTCGCTATCGCGAGCGCGTGGGTTCGCAAAACCAAAGGCAAAAGAGTTATACATGTTCACTTTATCAGAGAAGTTGTATTTCACTTGCGGGTAAAAGCCTACATAGTAACGGCTAGCAGTTCTATCGCTTTTTTCATAACCGCGGTCATAGATGAAAGCACTGATCGAAGAATCTAAACCCACAGCGAATCCAGAAGTACCAATGTTGTAAACCACCGAGTTATCGTAACCAACACCAGAAGTTTGACCTACTTTTTGGAAAGCAGGATTGGTATTTAGTGATACGTCGTAAGAGTTACGAATTTGAACTTCGCCTAGGCGTGAACTGCGGTCGTAGCGTAAAAAAGGATTTCTAACGTCAACACGCTCAACACCGTGAAAAGGAGTCAAAGCACTTACGCCTGTTCCTGTGCTTAATGCGCTTTTGCTATCCAGACGGTAACGAGCACTTAAGCTACCACCTAAAGAAGTTTCAGAGTTTCCGATGTTTCCATCTGGGTTTGGCTGGCGTTTGTTTGAAAGGTCACCCACTGGAGGGCCGCTGAAGTTTAAAGAAACTTTTAAAGAGTAACGAGAGAATGAGCCGCCTTCAGCTTTAAGTTTTGAATCCGTGATTTCTTTATTGTCTTCGAATTTTTTATTTTGCAAAACGCTGTCTGTTTTAAGGACAGATTCTTGGGTAGCTGGTGCTGATACAGTGGTAGTTGAAGTCTGCGCATTTGCTTGAACGGTCAAAGTCATCAAAGCTGCTAAAAATAGCTGGCGATTCATGTTTATCTCCCTGGTTTGCCGAAGGTTTTACCTGGGAGGATTCAAAAAAGAAAGTCAGAGTCGTGACAGGTTCACAAATAGTAAAATTTTTAAGAGTTCCGGATCCGGAATAAGACTTCAGGCAAATAATCAATAACATCACTGGCAGTCATGGATATCAGATCCTTTTTATGCGCTTTCCATAAGTTGGCCGTGGCACCATGGACGTAGGCACCTAATAAAGCGGCTTTAAGGGCGGAAAGACCCTGGGCTCTTAAGGCGGTAATGATCCCAGCAAGAACATCCCCGGTTCCTGATTTCGCCAAAGCGGAGTTGCCGGTGGCATTTGTATAAACATCTTTGCCGCTAAAAATCAGTGTTCGATGACCTTTAAGCAACACCACCCCCCCCATCAGGGCATGCCCTTCACGAATGCTGGCTTCGCGGTCACTATTGACGTCGGAACTGTTAATACCTAAGCAATATCCCATTTCAGCGGCGTGAGGGGTAAGAATCCACTGATCTGGAACAGGAAAAAGTTTTTCGTCAGCGCAAACTCGAAGGGCATCTGCATCAAGCACTACATTTTCGACTTGAGCCTGCTTTAACTGCTGGATGACCGAAGCAGTAAAATCGTTTATTCCAAAACCAGGGCCTACGAGGACCGAATTAAATTGGATCTCTTGCCAGGGTGTTTTATTCAAATCAGCCACCAGGAAATCGGGATTTTCAAGACTGGAAATAGAAACATTTTTTTGCGCGACACAAACGTAGCCACTTCCCATTCGCAATGCAGCTTTTGCTGCTAAAACGGCAGCACCGGGGAACTGCGCACTTCCTGCTAAAATTAAACTGCGCCCCCGGGAACCTTTATGATCCTGTTCTGAAATCACCGGTAAAAGTTTCCGGGCCGCTGCTTTCTTTAAGATTAATACGGGAGCAGTGGATTTCGTCATCGCTTTAAGTGTATAACCCTAACCTATGATCGTAAAGACGGAAGCAGATCTAGCAGGTCTGAAGAAAATTGGCAAAATCGTAGCAAACTGTTTGCAGCACATGGCAAAGTCCATGGAACCGGGCATGACTACGAAAGAACTTGATGATTTAGGCGGAGCTTATTTAGAAAAGCACGGTGCCAAGTCAGGTCCTAAAGTGACTTACAACTTTCCTGGTTTTAATTGCATCAGCTTAAATCACGAAGCTGCCCACGGTGTGCCTTCCAGCAAGAAAATCAAAAAAGGCGATCTCATCAACATCGACGTATCTGCTGAATTTGGTGGTTATTTTGCCGACAATGGTGGCTCATTCATCGTTCCTCCGGGTCGTAAGGAAGATCAAAGATTGCTGGATGTTACTAAGGCCGCATTAGACGCCGCGATCGCCGCTGTTAAGGCGCAAGAAAACATCAACGTCATCGGCTACAACATTCAAAAAGTCGCCACAGAACACGGCTACACAGTCATCGAAAATTTAGGAAGTCACGGTGTCGGCAAGGGACTGCATGAAGAGCCAAAATTTATCGCGGGTTACTTTGACAAGAACGACAAACGCAAACTGCGTGAAGGTCATGTGATCACAATTGAACCTTTCGTTTCTACGGGTGCGCGCTTTGTGGATGAAGAAGCTGACGGTTGGACTCTGGTAACAGGGCCTGAATATCGAACGGCTCAATTTGAACACACGATGGTCGTCATGAAAGACCGTGCTTTGATTGTCACAATCCCCGATTTCTATGCCTAGTGTCTTGTATAAAGACACCTGTATATAGTTCATTTGCTCCGAGCGGTTTTTAGGGTTTAGCATTTAAGAACCACGCTGGGAGCCGCTATGGATAAGCTTTTTACTGATCTGACACTTCCTACAGGCCTTCCTTTCGCCGTCGAAATCTCGTCAGCGGTGTTATTGCTGTGGGTGATCTATTCAGGGGTTCTTTGGACCACGGGCGCTCTTAAAGTCGACCAAAATGGCAACCGCCGGAAGTTAATGTAACAAGTTGCGATTCTTTTACATAGACACGCCGCCTTTAGGCTTGAGTCCTATCAAAAAAATGAAAGGCTATCAGGGTCTAAAGACGGAGGACTTATGAAACTATTTTTTGTCGTAGCATCGCTACTTTTGGCTTTTTCTGCTCAAGCAAACGATCGTAAAGTTGGAAACGTAATCGCGGTAGAAAGAACTATCTCTAACGTTTATAACTCTTGCATCAGCACAATCGATGAAGCTGACACTGTTAAACCAAAAACTTTCTTTTCATGCGCGATTAAATTCACTCAAGACGGCGAGCTTCCTGTAACTAAAGGCCGCGTTTTGAATCTTAGAGACAACCGCTGCTTGGTTGAAGGCGAAAGCGTGAATGGAATGCTATTCATCACTTTCTCTGCAGCAAAAGGCCTTACTCCATTTGAAGTAGCTAAAGGATGCTTGCAAAAATCATTGGGTTCTAGAGATTCAGTAAAAGTTGTTCTTTACACTTTGGAATAACAAACTGTTTTGACAAACAAATGTAGAAAGCTCTTCCATTCGGAGGGGCTTTTTTTTTAAGTTCTCCTTAGTTAACAAGATTTCTTAACATCACACCACCTAAAGTATTGAAATTCAAAACGATTTTTGGTTTCTTATCAAAGGATTTTGTCCTACAAATGTGGTGTTTTTCTTGCGCCTGTATTTGTTCCCAAATAAACTGCTTATGCAACGAAATTAAATTGCTGGCCTTATTAGGTGGAGTCGGAACATGGCTAAATTGTTTTTTACGGAAATTCCAACGTATAAAGAGATTCAAGAGAGTGCTAAAATGCTGCATCCTGAGTTGGATCATTTAACATTCTACTCCCATATCCTTTTGCGTAAAATCAGTACTGATCTTGAAGTGAACCTTGATAAATTCTTTTCGCAATACAATCTTTCATCGGGTCGCTTTGCCTTGATGTTGTTGCTAAACAGAACTCCAGGTGGCTTGATGCCCTCAGAGATCGCGCAAAAAGTGGGCGTTACGCAAGCAACGATTTCTGGCCTTATTAACAGTCTTGAAAAAGCAGAACTTGTGAAAAGAACTACCCATGAAAAAGATGGTCGTTCGTTCGTTATCCTTTTAACTGAAAAAGGCATTCAAGCTTGCCAAGAAATCGCTCCGCTTTATCACGAGCGTATTTCTAAGTTCTGGTCTGACTTTTCTGTCGAGGAAAAGCAGTCGATTAGCAGCGGCATGGAAAAGCTGATCAAATCAGTAGGACGCCTAGGCCAAACCGAAAAGGCCTAAACGAAAAAAGCCCCGTTTCAGGGGCTTTTTTTTTAGTATTCACCATTCAATGTACAAGATAACAATTTATCCACCGTATCGCCCATCACGTTTTGGAAAGGACCGAAGTGGTTGTACGAGCGCCCCACCGACATATGCGGACTTACGCAACGTTCAGCTGGAGCTTTTAAGCTGCCACTTGAATTCACGTTATATGGATGCGTATTGTAAGCCTTTACTGCATTCACTTGCACCGCAAACATTCCTGTTACTTTCGAAGCCGCACAGAAAGAATTGAAAGTCTGTAAAGAGCTGCCCAGAATGCGGATTAATTCAGACTGACTTGCGCTTGTTGAAATACCGCAGCTTGGGTAAACCTGGTTCCACTCACGGATACATGCTTGGATGTTACCACTTGCTGTCGGAGTGAATTGGAACACACCAATGTTCAATCTAGAAGCTTCGTCTTGGTATGGATCTTCATAGAAAGCCACACTTGCAGGACGACGGTAACCAGATGGAGCATACTTTTCAGCCACTCTTTGTGTACTTGAAGAGTTCGCTGACGTTAACGACTCTAGGTAAGATAAGCACATCATATATTTTGACCAAAGTTTTGAAGCCTTCACGTAACCATCACGGTTCCCTGCTAAAGCTTCGCGACGATAGCCGTTCATTTTATCAGCAAAAACGTTCATCTTTTTGATGGTCGCTGCGCCCGGTACATTTTTCCCGCCGTAAGTTGTATTCAGAGTTGAATTAGTTACGTTGCACAACGGATGCGAAATCAAACTGTTTGGTAAATACGTGTTTACGTCTTTATTTAAACCAAAATAAGAAGCCACATAACCTAGCTGCGCTTTTGAAGCATGCATTTTTAGTTCTACTGCGTAAGCGATGCGATCCGCGAAACGATCGTTACCATCAAGGCTTGCATCACAGCTATCAGTACGATGACCTTTAGAAGCATCACGCACCGGAAGAAGTTCGCGGTAACCCTTGTAAGTCGTATCGACGATGCCACCTACTGGATAAGCCACTTCTGTAAATGGGTTAAATCCTTCCGGAGTAAGATCATCAGAGATTGCTGCTGGTTCGCGCGCTGGCGGCGGCGTTGGTGTCGGAGCTGGAGTTGGAGCAGGGGTCGGCGCGGGAGCCGGTGTGGGTGCGGGAGCCGGGCTTGGAGTCGATGGCGCCTTAGATTCTTGAGGTGGTTTTTTTGCCATCGCAAAGCTAGAGCTTGCGCACACAGTTGTTAATAAAGCGGCTAAAATGATGTTTGTTCTTTTATGTGTTGTCATGCCTCCTAGATCGGAGGAAGGTCTTAGGACTTAAGGTCACCTAGACCTTTTTCTGAGGGTTCTTTGAAACTTATTGCCAATTAAATTGAAACTGGAAAAGTTTTAATCGTTTTTCCTAGACCTTTGACTGGAAGTTGATTCAAGCTCCGACAACTCCTGACCGATAAATTAAATGCAACAAATCAAAGGGAGTCTCAAAATGAGTCAACAATATGATGTACCAAACCTCTATAATTTCTTAACTCAAACGCCAGAGGCTGGTCTCAGAAAAATGCTCGTCGATAACAAACCTTTCTCTGAAGTTCATTTCAACATGATGATGAAAATCGTCCGTGGTTCTGATGAAGCTCACTTTACTGAGCACTTCACTAAACAGGATTATCCTAAGGTTAAATTCAGTCCTGCAGAGATTAAACTGAAAGAAAAGTTCTGGGCAGATGCTATGACTTGCTGGAATAGCAGAGGTCTATTGACTCCGGCAGTGGCAACGAGAGCAGCGTAATTGGCAGACGCCGGCAAAGCTGGGGCAGTACCAATTTACACAAACAAATAAAAGGGAGCCAAGGCTCCCTTTTTCCTTTATAATCTCCCCCATGATCGCTTACCTCACCACCGAACAGTTTCTTCCCGAACTTCAAGAAGAAATCAAAAACATCAAATCAGTGCACGGCAATTTGATTATTGCTGATGGCCCCGTTCAGGATTCTGTTTGGGCTCAACAAATCTGGTTGAATCCAGAAGTGATCACTTTTGAATCTATCACTCAAGCGGCTAAGGCTTTAAAAGAACGCGGCAAACTGTGGGCTTGTTATAGCGTTGATAACCATCGTCGCGCGCAACTGATTCAAGACAACCTTCCTAAGTTAAAACCCCGAATTATGGATTTTTTAAGTCCGCTGCCCAGCGATCCATTGGGTGCTTGGACTTTATTAGATAAAAATACTTTGCTGGTTTCTAGCGAAACGAACTCTGTTTTTCCTTTGGGTGAAATTCAGTTTAACGAAGATAAAAAGAATCCGCCTTCTCGCGCTTACTTAAAACTTTGGGAGCTGTTTACAGTTTATGGAGTTAAACCCGAAGCGGGTCAGAAAGTTGTCGACTTCGGCAGTTGCCCTGGTGGGTGGACCTGGGTTTTACAACAAATGGGTTGTGAAGTGGTCAGCATTGATCGCGCACCCCTTGAACCCCATATCGCACGTTTGCCACGAATTCACTTTATGAAAACCAATGCCTTCACTGTGAAGCCCGAGGACATTGGGGCCATTGATTGGTTTTTTTCAGATATCATTTGTTATCCAGAAAAACTTTTAGAACTTGTTCAGCAGTGGCAAAATTCAGGACTTTGCCGCAACTTCGTTTGCACGATAAAATTTCAAGGTAAGACTGATTTTGCGACATTAAAGAAGTTTCAGTCCATGGAAAAAGCCAAGGTTCAACATTTGTATCACAACAAGCACGAGGTTACTGTATGGATAAAGACATCTTCACCCTGATTGGAAGGGAAGATGAAAAAATCAAACTTTGGCAGGACTTAGCCCAAGCCAAAGGCGAACTTCTATGTAAGGGAAAAGAAGAATCCATCTGTAAACTGCGCGTTTCATTTTATAATTCAAAAACTTTAAGCCTTGAATGCGTTGTTGAATCTTCGACCACCATGGCAAACCTTGAAGAATACCTAGGGCATTTCTTTTTGGGCGGCGAAAAATACTATTTCCAAGCCCAAGCGCAGATTCATCAGGGTAAAGTCGTCGTACCAATTCCGAAGGAACTTTATCACCTGCAACGCCGTCAGAATTATCGCGTGCGCATTCCAGAAAGCTACAACGCCTTTTACAACATCATTCTTGTGAACGATAAACCGCAGAAAATCAGCGGAGCATTAGCGGACCTAAGCAGCCAAGGTTGTCGCGTGGTTTATCGTATGGATGCTCCGCTAATGAAAGTTGGCGACACCGTGACAGGTCTATTAGTCATTGGCAAAAGAGCACCGATGGAAATTCAAGGGATCGTTCGCCATATTCGCGTGGATGAAGGCAATAAAGTGATTCAAACTTTCGGAATTGAGTTCACTCCCCTATCGCCGATCATTGAAAACAAATTGTTTGCGATTACGATGGAAATACATAAGGACGTCTTTAAACGCCCTTCCTAGTTACTCGGTTCTGATTCATTCGGCGCCAAGATCTTTGGCGCTTTTTTTCTGACTGGCTCGTATTCTTGATCCAAATTGAAAGTCTGCTGCTTACGTTGTTCTTCAGCTTCTTTTTTTCGGTCTTTTTCTAGTTTCTTATTTTCTTCATAGCGTTTGGAGTAATCACGATGAAGCTGATTGAATTCATCGTTCTTGCTGCGAGCATAATCGTCGAAGTCCTTACGCTTATCGCGCATGTTCGCTTCAAACTCATCGCGCTTTTCTTTTTGGTTGGCGTAGAAGTCTTTGCGTTTTGCTTCTAGGTCATCAAAGAAATCTTTGCGCTCTTCACTGCTCATTTTCTTTTTAGAAGCGTCTTTTCTTTGTTCACCAAGATCTTTACTGAACTCATCACGTTCTTTTTTCTGAGCTTTGGTAAAAGTCTCGCGCGCTTTGGTCATATCTTTATTAAATAGTGTGCGCTTTTTATTTAACAGGCTTGAAAACTTGCCCCGTACTTCACTAGGATTGCGGGACAGATCGCTCATCATCTGATCCATGAAGGCTTTTTCGTCATTTTCTTTTTTTACGTCGGCCGGAATGTCTTTACGAAGCTTTTCTAAAGCTTCGCGATCGGCTTTCAATGAATACTTCTCATCGACCAAAGTCTCTGGCGCGTTTTCGTCGGCCATTGCAGGAGTGTTCATACTTAGACAGCTAACAATAATTATTAAAGTCCAAAGACCAATAAGAGGACCTCGGGACCTCTTTTCAAATGGCAGTCGTGTTAGACTCATCAAAACCTCCAACAATGTCTTTTTTTGAGAATAATTGGACTCTTCTTAAAACACAACCGGCCGATAAGGGAGCTATGTTATACGGAAGACGAGTGATCGAACCTCAACGAGTACCCGCGGGACAAGGATCTCGCCGCTATATATTGAATAAAACGTTTCAATATAAGTATTGCTGGTACATGATCACTGCGGTTGCGGGTGGCGCTTTTCTATTCTTACTTCCATCTTATTACTTCATTAGTCAGAACTTTGAACTATTCAAAGGTCTAGCTTTCGATACTCAACCCCACTTGGTAGAGCATCTTGAACGAGAGATGACGTGGCTGACGGTGTTCCTTGCTGCGAGCTTCATGTTCTTAATCGGCGTTACGTTGTTTTTGAGCGTGCGCATGACTAAGAACCTTTTGTCCCCGTTAGTAAGCATGGAAAAACACATGCATTCATTGATGTTGGGACAATGGAATATTCCTGACTTCCATTTGCAAGAAGATGACGATTTCCGTGATTTAGCGATGACCTATGATTATTTTTATCGCGCCTTGAAAGCGAATACGGAAACTGAATTAAGACTTTTAGAAAAGTTAAGTATCGATCCGCAAAATCGCGAAGCTTATGCCGCGTGGAAACACTTGTTGGCAGAAAAGCGCGCTCGTTTGGGAGTTAAGGAAGAATTTATTCTTAACGAGAACGTCGCAAGCTTGAGCGAATATGATCAGAAACGTCGCGTTTCTTAATCGCCTCACGCTTATCGTGGGTCTTTTTACCCTTCACTAAAGCAATTTCTAATTTCGCTCTGCCATCTTTGAAATAGATTTTTAATGGCACGCAGGAATAGCCTTTTTCGCGAAGAGCTCCGAAGATTTCGTCAAGTTCCTTGCGATTTAATAAAAGCTTTCTAAGACGTTCAGGGGCGTGATTGTTGTAACTAGAAGCCTTGTATTCAGCGATATGGGCGTTCTGAAGGAAAGCTTCATCACCTTTAAAAGAAATGTAGGAATCCTTCAGCTGAACGTCTTTATTGCGCAAAGACTTCACTTCGCTTCCCATAAGCATAAGACCCGCTTCGTAGGTTTCTACGATCGTATAATCAAAGCGGGCTTTTTTGTTTTCTTGAATGATCAAGATGCTCATGTATCAAATCCAAGTTTTTTAAACACTGTCACAAACTGTTGAGGGCTTAGTTCTTCGGCCCTTGCGGTTTCTTTAAAACCCAGTTCGGCAAGCAGACTTACTAATTGCTCTTCAGTTAGCTGCTTTTGTTTTAAAAGACCAGATAAATTTGATTTAAGAAGCTTACGTCTTTGCGCAAATGCGGTTTTAACAAAGGTTAAGAAGGCTTTGCGGTTTGAGATTTCCGTTGGCAAGCGGCTGAATGAAAGGACGCGGCTTGCCACCCTTGGAGGTGGATCAAAATCCCGTGGCCCCGCCTCAGTCACCATGGCTGTTTTCCAGAAGACTTGGGCGATGACGCTTAAAAGACCGTAATGCTCATTCTTTGCTGGTGCGCGGATTCTTTGGGCTACTTCTTTTTGAAACATCAGCACCATGTGTTCCACACCGTTTGCTTCAAGGGATCTTTCAATCACGATGCTAGAAGAAATTTGGTAAGGAAGGTTGCTGACGAAGACGATTTTTTTACCGGTAAAGAACCGTGACCAATCAAGTTGCAAGGCATCTTCTTCAAGAACTTCTAAGCCCTGTTCTTTCCAGTAAGCTGCGATTTTTGAATCTAGTTCAATCAGTTGCAGTGGCACATTCATTTGTCTTAGAAAATAAGTCAAAGCACCGGGACCGGGTCCCACTTCGATTAATTCCTCTGGTGCAAATTCTTTAACCTGATTGATGATTCGTTCAATAACTAAATCACTGACCAAAAAGTTTTGGCCCAAGGATCTTTTGGCTAAGATCCCTAGCTCTTGCAGGGTTTGCATTAAACGTTCTCTGGATTGACTCATTTAAAATCCGTTGCCAGTGCTTGGGGTGAAGGTCCCAGGTCTAATTCTGAAAACTCGCCGCGGGCCATGCGTAAAGCACCTACATAGCCAATCATGGCAGCGTTATCGGTGCAGTAACGTAAAGGTGGGATCACCAGTCTTAAACCTTTTTGTGCAGCCCACTCTTCAGCGCGTGCACGTAAGCGCGAATTTGCACTCACCCCGCCCGTTAAGATCACTCGTTTACTTCTGAAGACTTTAGCGGCTCTTTCAAGTTTAGCGATAAGTACATCGACGATCGCTTCTTGGAAGGAAGCACAAAGATCTGGAAGATGTTCTTGAACCAGTTCAGGGCCTAATTGTTCAAGCATGCGTTGGCCAGAGGATTTTAACCCAGAGAAACTCATATCGAAAGTTTCATCGTGAATCATGCTGCGAGGAAATTCGTAGGCTTTGGGATTTCCCGTTTTCGCCATTTGATCAATGCGCTGACCGCCTGGGAAACCAAGGCCTGCCATTTTTGCGAATTTATCAAAACACTCCCCAGCGGCATCATCCTTAGTCGCACCCAAAACGCGGTATTCGCCAAGTTCTGTGATGTGGTAAAGACTGGTGTGTCCACCGCTGATTGCTAAACCCACATAAGGGTAATCGAAGTCTTCTGGTGGAGCGTACTGTGCATCTTTTAAGAATGGCGCAAGCAAATGGCCTTCAAGATGATTCACGCCAAGAAAAGGAATTTTCTTTGCTTGAGATAATGACTTCGCAGTCACTAATCCCACGATCAAGGCGCCAATAAGACCTGGTCTATTGGTCACGGCAATGCCGTCAACATCAGACCACGTCATACCAGCTTTTTTAAAAGCTTCTTCAATTAAAGGGATAAGCGCGATGGAATGATTGCGGGCGGCGATCTCTGGAACGATTCCGCCGTACATTTCATGCTCTAAATCTTGGGAAGCTGCAACCACAGAATGCACCCAACCGCTGCGATTCACGATCGCAACGGAAGTGTCATCACAACTGGTTTCTATGGCCAAGACTTTTTCGATCACTATTTTTTCATGCCTTTAAGACGGATTTTAGCTTTGCGGGCTTCATCCGATTTAGGAAACTTGTTTACGACTTCGTCGTAGAAAGTTTTAGCTTCTTCGCGCATTGCAAGTTCTTGGAAGGAAACTCCGATTTTATATGTGGCTTCAGCGAACTTGCCGCCCTTTGGATTTTCATCACGGTATTTCTGGAAATTAAGAATTGCTTGCTTCCAATCCTTTTTTTCAAAGAACTCTTCACCCACTTCGAAAACATTTTTCTTAGCTTGTCTTGAAGTTCTTTCCGCTTGGGCAGAGGCACGGTCCGCTTTCACTGCCTGAAGTTCGGCATTGAGCGCGATCATGTCGCGTTCCATTTTTGTCAGGGCTTCCTGCAGGATCATGACTTTTTGATTTAATTCCTGATTTTGCGCTTGAGATGATTTAAGGGCGCTATCAAAACCAGAATCACTGCGACCGACTTTGTTTTCGACAACATCCACGCGGCCGTTCAGGTTTCTCATTTCTTCTTCAAGTTCGGCAAAGCGGTTTGAAACGTCGGCGTTACTTCTTTGTAGTGTAGTCACCTGTTGTTGCATAACTTGACGTTGTTCAACGTCTTTCACTTCGTTACGGGTTTTCAAGCAACCCGTTAGAAATAGGGACGCAGATACAAGAATAAAAACTAACTTCATAGAACATCTCCAGTTCTTTGACGAATCAGACGGGCTGAATTTTCAGCTTTTTCAGCAGCAACACGGGCACGAACGAATTGTTCTTTGGCTTTTGAAAAATCGCGGTCTTCAAAATAAATGCGCCCTTTGCGATAGGCCTCCTCGGCCTGATGCCAGTAACCGGGAGAATGGCGGGCGGCTTGAACGGAACGAGCCGCATCTAAAGCGGCTCGTGCTAAGGAATAATCCTCGACGGGCGCAGGAACTGTCTGACAACTGACGATCACTGTTACAAGTACTACGATGATCAGTTTTAGCAAATTCACTGCGCTCCCTTTCATTACCTACTTCGGCGAAGCCGGAGTGTAGACCTATTGAGCAGGTACGAAGTTCGCGCGGCGGTTTTTCGCCCAAGCTGCTTCTGTTTCACCCATCTCAAGTGGTTTTTCTTTACCGTAGCTGATAACACTTAAACGGTCTGAAGCAATACCAAGGCTTGCCATGTAAGCTTTCACCGCGTTAGCACGACGCTCACCCAACGCTACGTTGTACTCGATAGTACCACGAGAATCAGTGTGTCCTTCAACTTGAACTTTCACGTTTGGATGAGATTTCATCCACTGTACGTTTGTCGCGATGTCTTTCTTCGCTTGAGCATCCAAGTTTGATTTATCGTAACCGAAGAATACGCTTACCAAACCATCGATTTTTCCAGAATCAGAACCCATAGCATCGTATGCCAAAGGAGCCGTGTCGATTTGTGTTGATCCGCCCGTAGGCAAAGTTTCAATTGCTTGGTCAGATTGAGTTTGTTTTCCTTTACAACCTGCAACTAGGGCGCAAGCAACAAGACCAAGAGCTAATTTACGAAGCATGATGTCCTCCAATGAAGTTCCTATAGTTATCATTAACAAAGAAAACTTTAATTTATAGCGGCTCATTGTCAATAATTGATATGGCGTTGCTGTACAGCTAAGAAAAACTATGAACAAACACCTTGTCTTGATCAGCATCGCTTTCACAGGTTTTTTAATTTTCATTCAATCTGCCTTCGCACTTGAAGTTCCTCCGAGTATTTCGTGGAAAACCCTTAAGACAGAGCATTTTGAAGTCATTTTTAATGCCAAGCAGCAGGACCTAGGTCATCTGTATGCGCAGAAATTAGAAAAAGCCTATCACGCACTTTTGCCATTTTTTCGTTCACTTCCAAAGAAGACCGTCGTTGTTATCAATGACAAAACGGATGTCACCAATGGCTACGCTACTCGAATTCCTTACCCACACATCATGGCATACCCTGTACTTCCGGGACCTGAAGAAAGCTTGGCAGACTCTGGAGACTGGGCTTTTGAACTTTTAGCCCACGAATACACACACATTCTTACATTTGAGCCCGCCGGCGGAGTGATGAAACCCTTGCGTATGATCTTTGGTAACATCATTGCGCCCAATATTTTGCTGCCGAATTGGTGGAAAGAAGGTTTGGCGGTTGAGATGGAAACCCGGTTGGGTCACCAGGGGCGCTTACGCTCGTACTATCAAGAAGCCACAATCCGCGCCATGGTTGAAGACAACAGTTTTTACACCTATGACATCGCCGAAGCGAATGAATATATTCCGACTTGGCCTGAAGGTATGCGCCCGTATCTGTTTGGTTCTTTAATGTGGAGTCAAATGCTGGCTGACCGCGGGGAATCCGTCATTGCTGCTTTGAATGAACGTCACGGTGAAAGGGTTCCGTACTTTATTGAAGTTCCTGCCCGTGAAGCTTTAGGCAAAAGCTATGAGCAGGAATACGAGCGCATGATGAGTGATACCATCACCCGCGCGCAGAATCAGCTTAAGACCTTGCGTGAAAGTCCCATCACCCCGGTGGTCATTCCTAAAAATAATTTCACTTCGGTGACGGCTCCGGCGATTTCCCCTGACGGGAAGCATTTGGCGGTGATCACGGAAGACGATAGTAATTCGCGTTCGGTGAAAATCATCACCCGCGAAAAGGATGATCAAAGTTTCCTAGATGCGCCCGCTGCTGATACAGTTGAAAAGTTTAACCAGGAATTGGAACCGAATGTTCCGCAAGATGGGCCACCGACAGGAAGTATTCAACGGGTCAGCTGGTTTCCGAATTCGCAAAAGATCGTTTATGACAAAATTGACTATGTGAATCGCATTGAACGTTATTCAGATCTTTATACTTACGATTTGCAATCTAAGAAAACTGAAAGCCTAACGAAAGGACTTCGTGGGCGTGAGCCTTCGGTTTCTGCCGATGGTGGTGCAATCACTTTTGTGAAACTAGAGGGCGGCCGGACCCATTTGGCGGTTTTAAAGTTTGCAAATAACAAATGGACTGAGGAAATTCTATTCTCGCCTTCCCTGCAAGAGCGCATTTCTTATCCACTTTTTTACGACGACGGGATTTTATTTTCGTTACGTAAGGAAAATGGTGTCGAACAGCTTTATAAGTTTTCGCTTTCAGCGAAAACTTCTGAAGTTGTGCTTGGTGATTTTAAAAATATCCGTTTTGCGCGAAAGACTACTGAAGGTTTGATGTTCACTTCGGCCGCCAACGGCGTTTTGAATTTGTACATGGCTGACAATAAATTGAGGTCGGCTCGCCCTATTACAAACACCCTTACTGCATTTATGACGGCGGATCTTGATCCGATTCGTAAAGAAATCTTTGCAACTCACATGACGGCCCAAGGCCCACGTGTTTCTGCCATCTTAGAAAAAGATTGGAAAGAAAATCGCGAAGAAATTCCTCAGGTCAGCGCCTTAATGGCAGATCGTTATCCTGATCGCGCTGCGAAGAACGTTGAAAGTGAAGCGTTTGGTGCGAAGGCTGTGCAAGAAGGAAAGTTAGAAGACTATTCCCCTTACGGATATCTGTGGCCTCGTTATTGGTTGCCTTTCATTTGGGGATCGACAAGTGATTCTGGAATTATTTTTAGAGCGTTAACCTCTGGCTTTGATCCTTTAAAAAAACATTCTTATTCGTTAGGCGTTTCTTACGACACGGGACTTAATCGCGGAAGTTTTGAGGGGTCTTATCTAAATCAAGTGACTGAACTTCCATTTGCGGTTTTAGCTTACAAACGCAGTTCTTACTTAGGCACTATTCATAACCCGATTGATTATTACGGAACTACGCTTGCTGTTTTGCCGGATACCTTTGGTGTTTCGAAATACAGCTCTTTGCAGTTGGGTGTTCAGTATTTAGAAAGAACTGATGTTGCTCTTTCGATCAAACGGGTGGGTCCGTTCGCGGTAGCTAGTTATTCAAATTATGGTCAATCAGGTGCGCAGATCTCGCCTGAATCTGGCGGTGGTGCTTATCTTGGCGCTTACAACTACGTTAAGTACGAAGACTATGTTTATCATTCGCAAGTCATTGCTGGTGGAGAGATTTATCTTTCGAAGTGGTTACCTCGCCATCACGCCATCATGTTAAAAGCCAATGGCGTTTATACTCCTGATAAAGAATCCCACATCTATGGGGTTTCAACCGAACCGTTAGTGTTTGTTTCTGACAATCCACTGCCAGAGTATATTCTGCGCGGGTATCGTCGTGGGCAAATCAGTGGAAAAAATCTTTTAAGTGTGAATGCTGAATATCGTTTCCCAATTGCTTCAATTTATAATGGCTCTGGAACGGATCCTATTTTTATGCGCCGACTGTCTGGGGCGGTGATCGTTGATGGGGTTGCGGCTGATGGGATGATGTTTGATGAGTTGTTTTCTGAAAGAATCTCGATGAAGCGTTCGTTTTGGTCGGCGGGGGCCGAGGTGAAGTTAGAAACTACTGTTGGCTATGTGATTCCGATAAATTTTGTTATTGGGTATTATGCTGCCTTCAATACGGCTCGTGGAGTTGAGGGAGTGTTGGGATCTACTTTGCAGATCACGGGGTTTTAACGGAGTTTTCTTCGGGGGAACTCTTGGTTTGCGGTCCTCCTTCGCCTGCGGCTTCCTCCTTCGCTAAAGCTACGGCGGACGAGACGGCGGGACGAGGGCCAATCTTCTTCGATTGATTATGTCACGGTGTGCCTAACTGTGTGGTCTTGACAAAGTTGCAGGCCCTCGAAATCATTAACAATAACGACAACTCGCGTCTTGGAGGACTGATGGAAAAAATCAGCTGGATTAAAGAACTTGTGAAGGCTGAACAACAGATGGAAGAGTCTGGGCTTGTGGATATGAGCTTTGGCTTTGACGCTGATAAGATTCTTATCAACGAGACCATTCAGTTTTTGTTGGAACTTAAAACTGAGTTTGTCGATGCTTCTACTTCATTCAATGAATTGAAGCCTTCTGCCTTAGGCCGCATTAAAATTTATGGCATCGCAAAAACCCATGCGGATTTCATGTTATTCCGTAATGGCTTTAAGATGATTTTCTCTTTGAAAGCTCCGGGACAAATCAGCATTCGTTTTAACTTTATCGGTACGAACTACATTCCTACTCCGGGTTCTACAGAAGCTCAGCAAGTTGCAACCAACGTTATGGATGAACATATCGTTGAAGCTAAGTGGGGTGCTTTCGGTGAGCTTGCTTGGACTTACCAAGGTTTGCCGGTGAAACTGGAATACATGGTTCGCCACTATCTGACTTTGTTCATTAAAGAGAGTTCCAAATAGAAAACTCAAAAGCCTCCGCCTTCGCTAAAGCTTCCGCCTCCGCTAAAGCTACGGCGTGACGAGTCCGAAAAAAAGCTCCGGGAACGGGGCTTTTTTATATTACTCGTTCGAATTTTCTAGAATTAAAGATTTCAAACTGCAGAGGATTCACACTTATCACTTGCAAGGTGATCGGATCACCGACTTGCAAAGATTTTCCTGTTTGATTGGCGATCAGTAAAAGTTCGCCCTGGAAGTTGCAAAGGGCCGAAGTGGGTGAAGTGACCTCTTCCACTTTGGCCTTTAAGATTTGGCCTTTTTGTAATGACTTTAAAAAGGCGGTGGAAGCCAAGGATTAACCTAAATCCTTGGTCATGTCGATACGGCGGAATTCTACAGGACGAACCACTCCATCTTTTTTACCTTTAGTAGCTGCGATCGGGGTTGCCGTCGGAGCTGTAGGAGTTGGTTTTTCACTTAAGAAAGTTTGCGCCATATTTTGAGTTACGTTGAATAACGCAGAAACATTGTTCGCCGTTTGTTGAGACGCTTCTTCTTGCTCTTTAACTTCTGCGCAAGCCGCTTTAAATGCATCACCTAATTTTTTCAATGCTTCTTGGTCCGTCTTTGGAACTTCGAATACTGTGCTCAAATCTGGAACCGATTCACGGTGCAGCGGAGTCATAAAGCTGATGTTATCAACATCACTTAAATCCGACTGCATTTGTGAAGCTGCAGTGTCTGCATCGTCTTGAATCCACTCTGGCAGACTGTCTTCACAGAACATCAATTGATCTTTATTAACTTTAGCGATGAATTCGATTTCACCGCGAGAAAGATCCACTTGATCTGCGATTTCATCAACGCTTAAACCTTGATGGGCAAGGCGCGCTGCTTTTACATATTTAATAGTGTTTTTGCGTTCCACGATTTCAGTGTGGGGAATACGATCTTGAAAGATCTTTGCCACTTCCAAACTTTTTTGCATCGATTGTTCAATCTTAGCTAATTGTTTATCAGCAGATTGAATTTTGATTTGAATGTCTTTTACTTTTTGTTCAAGCAAAGCCGTTAATTGATTTACTTGGGTTTCGGTGCGATCAGAAAGGTCCTCTAATACAGCAATTTTACTTTGCAAAAGCTGCAGACCTTTACTTAGTCTTGGGTCATCTTTAGGGGGTCTTTGCAGTCGAATCCACAATCCCACAACGCCTGCCAAAAGAATCAAATTTACAAGCACTTGAAGTAAGAACCAAAAGCTCACCCGGCCTCCCCGCCACTATTAATATAAATTCTAAACTCGACGTGAGGATTCTCACAATGAGACGATGGTCCATATTGTTTCAAACCAAGACCTAGACCCTAACCCGCTTTGGTACACGTTTTACCGTGTGCTAATATGCAACAAAGGGGAGCGTTGTATATGCTTCAAAATTTATCAAAAGGGGTTCTATCAACCTCTTTAATTGGTTTTCTGTTTCTAACATCTTGCGGCCCCGTTCAGTTTACTTCTCCCGCAGTTAAAGACGCTCCGAACGTGACTGAAGAGAACACGCCGACACCAACAGATCCGAAGGCAACTTTGCGTGATATTGAAACGAATACAATGATTGAAGCTACTGATAACAAGCTTGATATCATTCTTGTGGTCGATGACTCGAACTCAATGCTTCCAGATAATCAAAAGCTTGCTGCCAAGTTAAATGGTTTCGTAACCCAACTTCAAAATTCAAATATTGACTGGCAAATGTGTGCGACAGTAACCCGTGCGTTGCCTGTTTCTTCTACGCAAAATGCCTGGGGTGCTTCGATTTACTGGCAGAACTCCACGACCGCTTCTAATAGCTTAGGAATGGTTCTTAAAAAAGGGACTGCGAACCTTTCAAATATATTCACGAACACTATCAACTATATCAACGCAGGTTGGGCGAATTCTGATGACGAGCGCGGTATTAAAGCGGCCTGGCATCACGTTTACAACGGTGATCTTCGTTATCAACCGAACAGTGGTTGCTACCGTGAAGATTCAGCGATCGCCTACATTATCATTTCTGATGAAGATGAAAGAAGTATCGCGGGTGATGCCTCCCAACAGGTTTATTCTGGTGAAAATAAACCGCTAGAAGAAGAAGATAAGCCTGCAGTTCTTGTATCTTATATTAAAGAAGTCTTCGGTAGCGCTCGCCGTTTTACAGTGAATTCAATCATCGTAAAACCAGGGGACACAGCCTGCAAATCTTCGCAAGATGCTGGTGGAGCTAAGAGTCACTATGGCTTCAAATATGCTGAACTTTCTAATTTAACTGGTGGTGGCGTTGGAAGTATCTGTGCTGAAGACTACGCTACAAACTTGAATTTGTTCCTAGAGCGTATTCAAGATTCATTAAGCTCGGTTCCTTTAGAATGCAGCCCTTACAATGGCAATATCACGGTAACAATCACTCCAACGATTGGACCTGTGCAATCCCGTATCGAAGGTCAGAACCTAGTGTTTGATACTCCAGTGCCTGCGGGTCACAGCATTGCGCTTAAATATCAATGTAGTGACCGCGCACCAAGTTCTGTGGCGAAAGCGGTTCCTTTAGCGCAAGAGCTAGGTTTCTTCGCTAAGATCGTTAACTTCTTTAAGAGCTTGTTCTAACATCTGGTTTGAAAATTTAGAAATAAAAATGGAGAGCCTAAGCTCTCCTTTTTTTTGGGATAAAGTCGGTACCGAGAGTCGCTTAGGCTAGCTCCCCTACAAATTCTTTCATTCGTTTGATGGCTCTGCTCATCGTTTCTTCCGAAACTGCAAAGCTTAAACGCATAAAACCTTCGGTTCCACATTCAGCGCCAGGTACTGTTGCGACGAAGTATTGGTCTAATAAAATGTCACAGAAGTCTTTTGAAGTTCTTACCAGTTTGTCTTTATAGGTTTTTCCCAAACAAGATCTGATATCAACCCAGAAATAAAACGCGCCTTGAGGCTCAGCGACTTTGAATTGCTCAATAGAAGACAATTCTTTTAAGCCCGAAAACTTTCTTTTAATAAGCTTTGCAACCACTTCTGCGATATCGCCTTCACTTACCTTAAGGCCCGCAAGCAACGCATGTTGTGAAATACTTGAAGGTGAACCCGTTGACTGACTTTGGTAATCAGCCATGGCCGTGATTAAACGTTCAGGGCCCGCGGCCCAACCGATTCTCCAGCCCGTCATTGAATAAGCTTTTGAGCCGCCGTTCACCAGCACCGTACGATCACGAAGATCCGGTGCCACTTGCAAGATGTGGGGCGCTACTTTTGTGCCATCGAAAACCAAGCGGTTATAGATGTCATCAGAAATGATCGCTACGTGCGGATGTTTTCTTAAAACTTCCGCCAATGCCTTTAGTTCTTCAGCAGAATACTGCAATCCAGTTGGGTTGCTTGGCGAGCAGAACAAGAACGCTCTCGTTTTGGCGTTGATGGCTTTTTCTAAAAGCTCCGGAGTGATTTTGAAGTTTTCAACCTCACCGCATTCAACGATGTGGGGAACCCCGTCGGCAAGTTCGATCATCGTTGGATAGCTGACCCAATATGGTGTCGCCACGATCACTTCATCGCCAGGGCTGCATAACATCTGCAAAGCTGCAAAGATGATGTACTTGGCACCTGAAGCTACGGTGATTTCTTTAGGAGTGTATTCAAAGCCAAGCTCCGTTTTAATTTTCTCAGAGATAGCTTTACGCAACTCTAAAGTTCCACTTGCAGGAGTGTATTTTGTGATTCCTTTTTGAATCGCCTCTATCCCCGCCTCTGACGGCGCTTTGAACGTTGGCCAGTCAGGCTCACCTACTGTCAACGAGATGACATCGTGACCTTGCGAAGCTAGTTCGCGGGCTTTTGCCACTAGGAAAAGAGTGGGAGAGGTCTTTAAGTTTTGGGCTCTTTTAGAAAGTTGTATCAAGACTTACTCCTTTTTTTTATATTTTTTTTCCAAAGCTGAGATAACGATTTCCGGAACAAGATCTTTAAGTGCTCCGCCATTCACGGCAATTTCTTTTACGCCACGGGAAGAGATGTAATAATACTCAGGGCTTGCGAACACCAAAAGAGTTTCAATTTCCGGCGCTAATTTTTTATTCATATTCGCCATGGTCATTTCATATTCAAAGTCCACCACAGCACGCAGTCCACGCACAATCACTTGGGCATTGGCTTTTTTCATATAATCGACGGTCAGGCCACCGAAGATATCAACCTTTACGTTTTTTGTGTGCGGCAATGACTGTTCGATCAAAGCCTTTCTTTCTTCAGCCGTGAACAAAGATTGTTTTTGCGAAGATTGAGCAACCAGTACGATCACTTGGTCATAAAAAGGTGCGATACGATTGATGATATCAACGTGACCCATTGTGATCGGATCAAAACTTCCAGGATATACCGCAATTTTAGTCATTCGTTTGCTCACCTTCCAGGGCACTTTCGTGGCAGAACATGCTTAGGATCTTATCGCCAAATTCTTTTTTACTGAAGCGGACAAGTGAACCATAGCGATCTTCCATGCGTTCTTTACGCTCTGATTCAATTGCTAACACTGTGTGCGCTCCAAATCCAGCACTGACACTGGCCGCTTCCATTACGAAATGGGCCATCTTTTCAGTAAAAGGTGGGTCGGCAAAAATAATATCAAAAGGTTCGCCTTCATAGGACTTTAAAAAGGCCAAGACATCCATGTTAATAATTTTTAACTGGTCAGCAGGTACCTTTAGCTTTTCAAGGTTCTGTCTGGTGATGGTTAAGGACTTTGGATTTTTTTCGACAAATGTACAAAAGCTCGCACCACGGGAAAGTGCTTCGATTCCCAGATTCCCTGTTCCACAAAAAAGGTCAGCAACCTTGGAATCTTCCATTTGGAATTGCAATTTATTGAAAAGAGTTTCTTTCACGCGATCTGTGGTCGGGCGAATGTGATCAGCCTTAAATGCAACTAATTGGTGACCTTTGTACTTACCGGCAATAATTCTCATGCTAACAAATCCTCAGCCATCTTCACGACTGCAAAAATATCTTCAAACGGTTTAGGTACAAAAAGATTCGCACCCATCTGCTGAGCCGTCTGCATATTATGCTCACCGGAAAATGCCGACATCAAGATAACTTTTGCTTTTGAGTCTGAACCGATTTCTTTTAAAACTTCAGGGCCCGTCATTCCGGGCATTAAGACATCTAAGAAAACCAAATCAGGATTAATACTTTTCCAAAATTGAAGACCTTCGGTTCCGTTTACAGCTTCAGTAACTTCATAACCTTTGTTTTTTAAGGCGCGACTTAAAGAGCGACGGACTAAAACTTCATCATCTACGATCAGAATTTTCATAAGCCGGCCCCGGTGAACCCGGAGTTAGGCAGACTCCGGACTTTTATGAGGGAGCACGATAGTGAAACAGGTTCCATGAGGTTCCACATTGCGAAATTGGATGGTGCCCCCAAATTTTTCAATTATGGACTTTGACATACTTAACCCAAGACCGGTGCCGTGTCCCTCTTTTTTTGTGGTAAAAAAAGGTTCAAAGATGCGTCGTTGAATATCTGCTGGTATGCCTGGACCGGTATCCTCAATGTCTACTAAAACCTTACCGCCATCCAAGCGAGTTGTGACTCGCAGACGACCTGGGTCTTTCATGGCCTGACAGGCATTGTTAATCAGATTAAACACCACCTGTTGAAGCAAGTGAGAGTCCACGGACACAGTAATATTCAGCGTCTGCAAATCCACTTCAAGGCGATGGGTGCGCAGTGCCGATTTCAACATCGGTAAAGTACGCTCAATCACCTCATCCACACTGATAAACTCAGAAGGTTGGTCTTCGCCCTTAGAAAAATCCAACAAATTCTTAATAATTCTTTGTGATCTTGCAGTTGCCTTTTCAATCTCGATCAAATCAGAATGAAGGTTTCCGTCTTGAGGGGCTTCTTGTAACAGAACCTGAGCTAATGCTCTAAGCCCGGTTAATGGATTATTAAGCTCATGGGCAATATTCCCCGCAAGCATACCGATGGCGCCCATCTTTTCACTTTGCAACATGCGCAAGTAAAGTTCACGGCTTTGGGTGATATCCACATATTGATTCACCACATTTGTAGGACGAACACCTTCATCCAAAAGTAACGGATACGACTGCACCTGGTACACGCGCCCGTCGACTTGAATTTGTCCTGCGGCAGGTTTTCCTTCTTTCAATGCTTGGGGCACGGGGCAACCTTCGCATTGAGCTTTTTTATGGGCAAAACTTTGATAGCACTTTTCGTGAATGAACTTATCGTTAAACTTACGGTTGGCTCTAACCACATTGTATTCAAGGTCAACGATCGCAATGGGGTCGCGCATATTATCGAAGGTTTTTTCCCAGCGATAAGAAAAGCTTGAAAGCTGATTTTCCAATAGTACACGGTCCAAAGCCATGCTTAACGGGCGCATGCGATCTGAAATGAAATCAACGAACGGGCCCATTTCTTTATCAGTCAGTGAGTTTTCAATACACAAGATGGCTTCAGCTTGGCCACCCACGAAGTGACTGGTTAAGCGAAGTTCTAGTGGTAAAACGTAAGCTTTAATAAACGGTCTTCCGAAATGATTTGCAAAATGTCTGATCAACTCAGAATTGGGAATTTGTGCTGCTTTAGGAAATTCGAAATGAGTCAGGGATTCACTTTGGGTAAAGTGGCCTAGCTGAAAACTAATGAAAAAAGTTTTATCCCCGGCAAGACGATAAACTAAGACCGGATCCCCCATTTTGTGGAATTTGCGAAGTTCTTTTCTTAATATTCCCAGGATGTCTTCAAACGATGTTTGGGTTGCTAGATCTTTGATGAAACGAAGAAGCTGGCGTTCACGGTTCAGCTTTTCACTTTCTTCATTATGGGACAATTCAATATATTTCGTGCGCTCTTCAACCAAACCTTCTAGGGAATGGGTTAACGCCTCCAATTCCTTATTCTGGTGGGAAGACTCTTTTAACAGCAAAGAACGTGACAAAAACATCGAGTGGCGCTGCAAGGCGCTTTCCAATTGCTCCCAGATTTCTTTTTCAGATAAGGGCCAGCGCATGAAGCGATAGATTTGAGCGCGATTGATGCCCTCGCGCACTTCTTGTTCTAACAGATTTTCGGCAATGAGCAGTCTCGGCGCCATAGGCTGATACATTCTCGCTTCGACGAGGAACTCTAAGGCATCTTCCGTGTTCTGGACTAAGATCGAGGAAAACTTTTGGATTTTTAAAAGAGGCAAGGCCTCTTCAACCGAGGCCCTGAAAATAATCTGCACTTCTTTTTTCTGAAACGGAAAAAAATGCGGAAGTCTAATTGGCGATACGTTTCCCACCCATAGAATTGGATCTAGTTTGGTTGGTATCGATAGAATTAGGTCCGGTGTATTCCCCATTAAGTGACTTCTCCAACATCCGCAAATGATCTAACCACATCTGCAGAACATTGTTCAAATCATACTCTAGGACGTCGGCTAAAAGAACAAAATCCTTATTTTCTAAAGCTTGAAGTGCCTCAGTCACAGTTCTTTTGCTTTCTTCTTCGGCTTTAAACCAATCAACTGGACTAGTGACCAAGAATTGGTCCCCCATTGTGCTCTTAATCATCACTGTACTGTCAATCAGATACTCACAATTGGATACCAGTTCGTGAATTGATTTTAAAAGACCCGTGAACCCTTGGGTGCGCATTCTCTGCGCCAGGTTTTCGGTGTTTTGAATCAATTCTGGCAATGCTTCGATCCATCCTTTAAGGACAATCGAAGTAAGGTCACGGCTGTTTTCCGTAAGATATTCCAACGTTTCAATTTGCTCTAAGGTTACTGTCGCAAATTTCGCTTCTTCGGCTTCAGCGATCTCAAGACCGTTGACGATATAACGGCATACGACTTGGTTTGTAGATCTTAAGTCAGACTCGATGTCGCTAAAGACCTTTCCAAGCTCGATATTGCCTTGATAGAAATTTCTTAAATCATCACCTGATACTTTAAAGCGTTCCATTGTCTACCTCTTCATCAATGGCCTCTTGAGGAATGTAGACATGAATATGGCGAGCCATCTTCTCATGAACACTCAAAGCTGCGGTACAAATCTCCTCTAGGGTGCCAGGACCGATACGGATTTTTTCCGCTTGGTACCAGCTAATTAGAGGACCCAGCTCAGGGACCGATTGGCTAATAGTTTGTATAACTTCTTCTGCGCGATCTAATAAGGGACCTACGAACTCTAAACCTTTGGTTGGAATTAACCGGATCTGTTCCATGGCGAAGCTATTGATATCATTCAATTGCATAGCGCCTTTGATGATTTCTATACGTTCTGCCACTGGGTAACTTCCACCAAGATATAAAGCTTCGGTTAACTGCCAGCGGAATTTTTCTGCCGGCGTTTCTGGTTTGTCGTAACTGACCATGCCACTTGTGCGAGTGATAAGTTCAGGGGCAACGTTACCTTCTAATAGCAAGGCAAGGACTTCACCCAAGCGTTCTGGCACCAGGGTTCCTTCGTTATCACTACGATAGATAAATCCCAAAGTCGCTTTGGGACCTGTTTCCCAAAAGTTCACTTCACCGATACTGACGTTCAAAGTCGGCGTATCTGTTAAGGAAGCCATGTGAATCGGGGCGCTGTCGCAGCCAATAAGCAAATCTGCTTTTTGAATGATGGAAAATAAATCGGAGATCTTAGTTTTACCCGCAAGATTCAAGAAAGTCAGATTTGGAACGGACCTTTGAATTTCGTCAGCTAAATTCCATTCGGAAGCGGCACCTATTAAAACGATCGGCAATGACGAATATCTCTTAGCGAAATAATTTAAAGTCTGCGCCCAGGTTGCCGGAGATAGTGATTTTTGTTTTTCACTCGCGCCTACATGCAAAACTAGGTATTGCTCTGGCAAATTTAAAGATGTCGCCATGGCTTCTGGTGGTGCCCAGTCAGATTCAACAAACTGCACGTCAATCATGGATGCAAGTACGTCTGCAACATGCACGCGGTTTGCTTTACCAATTCCTACCTGCGCATAAAAATAAGCACTGATTTCATCAGGCAAACACAATGTTCCATCTTTATAGCGGGAATAACCGCTCACTTTAGTAAATAAAGAACTTAATGAATGAGTTAAGTAACTTGAAGCCGGAGAGAACGTGAAATTGATGATCCAATCAAAGTTTTGCGCTTTAACTTCATCAATAAAGTTCCCAAGAAGTTGAAGGGATTCAGTGACGTTAGCTTCTTCTTGAACAAGGGGAGCTAAGATATTGCTAGTAGGTAAAGTCCAATGGCGATCAATCGCCGACAGACCTTCCACGGCGCCTTCAAAACGAGGACGGGAAAGAAAATGAATCTCTGCCGCGGGATAGCTACGGCGTAACGCCCGCAAAGCAGGCCAAGTCATATAAATATCCCCAAGCCTAGCGAGCTGGATGACTAGAATTTTCATTCTTAACCTGTTCCTTTACGAGTTCCTTTAACAGTTGAATTCGTTCGGCTTCCTGGTTATAGGCTTGCGTCTTTCGGATTTCTTCGTAGGCTTTCTCGAGCCTCTTCAAAGCCATGCTGAGGTAATTGTCCAATTCCTTTTGCATAAAAATTTCCTTCCGTAGAAAGTGAACACAACTGTTGAGTCAATGATTCACGTATATTTAAAAGCTCTGCAGTTTCTAGTAAGGCACCGTTAACACGGTCATAAATTTGAACGGGATGGGTGAAGCGAGTCAGCAAGGCTTCAATGAAACCTTGGAAGTAACCTGCTCCGTCTTTTTTAGATTTTAAAATATCCTGTGCGATCATGATCAGTTCAGACACGTCGCTAGATTGAAAATTCTTTTTAGTTGCCAACACTTCCCTAGCTGGCAAAACTTGTTTAGCCTTTTTATACCAAGTATTTAGCAATTCAGTATCAGCGTTCCAGCTTGGCAAAGATTCCTGGAAAGTCACCATGGCTGGGTTCAGATATAACGAAGCTATAGCTGCGGAATAGTCAGGCTTTTGTTCTGGGGATTTTCTATTTAAGTGTAATTCCCACACAGAACGATCTAGATACTTTCTAAGATTTTTCTGCTGCATTTTTTCGCCACTCAACTGATCCCACGCCGCAGCAAACACATCTTCCACAGAGATATCCTCTGCACAGAACTGACGTGGCTGATGACAAGCTTGTGAATGGTTGCAAGGCGCACAAGGAACTTTAGTTTCGATAACTACTGAGTTCTCAGAATAAGCTGCGGTTTTTGAAGAATCACTGGAACCTAATGCCAATTCTACAATCGGAGTTCCGTACTGCGCAGCCAAGTGTTTAATACTGGTGTCGCCAGTCACTAAAAGTGCGGCTTCCTTTAAATGACTTTTTACTTCGGAAAGATCACAGATCAAAAGTTCACTTTCTGCGAAGACTTTAGATAACGTGTCTCTTTCAAACGAAGCGCCCAAGATCTTTACTTGGTAGTCGTTTAAGGCAAGCTCGATAGTCCTTTTTAACTGACGGAAATTTTCCAATCCCCAGTTCTTTTTTTGGTCACTGGTAAGACATTGAAAAAGAACTGTTTTCTTTTTTCTGTCTTTAGCAGGAACCGGTGACTTATCTAATGGTAAGTCAAAAGCATTTCCTAAAAGCTCCACATAATGGAACAAGGATTTCTGAGTTCCAGAAAAGCGTTCGTTAAAATAACGAAGCCAAGGATTATTTAATCCTTGGAAGCGTCCTTCATCTTGGTAAAGACCACGACGATCTGGGATTTGCAGAGTTCCCAATAGAAAGGCTGAAAGTTTGTTGTGGGTGAAATTAAGTGCGAGGTCGTAGTTTTCGCTGTTTAATTCCTTCACAAGATTTTCAACCTGGGTATAGGACCATAAGATATTGTAATTAGCTTCACCCAACCCTTTTTGGATGTGCTCGCGATCAAAATAAATAAATTTATTTACGACCCCGTCTAAAACCTTTTCTACATTTGCAAACTGATGGTTTAAAAGAAGATGGATCTGCGCTTCTGGATATTTGGCGCGCAAAGCCCTTAACAAAGGGCCTTGCTGAATGATGTCACCTAATCTAAGAAGCGAAAGAACCAAAATCTTCATTATTTCACCAATTCACCTAAAACACGGAAGATCTTCTTTTTGTTGTCATCCATGTTTGAAGACTCCACCACTGGCAAAACATCTTTAATTGATAAAAGATGATCTGGTTGCAGGTAAAGAGCCTTCATATTGATACCAAATTCTTGGAAGTGATATTTCACAGCTTCCAAAGTGCGACCCGTCAGGTGCGCAAACATTTGCGAGAAAAATTCTGTGCGTGGGCCCCAGCATTCTCTGAAAGAAAGAACATAAGCGCGGTGATCAACCACTTCCTGATAGAAATCCGTTTTAAAGATGTCTTCAGTGTTTTGAGCAACCACGATATTTACGCGGTCTTTTAGATCTGGGAACTGTGATCTAAAAACAGTGATCAGGGATTCTCTTGATTCCACCACTGTGATTTGAACTTCAGCATCGATGTCAGCAAGAGCTGCCACGTGAAAACCAGAACCCAACCCAACGATAACAACGTGATTAGCGGGCATTGGTCCTAAAGAATAAGCCCATTTAAGACCTTCTGCGCGCGGATCACGAAGGCAAGCTAAAGGTTGTCCATCGTCGTAAGCGATAAAAGAGGATTCATGATTTTCTGAAAAAGTAATTGATGACATAATTATGCAACCTTCTGAGATGAAAGCAGTTGTTTCTTTAAATTGCGTACTTCTTGGTGATCTGGATTCCACAAAAGGACTCTTTCCATTTCTAAAAGAGCTTTGTCGATTTGCCCTACTGTGCAGAAAAGATTGATAAGCACCAAAGACATGTCTTCATCTTCCTCTACGGTCGCTAGGTAAGCCTGCAGGCCTTCGATGGCTCTGTGAACTTTGGAATCTCTTAAGCCCCAGTTCGCAGCCAAGTGAACAGCCGTGCGGTTTTGCGGATTGATATCCATCGCCGCTTCAATATTGGCCCAAGCAAGATCACTGTCGCCCAATTGGTTATGAACCATGGCAAGCCCCACCCATGCTTTGTCATTTTGTGGATTGATCTCTACAGCTTTGCGGAAACAATAAAGAGCTTTATCAGAATCATTTCTTTGCACTTCAAGAGTACCGAAGTTCACCAGCAAAACATCTGATTGAGGATTTAAAGTGTACGCTTTATTGTAATATTCTTCTGCGCCGTCGAAATCACCCTGGCGCACAAAAATATTTCCCATGTTTTTATATAAATCAAAAAGATGACTGTTTTCTTCAGTTAATACAGCCAAGGCTTCATAGTATTTATTCAAAGCTTCTTGATCTTGGCCTAATTTATAATATGTTGTTGCCAATTTATAAAGACTGTCAAAGCCATAATCGACACCCGTTAAAGCTTTACGGGCGATCAATGCCTCGCTGAAGCGGCCTGAATTTTCCAAGCACATACCAAGCATGTCCAAGGTAATTGGATTTTTAGAATCAAAATTGCTAGCTTGGCGTAATAGATTCATCGCCAAAGAAAATTCTTTGTGTTTCATCAGCGTTTGCGCGTGACGAATGTAAGAAGAAACTCTTGGATCTAGTTGTGTGATTTCTCTTTGAGTCTGTAAATCTGCTTCGAAATCGGCGATGGCTTCTTGTGGATCTAAATAGATTTTTCCAGCGCCTTCGTTTAACGGATCAGCGGGTGCCTGTTGACTTGAAACTTCACTGGACTTTTGAACGAACTGATTTTCCAACATCTGAACTTGTCTCCTCACCAAAATCGAGGAGCAACACAGATGCCATCTTTAAGAACTGATTTAATTTGATCTGGGAAGCCTTCCGCCTAAAGTTTTGACTCTTTCGCTGAAAGCTCCGTCAGGTTTTTGTCATCGCTACTCCGGCGAAGCCGGAGTGAATGAGAATAAATTGCCTAGACCTCTTCGTCTAAACGATTTGTGAATGTCTTAGTCTTGTATCCACTCACACCTTTTTTGGTGCGGCGAACTTCTTGAAGTTCCTTGATGATCGAATTTTTCGCCATTTCGATGCATGCAAGTACTTGAATATCTTGTTCGATGATACGGGCTACATACTCATCTTTGATTGCCAATGCTTCTTTAACTTCGTTGCGTTGGGATTCTGTGATGCCGCCCATTTGTTGGACACCGTCATGGGCCTTATCAATTTGCGCATCAACGTATTTGATTACGTCTAGAATTCTTTCGCGGGTTTGATAAAAATATTCGATATTGTCGAATTGACCTTGCGCAAAGTTTGCCAATTCTACTTCATTCAAGGCGTAGAATTTTTCAAGGTAATGATTCTTTTCGTTCAGCAACGTGATAATCCTATTCACAGTTCCCCTCCGTGGTAATTAGCCCGCTTTTTCAGTTTCTTTTTTAATTTTTTCAACAGCTTGAACCCAACCATCATAAAGCGTGTTCAATAGCTTTAAATTGGCCTTTAATGGTTCTGCATCGCCGGTGATGTTTGCTTTCGTATATTGTTCCATCATGAACATATACAACTGTTCAAGTTGAACAGCGACATCTCCGCCGACTTTGTGGTCAAGGGTGTTATTAAGTTCCATGATAATGTCAAAGGCACGGCCGATGTTCATACCGCGATCTGCAATCTTCTTTTCTTCGGCTGCTTTAATCGCAAGCTTCGTGAATTTGATTGCGCCTTCATAAAGCATCAAAAGGATTTTTTCCTTGGATGCACTTTGCACTGCCGTCGTCTTATATTTTTGATATGCGTTTGACATATACCCCTCTCACCTACACTCGTCCCAAATTACTTAAACTTATAAAATCCAAATAAATTATCCGCCACCGCCACCTTGGGCCATTGCTGCGAATTTGGCTTGTTGCGCCTGCATCGCTGACATCTTGCCTTCAAGGTCAGCGAACTTCTTGCGCAAGCTTTCTTCTTTTCGTTCCAACTGTCTTTCTTTTGTCTCAATCCGGCTGTTCACCTGATCGATACGGGATTGCAAACCCTTCTTACGGTTTGAAATCGCACCGAATTGGCCATTCATTAAATTGCCAATTTCTCTTTTTACAGTCGCAACGAAACCGGTATTGAATCCATCACCTCTAAAGAAGTTAGCTACTGCACCTGGATCCGCGTTCAATGTTTTATTGAACTTTTCCTGGTTGAAATTCAAAGTACCGTTTCTATTAAACTCAATTCCCAACTCACCCACTCGGCGGATCGGTGTATCCACACCCATTTGTGGATTTAAAATCACCCGGCGCAGACTGTTCTCAATCGAACGCATCATACCGTCGCCACCCAGAGGTCCCAGGGCTGGCTTTCCACCTGCATTGGCCTGCAACTTACTTTGCTTCTGGATAAAATCCAGGGCCGCATTGTAGGCATCAACGAAAGACTTAATTTTACCGCTGATGACTTCTAAATTTTCTTTTACGCCCAAGCGGATTTCCCGACCTGGAGCTGCGGATTTTAAATCCAGTGTCACACCCGGAATAAGATCCGATGATTTATTATCAGGGATCTCAATTTCAAAACCGTCGATTTTCACCTTCGCGTTTTGAGCTTTGCGTGACTCTTCAAAAAACATATCTTGGTCACCATCCAGAAGATAAATCTTCGGGAAGTTCACTTGATTGTCTTTACCAGTTCCCAATCCAGAGATCAGAATCTTGAAAGGATTTTCTTGGTCCTTTCGGTCTTCGATCACTTGAGCTTTTAATCCAACACCGGCGTTCGTGATTTGTGTTGCCACTCCACTTAGCGTTGAATTATCACCGTTAATATAAACTTCTTTTTCACCATCAGGAGTTTCGAATTTGATATATCCGACACCAATCTGAGTTTGGTCTTTATCAGGAAAACCGTTTGAAATTGCCGCTGGCTTTTGCGCCAACTGAATCACTTCAATCGCATAGTCCCCTGGTACCGACTTACCGGGATCCACGGTCCCATCAACAACGTTTGTATCGCCGCTGATAAATTTCTTATCTACGAAACCACTTGTGGCTGTAAGTTCAGTGAGGTTTTTTGTGACATCACCAACTTTGGTTTCAAGCTCATTCACCAGCTTGAGTTTGTCCTCTTGCTTGGTTTTTTGAACTTCCATTTGTTTCACGGGAATTCGTTCAGCTTCCATCAGCTGCTCAACGATATTTGGTGGTAGCCCAGAGGCCATGCCTGAAAAACGAATCCCTGCCATGAATTCATTGTGTCAAAGTGAGGCAACTTGCGTGAGTCAATTAAATGTCTCGCAAAAGGGCCAGCAGAGCGGGTTTTAGAGCTGTAATCGAATTTATCCTGCAATGGTTTTGACGTGAGCTGAAATCTCTAGACGTCGATCTAGGAAGCAAATGCTATTTCATGAAAAGAAAAATGAAATATCGCCGTTCTGAAAACTTATTGTCCGGATTTATTTCTTAAAAGTTTTCTAAGCAGAACGCTTAAGCAATTGCCCGCGCGGTGATTGCGCATCACTTGGTAAAGTCCATAGTTCCAATTCAGGAATTCTGCGAATCACGTTACCAAGATTATCTCGCACGATCACGAATCTGCCGTCGGCAGCAAGATCATCGAGTTCAATTGTCCACTTGTGTTCTTTTGTAGCAGGAAGATTTCTTAGATGCTCCATGGCTTTTTCGAGTTGTTCTTCAGTCATCGGATCGCGATGTTCCTGATTTCCGCTATAGGTTTCCTGCCCGTTAGCGTCTCGATCATGGGTCATGTCGGATTGAATAGCTTTCCCTGTGCGGTCTACTCCGCGCACATCATTATTGGGAAGAATATTTGAAATCAATCCTTTGATGTTCATATGAGGAACTTATCGGATTGATACGTCGGAAACTTAAATTAGAGTACTAAAGTCCAGCCTTCGCTAAAGCTTCAGCTTGGCAAGCCAAGCTTACTAACGCAAAAAATTCCCTGGTGGGGATTTTTTCTTTTGTTCGTTAGCTGAGATCTTTTTTTGAAACATTCCCTCTTTGATACCTTGTTCATTTTGGAATGCTTCCTGTCTTCGCGAATTCTGCTGCTTACGGAGACGGCCTGCAACGGTAATTCAGAAAACTGGAAACTTGGTACCTAAGAAACCAGCAAGCATTTTGAATCGTGATGTATATCTCTAGTTGTAAATTTTCGATTCAATCTGTTGAGCAAAAACAACAAGCATTCCAAATTGAACAAAGTACCCCCAGAAAGCGACAACCTTCTGGGGTAGGTTGGTACCAAGAGGGGCGGAGGACCCCTCTCTGGCAAAAACTTTTTAATATTTGTTCAAAATTAAGCGATCAATTTCATCGCTTGGTTTGGCATCGTGTTCGCTTGCGCCAATACTGAAGTATTTGAAGCAAGAAGAACTTGGTTACGAGCCGCTTCAGATGAAGCTTGAGCGATATCAGTATCACGGATACGAGAGTTCGCGGCACTGATGTTTTCATGTTGCACACCCAAGTTATCAACTGTGGATTGCAATCTGTTTTGCAAGGCACCCAGAGCTGCGCGGTAACCGTTCACTTGAGATTGAGCGGAGTCGATCGCAGAAAGAGCCTCTTGCGCACCCGTCTTAGAAGTGAAGTCGAAACCATCAATTCCAAGAGTTGCTGCTGTAGCGTCAGTTTCACCAGCGTTGTATGAAATTCTGTCAGCATCTTCAGAGTTGTTGATACCAACTTGGAAGTCATACATGTCGCCAGAACCATCTAACAGTTTAGTAGTACCGAAGCGAGTAGTTTGAGTGATACGTTGTGCTTCAGCTTTAAGTAATTGAACCTCTTTATCTAGGAAACCACGTTCAGTGTCACCGATAGTGTCAGACGAAGCCTGGATACCCAATTCTCTCATACGAGTAAGAATGTTAGAGATTTCACCCAAACCACCTTCAGCTGTTTGAACCATCGAGATACCGTCATTCGCATTTCGTCCCGCTTGGCTTAAAGATCTGATTTGTGATTTTAAATTTTCAGAAATTGCTAATCCCGCAGCATCATCAGCAGCTTTGTTGATACGAGAACCAGATGCAAGTTGTTGCATTGATTTTCCGATTTCACGCTGTGAAGTCATCATTGTTCTTTGCGCGTTGATTGCAGATACGTTTGTTGAAATTCTCATTCCCATGTGGGATCTCCTTAAATATTGGCTCGTCTTATACCTACTTAGACTTCGCCGGTTAACACGTTGGTGACTCCACTTTGGTCTTGGCTCCCTCAAGCGATTCTTATCAGGCAGTCACTCCTTTTAAGTTTCTCGAGAGCTTCAGACTTTCGTTTCGTCGTTGCTTCTGACATACCTTTCGGCGAGGTCTGTGAAGCCTTTAGTCGCGTCCTGCATTTCTGAACCAAGGTCCAGGAAAACCTAGACCAAGGTTTTGAAAAACAGACCAAGATCCCACAAAAACCAAAACCAAAGTCCAGCCCCGACCAACAACCACCCAGCCCAAAACCCAAAGGTGCCTGCTTCTTTTTTGGGTCTACACTGCATCAAAAGTATCCCCCGGAGATGCACCGTCCTCTCGAATAGCTGTTTACACTATGAGTGATGAGTGATGAGTGATGAGTGATGAGTGATGAGTGATGAGTGATGAGTGATGAGTGATGAGTGATGAGTGATGAGTGATGAGTGATGAGTGAAAATACCTTCGATGTGATCGAAGTAAATCGTTTAGTTAAGAAGTTGCTTTTCGATGATGCAGTGTAGACCCAAAAAAGAAGCAGGCACCTCAAAGAGGGAAGTCTTCTAATGAAGAAGGCTGTTTGTTCACTGGGCTCAGTTGAAAAGTCGACTTTTTCAACCCTTTACGAACTTCATCCCACTGCTCTATAGATGGAGCTGTATTTAGCCATTTTAGATTTTCTTCCCGCGTTCGTAAGCTTCCCCAATTTTCATCTTCTGAGATTGGAATATCCAACCAACTTTCCCCAATCAAACCTTGAATTGACGAGAACGGATAATCTTCAACTTTTTCGCATAGCCCAGCGGTAACCGGATTTCGGTATAAGTATTTATATGCATGAAGATAGTAAAGTGGAGATCCAATCAATGAGCGATGAAATCTTGAACCATATGTTTGATTCAAACGACCACTGAGGAATGTAATCTCCCGACTTGTCTCCCTCATAAAATACCTCATGGCCTCACTAAGGTTAGCATCAGGAGTGCGAACTATTAGATGAAAATGATTACTCATTAAAACGAACGCGTGAATTTTTACATTGAAGGCAAAATGCAGGAAATAAAGCTGGCGGGACATGACATCCCAAATGACGTGAAGATCGGTTGAGAACCAATCTTTATTAATACATCTAGCAGTGATGTGATATGGAAGTTCAGTATGATTTTCAAAAACCTGGCGACCCATTCTAGGTCTTACATGCAAGATCCTTATGATCTTCAAGTCTCTTTAAATTTGGGATTATCTGCCATTATATCCGGTCTTCATCTCTTCTTTGATGCGGTGTAGACCCAAAAAAGAAGCAGGCACCTAAAAAATCCCCGGGAGCGGGTGCCCCCGGGGTGGGCTTAAGACGAAGGGTATATGTGGGCGACCCCTCATTCTCGAGAGAAGCTGTATCCCATAACAGCCCCCCCGACATTCTGTAAGAATGATAAAGTCTTAGTTTTTTATATTAATTAGATCAGTTTCAAAGCCACGTTCGGGATTTGGTTTGCTTGCGCAAGAACCGATACCGCCGTGTTCTGAAGGATAGATGCAGAAGCCATCTCTGCTGTTTCTTTTGCGATATCTGTATCACGGATACGAGAGTTCGCAGCAGATAAGTTTTCATAAGAGATGTCTAAGTTACTAACTGTTGATTCCATTCGTGATTGCATCGCACCGAAACTTGCGCGCAGAGCACTCACTTTAGAGATCGCATCGTCTACTGACTGCAGGGTCGAACGAGCACCTGATTTATCAGAGACCGAGATCCCATCAATTCCCAACGTACCCGTCGTCGCATCGGCATCGAAGTCGACCGCAATTACGTTGTCCTCTCCACCGTACGCGCCGACATGGAATTCCATTTTTCCGCCCGTACCATCAAGAAGTTTTGTATTACCGAAAGTTGTAGTTCTAGCAATACGATCTGCCTCTTCGATTAACATCTGAGCCTCTTGATCGAGGAATCCTCGCTCAACGTCACTCACTGTATCAGAAGCAGCCTGTACACCCAGTTCTCTAATACGAACCAAGATGTTGGACATTTCATTAAGACCACCCTCACCTACTTGCGAGAATGAAATCGCGTTGTTCGCATTGTTACGAGCAGCAGAGATACCTCTTAATTGTCCTTTAAAGCTTTCAGAGATTGCCAAGCCGGCAGCGTCGTCGGCGGCATTTACGATACGAGAACCAGACGCCAAAGCTTGTGACGCATGTTCTTGTCTTTTTTGTTGTTTACCTAGCACACGTTGTGCTGCGATAGATGCAGTGTTTGTCGCGATTCTTAAGCCCATTAGAACCTCCTAAGGGATTTGTGACCTTCTTTGCTGATTTTTGCGGAACCGAGATATGAACCAGGCAGCACCACTTACCTTAGAACACACCCTGAACCATCAACATCGACGATCGTTTGTTTTTGTTTTCGTTAACTCACTAACTTAAAAATAAAATTAAAATTGCGGGAAACGGTTCCTCTAAGATTGGGGTGACTGTCCCTATCTAGGAGGAACCAAGACCGCGGAGAGTTTTTTCCTTGAGGTAGCTTTTCAGCACTTTGGAGGAGATCCATCTTCGCAACTTTTGATTCCCAACGTGTTACATGAATCTTTTCGGACCATGGTCTAGAAACTTTAGGGCTAAGGTCTAGATTTTTTTAAAAATGTGTGCGCGGTGATTTAAAAGTTATTGAAATTATTGAATTTTGATTTCAAAAAAAAATTCGCCAAAGGTCTAGCTAGACCCCGACTTTGGGTTGGAATGTGAGTATTTTTGAAGGGTTATGTTACGCAAATTCACGCAACAAATACGAACTTAGGCAACAAATTAGCGATGGGGACGAGTTAAATACCCTTCTTCAAGAGCAGAAGCCTTCAAACCAGGGTAATTTCTCTTCGTGCGCACCGCTTGCGACTCCGCTTCAGTGGCCATTCGATACTCAAAACGATTTTTCGGATCACCAAACCCTAAGCGAGCCAACGTGTTTTGTCGAGAGCGATGGTCAAAGAATCCCGTGAAGAAATCAAAACGATGCTGACCTAAAACTCCACCACCAGAGTCCCGTACGATCATGAAACCGTCATGGACTTCTCTGTTCGGAAGAACAGCTCCTTCCAAACGAGGAATAAAAATCACATCCCCAGGTTTATAGTATTTCAAATCTGCAGCGACAGAAAAATACGGATCCAGACAACTGCTACGTACGCCATACCCAAACGGGCACACCTTAAGATCGACGGGAATAAATCGAGGCACGCTATCTTTGATCGAATGATAGTTGTAAGAAATAACTTCCTTACCGTTATCAACAAAGCAGGACCCTTGAAGCAAACAAAGATCAAAATCTTTTTGGCACAAGGTCACCAAGGACTCCCCCTCCGGAGAAAGCAAATCACGCAAATCATCAGCTGTGCATTGGGAGCTTTTTTGATTGATAGTGGGCTTATAGTAAATCGTCGGAACCATCTCTTTGCCATCAGAGTGTTTGGCTGCACACGAAGGTAAAACACAAACCAATACAGTGGCTAACAAAAGTTTGTAAAAATTCATAGTTTACCTCGGCACCTTATACCTTGAAGGTATAGCAAGTTTGCTGCGAAATATCTGGGGGTGATGGAAAATTACATGTATCTGTTGCAAAGGCTTCACGACTGTCAAAATTTTTTTCGTTCCGTCGAGTTAATATGCCGTAACTGTAATTGTTCCGCGAATGAACATAACTGCTAAAGACCTAATTTGAATTTTGTTTCAAGTACTCGTTGAAGGTTGCAACTCAATAAGTTATCACTGGTCTTAAACATGACTCTACGGTTACGGATTTTCCTATTCAATTTGATCTCTGTTTTTCTTGCGACCTTCGTAGTTGCCCTCATTGGCCTCAAGATCGTGGAATCTACCGTTATTGATAGCACCTATGAACGCTTGACCCAGATTCGTATCAGCAAGACGACGGCGATTGAAAACTACTTCCGCGATTTACAAACCGCGATCAATCTAATTTCTTCCCACGAACTAACCGACGACCTACTAACGCAAACCCGCGTGGACACCAATCCTGACTTCCGCCGCTTGCTTGATAACTACGTTTTAGACTTCAACATCTATGACATGGCTTTGGTGAATACCAAAGGAACCATCCTTTACACCACCCGTAAAGACATCGAAGATGGGACCTCAATTTTAGAGGGCCCGAATGCAGGGAACAAACTCAAGGACCTTTATGTTTGGGGTATGAGAGCGCAAGAAGGGTCTACGCTGTTCCTTGATTTTGATAAGGACCCTATTAATCCAAACTCTGCCACCGGGTTCGTAGCTGCACCGATTTATCGTAAGGGCGTCGTGGTCGGAGTGCTAACTCTCAAGATTTCCATTTCTGAAATCGATCGCATCACAAGCGACAACTTTGCTTGGGCGACCCATGGCATGGGACAAACCGGAGAGACTCTCATTTATGGTGAGGACTGGAGTTTGCGTAATACTGGCCGTTTCCGTGTCGAGGGCAGTCAAATTGGTAACACCACTGATGAGGCCGAGATCCTTTCCCCCAACCGCGGTGACGAAGATATCAAGAAAATCGAAAACCTAAGCGAGGTGCGAGAACTTGGTATCGACTATCGAGGGCAGAAAGTCATCCGTTCCATCGGTAAAATTTATCTGCCTAACGGAGAGCTTTGGTACATTCAAACTAAAATCGATGAAAGCGAAGCCTTCGCCGTTCTTGATCGTATCGCCATCGCATCCAGTGCCGCAGCCGTCTTGATCTTCATCTTGTTCTTCTTTGCCACGTTCGCAGCAACAGGAAAAGTCGTAGAGCCAATCCAGCTCCTCACCGACCGTTTAGAAAAACTGGGTACCAGCAACCTGACTCAAAAAATCAATTACAACTCGAAGGACGAAATCGGTCTTCTTGTAAGCAAGTACAATCAACTTGCCGACCGTTTGGAAACCACCACCGTATCCAAAGAGTTCCTTGATAGCGTTATCCAATCGATCAAAGCATTCTTGTTCATTGTGAAAGTTTCCCACCACGATGACTGGCGCCAATGTTCTTATCAGATTTCTCAAGCCAACGAAGCCGCTTTAAAACTTCTGGGTCTGACTTCACAGCAAGTTGCGAATGTCGACTTAAAAACCCTGATCAACGCGCAACCGGATTTTAATAACTACACTTGGCTTTTACAAACCAGACACAGTATCGAAGCCGATATCCTAAACAGCGAAGGTCGCAGAGTTCCAATTCTTCTGAACTGGGCCGCCCTTCCCAACCGCACTAGCAAAGATCTGACGTTCGTGTTCGTTTGTACTGACATCACCGATCGTATCACCGCAGAGTCAGCCCTGATCGAAGCCCGTGAACAAGCCGTAAAAGCATCTGCCGCGAAATCAGAATTCCTAGCTCGTATGAGTCACGAGATCAGAACTCCACTGAATGCGATTATCGGTATCACCGATATCCTGGCTGAAAGTGATCTGAAGGCTGAACAAGCGCAGCTTGTAAAAGTTTGCGCCAATGCCGGTGAAAACCTTTTGGCTCTTATCAATGACATTCTAGATATCTCTAAAATCGAAGCTCGCGAAGTGAAGCTTGAAAGAATCGCTTACGATCTTGTCGCCACGACGAAAAATATTTGCGACATCTTGAAACAAAAAGCCCAAGAAAAAAATCTGCATTTTTATTTGAATGTGAACTTGGATAAAGACGCTTCGCCAGTGGTAGTGGGTGACCCTACCCGTCTTCGTCAGATTCTATTTAACCTGATTGGTAATGCGATTAAGTTTACACCTAAGGGTGAAATCGCTGTTTCAGTCAGTTTTGATGAAGGCGACAAGCGCTTTGTGCGTTTTGCGATCCACGATACTGGGACAGGCATCCCGTTGGACAAGCAGCACTTGCTATTCCAAAACTTCGTGCAAGCAGACAGCTCTATCACACGTAAATTCGGCGGTAGCGGTTTAGGTCTAACGATTTCTAAAAACCTTGTAGAACTTATGGGCGGGCGCATCTGGTTTGAAAGTAAAGAAGGCCAAGGCAGTACGTTCTACTTTACGTTGCCATATCTTGCTGCCGAAGCATTGCATGAGCCAGTGAAGCTTATTGAAGTTGAAGAACAGCAACCAAAACTGCAAGAACAAGACGCAATGATCGCTCGCAATGCGCGTATCTTGATCGTCGATGATACTGAAGACAACCGCTTCTTACTTTTAACTTATCTTAAAAAACTTCCTTATGATGTGGTTCAAGCTGAAAACGGCCTTGAAGCTGTCGAAAAGGTCTTCCACGAATCGTTTGACCTGATCCTGATGGACATTCAAATGCCAGTGATGGATGGATACGCCGCGACTAAGAAAATTCGTGAATGGGAACGCAATACGGGACGTGCGCCAATGCCGATCATTGCCGTGAGTGCCAACGCCATGGCCGAAGATATTCAAAAGTCTTTAGATGTGGGTTGCACAGAGCACGTGACGAAACCAATTAAAAAGTCAGCGTTGTTAGACATGGTACAACGCTACACTTTGACCGCTCCGAAAGCTTAGACTTCAATTTGACCGTTACGAATGTTACTGACCTTATTAGCCATCACTTCCACATCACGATGGTCATGGGTCACCACTAAGGCCGGTATCTTTTCATCAGCAATAACGGCCTTTACCAAACGTCGGCTTTCTTCACGCAGTTCTTGATCAAGGGCTGAAAATGGCTCGTCTAATAATAGCAATCGGGGTTCACCAATCAACGCGCGGGCAATAGCAACCCGTTGCTTTTCACCACCAGATAATACTGAAGCCTTTCGGTCCAAGAAAGAATCCATCTGCATTTTTGCAGTAAGCTCTTTCATACGGCGAGCCACTTTGCTTTCATCCACCTTGCGGGCGCGGGCAGCAAAAAGAACATTTTCTTTAGCAGACAAGTGAGGAAATAAATCCAGAGTTTGAAAAACAACGCCCAACCGTCTTTCTGGCGTTTTTAATTTAGCCAGATCCACACCTTGAAATTCCCATTTCATCCCTGGGCAAGTTTCTAAGCCTAATAGAATTCTAAAGATAGAAGTCTTACCCGAACCGGAAGGTCCCCATAAAACGGTGACTCCTTGATCAAGGATTTCCCAATGAGGAATATCTAATTTGAAGTCACCATAATCACGGCGCAAGTTTTCGACGTAGGACACGGCTTCCCCCCGCACATATTGCAAAACAAAGTACACCCGAAACGATAATTAAACTGCTAAGAACGATGGCCTGATTTAAGCGGTATCCCGACATCAAGGTTTCCGTCATAAGCGCGATACTTAAATCTTGATGGGCTAAAATGCGACTGACGGCAAAGTCGCCACATGCCCAGATCGAAGCGATTCCCGCTAACAATCCGGCGCGATTTGCTAATTGGGGAAATAAAATTTCCCAGAAAGTTTGGTGGCGACTCGCACCCATTGAATATGCCACAGTCATCTGCGATTCCAAGGCGTGCAGCTCACTGTCCCAACCCATTCGAAATAAACTATTTAAACTTAAAAGGGTTAGCACCAACGGAATCTTGATGTAAGGATAAATTCCTTCATTGGGACCAAGAATTAAAAAGCTAAAACAAGCAAGCGCGGTTGAAGGCGCCACATAACCATTTAAGAACTTTTCAAACCACAGCTTCGGCCAACAATATGCAATCAGCATCAATCCTAAGAATGTTAATACTCCAACCGTTAAACCAAGAAAGACGCTGCCAAGAAAGTTCCAAACGATCGCTGACTGCACATCATAAAACGTAGAAAGCATCGAAAGACCCGAGGTAAATCCCTGCAGATAACCGAACAAATACATGAACGACATCACAGATAGAACCACCAACCCAGAATAACTCCGAACTAAGCTTAAATTAGACTCGCGAGCGGTCGAAGCACCCTTTCCACGGCTGGCAATAAACGACAATGCAAAAATAAAACAAGATTGAATAAAGGCGATTACGGTGGCTGCACCCCATTCACCAGAAAGTCTGATCTTTTCATAAATCAAAACTTCCATGGTTGTTCCGCGTCCTCCACCAACGATCAACGGAACGGCAAAGCTACCGAAACAAATCACAAATACAAATAGACCCAATAACAGAAGATCTTTTTTCAATAACGGAAATAAACCGCGCACAAAAAAGCTAAAACGCGAAGCCCCTTCCACATAGGCAAGTTCCGCCATGCCGCCGATTTTGCTTTCTATGATTCCAGCAAGTAAAACAGCGACAAGACCGAAATTAATCAACGTATGAATAATGACGATTCCTGGAATGCCCATTGGAAACGGATCAATCACGGTCAACGCTGATAGTAAAATAAAGATGGACGGCAAAAAATTCGGCAGAAGACACAAGACTTCAAAAAAACCACGCAGCCGATGACTGGTCACACTTAATAAGCCTCGCGCCACCCAAAAACCTAAAAGCAATGAAAAGACCGCTGAAAAAAGACTTTGCGTAAAGCTGTTTTTAAAAGCCCACCAAAGTTCTGCCATATCTGGAACTTCAGCGATGCGAAATTCAAAGAATAAAAACAGAAACGGGAAAAGAAGAAACAGTACTAAACTGGTGCGAAGGATATTCCGCAAGCTCAATTGAGTGCGCCCCTGCGGATCTCTGTCCAACGTTTCAGGATGCGCTCAACTTCTGTCACCGACGGCACTTCAAATTGATCCATGGTTTTCACATGCACCAAAGCATTGGCAAAAGGTGTTCCTTCCATAATTCCCTTCATCACCGGGAACATATAATTCTTTTCCATGATGGTTTTTTGCCCCTCATTAGAAAGCATTAAATTGATAAACTTTTCCGCCAGCTCGCAATGACGACAAAATTCAGGAATACCAACAAATTCAAATTGTACCGGAAGAGGTTCGGCGAACGGCAGCGCCGTATAGTCTTGGCGTTTTTCCTCTAGCTCATGATAAAGCGGCGACGTCACATAAGAGTAAGCCAGTTTTGCTTGCTTGCTAGTGAACAGTCCATAGGCCGTAGACCAAGTCGGCGAAAAGCTGTGGGCTTGTGCCATGATTTTATCTAGAAATTTAAAGCCTTCTTCTTCACCTTTTGATTTCAATACCCAATACAAGAACTGCATTCCTGGGGAACTGGTACGGGGATCTTCTAACGCGATTTTTTTATTAAGCTCTGGAGCTAACAATTCATCTAGGGTGTCTGGATAGTTTGTTAATTCGTTCTTCCGGGCTACAAATGTCAAAGCGCCCCAGTCATAGGGGATGAAAGAACCATTAGAAAGAGCCGGCTTCACTGAATCATAAACATTCAATTCACCCAAGCTAAGTTTACGCCATGTTTGTTCAGCCATGGCCTTAGACAGATCGAATTGATCAAGGCCAATCACCAAGTCTGCCCCCAGGCTTTCACCTTCGATTTTCAATCTTTGCAACAAAATACCTGAATCGCTGCCTTCAATGAATTCCACTTTGCATTTGCAGGTTTTTTCAAATTGCTCTTTTAGTAAAGGACCTGGTCCCCAGCGACCTGTAAATGAAGCGTAACCGAATACTCGTAAAGTCGGTACTGTACTTGTGATAGTGCTTTGTTCGTTTTTATTTAAAACCGCAAGAAAAAGTCCTAGAAAAATAACGGCAATAAAAAAAATAAAATGCTTCACGCCCTACCACCAAATACCGCGACGACGCTTAAAGAAGTAATAATCAAAGCCAAGACAACGACCGGCACCGACCCAAGCAAGAATCAAATGGATTGCCAAAAAAGTCTTATTTAAATCTTCTGTTGCTGGGCCTGAGATAAATAACATCGTTATACAAAGAAGAACACCCAGTAAAGCCACCGGGCGCACGACGTAACCAATGATATAAGAAATAGCGACGGCAAATTCGATTCCTAAAATAATGAAAGCCACCGTTTGCCAGTTTGGAATCATCTGGCTGTTCGCAAAAATTTTAAACCAGTTTGGTGCGTGACTGGAAGGAAGCCATTCGGCCATTTGATCAGCAATGCGGGGTCTGCTTAAGAAGTCACCTTGAAACTTTACCATCGCAGCTTCTAAATAATAATAACCTAAGAATATTCTTAGAAAAGAAATGGGTAATAGGTGGCCTACGTATTTAACGCTCTCAAAGAATGCAAGCAACATGAAGACATTGTGAACTAGACACCCCTTTTAGGGCAAGTCTCCTCTAGGAAGCAGTGAGCGCAGTCAGGTTTTCTCGCCTTACAGATAGCTCGACCATGGGAAATCAAATAGTGCGACAAGATCACCCAATCTTCTTGCGGTACTTCTTTGCAAAGTTCTTCTTCGATCACGACAGGCTTGTCGGTATCAACCCACCCCAAACGATAAGAAAGGCGCGCTACATGGGTATCAACAACAATCCCGCTTGGAATCCCGAACGCATTTCCTAACACCACGTTGGCGGTCTTTCTGCCAACTCCCGCAAGCTCGACCAAAGACTCGATATTCTGTGGCACTTCGCTGTTATGCTTTTCTACTAAATCAATTGCAGCTGACTTTAAATTTTTAGCTTTGTTTTTATAGAAATTCGTAGAGCGAATAAGGCTTTCGATGTCTTCCACTTTGGCTTTCGCCATCCGCTGTGGTGAACCGTATTGATTAAATAATGCAGGTGTCACCATGTTGACTCTTTCATCCGTGGTTTGGGCAGAAAGGGCTGTGGCGACTAATAATTCGTAAGGATTTGTGAAATTTAAGGCACAGTGAGCGTCAGGATAGTATCTTCTTAAAAGATCGATTGTCTCAAGGATCGGAGCGGCTTCTTTAAAAGGAGGCTTTTTCAACCCCACTTTTTTGGTTGAAGGTTTTAAAACCTTCTTAGCCGCTTTCTTTTTTACAGCCTTTTTCTTACTGGTCACCATCGTTACCAATGGCTTCAACTGGACAACCTTCCATAGCTTCTTTTACCAAAGCTTCTTCTTCTGGAGTGTCAGGTTGTTTAGTAACGAAAGCGTGGCCGTCTTCTTCGTGCATGGTAAAGTTCTTTGGTGCCGTCAAAACGCAAGCATCACAAGCAATACAAGACTGGTCTACGAACACTTTGCCTGGTTTATTTTCTTTCCAACTTTGACTCTTATCAGCCATCGAACTCTCCTAACAGGGACCATTTACAGACCCGCTAATATAAATCTTTTGCCCTTGATGTCAAACCCCCTTCCGGACTTGGGTCGCATTTTTCATGGCAAACTTTGTTGAATACTAGGGCCCAGGACCAATTTAAAGATATCCTAGGATAAGTATCAAAAGGAGGGTTCATGGAAGGACCTCGTTCGCCCCGTGAGACAGAGCTGCCTCAGGTTTTAGATTTTCTAAACAAAAAACTTCGCAATGAGGCCTCTTGGTCAATCGCGGCAGAGTATCCCACCGCTTTTTCATCTAACAACTTGCACAATATGCGCATTATTGCTGATGAAGGCCACGTGTTATCCCACGCGGTTTTAAAACCCCTGATAATTAAATCCCCCCATGTCATTTATAAGGTGGGCGCCATCGGTTCCGTGGTCACCGAAGACCAGCATCGAGGTCAGGGTCTAAGCACCCAAGTCATGACGGATTGTCTTAAGTCAGCTTCAGAACAGTCGTGTGATATCGCGATTCTTTGGACTGATCTTTTTGATTTTTACCGTCGTATGGGCTTTGAATTAGCCGGCAGCGAAATCAGCTTTGTGATTGAAGATAATTTCGATGTGCCGCCTGTAAATTTACGTTTTTCTACAGACTCTAAAGTGGCTCCGGATGCCATTTACCGTTTGTATTCAACCCATTCAGTCAATTCAGTTCGCACGATCGAAGAAACTAGAAAATTTTTAGCTATTCCGCAAACCAAAGTTTACACCGCTTGGGAGCCAAATGGCCAGCTTGCGGCCTATGCCATCGAAGGTAAAGGTGTTGATTTAGGTGGTTATATCCACGAATGGGGTGGATCGGTTTCAAAACTGATGGCGCTGTTTAGTTTTATTCGCGCACAAAAAAATCAACCTTACACGATCATCTGTCCTCGCCACGCGAAAAATCTAATTAACGAATTGCGCAGAAAACCTGTGACCGTGAATGAAGGTTATTTAGGCATGATCAAGTTAGTTAACTTTGATCAGTTAGCAGCCAAAATTAAAAGAGCCTTCAGAGCAGAAGGTATTGCTGACATCGTTTTAGAAAAACATCCAAACCATTTCGTGTTCGGTATTGGTCAGGATCTATTCACGATCAACAACGAAACCGACATGGTGCGCTTGTTGTTTGGGCCTGTGGACTATCGCGCCATGGATTTGTTTAAAGAAGAAACCATTCAAAAACTTGAAAAAATACTGCCTCTTGCTATGTGGATCTGGGGTTGGGATTCAATATGATGAAATTAAAAAATCTGCTTCTTACGATGGCTGCTTGTAGCAGTCTTGTGGCTTGTATTAAAGAACCCATGGACGAAGAACAAAATCCCGCCACCGTAGAGCAAGTGCAAACTGCTTTATCTAAAGCCTGGGGAAATGCGGATCCTTTAACCATGGCGCCAAATGACTTTCTTTTTCAAGAAACTGAACAAAAAATAGATAGTAACGGATCTGCTTTTTTTGTTTTGCAAGAAGGCATTACTGTTTCTAAGCGTGAAGAAACGGCGACAGATTATCTATACACCTACCTTTATCAAAACAAAGTCATTAAGCAGGGCACAGAGGGCGCAGAGTCTACCCGCGAAGATCACCGCACGGTCAGCAAAGGCACCGCGGCCGCAACGTCATTACAAGTTCAAAGCCACGATTTTCAATCCCATGTTTTAAAACCAATGGCTGACGACTATCAGATGACTTTAGGTTTTGAAAGATTCTATGGCCTTGCTTACGCTTGCGTAAAATCAGATGCCTTGGATACCTATTGTAAAGATACTTTGAAGGTTGATAGCTGCGAGATCAAGTGTTCGAACCTTAAAGAAGAAACCGTTGTTGAAACGGCACCGGAACTTATGAAAGCGCAGGATAATTGCGCAGGCCTTCCTGATTGCAAATTAAATATCAAAAAAGTCGCCTTTGACTGGGTGATCGAGTTAAAAACCGGCCAAAACGTCGAACGACAAAGAGTGAACTACTGGGTGAAATTAAGCCCTGATCTTCCCTTCATGTCGCGCATGACCGAATATTGCTATCGCCAGCTATATCCCGTGCAAAACCAAAAGGTGCTTGTTACGACTTGCACAAAACTAAAAAACTTCAAAAAAGGGACTCCGTAGAGTAGTCTAGGACCTTCCAAGAGCGAATCAGCGGAGGGTCCATGAAGAAAATTGCAGTAGTTTTTTCCGGTTGCGGTCACCTTGACGGAAGCGAAATCACAGAATCCGTGAGCCTTCTTATAGCCCTTCACCAAGCTGGAGCCGACGTTCATTGTTTTGCGCCAGATCTTGAAGTCCCAGCGATGAATCACGTCGCAAAACAACCTTCTAATGAAAAAAGAAATATCCTGACAGAATCTGCGCGCATTGCCCGTGGACAGATCACGGCTTTAGATAAACTTGTGACTAAGGAATTTGATGCTGTGGTTTTCCCCGGCGGTTATGGTGCTGCTAAAAATCTTAGTAACTGGGCTGAAAAAGGTGCCAAGTGCGAAGTTCATCCTGAAGTACAAAGAGTGATTAAAGAATTCCACGCTGAAAGCAAACCGATCGGTGCTTTATGTATCGCGCCTGTTTTATTAGCTCGCGTTTTGGGTGATAAAAAAATCACTGTAACTGTGGGTGAAAACGGTGAAACTTCTGCAGAGATTCAAAAAACCGGAGCCATTCACGAAGAATGCCCTGTTGACGATTACATCACAGACCGTGAAAGTAAAATCGTGACGACTCCTGCTTACATGTATGGTGATGCAAAACCTAATGAAGTCTTCCAAGGAATTTTCGGCCTTGCCCACGAAATCGTCGAATGGGCGTAATATTTAGAACATGGATGATATAAATATGAATAAAAAAACTGTCGCTCTTATTTTTGGTGGTAAATCAGCAGAACACGAAGTGTCTTTACGTTCAGCGCGCAACATCGCTGATGCTTTAGATAAAGATAAATTCACACCAATGTTGGTTGGTATCAGCAAAGAAGGCAGCTGGTATCGCTTTCCTGACACTAAGATTTTCACTGAAAATACTAAAATCGTAGATAGCGAGTTGCCAGCAAACGCTGAACCAGTGGCCCTGGTTTCTTTAAAAGGAAAACCAGTCCTTTATTCATTAAAAAGCCACTCTGAAACAAATATCGATATCGCCTTCCCGATTATGCACGGAACAATGGGTGAAGACGGAACCATCCAAGGACTTTTTAAAATGGTGCAAGTGCCATTTGTAGGTTGTGGAGTATGGGGTTCTGCTGCCGGCATGGATAAAGAAGTCATGAAGCGACTTTTGCAAGAAGCGCAAATTCCAAATGCAAAATATCTTTTGCTTACTCCGTTTAAGAATATCACTTATGACGAAGTGGCTTCTAAGCTTGGTTCGCCATTTTTCATTAAACCTGCGAACGCGGGGTCTTCTGTTGGTGTTCATAAAATTAAAAGCGAAGCTGACTTTGCCGTTAAACTGAAAGACGCATTTCAATTCGACACAAAAGTTCTAGCTGAAGAATTTATCCAAGGTCGCGAAGTTGAAATTTCTGTGATGGGACATAACCACTCCCCTGAAGCTTCTTTGCCAGGTGAGATCATTCCGCAACATGAATTCTACTCTTATGAAGCCAAATATTTAGATGATAACGGCGCACTGTTGAAGATCCCTGCCGAAATCACCGGGGAGTCTTTGCAAAAAATGCAAAGTCTAGCTAAGAAGACTTACCAAGTGATGGGCTGTGACGGCCTAACCCGGGTGGACTTTTTCTTACGTCCTAATGGCGAGTTTTATATCAACGAAATCAACACAATCCCTGGTTTTACCAAGATTTCGATGTATCCAAAAATGTGGGAAGCGACTGGATTAAGTTATAAAGATCTGATCACTAGACTGATAATACTTGGCTTTGAAAAATATGAAGCCGAACAAAAACTGAAAACTAGTTACTTAGACTGATAAGACTAGATTTTTCTTCAGATTTGGTGTCTTTTGTTCGATAACTATCATGGTGAAAATTAGACGACTCTGGACCCATTTATCAGTTTCAAAAAAACTGTTCATTGTTATCGGCGTGATGGCTTTGCTTATCGCCCTAGAGCTATTGACGTTGCTGTTTGCCATGAACACGTTGTCAGCCGTTCGTACTTTCGTATCAGGTGAAAGTGCGTGGTCCAAGGCACAAAAAGATGCCGTTATTTCTTTACACAAATATGCTTTCACTAGAAACGCAAAAGACTATGAAGCCTTTGAACAAGCTTTACTTGTTCCCCGCGGTGATACCAAAGCTCGTCATGCTTTAGAAGAAACTCCGATCAATTTAGAAAAAGCACGCCAAGGGTTTTTACAGGGAATGGTTCATCCTGATGATATTCCAGGGGTCATTCTGCTTATCACGCGCTTTAAGAACTTCAGTCACGTTGAAAAAGCGATTATCATTTGGCGACAAGGTGATGACCTTACAAATGAAATCAGCGCCTATGGTTCTGATTTGCATGATCTGATCCAGAGAAACTCTACATCCCAAGAATTGATGCCCACATTAGAAAAGATCAACGACCTGAATGACAGATTATCTGCTTTAGAAGTTGAATTCTCTCGCACCTTGGGTGAGGCTTCTCGTTTTATTGAAAACGTTTTAATGCTCGCCCTTCTTATCGTTGTGATGGTTGTTGAAACCACGGGCTTGGTTCTTACTTTCACTTTCAGTCGCAATCTGTCTAAAGGCCTTAAAGAACTCAACGAAGCGGCCCATGCCGTTGGCCAAGGAAAGTTTGACGTGCAAGTTCCTGTGCGCTCTGGTGATGAACTAGGCCAGCTTGCAGAAGGCCTTAACAAAATGGCGGCAGACCTTGAAGACAGTATCGGTGTGCGACGTCAGGCTGAACAAGCTAACAAACTAAAAAGCTTATTCTTAGCGAATATGTCCCACGAGATCAGAACACCATTAAACGCCATCATTGGATTTTCTGAAATCTTAATGGATCCACGAGTGTCAGAAGAAGATCGCCAAAGTTATGTGAATATCATCCATCGTACCGGCGAAAATCTGACTCGCATCATTAATGACATCCTTGACCTATCTAAGGTGGAAGCAGGTCACTTAGAAATTCAAAAAAGTTCATTTGATTTACCTGTATTCTTAGAAGAGATCCGCAACGTCATCACCGCAAAAAGCGTTGAAAAGAAGTTACAGGTTGAATTCAGACAGCTCAACGATGTGCCACAGACCTTGTACACAGATCAACTTCGATTGCGCCAGATTCTGACGAACATTCTTGGCAATGCCGTTAAGTTTACTGATTCTGGATCTGTTATCATGAGCTATGAAGTTTTATACGGCAGTCTTATTTTCACTATCCGCGATACCGGAGTGGGAATTCCACATGAAAAGATTCCGGTATTGTTTCAGCCCTTTACACAAATTGATAACTCATTATCAAGAAAATATGAAGGCACTGGCTTGGGACTAGTTCTTTCTAGAAAGCTTGCCCAAATGCTTGGCGGGAACGTCAGCCTTGAAAATTCTAGATTGCACGAAGGCAGTACTTTTGTTGTTAGTATCCAGTTAGAAGAAACTCCTTCAAGCCTTGCCTCGGCCCCGCTACAGAAAAACAAAGAAAATTTGATGCTTGAAGGTGCCAAGGTTCTTTTAGTTGATGACGTTGAAGACAATCGAATCTTGGTGCAAAGGCTTTTGAGTAAAAGAGGAGCCAGTGTCACCTGCGCTTCTGACGGACAAGAAGGTTTGTCTAAAGCTTTAAGTGAAGACTTCGATGTCATCTTAATGGATATTCAAATGCCTGTGATGGATGGTTATGAGGCAACTCGTAAACTGCGTGAATCAGGTTATAAAAAACCTATTATCGCATTAACAGCGCACGCGATGAAAGACGACCGCGAGCGCTGTATTGAAGCGGGATGTTCTGATTATTTAACTAAACCCGTGCAGGTTGATGAACTTGTGCGCACGATCTTAGGATACTTAAAAGCTTAATGGCATTCTGCGCCTTCGGGCGTGACTATGCAGTACTCTTGAACGATTCCATTTTTCCCGCTTAAGCCGTTGTCACCTTTGGGCCCTACAGCTCCGGGTTTTTTATAGACGGCGATTTCACATTTTCGTTTTGATTTCGCGGGATCGCCGCCAGCACCACCCTGTCCGCCCTGTCCACCAACGCCTCCCCTTCCGGCGTTTTTCTGGATATTTAATTTCACGTCTGTGTTGTCTTCGATTTCAAGTAGAAGAGTTCCAGAATTACCACCATCAGTACCATTAGTTCCTGAATGTCCTTTTTTTCCTGGACCAGGCGCAGCCGACTCTCGCGAAGGATTATTACTACCTTTACAGTAAACTTCAGCGACACTCCCAGGTATTCCCTTCATTGTAGCGTCAGGCGGATTTCCGGCTAAACCATCGGCACCATTTTCACCCTGAAGATAGATCTTCGTAGGACCTTGCGCCTTTTCGATCTTGATCACAAGATGTCCACCATTCTTTCCTGTGATTCCAACATGCGCTCGTGCAGAGGACGGAAACGTCGCTATGGTGCCATCATCTGAAAGTAACTTTTTTATTTTTAATTCCACATCGTGACCTTGAGTATACAACGCGCCTCTATGTGTGATTTTTACGGTGTCAAAGGTAAAAGCGTATTTTCCAGGTTGATAAGGACGGCTTTTAATCAAGTCCATCTCTGTTTGATTAATCCAGCGACCATCGATTAAGTAGTAAGGTTCATCTACAACCCATGCTGAAGAATCAATAGAATCGTCTGATGTGTCTTCTTCTATTGTCGCCGGCGGAACAACCTTCTTTTTTGAATCGGTCTCATTGTTATCGCGAACTTCCACACATCCCAAAAGGAAGGCGCCGAAATGTAAAAGGATAATTAAAAAAATCATTTTTCTTTTCATGAATACTCCTTATTCACAAGCGGTCTTATTCAAATCGCAAGCTCGCGGAAAAGGTATTTTAAGCAGGGCGGACAGCCGCGCCCCGGACTTAGGCCTGTGAACGGCTTTTGCAGTAAAGCACTATGGTTCAAGGATGAAGTCTTCCCCATTGTTGGGGAAAGTAGTGAAGGATTACACAGCAATGGAATACAACAAGATCAATTACTTTGAAAAAATCGACTCGACGAAACACCGCGAGTTTATAATTTCCCAAAACAATTGCATACTTTGCGGCAGTGTCCTTGAACTAAAACACATTTCTGACAAAATGATTTCTGAAATTACTGAAGAAGCTTTTTGCCCCCATTGCGAAGTCAAAACTCGGGCACGTACGCATATTCTCAACTAAATTTTGTCAGAATAACGTCAGCCTTCGTCAGAGAATTGACATTATTAGAGGGCTGTCAATTTTTTTACATCCGAATAAAATGAACCTGCCCAGGACATATCAGGATTTCCGAAACTAGATTGTTTATGACCGAAAATAGTCAGCGGTTCAGCGTCAAGCCAACCATTTAAAAACACATGAGCACACTCTAAAGACGCCGCCGGTTTCATTAATTTTTCTTCTGGACCCCAGACGACAGCAGAGTGTCCAAGATACGCGGTGTTCGCCCATTTTAACATTTCGTGCTGATACTTTACCGGAGTTATTAAAAGTAACGGTCCTGCCAGTTCATCTTGTTGAAGGACGCTGCAATTTGAAAGATCTAACATCACCGTGGGACGATAGAAATTGCCGGATGAAGTTTCTTTTTGTGCTCCGACTAAGATTTTGCCGTGTTCTTGTCGCCCGCTTTGAATTTTCTCGTCGATAGATTCACTAGCAGCAGAAGAAATCAATGGTGTCCACATTTCCTGCCCGCGAGGGTCTTTAAGCGGCTGCAAAGTTTCAAAATAATTTTTTACAAGGGCAGTAAAATCTTTGGCCTGATTTTCAAGAACGAAAACGCGCGAGATGTTCCAACACAATTGGGATTGACCCATTAAAAATGGATACAAAATTTGGGGAAGAAGGTTTTTATAATCTGTATCACCAAGAATTAGGCAAGCATTCTTAGCACTGCCGCTTAGTTGTAGTTTTTTTAATTGGGATACACTGGCTTTAGCAATGGCTTCCATCGTGCTTGTTTTACCGGCTGCACTGATCGCACGAATGCCGGGATGGCTAGCAAGAATATGCCCCACATCGCTAGTTCCATTAAGAATATTCACAATCCCGGGCGGAAGATTCGCCGCATTGATGGCATCTGCAAGCACCTTTGCAGTAATCGGCGAATGTTCAGAAACTTTTATTATAACGGTATTCCCTGCAGCTAAAGCGGGTGCCAGTCTTTCGGTTACAAGGCGTAAAGACAAACACCAGGAAGTGATAATGCCCACCACACCCACAGGTGATGGCAAAACATTTTTAGGCAAGGGATCCAAAACTTCAGCGGCAACTAATCTTAAGTTTTTTACAGCAACATCCACGTTGTTTGAGCGTGAAAATGATTGCGCCAACCCCTGATGAAGTGCTTCTTGGTAAGCGATCTCGCTAGCCTTTTGTTCTAGGTGTTCGGCGATTTTTAATAAGTAATTCGCACGCTCTGGGGCTGCTAATTCTTTCCAAGCGATTTGCGCTTTTTTAGCAGCCTGGATAGCTTTAATAACATCCATCGCGTCAGAGTTTGAAACTTGCGCCAGAAGACTTCCATCAAAAGGTGAAAGCTTAGTAAAACTTGTCGCATTCAGCGCTGGAGCAAATTCAGAATGAATGTAATTTAAAATTTCCAAATCGCAGTCCTTTGGTGGTTGCACTAACTTAGTACAACATCAAAGGATACTCAATGATCTAGCCGCAGGTTTTGATACCACCGCACTGATGAATGACGCTAAAAGTGGCTGTATTAAATTTAATAGTACGGGCCGTGCCGCCGCCCACATCTTTATCAACAATAGGGATGCCTAAGCTTTTTAACAGGTCTTCTGCGATCTGGATATTTTTCTTACCTATGAGGGGGCCAAGAGCGGCTACTCCGGTAACATTGGCACCGCCATAGATCTTTGCTTGCAACATTTGACGATTGGCCCCTAAGCGCACGCATTCTTGTACTAACATCGGAATAGCATAGATCCCATAACGAGGGCTGTTGCCATCTTTCTCGGGTCCGCTTTCGCTTAATAAGTAATGGTTTAGGCCGCCAATACCGGTCGAAGGATCGTGCAATGCCACAGCCACACAGGAACCCAGAAGGGTCGAAACAATCGTTTCTTTTTTAAATGCAGCAAGTTTGCCCGGCAAAAGGTAGAAGCTATCCATGAGGGATCTATCGGAATATTTTGATAGTTTGGTAAGCTAAAAATCAAGGGTCTTGAAAAAGGAAAGAGCGGCACTAGGCCGCTCTTTTTTTATAGATTCTTTCGAATCCCCGGCGAAAGCAGTACGGTCTAAGAGACCGCCACCTCCGCCTTGGTTATACGACTATACTTAACCATAGACACCACCCCCTTCCCAGCCCCAATAGAGGCTTTAGTTGATAGTACCTGAAGTGCGGGGATTTTCGCCATACTGATCCAGTCTAGATTTTACTTGATAGATCAATATGAAACGAAAATTAGAGAGATCGAATAAATTGAATCAAAGCAGTGCGATCTGCTTTAGGAAGATTTACGAACTTTCCTTTAGAATGTTCTGCTTCCCCACCATGCCACAGAATAGCTTCTTCAATCGTGCGGGCGCGACCGTCGTGCAGGAAACCGGCACGTGGATTCACAGTTTGTGTATGGCCAATTCCCCACAAGGGACGTGTTTTCCATTGTCTTCCGTTTGCATCGAAATCTTGGCGACCGTCAGCCAACCCATCACCCATGTCATGTAATAGCATGTCGGTGTATGGATAAATCTTTTGGTTGCTGAAGGCTTTGATTTCGTGGGGGCCAGTTACGAAACTAGGTTGGTGACAAGTCGTGCAATTCACTTGCGCAAACAAACCTGCACCACGAATGACTTCGGCTTCAGTCACATTTCTGCGCGAAGGAATCGCCAAGGTTTGAGAATAGAACACTAAACCATCGCCGACCTCATCCGCAGTTTCTAGCTTACCTGGATAGTTGGTGTTCTTTTTGAATTGTTCAAATAGCGGAGTACCTGCAATGCTTTCTTGCGGGAAAGCGTAGTTTGTAACACCGATGTCACCACGAAGTGCACCCAGGGATTGATGGAATACAGAGGGAGTATTGTTCTTCAAACCGAAGCGCCCCATTGAAACGGGATAGGGATCGTTAGACATAAGTTTCTTGATATCTAAAACCCAATTTACTTTGCCGTATACGCCCTCATCTGATAGATCGCGAGCCGCTAAAGCAAGAATGTCTGATTCTTTAATCGCCTCAAGCAAACCAAGGCCGATCATCAAAGTGCCCATGCGCGGACTTGTTTTGACGTCTTTTTCATAAAGACGACTGCGCATTTGCCCAGTCACAGAATCAAAATATTCATCATAGGCGCCAGTAATTTTAAACACCGGCTTACGCAGTTGCACGACTTCACCATCAGGATAAGTGAAAGCGCTTTTTTCATTCTTCATCCACACTTGCGCTTGGCCCGCACCTGGAAAATCCGTGCGAGCTCCCATTGAGCCTAAGTGAAAAAGTTGATCAGAAAAACCAGGCACCGGAATAGGAGCGCCCCAGTTGGTAGCTGCGTTCTTTGGATGGTTTAGACCATCTTCAATACTGATCCTTAAGAAGATTGATTCATTTTGTTTTAATTGAACCCACTCTTTACCAAACGGAACAACTGGTAATTGTCCACGACCGTCTTTTGCGTGGCAGGCTGCACAGTTGGTGTTGTTGTAAACAGGTCCCAAGCCGTATTCAGATCTGCTCGTATCGTCAGAAAAATTGGATTCAAATAAAGCATCACCCTTCAGGTGAAGCTCAATTTCTTCTTCAGTTAAATTCGCTGCTGGATTGCGGAAGGCTTGCGCGGATTCACCTTTAAAAAACACCGTGGTGTCACCACCCGTTTTTACCGCGTGAACGTAATCCATATTCACTGGAGCTGCGTGAGCAGCTCCGCTTAGTACCAGATTTACCGCAAGAATAAAGAAACAAGCCTTCATACGATCCTCGAAAATTACATGTCTAATGTTGGAAGAACTTCAGACTCTAAAGTCTCGCGAAGTGCATTCAATGCATCGATGGCTTTTTGTGTGCGCGCACGGCCGTCGTGAGTGAAGATCGCTTGACCGAAGTCACCACCCTTAGCTGGGCGGATAGCTTGGATTAGCTGAATGCAATTTAAGATATCTGCTTCAACACGACTTGCTAGTTCAGCATCCACTTTTTCAACCAAAGCTTTTACGCCAGGTCCTTTAGCATCACGGTAGTTCCCAGTATAGATGCTGTAGATAGAACGAACGTTGAAAGAAAAGTCGTTTAATGAATTCCAAGCAAATGGAGATTCCACCAATGCCATATTTGCAGACGCAATATCGCCACCCATTGGGTCAGACATTTTACCGTTAGCAACTTCATCAGCAATGCCGATCATGCCTTGGATGAATTCTTCCATAACTGCTCTTTCAGAAGAGTAGATTTGGTTATTAACACCTGGTTGGCTGATGATCTTAACATAACCTGGCGTTGTCGGATCTTCTGGGTCATGATTTTTTGACCAAGCATTTGCAAGGTTCGCTGTGTATTCAGCAAGCAAAGCTGCCGTCGCTTTAGCGTATTCAAGCTGTTTTGCTGTCAATGAAGAAACCGGTTTGTTGTTTGAAGTTTTACCTTCGCCGAACAATAAATATTCAATTGTGTGGAAACCTTGAAGAGTCACTGGCAAATTTCTTACGAAATCAGTAGAGATTGCGCGGTTGCCAGAAAGAACTGCATCAAGATCCAATTTGTTTAATGGCCAAGTATCAAGCATTGGATCGATACCCAAAGAATCAACTGGTCCAAAAAGGAATGCTTCAGAACTTTCCCAAGGAATACGAGTCACGCGCCATTGATTTTGCGCTGCTGTTAATGTTTCAGTCGTTGGATTTGCAGCTAACGCAGATACAGCAGTGCTTAGGTTAGCAGCTTCTGTGGCTAAATCATTATAGGTTGCAAGAATAACTTTATAAGAAATATGGTTGATAATTTCTTTGTTCGTGGCAGCTTGAGCAGTTAAGCCCATGAAAGCAATTGCCATCGCCATCATTTTTAGTGTTTTCATCTTTTCTCCTTTTAATTAAAACGATCTAAATCAAATCCGAATGCAAAGTTGGCTTGCGATGTTTCAGGCAAACCTAAAAGTTCGGTGTTCTCTCTTAAGAACTGAAACTTTAAGAATGCCGCTGTGTCGAAGAACCACACAAAACCCGCCGAACGTTTGCTAACGTCATAGCGTTGGTTTTTATTGATTGTTCCCTGGACGTCTGCAAACGTGTCCACGTGCTCTGCTTTCACATAAACAGTGAAGTCTTCAAAGGCATCATAAGAAAGCTGCACACTTTCAAGAACAGCTTTATGTCCTAAAGGCGCAAAACCTTTTGGTTTGGCTAGTCCGCCCAAAGTGGCATTTCTTTGCGACACGATATCGGAATTGCTCAAATCACCGTAAATAAGTTCACCGGCAAAACCCACTCTTTCATATTTATAAGTCGCCATCGCTGAATCTAAAGTAACAACGGCATCTTCAGTCATCTTGTCGACTTTGTAGCGGTTGCCGGTGGTATTACCTTGGTATCGGCCAATCGCGATACCTGAACCTTTCACCACATCACCCCATTCAAGGCTGATTAAAGTTGCGATGTCATCTGCATTGGAAGTTTCAAAGTGACGTTGATATCCACCACCGACCCAAGAATAAGTTCTGAAAAATTCAGAGTTTAAACCACTGATCGCGGCACCTCTTAAAGTGAAGGCATTGTATTTTTGCTCTAACTGCACGCCCATCTCAGTCCAACCCACAGGGATCATGCGTCCTTCGACATCAGAAGCGATAATGCTTGCTGTACGAGATGGTTTTGTAAGAACTGAACCTAAAGCGATGAAAACAGGAAACTTACCGACCTTCAGAGCGGTGTGGGTCTTTGTGAAGGTTTTTTTGTAATAGAATTCAGGAAGTACGACCTCCCCGCCCTTTTCAATTTCAGATTCAAATTCACCGAATTCTTCGAAGGGATCAAACTCAATGGTTGTTCCTACACCACCATGTTCGATTTCCACTTCGAATTCGATTTTAGAATTTTCGTTTAACAGATACTCACCTTCGAAGGCGATTTCTGCTAAATCCATTTCACGGCGAATGATGGGTTTTAAGTTTTGAACTGTTTTGAAAGTCTCTCGTTGGCCGAAAACCATATAGCCATAGGATTTAAATTCGAGCTTTGGAAACTCAGAAGAACTTTTAGCAGTCGTTACGAGTTTCAATTCAGTTTGTTCTTTTTGATCTTCATCCTTTTGATCTTCAACAGGGGCATTCAGTTTCGTTGAAGTTTCAGAATTTACAGGAACAGCAGGAGTTTGCGCATAGGCTAAATGTTGAAAATTTAAAAGAGCGAAAACGAGTATAAGTTTTTTCATAAGTGTCAGCTTCTCCGGTCGGATGGCCGTTTTAGAGAAGCAAGACATGAAGGTCAAAGATGCGCGGAAAAAAGGCATTCAACTGAGAATAAGCTGAATGCCAAATGATAGCTTAATGAAAACGTGAAATTTATTTATAGAGAAACTTGAAACGTGGAACCTTAGTTCCGTCAACTTCCACGAGTTCTGCCCACATTTTCACAGGACGACACCACAGTCTTCCGAGGGGATTATCGTACAGAGCTTCGTAAAGTACCACGTCTTCCAAAGATTCACTGTGCTTGCCGACGCCAATGACTCGGTAAGGCTTACCCTTGTAGTGTTGATAAATAGCGCCAGGAACAATTTCAGATTCTGCCGACATGACATCCTCCTAGATATTTAAGTGCTTAATAATTTCCGCTTGGATTTGTTTCATTTCAGCTTCAGATCTTTTTTGCGCACGTTTAAAATCAAGATCAGGAATCGACCACGCTGGAATCAAGTGAAGATGATAATGAGGCACTTCAAATCCAGCAACTATTTGTCCCACGCGCGGAGAGCCCGACGCTTTCAAAATCGCTTTACCAATTTTTTGAGAAACTTTGTGAAGTTCTGCATAGGTATCAGGTGGCACTTCAGTCCAATGATTGATCTCTTCTTTGCAGATCACCAAAGTGTGTCCCAAATTCACTTGATCCAAAGCTAGAAATGAAAGGATTTTTTCATCTTCATAAATTTTATAGCAAGGAAGTTCACCATTAATAATTTTAGTAAATACAGAAGCCATGTTTGTTCCTTTAAAACGATTCGTAATGAGACATTGGCCTAGATTCCATAATTCTTCAATACTTGCCAGCAACAATTATAAATGGATTACTAATCTTGACGTGGTAGGTTATTTCTATGAGTTACATTTTTCTACTTGAAGACGATCCCATGGTCGGAAAAGCCATTCAACTGCAATTAGAGCTTGAAGGTTATAAGGTAGAATGGGCTCCGTCTTTATCGGAAGCTCGCAAATTTCTTGGTCAAAAGACAGCTCTTCCAGATCTATTTTTATTGGATGTGAATTTACCAGACGGCAGTGGTTTTGATTTTTGCCAGTGGATGCGTGAAGAAGAAATCATGACTCCAGTGATCTTTCTTACAGCGAGAACTGATGAAGAAAGTGTGGTTAAAGGTTTTGAGCTGGGTGCAAATGATTATGTTAGAAAACCTTTCAGTCCTCGAGAGCTTATTGCACGCATTAAAAACCAACTGTCAGATAAAAAGCCAAGCTTGGACCTGATCCGTTACGCAGGTCTTACCTTGATTAAAAACCAGCAGGTCTTAAAAAGCGGAGAGTCTTTAATCAGCTTGAACCGTCGTGAGTTTGAAATTTTAACGACTTTCTTTGAACAACCTGAAACTATTGTTACACGTGAACAACTTATTGGCCGTCTTGCCTCCGGTGATGAAATCTTTGATCGCACTGTTGATTCCCATATAAGCCATATTCGCGCAAAGCTGCAAAAAAATGGAATCAAGGAAGTAAAGATTAATTCTGTCTATGGCCAAGGCTATCGCCTTGAAAAAAGCCTATGATTATAAAACCCCTTATTAGACGAAACTTTTTTATTTTTGCTTCCAGCGCCTTGGTGTTCATCATGATCGCCGTCTTTACCACGTGGATCATGACAAGCTTTGAGCGCGACCGTATGTTTACCCGGCCGGCAAAGATGAATCGCACACTTTTAAGTTCATTTGATGAAGATCCCTTTGTCGCACTTTCGAGGCTTAAAGAATTTTCGCAAAAAACCAGCGGTGATCAGCATGATTTGATCGATGCTGAAGGCGTAAGCCTGGTGGAATTAAAGCAAGTCCTTGAGCCTTTAGATTCTGAGCAGCTACAGAAACTTCAAAGCGATCAATCTGTGCAGCTGAAAAAATCGATCGGACCTGGCCAGCCGCCGATGATCGTTTCCACCACTAACAAGCCCGGAGTATTCCTATTAAGCCGCCTAGGGCCTCCGCCAGGTAAACCGCCAGTGGGTCCGTTTGTATTACTTGGTTCTCTCATCTTATGTGTTTTAATCTCAATTGGTTTAGCTTTGATTTATCAATTTTCTAAATACCGCGCTCGTGCGGAGGAAGCCTTCTCTGTGCTTTCTTCTTTAAGAGACGGAAAACTTTCGGCGCGCATGCCAGAACGAAAATACGATGAGTTGTCTCCGTTAATCACAGCATTCAACCAAATGGCGGGAGATATCGAGGGAGTGGTTGATCAATTGCGTAGGGCCGACCATTCCCGACGGGAACTTTTGCAGGACTTGGCCCATGACTTAAGGACTCCTTTAACTTCTTTAAAAACTTTTTTGGATACATTGAAATATTCCAGCGAAAAATTAACAGAAAATAAACGTCAGGAAATTTTAGATCTGTGTTCTTCGGAAGTAGAATATTTTGGAAAGCTAGTGGAGGATTTATTATTCTTAGCGCAGATCACAGAGCCAAAATACTCTTTAGGCACAGAACATCTGGATCTGCGCGAAAGAGTGGCTGATCAAATGACCGTATTTCGCCAACGTTATCCTAATATTGATTTCAAAATTGAAACCGCTGGGGATGATTTTCAGATCACCGGTTCTACCAAATTGATGGATCGCTTATTGCGGAATGCATTTGAAAATTCATGCTCTTTTGCCCGTCACAAGATCTTAGTGAAAATTGAAAGTCATTTCAAAGAATTAAGATTTTCTTTAATCGATGATGGGCCTGGCTTTTCAGAAAAAACCCTGGCTGAATTTGGAACAAAAAAAGCCAGCCGCCAGTTAGTTAGTGATTCTGAGCATAAGCGAATTTCTGTCGGCATTGGCTCTGTGATCATGAAAGAAATTGCGACACTTCATTTAGGTCACATCAGTGCAGAAAATATCTTAGAGCATGATAAGGTCATTGGGGCGAAAGTCTCTTTTTGGTTCACTAAACTGTAGTTCCATATTGCCTCCATAGTTTCTGAATATTCTAAAGCCATCTAACAAGGTGGCTTTATGCTTTTAAGAATGGCGATTATACTATTAACTTTTCTTCCTATAACGGCTTTTGCTCAGTCTATGTGGGGCACTGGTATGTGGGGTGGAATGCAAAGCTGTCCTTACCCTACCCGCGCAGCTGCCGGTGCTACGAGCATTGATGATGGGACTAAGGAAATTCAAGAAGCCATTAAAGAAGCTCAGCAAGAAATCCGTGATAAGAAGTCTGACAAGAAGAAAGCGGACCGTGCTGCTGAAAAATCTAGGACGGAAATCAGTAAATCTTTGAATGATCCTTATGCTGAGTCAGTTTTAGCTCACATCGAAAATTTCCGTCGCTGCAATGAGTACGCAAGCCAGCAACCTTCTGCTGATCCGACTGTAACTAGTCAGGAAGGTGAACACATGATCGCTAATGCGAACATCCTGCCGTTGCAGGGATTCACTTCTAGTGAATGGAATCAAGTTTGTGATCGCTCGAAAAGTGGTTCAGTTAACGCCAGCATCTGCGCTTCACCTAAATATTCTGCGGGTAAAAGTAACGATTCAAACTGTCGTAAGGCTTTAAGCGAATTCCGCAAGCAATACGGCGAGTCGCAAAAACTGCAAAAAGATATTGAAGGACTTGAGGAACAAGTTGCTCGTTATAAAGAAGATTTGAAGGATGCAAAAAAAGAAGCCGCAGAAATGCTGAAAGAACAGCGCTTGGCGAAAACCGAAGGTGGAATTTGTGTGGAATGTATGCAGCAAAATTCCGGATACTCTGCGCAAAAATCTGAAACGGATTGGGCAGGAGTTGCCGCGAACATTGGTACTGGAGTTCTAGCAACATACATGGGTTATCAAAATAACAAAATGACTGCTGAATATAACTCAAACTTAGGCTGGCCGACGCAGTCTTATCCTAGTTGGAGTTATGGTTTTCCTTACATCGCAGCTGGATTGTATGGCGCTATGGGTGGCGGAACGGGACAAGGTTCATTTGGTTGCGGCAGTGGTATGGGCGGCACCGGAAATATCAACGGTGCGATGGGAATGATGGGCTCGATGGGCACGGGAAGTATGTATGGTTCCATGGGAGGAGCGTTTGGTTATCCTTCTGGAATGATGGGGAACATCGCCGGCGGTGGAATGTTTAATAGCGGTATTGGACCATGGGGAATGAGTGGTTATGGAAATATGTCTGGAATGGGCTCTATAGGTGGTATGGGGAACATGATGGGTTACGGTTCCATGATGGGCGGTATGGGTAATATGGTGGGTTACGGTTCTATGATGGGCGGCATGGGTAATATGATGGGTTACGGTTCTATGATAAGCGGCATGGGTAATATGATGGGATACGGTTCTATGATGGGCGGTATGGGTAATATGATGGGATACGGTTCTATGATGGGCGGTATGGATAGTTATTCAATGCAATACCAACAACAGATGATGCAACTTCAAATGCAGCAGTATCAAACACAGATGCAGTATCAACAACAATACCAACAGCAATCAATGCAACGGTATCAAGTAGTGTCGTCACTGCAGCAAGAGATGTATTCATTAATGGCTAGAATTCAAAGTATTCAATACGGCGGAACCAGTTCCTATATCGGTTCAACTGGTTCCCTGGGAAGTTTAGGTACAACTACAACCTATGGATCTTCGGTGATATCAACCTTGCCTAGCTCCACTTCGGTGTACAGTACTTTGCAAGGCCGATAGGATTTACCAGTTACCAAGTCTTTCAATACGAGCATTTTGGCGGTAGTCATCATCAACGAAACGGATGACGCCGTCAGAGTTCATAGCGGAAGTTAAGAAGGCCATGTAAACCGGTACTGGCGATTTTAAAGCCACACGAGTTTCAGCTTCTAAAACTTCACCAGGTTTTGCAGTGTAACGATCAATCACCTCACGGGTCCACGGAGTTCCCATGAGTAAGTACTCGGCAAGATCCAAAGGTTTTTCTACACGCACGCAGCCTGAACTTAGCAGACGTTGATTTTCAACGAAGAGTTCACGCATGTTGGTGTCATGCAGGTAGATCGCAAAGCTATTGGTCATCATAAATTTTAGGACTCCCAAAGCATTGCCTGTATGTGGTTTTTGACGAATGAAATATTGATCGTCGTCATTGGTGTTTAAGTTCCACCAGTCAATCGTTGTTGGGTCCACCCGTTGAGTGAAAGAACTATTCCAAACTTCATAGTTCTTAGACGAGAAGTATTCGCTGATTTCCCATGGCTGAAGTTTTTTAATATCTTCCACTTTATCTTCACGGAAAATAGTTGGAGGCACGACCCAGAACGGATTGATGACAACATACACAATCTTATCCACCATGGTTGGTGATTTACGTTCTTTACGACCATTGATTGTTCTAAAGGACATGGTGTAAGGTTTTTCGCCCGTTTTATCGATCAAGGTAAAGTAAGACATCGCTAAATTCACAAAGATGTAGCGGTCATCAAACTGCTGCGGGAACCAGCGCATTTTTTCCATGTCCATGCGGATTTTAGCAAGGCGTTCTTCACATCCTTGATCAAGATAACGGAAGGTCTTTCCGTCATTAGAAAGAATTCCATCCCCTCGCAATTTTAACATTTCTTGAATATCTTTCACCGCATCCACGGTCGCATTATCCATCAGATCATCCGTCGTATAGATACGATAACCATATTGGCGCATGCGTTCTTTGATCGCAGGAAGTGCGGGATTTCTTTGATTTAAGCGCACTTCTTTTTTTAGCGACGGCAACGTCGGCCAAGTCGTCGGATTACACTGAACGGAAATTTTGCGAAGGGCTTCTTTTAAACCTAAATATTGTGGCGTCTTAGGGGCCATTCCATTTAATAAAGGCTGCGCTCTTGTACCGTGTGCTAGCATTAACACTTGCAGTTGTTTTGCGGTGATGAATCCTTTTTTGTCCATCTTCACATCGACACCCACATCTTCAGGATTCACCACTCCCATTGATATGTGTTGCAGAAGAGTCAGATAATTTTCATTGGCGCGATCTTTAAGTTGGGGACTCCAAGCCCCTCCCTGCCAGTAAAAGTCCTCCATGGCGTCGGTCCAATATTTCTTGGGGTCTAAGCCGTGTTCGCCTGCCGCCAGCATCGTCTGGCGCATGTCATCGATATTTAGAAAGTCGACGACATTTAAATAATCTCTTTTGGTATTAGCCTCAGAAATCATCGCAAAAGTTGTGATTAGCGAAAACAGGACAAACACTATGAGTTTCATAACCCCTCCTGCGGACGTTATTTCCCCGATGATACGATTCTGTCCCTGATTTTTCCGAATGGGCATTAGGCCTCTGGGCCGTTGACGGGTTTCTTTCGAAAAGAAAACGATGGCCTTGCAAAGCCACAAATAAAAAAAGGGAGAACTGTCAGTTCTCCCTTCTTAGGAATTCAAACTTTGGTATGCCGACTATTTTCTGTCAGCAGCCGGAGTCCATTTCAAACCTTCTTTACCCATCCATTTTCCACGAGGACGGTAAATACGGTTGTTCGCGTATTGTTCAAACGCGTGAGCACACCAGCCAGAGATACGAGAAGCCGCAAAGATCGGAGTGAAAAGATCTGTTGGGATACCCATAGAGAAGTAAACTGTCGCAGAATAGAAATCCACGTTCGGCATCAAACCTTTTTCTTTGTACATAGTGTCGTCAATCAAAGTCGACATTTCGTACATGTGGTGGATACCAGCGTCTTTAGTCAATTTTTCAGACATAGCACGCAAGATACGAGCGCGAGGGTCGCCGTTTTTGTAAACGCGGTGACCGATACCCATTACTTTTTCTTTTGCTGCTAATGCGTCTTTTACGAATTGTTGAGCGCGATCCATTGTGCCGATTTGTTGCAGCATCAAGATCACTTGTTCATTCGCACCACCGTGCAATGGTCCTTTTAAAGCACCGATCGCTGAAACAATCGCAGAGTGCAAATCAGAAAGAGAAGATGAAGTTACGCGGGTTGCGAACGCAGAGCAGTTCAACTCATGGTCAGCGTGAAGGATCAAGCACGTGTCCATTACTTTCACGTGGTGAGCGTTAGGCTCTTTACCGCCGCCAAGCATGTACATCATGTTCCAAGCGATTGATTGGCCCGCTTTTGGAGCTACTGGATCTTTACCTTTTCTGATTGCATCAAAAGCGCAAAGAAGAGTTGTCATTTTACCAGTCAAACGAACTGACTTACGAAGATTTGCTTCTGGAGAGTTGTCGTTAGCATCTTTATCCCAGTGAGCTAACAAAGAAACCGCAGTACGCAACCAAGCCATCGGGTGAACATTAGTCGGGATACCTTTAAGCACCGTGATCATTTCTGGGCTTAAAGTCATTTCTTTATGAAGTTCAGAACTGAAAGCTTGAAGTTCAGAAGCCGTAGGAAGTTTGTCGTTCCAAAGAAGGTAAGTAACTTCTTCGAAAGTTGAGTTTTCCGCTAGGTCATCAATCGTGTAACCGCGGAAAGTAAGAGAATCTCCAACGATGAAAGAGATTTTAGTTGTACATGCAACAACGCCTTCTAATCCCTTGTCTAAAGCGCCTTCATAGATATTAACTTCAGCCATTTTCGTTCCTTTCTGACTTCAAATAACTCTGTACTCATAACCACAATATAATGTTCTGTCACTAAACACTGCACAGTTATCAAATAGTTTTTAACTAGTTTTTTGCCAGTTTGATAACGCGATCTTTTACTTCAGTGACAATCAGAGTCTGATCTCTGACGGGGTCCGTTTTGCCAGTGTACTTTTCATTGGCGAAAAGGATTTCATTTCTTACTTCGTGCACCCCAGTTTTAGGAGCCCGCATGATGGCCTCGGAAATTCCGTGGCCTCCCCAATTTACCCCTAGCGAATTTTGGGACATTTTCAGTCCTTCTGTTGCTAGAATCACTCGGTCACGGGGATTTAACTGCACCTTCCGGCTTTGTGGCTCCGTGTTAAAATCCTTGCCTAGGCTCGGACCCGTCGGCAATAACTCCACTAAAGAATCTTGGCCGTACACTTGCAAAAAGCCGTCGATGACTCCCACGGAACAGTATTGCATTTCGTAACTGCGTCGATCAACGACGGCATAGAATAAACTAGCCCGGTCGTCGTTGGTAATATGAGGAACCACCTCTTTTGCCATCAAGGCTACTACGCGATCGGCTTCAAGACCTCGACGCGCTTCCATTTGCGATGAGATTTTTATGATTACTGAAAGAAGTAATGATGAAAGTGAATAACCACTCGCACTTGAAATAAGGATGCCGAACTTCAACTTATCTTCATGCTCAAAGATATCAAAGTAATCACCACCCGATCTTGTGCCTGGCAAAAACTTGGTGCTGAAATCAAAACCCTGAACATTGGGTAATTCCGTCGGAGATAAAAACTTTTGCAAGGTCTGCGCAAGTTTAAGTTCCTGGCTGATTTGATGAATAAGTTTTTCTAAAGCCGTGTTGGCTTTCGTTAACTCTAAACGATAGCGGTGAAGTTCTGCTTCCTTCACTGCAAGCTCGTGTTCTAATTCTGAAATACGTTCTTTTAAATCTGTCTCATTTGCCATGCCCTCTTATTGTAGGGACCGGAAAAGGCAGTGTCACCTCTTTCGGCCCCTTGGGCTTTGGTCTGTCTAGGTACTCTGACGGAGTCGGAGTGTAGACTAGTTGATCTTGATCGGTAAGTAAGTAGCGTTGTTGGTTTCAGTAACTTCACTGCGCGAGTTGGTGTCGTCAACAATCACCCCAATCCATCGCAAACTTCCTGAAGCAAGACCACTAGGAATAGTCACCGTGTCTTTGCGTGTGTGAACAAAGTCCGGAGCTAAATTTAAAACAATGCTTCTTAGCTTCGTGTCTAAAGTTGTAATCAAGTCATTCGTAGAGAAGTAAAATCCCACCGGCACACTGCTTTGGGTGCTAGCTCCGGAATTTTCAAAAGTAAACTCCACTTGAACTGTTTGCCCGGCATTTACGCGATAATATGTCTCACCATTAATTGTTTCTGTCGCAAGGGCGCCACCCGTTGACGTGTAAACTTTGGTTTTTACGTGATCACTGTATTCGCCATCCGCAGATCCGTATTTCCAGTGAGTGGTTGATAGGTCTTGAATCAAGGGACTGGCGTTTCCGTAAAGATGCCGTGCGCCAGCGGAAGTGTCTTCACCGACATAAGGACGCGCTGACGAACCATTCACATGAATGTGTGTCCAATCACTGCCCATCACATTATACGTGTAATTTACGTGGGCCAACCCCAAGCCGTGACCTAATTCGTGAATAGCAGTCGTGATGAAAGGTCTGTTGCTGCCACCATATTCCCAGAGCGAACTTTTATTAGAAACAAAAGGGGTATAAGCTTCAGCGACGTCAAAGATGACATCGACTTCAGTCATCTTTACGGTTTTACCGAAGATCCAATAATCGATGCATTCATACCACGTCCACGCGATTGCTGGGGCACCATCTAAAGCATCGGGATCACTTGAAAACCACACTTCATTTTCACCATTACCGCGTCGAACTCCCGTATCACCAAAACCCAAAGTATAGCGGAACTTGCTGGGATTCTGATTCCAGCGACTGACCGACGTGGATAAAGCATTCTGCCAACTTGCATTTGCAAAACTGACGGCACCTGCGCGCAGATGAACTGTGTTGGTTTCCCATTTCAAATCGCGATCAAGACAAACCCAATATTGATAAGCCGACGCTGGCAGAACAAATAACAACGACATCAAAAACAAGAAAAGATGCTTCATAAACTATTTGCTCCTTTATTTAATAACAGGATTACCCTGGTTTTGATCGTAACGTTGTTGCTCTAAACGATCGGCATCCGTAGGTGGTACGACTGGCTTATACGGGAAATCTCTGACCGTTCTGCTTCTGACATCCCTTAAAGGTTTAACCACAAAGGGATTTCTAGGGTCCGTCGCAGGAATCATCGGCCACTTATCTAAAACTTCCGGTGGATACAATGCTCTGACCTTAGTGTTTACAAAGTTAATGAAGGCATCGGTTTTAAACTGAGTTCCAACTGGCAGTTCCGCCTCTGGAGGTCCTTCTGAAGAGCGACCTGCTTCTTTTAAATAAATAGTGGTTTTTGAAACAGTGTGGGTCATGACATCCGCCAAGGGTTGGTGCTTACCAAAATCCACTTCTTGTCTTTTCGTTTGGATCACTTCATGGCCTTTATCGGAATAAAGAAGGCCTTGAATGGATCTAAAGCGCCCTTCCCCACAACGAAGCAAAGGACAAGCGTTTCTAGCGTTACCTCTTAAAAACAGAACGTCTTGGTCACCCACATCAAAGAGTGGATAATTCGAAGGATGCATGAAGGTCGCTTCATTTCCCCGACCACCTAAAAAACGTAACGTGATTTTATCATTGGCTTGGCGCGGATTTCCTTTGATCACTCTTAAAATCTGATAGGTCACGAAGGTGTGAGGTAAAACCTCAGAGTTGTTATCCCCTTTAGACATCGCATAGGAAACATCTGTGACTTGAGCTAGGACGATGTGCTCTGCACCTCGAACGGAAGCATTGATATTATATTTGCCTCGTTTGTCGTGGGCGAACGATGGCTCACACAGAGCTATGATAGAAATTATGAAAATAAATAAGCGCATAGAAAACTCCTCCCAAGACAGAAGTAGATTCTATGGACTTCAAAATTGTTAGAGGGGCTTGTTCAACTACAGGATGTCTTTAAACACTATGCTTGAAAGTTTTTGTTCTTCCTCACGCAAGCGAGCTTGAATATGCCCCGGCACCTGACCTTCTTGTAAAGTGCTTAAGCCTTGCAAGTGGTAACGAATTTCGCTGAGGCGTTTATGAACTTTATCTTTGGCCCATTGAGTGGCAGGCACCGATAAAAGTTCCTGCTCAAACCATGAGGATGGGAAATAATGGGCTTCTTGAATCTCGTCGACTTTCACCAGACTGCCGAAATGGCCCCAGATCATTTGCGCCAACCACTGCACTAATAAAATCACCAAGGTTAAAAGCACTAACTGGAAGCTTTTATCCTGAAAGCCACTAGTTTCAAAACTGAAACCGTAAGCCAATAATGTTCTTGTTTCACCAGCGATAAAAAAGCCAATAATAGCGCCAAGAATGGACACCAACGAAAGTTGTAAACCGATTCTTTGGCAGTCTTGGTTGAGTTTTCTTGAGCGCCACCAAAAGACAAGCATCATCCCGATGCGTTCGCCCGTCACTAGTGCCAATGCTCCGTTAAAGCTTATAGTGTTCGTAACTAATAAACCTAAAGCGAGCATCAAAGACCAGAATTCAATTTGTACAAATAGACTTAAAAGAATTCCGACAGCTAATAACACCAATACAGAACTAAATCGCCCATCAGCAAGGAAGAAAGCAAATTCACTCGTACCCAATGTGGTTTGTAGGGCGCTAGAGTTTCTAAGCATTAGTTCCCCACCGATTAAGAATACGCCGACTGAAAACACCAATTTCAAAGCAAGCTTTACCTTTGCAAAATGGGACACCGGCAAAAATCCAATTACACAAAGTCCTAAAAGAAAAAAGCCATTAAAACCCAAATACAAATTAGCTAAGAACAAAGCCCACCAAGCTCCTAAGGTACTTAAAGCCATGTGCAAAACGCTGGGTCGCAAAGTTTGGATTCTTAAATTATAAAGTGCTAAGCCCGTGTATAAAGATTTACGCGGTGAAGTCTCTAACGCCACTAAAGCAAGAAGGCGAGCAAACAGCGAAGTCAATTTTTCTTCGCCGCCTTTGTCTAAAAGGGATTTCTGCTCTTTAGAAAAAAAGTTTGTAAGATGCTTTTGTGATTCCATAAGGCCAAACATCACAAGGACAAAACTACCCAACCACATAAGTATCATAACGAACTACCTTTCCTTCATAAGCATGACGAACACCTGGCAGAAGTTCTTCAGCGTGAATGGGTCTTTTGACTACGACCCTTTGCACAGGCCAGGTCAACGCTTCCTTTAAAACTTCAGCGGCATCATCGTCATGACCGACTAGATCACGAAACACCACCATCTCTTGTTTCGGTAAAGCTGACTTTTTCTTGTGCGGATACATCGGATCAAAATAAATCGCGTCTATTTCTAATTTGCCTTTTTGTTCTTTTAAGAACGTCAACGCATCAGCATGGTGAAGTTTATAAGACTTTAAATACTCTTTATCAGTTTTCGCGAAGGCTTCTTTTAAAAGCGCGTATAAAACCGGTGAGCGTTCAACACCTGTCACTGAAAAACCAAGCTGGGTTAAAAACACGCTATCAATACCTAAGCCCACTGACAGATCTAAAATTCGACGATGGCCTTTAGCTACGCCCAGGGCTTTTGCTACTAATTCATTTTTCCCGCGATGACCTTTTCGTTCGTAATCCAGATGATTTTCATCAAAGTCGATTTCTAAGAGCCTTTTTTCACGATCACGAACATAAACTCGGGATTCTTCTACATGGAAATGGAAAAAGTAATCTTCCGGTTTTAGGGGATTTAAAGGACAAGCAAAGAACTGCGCCCAGTCTTGAGCTTTCGGTAAAGCTTCCGGACTGGCAGCGATCACACACAGACTCAGTTCTTTTACAGGTACAGATACCACAGACACTCAAATATCCACAGGCCGATGGCGATTAGGAATAAATAATAGCCAGAGCGAAACACTGCTTTTAAATCACTTCCTACAGGACTGGAAAGTGCCTTAAGTTTCATGATGAAGTTGATAGAGACAAATAAAAGCACCAGCGATAAATAAAAGCCCCAGTAAAAGCCTGCAAACAGCGCATGGTAAACAAAGTTAAAAAGAATAAATAATAGCCACCACACCGCAATCAAACGGCGGGCCTTATCAAACCCTAACCACGTCACAGTATTGGTAAAACCAGCTTGGGCGCTTGGCATAAGGTTTACAAAGTTACGTAGGTGCACGATGAAAAGAACCAGCCAGCCCCAAACACAACCTAACCAGAAACTTTCTTGGTCATAGGGGGCGCCCATGGCAAGTTGATAGCCCACAGTCAATAAAGGCCCAAGTAATAAAAATAAAACCAGCTCCCCACCGATTTGATATTTAAACGAATCCGCTTTTTTAAACTGAGCCCACAACCCTGCAAATAGCCCCGATGCGATCAGCATCGCGACCGAAGGAAAAGCAAAAACGATCGGTAATGAACTTGCGACTGCCAAAGTCAGTAACAAGCTTGATTGGGATTTCACTTGGGCTGCTGTGACCCAACCTTTTTGAATGGCGCGACTGCCGCTTTCAATAAGCACGCGATCAACACCTTTCATGTGGTCCATATAGTCGTTACGCAAGTTTACCGCGACAAATGCCAGTAACACGCCGATGGTTGCGATGCTTGCCGTGATAGGTTCTAGGAAGGTTTGATCAGCAATGTTCTTAGTTAAGACTAAGAATAGCGGCAACAGTACTAACAAGAAGCTGCGCACTTTAAATGTTTGTGTAACAAGAGTCATTAAGTTGGGGCGCTCAATCGATGTCACAGGAACCACGCGGAAAGTGACTGTCTCTGACGCCGAATTGGCGTTCAAGGTTTTTACAGGCAAAGCACGTTTGTCTTTGGCGAAAGTACCCAATAAATAAGATTCAAACTCTGGGGAGTTCTTTGAAAGCGTAACCAGATCACTCACGACGAAGGCTTCCTTCTCCAGTAAAGGATCTCTGTCAAAGGACGAAGTTGATCGATGAGTTTTTCTTCACCTGGTTTTAAGAAAGTCTTAAGACGTTCCAAGTGATGGTTGTACATTTGGATCAAGCCTTTGTTCATTTCATCAAATTCCAAAAGCTTTTGATCAAAGTGGGCTTTGCCACCAACGCTTCTGTAATACTCTTCAAGGGTTTTGCTTTTTACGATGTTATCGATGTCTTGGCGGCTTAAGCCTTTACATACAAACGCACCGAAAGAGTTTAAGTAACCGGATTTCAAATCACCTAAGATCGCCTTACCTTCGTCGTTACGAATGTCGTAATCCAAAAGATCGTCACTGCGTTGGAACAACTGACCTAGAAGTGTTCCCATCTCTTCAAGAATTCTGTGAAGCTCTTCATCGTAGCGTTCTTGCGCGATAAAAGGCGCGCGAATACACCACTTAAACAAGCTTGCTGTTTTTAGGTTATGGATGCGATCTAGTTGTTCAAGGGTCACAAAGAAATCCCCCACAACAGAATCCTGCAACCACTCCCCTTCTAAAAGATCGGAAATGACTTCAGCTGTGTATTGAACAAGTTTGATATTGCCGTGACCAGAAAGGTTCACCATCACGCGCGCTAGCAAGTAATCACCCGCAAGCACGGCGTACTCTGGCGTGTATTTCAACCACGCCGCCGTTTTACCGCGGCGAAGATGTGAACGGTCGATAAGATCGTCATGCAAAAGAGAAGCGTTGTGAATGAACTCGATGGTTTGGCCTAATAGAAGCTCGGCCTTAGGATCTAAAGAAAGATTTGAACCCATCATGCGGATCAGTTTTGCGCGAAAACCTTTGCCGCCAGCAAAAAGATCATCATAAAGCTTGTTCAGCTTCGGCAGATAAGCTGGAAAATCCTTTGCATCATAGACTTTAAGATCGATAACGCTTCGCTGCAATTTAGGCTCCTACGTAGACGTGAAATCAGGGCCTAACTTCGCGATTTATCTGCTTGCTGTCAAGGGCTCCCTCGCCTTAAAGTTCCAGAACTTATGAATCAAGTCTTCCACAGTACAAAGACCATCACATTTAGGGATTCCGACCCGGCTGGCATCATGTTTTTTGGGAATATTTTCGCGTTTTCCCACGATGCCTTTGAAGAGTTTATCGTCGCCGCTGGTTACACTTACAAAGAGTGGTTTGGCCAACGGGATTATCTAATTCCTATTCGTCATACGGAAGCAGATTTTCTAGCGCCATTTTTTCCTGGCGAAAGTTACGAGGTGGCGGCGACTGTTGCTAGCATTGGTGAGACTTCCTTTAAAATGAAGTACGTGTTTTCTAAAAAAGCAAAACCCCATGCCGTCGTAAGTATGGTTCACGCCGTGGTGGACGGGAAAACTATGCAGAAAACGACTTTGCCGCCTACAATGAAAACTCGCTTAGAAAAATATTTAGAACAAGCAAACCCCTAGGATGCCAATGGAAGAATTTAAATTCACAGGAAAAGAATGGTGGAGAGAAGGCGTGCGTTTTGAATGCACCGGCTCTGGTAAATGCTGCACTTCCCATGGCGAATTTGGTTTTGTTTATCTTTCGCTAGAAGATCGCCAGCGTTTTGCAAAATATTTTAAAATGCGCACGGCTGATTTTACTCGCAAGTATTGCGATAAAACGGGCGGCATTTGGCATCTTAAAGAAGACCCTAAAAACACGGACTGCATGTTCTTAAAAGGCAAAGCCTGCGGCACTTACGAAGCTCGTCCTACGCAATGTCGTACATGGCCGTTTTGGCCTGAAGTGATGAATGCAAAATCTTGGGCAAAAGACGTCAAAGCATTCTGCCCAGGTGTCGGCCGTGGGGAATTGATTCCTGCAGAGCGCATTGAACAACAACTTCGCGAACAAATCGAATCTGAAAAAGGCTGGGGAAAATAGTTTTCTAACAGGCTCACGGTTGTGATTTCGAAGGAGAGTCTTAGGGTAGTTCTCTCCGTCGACCGCGGCCATCCTGGCCTCTGCTGGGCGGTAATACGGCATCGTGCCGGCCCAGAGGGTCGACTCCGGAACTACCCTAAGACTCTCCTTCGAAACCACACGGAGCTTTATAAATCTTCATCGTCCTTTTTTAGATGGGATGATGTTGAAGTCGGTAATTACTTGAGAAAAAATTAAGGGCCGAGGGCTTCATTTGGCGCGGTTTTCTGGCGGCTTTCAGCCGCGCTGAGCGCAAGATATTTGTTTTTTTCTTTCTATTTTTTTAAAATTTTGCATCATTTTGCTTCGGAAAGCTTACTTTGGTTTAAGTCTCATTTTGAGTCTTTAGTGGGTCTAGTTGGATGTCGATACGTATAACATATGCGGTACGTATCTGAGATTTTACTATTTGCTTTATTGGCTATGTTTGCCTTGCTTACTGGGTGTGAAGATCCTGAGCTTTCCGTGGGATCGTTGGATCGTAAGCTTCCGGCGCCATCTTTAAAAGGTTCTAGTCCTTTTTCACAAAATTTTGAAATGCAGAATTATGTGCAGGTTCAGGGTGCATGTGATTCTCGCTTAGGTTTAATTTATATAAGTTTTGATCAACAGAACTGGTATATCCCTCCGACTATTCCGGATATGGCGGGGACTTCCCTTGATGCTTCCGTTGTGAATGATCGTGATTGTAGTGATGGCGCCTTTGATGTCTATTTAACTGCGACAGATCTTGAAAGCATTTGGGGTGTTACGACCGATACAAGAGTGAATAAAATCTATATCAAAGCTGAAACTTTGATTGGTGATTCTGAGACTTTAACTTTAGTAAATTCAAATCCAGATGATGGCGATAGTGGCAGCAATAATGGTGGAGTTCCAGCAACCCTTGCCTTAGAAAAAAACAACCCTGCGGGTTTTGCGGGATCTAATCAATGTGAACCGTTCCGTGTGAATGTCAAAACTGCAGCAGGGCTTTATACGCAGACTTCTTCAGACATCACGGTGAAACTTGAAAAAAAGGTGGCTGGTGCGATTTACCCTGCTGTCGCTGCTTATAAAACTTGGGCTGATTGTTTCTATGAAACAAATCCAATAACTTCATTAACTATCTTAGCTGGCACCGGTGGCACGGACTTCCTTTATAAATTCCCAGCAGCGCCGTTAAATGGATTATTTGAATTTAGACTTTACGATGCATCGTCTTTAACGACCGATGCAAACTACACATCAGTGACATTACGTGATTCTTCTGCTGGTTCCATTTATCGCTGGTTGATGGTGGAAGATCAAATTCATCAGCTTTATAAAAATACCTGTTACCCACTAAAAATTCGATCGACCCAATACAACCGGGCTGTGGCAAATGATCAATTTCCTGGTGATGTGCAGGTGGGAAGTAGTTCTGCAAATTTAAAATTCTATACAGATGCTAGCTGTAGTACGCAAACTTCTAGCTATAGCTTTGGCTCTTACAACTCTTTGATAAACGCTTACGTGAAATACGTTCCTTCTGCAGGCGAAGCTGAAACAATTAAATCTATAAACCTTACTTTAGCGGGGGCTAATTCATCTTACAGTTATGATTCCGCGCCCATCGCTGTGAATATTGATGCTACAAATAAATCAACAGCTGTGACCTTGGACATCTGGGGCTCTTACGAATTAACTCGTCAACAGTGTCAACCTTACCGAATTGCGACTATCAATGAATATGGAACCATGATGACGGCGACGGTTCCACGTACGGTGAATCTTGCGACGAAAGAAAGTAATATTGGTTTATTTTATTTAGATCAAACTTGCAGTGGCAGCTCGGTGACTTCGACGTCCATCGCCGTGGGCATGACTTCTACGATTGTTTACTTTAAACCCACCGTCGCAACGGCAGGTGTTTATAACTTTGATGTTAGTTCTGCTGGACTAAATTCTCCATCGCGCCAGATGAAGGTATCGTTAGCAGCTAAACAATTTAAAATTGTTCCACCGGCTGCAGGCTTTGTCGGCGGCTGTAAGCCGTTTATGGTGTATATGACTGATGATCTAGGTAGTAATTACGCTGCAACCTACAGCATAAACTTCACATTCTCATTAAGTTTAACGCCGTTTTATGCAAACCGCGCTTTTGCCGATGCTTCATGTACAGCCCCACTAGGAAGTTCAGTGAACATTCCTCCTGGGCAATTCTCGGGTTTGATTTATGTGCAAACTGATGGATTTTCTGGTGCCACCAATTTTACTTTGATGGTTCATGGAGGTTACGGACTTAGCGGAGATACCGTTTCCGGCACCTTCGCACCGTAATTATTCGCTGATTTTATTACGCAAATATTGAAGAATTTTTTCGCGGTCTTCCTCTGGATGGATCGCGAACGTTTCTGTAATTCCGTCCACGCCGCAGTAGGTGACTGCTTGAGTTTCATCAATACACAAATCAAGGCAGCTTGATGTTACAACGCGAACTTTTCCACCGTCGCCGGAATCTTTAAAAGATTTTTTTAAATACATTTTTAAATTGTCAGCAGTGTTGCCATCTTCTTTCAAAGATTTGGTGCTGATGGATTTAGAGCACTTCGTGCAGATTAAAACGATTCCTTTTGACCAGGGATTTTCTTCCTGTTTCATAGCTGTCCTTTTACCTGTCTTTTTAGCTCTTCCCATTTTATTTTTCCTAATTCGGTCCGGGGGAGCTCACTGACATAATGGATTTTACGAACTTTTTCAAATGGAAGCACTTTTTCTGAATACAGCTGTACCAATTTTTCAGACTCAGTTGCCGACAAAAGGCTGACCATGTGAATTTCTTGACCCAATCTTTGTGAGTCCATTTCTAATATGCATACATTCAAACTGTTTTGTGGAAATAACTCTTGAATGCAATTTTCTAAAATACTTCTTAAGCGAGCCACGTTAGTGCCCTCGCCGCCGATTTTAATATAATCTTTGGCGCGACCTTCGATCACCAAATTGTCGCCTAAAACTTGACCTCGGTCTTCTGTGGTAAACCATCCGTTTATTTTTGGATCCCAGGATTTAAAACCTTCAAAGGTATTTTGCGCATACATAGTGAATAACGACGTAGAGCTGACTTCAATAAAGCCCTCGTTGTTAGTTCGCGCTTGGGCGTGACTTAAAAGTTTTACTTCGGGAAAGTATGGATGACCTAATGAATTCAGATCAGCGGTCGCGATTTGTGATGCAGTTTCCGTCATGCCGTAACTAGGCAGCAAAGGCCATCCTAATACCAAGGCTTTACGATAAAGTTCTTGATCTAAAACTCCTCCACCCACAACGACGGCTCTTAATGAAGAGGGCGCTGGTAATGTTTTAGAAACTAAATCAAAAACTTGCGTTGGCACTAAAGCAGATAGCGTGCATTTTTCTTTTTCTAGAACTTGATGAAAATGCAATGGGTCCCAGCGCTCGTCTTTCAAAGCCGGAACTACCTTAGCTCCTGATAACTGCGAGCGAATTTCGATTCCCAAACCACCCACATGAAATGAAGGAAGCACTTGGGTCCAAACATCCTTGTCATTGCTTTGCAGATGTTTGTTCACGGCGGTCGCGGAATTAACTAAAGCTTGCTTGGATAACGCTACTAACTTTGTTGCCGCGACAGAAGAAGCGGTAGAACCAGAAGTTGCGATCCACACGTGGGCTTTAAGATTTTCTTTTATTTGAATGTGGTTAGCTAACTCATAAAGTTTCGCAAAATCCTCTTTCGGCCAGCGAGGATTCAGTAAAATTTCATTATGTTGCGAAGAAAGATCTAACGCATTTTGAGTTGATGCCATGGCAGACTTTCTAGCAGACGATCAAAGCCAATGCCAGTCCCTTTGGGTTTCAATAAGAATGGCCCTTGGGTAGAAAGTTCGGCGGCAAAAGAATCCATTTGATAAAGTCGATGGGTTAAACAACCTGCTTCCAGGATGATATCCCCATGTTTTTTCTTAAGTTCAGAAGCGATGGCCGCCGCATGAACCACACCCACTGGATGATCCATGTAACTTGTGACTGAAGCACCAAGGTTCCATTTCAGAACACGCTCGATCGCTTTATCTACGTCCATCTTAGCAGGCTTAATCACCACGACATTAAACGGGACTTCTTTAAGCTTATCCCAAGGCACTTTGTCATACTGATTGTCGACTGCAATTTTTGTAAGCTTCTTAGCTTCCATCCAAGCATCAGTATCGTACGCAAAAGGATCTTCGACATAATCGATGGCCAAACGAATGCGTGGATTTAAATTGCCGATGAATTTTTCAAAGATCTGCCAATTACCAACCCCATTAAAATCCAAACGAATTTTAAGACCTGCTGCCGTGACGTGGGCAAGGACATCAGCTTCTTCATCTAGATCACGACCTACTTTAATTTTAATTGTCGTGAAGTTTTCTTTTTTAAGTCCGTCCAAAAAACCTGGTTTCAAGGTTTTAAAGTCCGACAACAAAAAGTTGTTACGAATTTTTTCGCCGCTATCAAAAAGATTTTTCCTATCTTTGCGAGCTAACCCATCACGGCGTGCTAGCCAGAATGCTTGTTCAATTTGGGCCGTCATTTTACCGTCACGCAAAGCAGACATTTGATCTTCTAACGGTGGATCGCCCAATTCAGGCCAAGGATGAAGATCCGCATAACCCGTTACCTGCTCATTCCAGGAAATCTTTAGAAGCAAACCCTCCCGCCCGTTGCTGGAAGAAACTGCATTTAAAGATTGCACTGGCTTTAAAGTGTAAGGGCTATAAAAAATCTTAATCAAAGAGCAAATCCTATCGCTAATAAAAGTCCAAAGAGCAGATGCAGACCCGCTGCTTGCCCTAGAAATTTATTATACGCAGGCCCTGGCTCGGTACGGAAAACATTTTTTGAGATTTTTATCGCTAAAGGCAAAGCAAACATCGAAAGTATGGCCGGAATTTTGTACCCTTCAGTCCACCAATAGATATTTAGCACAAAAGGCAGGAAGCAAAGGCTGGCGATTTCATAGCGAGAGAACTTAACGCCAAAACGAACGGCCAAGGTTTTCTTATTCACCAAAGCATCACCGCTGCGATCACGCAGATTATTAATGGCAATTAGAACCGTCGCATGTAAGCCGATCTGCAGTCCCAAGACAAAGGCTTCTTGCAACCAGCGACCGATGTTTAAAAATACGATTCCCATAACCGCTAGCAATCCAAAAAAAAGGATCACGAATAGGTCACCCAAGCCAAGATAAGCTAAAGGGAAAGGACCTGCGGTGTATGAGTAGCCCATTAAAACTGAAGCGACTCCGATGGCGACAATCACCCACCCGCCTTTTAAAACTAGCGGAATGCCACAAAGAACGGCGAGCAAGAAACAAAGACTGCCTAGGGCCATCACCTGATTAGCGGATAAGATGCCTGCTTGGGTGATGCGCTGAGGACCGATGCGTTTTTCAGTGTCAGCCCCTTTTTTAAAATCCACCGCATCGTTAACTAAGTTTGTGCCGATTTGAATAAGGAATGATGCCAGCAAGGCGTAGAACAAAACCCATCCGTCCCACTCAAGGCCAATGGCGCGAACTAATGCTGTTCCCGCCACACAAGGGACCAGGGCTGCCGTCAATGTTTTAGGTCGAAAAGCGAGGAGAATACTTTTTATTTGGCTGGCTGAAGTCATATTTCTTTTGCGTCGCATTGTTGGAGTTAAGGGATAGGTTTTCCCTGGTTGTATCAGATTTCTTTTCGCGTGACCAAAACAAATTCTAGAGGCAAAACGGTCCCTAGGAGGCTCTAGAATGACTCTTATTCCTATTCTAACTTTTTTAGCCGGCGCCGTTGTTGCGGGATTGATCGTTTATTTTAAATCAAAGTCTCAAGCGACTGTCGTCATCGCGCAGCTGCAAACCGAACTTCAAGTTGAAAAAGCCAACCAACAGTCTGAGCTGCAAGCTGAAAAAGGCATCATGCAAGCTGCTTTCCAAACAGAAAAAACCGACTTACAAAATGAAAAAGCAGAACTTCAAGCAGAACTGCAAGCGATGATCATGAAGAATGACATGCTGACGGAAAGTTTGAAGGAACAAAAATCCTTAATGAACGAAGCACAAAAACAACGTGAAGAACTTGCTAAGTCCATGAACGTGCAGTTCGAAGTTTTAGCGCAAAAAATCTTTGAAGAAAAATCAGCGAAGTTCACTGATCAAAACCACAAAAACATCGCTGCGATTATGGAGCCACTTAAAGAGCGCATTAAAGATTTTGAAAAGAAAGTGGAAGAGACTTACTCGACAGAGCGTTCTGAGCGCGGTGTACTTCGTGGCGAATTAACTAAGCTGATGGAACTAAATAAAGTGATGTCAGCAGAAACTCAGAATTTAACTAAAGCCCTTAAAGGCGAAGTTAAAACCCAAGGCAACTGGGGCGAATTGATTTTAGAAAACATTCTAGAAAGATCCGGCCTAAGAAAAGGCGAAGAGTACATAATCCAAGGTACTGACCTAGATCTGCGTGGTGAAGATGGCCAAATGCTTCGTCCCGATGTGATCGTGAACCTGCCAGACGAAAAACATCTGATCGTCGATTCTAAGATGACTCTTATCGCTTACGAACAGTATTCATCTGCTGAAACTGCAGAAGACCAAGAACGCACAGGTAAACTGCACGTTGAAGCTTTGAAAAAGCATATCGACGGCTTATCTGAGAAGAAATATCACGCAGCTGATAAGCTGATCTCTCCAGATTTCGTAATTCTATTTATGCCGCTGGAACCAGCGTTTGCATTAGCGTTTAAATTAAAACCAGAACTTTTCCAATATGCGTGGGAAAGAAACGTAGCTATCGTCAGCCCAACAACGCTGCTAGCAACTTTAAGAACCGTCGCAGCTTTATGGAAACAAGATCGCCAAGAAAAGAATGCCCTTGAGATCGCGAAACGCGGAGGCCTTTTATACGAAAAATTTGCAGGCCTGTTGAAAGACCTGCAGAACCTTGGTGAAAAGTTAGGGGCCGCTCAAAAAGCCCACGAGGACGTCATTAAGAAGGTTTCTGAAGGGCGCGGTAACTTGATCGACCAAGTGGAAGATCTAAAACGTCTGGGCGCTAAAACCGAAAAGTCATTACCGCAAATCGAAACAGTCACAACTTAAAAATAAAAAAAGAGGATTCCAGTGGAACCCTCTTTTAGTTTCAAATTTCGTTTTAAAAATTAAAGCTCAGCGTCTTTAACAACAGTAAGTTTCGTAGCCACATCAATACCAGAAGATTGGTTTTTGATTGCCACTGCAGGATTCTGCACAACACGTTGTTGAAGCTTCGTGAAGATAGGCTCACGTATAGCAAGATTGTTATCCTGAAGCACGCATTGACGAGCGATACGCTCTGCCACATTCACAACAACCGGAGCTTTCAAGTTCGCAGTCATTTGAGTCGGATCATCTGGGATAGTCACGATTGAAAAATAACGAGCTTTATCTTGGCTAGTAAGCTTCACAGCCTCTAGATCAGATTTAGTAAGTGTCGCTTTGTATTGAGGAGCAAACAGTTCAGGCTCAAGAACCGGGAACGCAATTGCAGGGGCTTCACAGCTCTGCAACCAAGCAAAGATCTCATCATTCGGATCATCGAGAAGAACGAACTTACGCAAATCTGCGAAGCCCAAAAGACCTTCGTTGAACGTCAGAATATCTTCTGCTTTCAACTCAACTTGGCCGAAGCGCGACGTCGAAATGATCATTTCCCCTCCCAAAAACAAATCAGGATTCACCTAATTTTAGACACACTAGGACAGCATGCAGGTGAATACATCTATAAATCTGGACCTAAATCTAGGAGGAGTAAATTAAAATAAGCGAAGCATGACCACCCGCTTCACTGCAGAAGAACGAAAAAGGCCCGGCAACGCAGTTGGACGGACCTTTTTAATAACCTATAAGCTTATGGCTTAAGAAGTTTCGCGACAGAACGGGTTTTATCCGCAGGGATATTCGCCGACTGTTGATTTTGATCTTGAATGGCCACGTACACCTCTTCGCGGTGAATTTTCGTGTCCTTGGGAGCTTCGATGCCTAGACGGACCTGTTTCCCTTTGATTTGTACTACTCTAATTTTGATGTGGTCATCGATAGCGATGCTTTCACCCAACTTCCGTGTGAGAACCAGCATGACAACTCCTTTTGCTGCAGTCGTTATCGGTAGTTTTAAGCGGAACTGTAGGTATTATTTTTATCTTAGAAAGTCAAGAAGGCTTGGCTGAATCATCTTTCCAGACGTTTCCAGCGTAGCTTTTAAGGTGCTATCGGTCTTATTAATGTCTGAAATAACTTGGAAAACATCGGCATCTTCCAATTGGGAAGCAGTCACTTTATTGTCCACCACGGCTTTTTGCAGAGAGTCCATGGTGCTATTAACTGCCATAATTCTGGACCCAACTTCGGAACGAGCTAGGACCACCTGGGAAATAGCGTCGTCCAGGGTATCTAGGGATGCCTGGATACCTTCCTTGTCGTTGGTACGTAAAGAAATCTCTAAATCCTTAAGAGTCGTGAAAATATTCACGCCCGTTCCACCTGTCACCGGGTCTTTTTGATCAGAAAGATCATTGCGACGACCAGAAACGGAAGCGGGACCACGGGTTTGAATAAAGTTGGCTTCGATTTCTTTATTAATCTCTACGCGTTCTTTTTCATGATTTTGAAAGTTTTTAAGATCATCAACATTTGTCGGCGTCACTTGTGTCTGACGAACAATGCCATCTTCACTTAAACCGCGACCCAAGAAAACCTTATTGCCAGCAACGTTCATGGCAATGAAAGAATCTTTTTGGGTTTGAATCTTCATGTCTCCATCATCACCTTGGTATTCACCGGTTGGCGTAAATGCTGGAGTTTGAGTTTTATAACCACTAAAAACGTAACGTTCACCCAATTTGCGATTTCCGACAGCCACAGATTGATTAAAAATCTGGCCAATTTCGGAAGCAGTCACCATACGGCTTTCAGAGTTACCGCTGGCATCACTGGCCGCTTGCACAGCCAATTCTTTTGCACGCACTAACATATCTGACAATTCACCCAACGATTGATCGGTGAACTCTAAGAAAGATTTTGCGTTGTTGATGTTTTTAATAAATTGGGAATTCCCACGCTCTTCAGTGCGGGCTGCAAGAACACGGGCCGAGGCTAAAGGATCATCAGAAGGTTTGTTAATACGCTTTTGAGTCGCAGCTTGGTTTTGCAAGTCAGCCATATCCGAGCGATTCTTCGCCAGATTCTGATTCACTTGATTGAAAGCCATTTTATCTGCAATTCTCATTGTTAACTAATTTCCCCTGCCAATTACATGCGTTTCAAGTTCAGAACTGTATCAAGCATTTCATCAGCAGTTCTGATCAAACGAGCTGAAGCATCGTAAGCTTTTTGGAACTCGATCATTTTCGTTGTCTCTTCATCCAAAGAAACACCGCTGATACTTTCACGAATATTATTAAGCTGACCCATCACGTTCTTTTGGGATTCTTGCGCTTTGATGGATCTTTGCACCACCGCGCCGATTTGACCCACTTGAGTATTGTAGTAGTCATCTAGTGTGGCAGTTCCATCCATCACCTGACGGGATTGGATAGAAGAAATCACGTTGGCTACGGTGTTATCACCTGAAGCACCCGGCTGGGCGCCCGCAGCGATACGGCCGACGTCATTAGCAATCGTTTTATTTAAAGAGATGTTAGAAGCCGCACCCTTGACCGCTTCAGGCATTTCGAAAAACAGAACGCCTTGACGGCCGTTTTTATCAAAACCTTCGATATGGGCTTGATTCACTTCTTTCGCTAAGGTGTAAGCCAACTTATCAACGTGACCTAAAAGACCTTCGATAATATTGTCACGCACTTCTAAAGCACCACCGATACGACCACCCGTGATTTGGGAAGTGATATTCGCCGGAGTTCCTGTGCCTGTATAGAAAATCTCTACGCGGTCACGGTCACCTGTTTGTGCTGCCTTTAATTCATTGGCTGTACTGCTTGATACTAAGATCCCAGTGCGACCCGCAGTGACTGTCACCTGTCCGTCTTTACCTTCTGCCCAGGTAATATCGATTTTCTCTCCTAATTTTTTAAGCAAAAGATCACGACGGTCACGTTCGTCATTGGCCGGAGTTTTCTGCACTTCGATCATCTGAATTTTTTCATTCAACGAAGCGATCTCTTTACCGATTTGGTTCACTTCCTCAACAACCGTGATGATTTGACCGTCTAAGTCTTCTTGCACGTTACGAAGCTGACCCACGACACGGCCGAAATCTTTGGCCATAGCCGCACCGGATTCACGCACCATCGTACGCGAAGCCAAGCTTTCTGGGTTGTTTGAAAGTTCACGGAAAGAGTTAAAGAAATCAGTCATGTACTGATTTAAACCCTTGTTGGCTTGTTCGTTATAAACTTGCTCTACACGGCTTAAGGCATCAGCGCGGGAATCAGCGAATCCCATGCTTTCACCTTCTTTTTGAATTTGTTTTTCTAACCAAGGATTGTTGGTGCGGGTGACGGCACTGGCTTTAGCACCCATACCGATTTGAAGCCTACCTTCAGACACAGGAACATTCGTGGTCAACTCTACCCTTTGGCGAGAGTAACCTTCGGTCGATTTATTGGCGATGTTATGACCAGTAGTTTGCAACGCTGTCTGAGAATTCATCAGCGATCGCTTACCAGTATCCATCATGGCCGAAATTTTCGACATTCCTTGTCTCCGATCAAACTGCACATCCTATGCAGTATTGAAATCTTCCTTACGCTTCTTTACTTACAAAGTTTCCTGACACCTGAGGACCGCTTTTGTAGCCGCCTTTTTTCTCATAGGTTTTTTTGCCAGAAAGAGTTTCTTTGATTTCGTTCATCGCTCCGTTGAGAGTGCTGAGTGCGGAGTTCGCATATTCTTCATTTTCTTTGTTAATTACAGTGATGCGTTTGATCAACATGTCCAAAGCGGAATGCTGAGTGCGCAAACGATCTGCTGCTGGACTGCCTGCCATCTTTTGTGCAAGTTCCAACAAACGAGGATTTTCAATATCAGCGCCGATAAGACCCGCAAGGTCCATGGCATAACGGGAACGCAAAGAATCCTGAGCGCGAAGTTTGAAAAGCAAATCTTCTTTAAGTTTGTTGCTTTCTTCCAAAGAGATGCGATCCGCTTTAAGTAACAATTCTTTTTCTTTGCGAACGATGTCTAAAAGTGAACGGTAGATTTTAGTTAGTTCTTCAAGATTAGCTTCTAACTTTTGGAAAGCTCTTTCTACAGTTGTGTCCATCTTTATCATCCTTAATTATTGAAATAGACTTCCGTGCCTATTTAGTTTCCACCTTCGCTAAAGCTTCGGCGGACAAGTTGGCGTCACAAGCCTTAGAATTCTAAGTGTTCATCAACCATTTTATCGGCGATGGCTTTGGCGTCTACATTATACTTACCTTCATCGATAAGTTTACGGAACTTTGCAACCTTTGCTTCATCAACGTCAGGTGCAGACATTGCTAGTTCTTTAATGCGTTTAGCCTCTTGCGCACGAGGAGACAGTTCAACTTTAGAAGACTCTCCAAGAGATGATGAAGATAAAGCGTCAGCTTTGTTGTTAGTCACACCAGCAGCTTTGTTATTCACTCCGCTTGCTTTGTCGGATTTCGAAGAATCAGTAAGATTCAAATTTTGACCGACTTTATTGTGCGTGATCTTCATGTGGAGCCTCCGTATTCGAGTGTTAGAAAACACTCTTTTGTTCTTTTCATAGTATCACAATGGGACATTTACACCAAATCATTCTGAGACAGTTTCTGGTCCAGCTTCCACTGTCCAGTAGAGTGATTTAGCTTCATTCGACAAAAACCCAAGAGTGTCGCCAGCTTGCAGTTTATCCCCTGTCGAAAGATTAGACAGCGCACCTTTAAAAACCATTTGGCTTTTAAGACCATTGTCGTGGCCAACTTCTACAAGAGTTTGATTATCAGCTAAAGAACGCTTCCCCAGCAAAACCCCGTCCCACGGGGCTTTCACAGGTTCACGAGAATTTTCCGCATTCACATTTGCAAGCGTGGCTTCGTTCAAATTTCTATCGATGCGATAGGAAACCGACTGCTTCTTACCAGGGTGTTGAAACGGCTGCGCACGATATTCAGAAGTTTTATCAAGAGGCAAAGGCCCTTGAGGTTTAACAACAGGAGCTTTCATCCCCATCATAACCCCGAACTTATCCATAAGCTGTTTGTAGATCATGTCAGAAAGGCCAATACCACCACGATCAGACCATTTTTCAACATACTGATCATCAAGCTGCTCTTTAAAAATTTTCTCTGCAGAATTAGCCTTAATAATTCCACCTTCATGCACCGTAGAACGCATAGCCTTCATCATCTCACGAAGAAAATGCTTCTCATACATATCAGAAACCTCACGAAGTTTCTGATCCGGAGTTTTCTGAACAGGCTTAGGCAAAAATTTAGAATCAAACGCTTTGAAGTTGCCGTTGTTATTACCAGAATTTCCAACATTACTCATGGAAACCCCCGGTTTTGAAAATAGAAGAAAAAGTTTGCGAAGCAAACCCAACCCCACGCCCAAAGAAATTTTCAAGCGATGTTAACAAAAGATCCAACCAACCCATTTGATTAGTAGTCACTCCGTCTACACCTAAAAATCTCAAAGCAGATTGCACCAATGCTTCCCCACTCAAATTCATTTTACCTATTGCTACTAACCCAAGCTGCGTCTTTGGATTGCGGCTTGAAGCCTCTGCAGTGGCAGGAGGGCTGCACAAGTTCCGCAGCGCCAAGAAAAAAGTGCCATAGCACTCAGAAGAAAAAATACCACGAATCACAAAGCCACCACGAAACGAAAAGCGCGAGGACTGTCCGAAGTGAAGCCCACCTGCCACTGCAGAGGCTTCAAGCCGCAATCCAAAGCACCGATAGCATTGTGACTAGAAAGAAGAGAAAAAAGGGGAGTTGAGTCGGAGAACCTCGCGCATCCTGCGCAAAATTCTTTAGAGTGTAGCTTCGGCTCGTGTTCACAAATCATTTGTGTCTGCTGACCTTTTGCTTCTGTTTCCTGCGAGAAACTTTCGACTCTTGACCTTCCATGGTTCACGATCTCTTCCTCACCCTCCCCGCGCCCCAAACACATCCATGTGTCTGAAGCTATAACCTTAATAATATTAAATACCGTGTCATTTTGAAACACAAACTTCACAGCACGTCTAGTTCACCATGCAAAGCTCCTGCTGCTTTGATGGACTGAAGTATAGTAATCAGGTCCTTTGGCGAGACGCCAAGCTTGTTCAAAGCTTGCACTAACTCCCCAACGCTGACACCACTTTCAAGCACAGCGACTTTTTCTTCGCTGCCTTTCTTACCTTCACCAACTTTCACAGATAAAGCTCCGTGGGAAATTGCGACGCGTGAAATTTTAACTTTATCACCGATCACAATTGTGCCGGTTTTTTCATTCACAACCACACGCGCTTTCATATCAGGATTAATTTCAATCGACTCAATAGTAGCAAGCAATTCAACACCACGATTTTCATAGGCAAATGGAGTGATGATATCAATTGTTCCAGCGTCTTTTGCTGTCGCATAGTGACCACCAAGTTCCTTATTGATAGTCAAAACAGAACGAGCGGCCGTCGTGAAATCAGGATTGATTAAAGTTAAGCGATACATTTTTCTAGAAGAAAAATCCGCTGACATGTCTCTTTCGATTTGCGCACCGTTAGGAATACGTCCCACAGTCACATGGGAATCTTTGCCGTCGCCACCGATAAGAATAGATCCTTGGGCAACAGCGTAAACTTGTTCATTCGCTGCTCTTAGTGGCGTTTGCAATAAAGTACCACCTTGCAGTGAAGACGCCTCACCGATAGCACTTACTGTGATATCAATTGGATTCCCCGCTTTACCAAACGCAGGCATTGTGGCAGTGACGATAACTGCAGCGACGTTCTTACTAGAAAATTCTGGTGAATCTAGTTTCATGCCCAACTTATCAAGCATGCGCACCATACTTTTACTCATGAATTCATTTTTACCGTCGCCCGTGCCTTTAAGACCGATCACGATACCATAACCGATCAATTGGTTTTCACGCACACCACGGATGCTTGCGATATCTTTTAAGCGCGCAGCTTGCGCCCCTTCAATGGAGCCAAAGAAAAACATAGCTGCTAATGCTAGGAAAATAAAAACTTTATTCATTGGTTTTGTTCCTTCTAAGGCTGACCACGTCGTATTGAGGATCAAGAAGTTTATCCGAAGAGATTCCTTCGTCGTTAAAATCCTCAGGACGGATAAGACCGGTAACGATCACTTTGTATTCACGTTTTCCGATCATGAAAGGTTGTTGACCTTTCACGCGGTAATTTCCATCAGCCAATTTTTCTACTAAACGAGTTGGAATGCTTTTAATTTCATCCAAACTTGCTTTGTCTTCTTTCTCATCTGCTTTAGGTGCTTCAGGCTTTTTTGCTTCTGCTGAAGCTGGGGCTCTGTCGCCAGTGGCGTTTGCTGCCAACGAGTTGTTTAACTGTTGCTGCTCTTGTTCTTCCAATTGCTTCAACAATTTTTTAATAACAGAAACTTTGGTTTCAACCTGCTTCATCGCAGGTCCATCCATTTTTACATTCAAAAGGTCACCTTCTTTACGCATTTTGTTTTGCGCAAATAGGTAAGCACCTTGACCTTCCATCACCCAAGTAGAACCGGCATTGGCGCCAAGATCTGACTCTTCTTCCAGACGATTTTTAGTCATACGTTTATAGTTACGATCTGTCGGCACACCCATGTTCTGATTATCAGAATAGCGAGGAGCTGTTTTGATATTTTCTAAGCTTGGATTTTCCTGGGGGCCATTCACCAAGGCATCAAAAGTGGCGCAACCTGTAACAAGTCCTAAAACTGTATAAGCCAGGGAATATTTTAAAATAGATTTTAGGTTGAGATTTCTCATTGCAACTTCACCACACCTTTTTCAATAACAATGCCGGATAGAACTTTTTGAGTTTCTAAATTCTTAACTTTGACAAGATCCCCGACAAAGCCGTTGTCTTCAGCCTGCATGTTGACGCTAACTTCAAAGCTATCGTCGCCAAGAATGGCTTTAACAATTTGTCCTCTCTTAGCTGCCGGTTCACGTTTGAGATCAGAACTCCACACAGGAGTTCCAAGAGGAAGGGAACGAACTGCCAATTGCCCTTGGATGTCTTCAATACGCAATACCGTGTCCTTAGAATAAGTGACATCAGTCATTGCCATACGCACATCACCTGGCTGCACCCGCTCATTTTGTAAGATCAAGCGGTTGGCCACGGGGGTTAATTGGGAAACACGAATTGTTCCAGAAATCCATTTTAACTGCTTTAGATCGCCATCACGCACTGGTAGCAAAAAGCCACCTTTGCCCGTAAGTTCACTAAAATCCAGCTCCCACTGTTTGGTAGAGGGTACTGGAGTGCTTTGGATTGTGACTTTGTATTCACATTCACTGCAGCGAGTTCTTAAGTTATTTAAAAGCTTACGTTCAATTTCCTGACGCGAAATTGGGGTTTGTGAAAACGCCACATGCACTTCTGCAGGAATTTTAAAAGACGGATTTAGTTTCTTAAGTCCCGGCTCACTTTTCATTGCCGCAAAAACTTTTTTCAAGATTTCTTGGGATTCCAATTTTTGCGATAACAGTAGTTCACGGGCATCTTCTCTGATTACGATGCTTTCTAAAAAGGACAACAATTCTGGATTGGCGTTAGTCACTTCAGCGATGTCACTAAGACGCATCAATTGGCGTTGAGAAATTTCAACGCTGCTTGGAATAGTCACCTCAGGTCTGGCAAAGACCTGAAGGTTAATTAAAAAGACAAAAAGAAACAGCTTCTTCATCAATTATCTCAAGTTATTAATGGATTGAAGCATCTGATCTGAAGCTTGAATCACTTTAGAGTTCGTTTCATAAGCACGCTGGGAAGTGATCATGTTCACCATCTCATCAACGATGTTCACGTTACTTGCTTCAAGCTGACCTTGAGATAAGTAACCAGTGCCATTCAAACCAGGGCGAGACGCAATGGCCTGACCGCTTGATGGCGTTTGCGTGAATACGTTTTTACCCATGGCTTTAAGACCCGCTGGATTTACGAAATTCACGATATCAATCTGTCCAATTGTTGTAGGAGCATCATTCAAACCTTGAATCACACGCACTTCGCCAGTCGCAGCGATTTCAAGACCTGCAACATCTGGTGGAACTGTGATTTCTGGTTGAAGCACGTTACCGTTTTTATCAACGATACGGCCGTTAGGATCTTTTTTGAAAGCGCCATCACGAGTATAACCCACTTGGCCATCTGGAGTTAGAACTTGGAAAAAACCGCTGCCTTCAATTTGAAGATCTAGTGGATTCTTAGTTACTTGAGCACTGCCACCTGCGAAATCTTTTTGAATTGCAGCTGTGCGCACCCCAAGACCTGTTTGCACGCCATTTGGTGAATAAGCATTTTCCCCTGAAGCTGTGCCAGGTTCTTTTTGAGTTTGGTACATAAGGTCTTCAAACTCTGCCCGGGATCTTTTAAATCCATTGGTTGAAACGTTGGCGATATTATTGGCGATAACATCCATATTGGTCTGTTGAGCCGCCATACCCGTCGCTGCTGTATTCAAACTCTTAAGCATTCAGGAATCCTTCCAAATCCTCCATCATCATGATGAAGGTTTATTTATTAGTTCGTTTTACCAATCACATTGACCATTTTGTCGGCCATCTGATCATAAGCACTGATCGCCTTTTGCGTGCTTTCAAACACACGCTGAGTGCTGATCATATCCGTCATTTCTTGCACGATATTGACGTTTGAAGTTTCTAAAAAACCTTGTTTCACACTAGGGTTAGCAATGTTGGTCATCTCTGGAGTCATATTTGGCTTAAAGCCATATAAAGACGAACCCATCTTTTGCAAACAATCTGGATTGTTGATGTTTACTAAAGAAAGTTTGCCGACATTTTCGGTACCTTCAAAAACATCACCATTATCAGCAATTGAAATAGCACCGTTCCCCTGAACGCGGATTACTCGACCAGCAGGATCTTCACCAGGTGCACTTGCTCTTAAAACAGGATGACCTTCTTTAGTTACTAATTGGCCGTTGCCATCTAAAGTGAAGTTACCAGAACGAGTTAACTTAACGCCTGTTGGTGTCGCGATTTCAAAAAAGCCCTTACCATCAATCGCAACATCAAGACTGTTACCTGTTGGTTTTAGTCCACCTTGCGAAAAATCAGTGAAGGTTCCTTTGGTATCAACGTAACTTTTGTCGCCACCTTGCATGTTATAAAAGCTTTCGATAGCTGCGACATCTCTAGGGATTTGTGTTGTTTGCGGAGGTTTTTCGTTAGCCGTTAAGTATTCTTGAAAGAGTTGTTGATCACGCTTAAAGGCTGGCGTGTTCACGTTGGCCAAATTATTGGCGATAGTATCAAGCTTCGTACTTTGCGCCATTGCGCCACTTAAGGCTGTATAGATACCTTTATTCCCCATGAACACTCCTCCACACTTTGTAAAGCAGCAAGGCGTGTGCCATGTTTTGACATAGCAGATCTTAGTCTGGGAAAAACCTTCCTGGCTCGACTTTCATCGCGAAGGAAAAACTTGGACTCAAGTTTTTTGCGATTTGGCCGTGGATTGACCTTCGTCGATGGTGCCAGGGAATTGTCAGATCTTTGTCGACAGTGTCAAAGAATCGGCTTCATAATTAGGCTTATGAGAACGTGGGCAGCGCTTATTTTTATCTTATTTTTTAGTTCATTTGCACATGCAGAAACCAATCCTAAAGCGGCATTGGCGCAGTCAACAGCAGCCCAACCTGCCCATAAAGCGCAAACCTTAAAAGAAAAATTAAAAACGCTCACCGCAAAGTCCACCCACGTTCAATCAGACAATCTTATTTTTGATTTACCAGTCACCTACAATAAAAAAGTCAGCAAGTGGGTTTCTTACTTCCAAAATTCAAAGTGGTTCAGCAAGTGGCTGCAACGCTCTTACATGTACATGCCCTTTATTCAAATTGAATTAAAACGCGCGGGTCTTCCGCAAGATTTAGCTTACATGGTGATGATCGAAAGTGGTTTTGCTCCGAATGCAATCAGCACTGCTGATGCTGTGGGCCCTTGGCAGTTTATTGAAGCGACAGGCTCCCGCTATGGACTTAATAAAACTTGGTGGCTTGATGAGCGTCGCGATTTAAAGAAAAGTACTTTAGCTGCCATTCGTTATATCCAAGATCTTTACGGTGAATTTGGCTCTTGGTACTTGGTCGCTGCGAGTTACAACATGGGTGAAAACGGTCTTCGTCGTCAGATAAAAAAATACGGCACCAAAGATTACTGGACACTCATTAAGCTCAACGCACTTCCACAAGAAACCCAAGATTACGTTCCAAAGATTCTTGCAGCTATGCTGATTGCCAAAGCTCCGAATCTTTATGGCTTTAGAGATTTAGAAAAAATGGATCCTTTAGAGTATGAAGTTGTGTTGGTGCCCGGCGGTGTAGAACTTAATTCGTTAGCCGATCATTTGGGAGTTACCAGAAAGTCATTAAAAGATTTGAACGCCGAGCTGTATCTGGGTTACATTCCTCGTCAGGTCGAGAAGCATTTCATTCGAGTTCCTAAAGGAGCATCAAGAATTGTTTCTTCGTACGTGCACCAGATAAATCGGAAAGTTGCATTGGAATGAAACCGCTGATTGTACAAAAATACGGTGGCGCCACGCTGGCTGATCCAGAAAAAATCAAATCAGTCGCCTCTCGAGTCTGCGCACAATCAAATGAGAATTCTTTGATTGTAGTCGTCAGCGCCATGGGTAAAACCACAAATTCTTTGATTGATCTTGCGAACCAGGTTTCTGGTCATCCTCACCGTCGTGAAATGGATATGCTTTTGACCGTCGGTGAACGCATCAGTATGTCTTTGATGTCTATGGCGTTGAATGACTTAGGTTGTTCTGCCATCAGCTTCACCGGAAGCCAGGCCGGAATCTTTACTGATGATTCCCACGTCAATGCTTTTATCAAAGATGTAAAACCGTTTCGGGTGGAAGAATCTTTAAAGAAAGACCAAGTCGTTATTCTTGCGGGATTCCAAGGCGTGTCACCGCAAACAAAAGAAATCACAACGTTGGGTCGCGGTGGTTCTGATACTTCGGCTGTGGCGATGGCTGCTTCTTTCAATGCTGAGCGCTGTGAAATTTTAAAAGACGTTCCTGCGGTATTTACGGCTGATCCAAATATCGTGAAGTCAGCCCGTCCTTTGATGGAATTAAATTACGATCAGATGATGGACATGACTTTCTGGGGCGCCAAAGTTTTGCACTATCGCTCTGTGGAACTAGCAAAACAGCGCAACGTCACTTTGTACATCGGACCTGCTTCTAATAAAACATCCGACGGCACCTTGGTGAAAAAAGGATTGAATATGTTTGAAACTTGTAAAGCTCTGTCTTTGAATTCCCATGAAACTGTTGTGGGCATTCTTTGCAAAGAAAAAAATCCTGCGAAAGCACTTAAAGAATTGCAAACATTGTTTGATCAAAAGCAAATCGCCTTCCCGCAGCTTTTACAGTGCGAAATGAATGCGGATAAAACAGAGATGTTGTTAACGGGCCCCGCTGAAATCGTTCAGGCGATCAAAAAGGATTTGGCAAATCATCAGCGCTTTACCCTTTTACCAAATGATTTTTCGACTGTAACCCTGACTTGCACAGGCGCCACTTCGCCAGAGATCACTCAGAATATTTTAAACATTTTGGCTGAAAAAGAATTGCCGTCCCACCGCTTGATGATGAGTGCGATGAGCGTGACTGTCCTAGTCGATGCACCTATCCGTAAACAGGTGATCGAATCCTTACATGCTTTGATTTAGTCTAAGGCAATAACGAAGGTGCCATCACCCGATAGCGGTTTTGCACCTTTTGCCAGATATCTGAATTAGGGCCGGTGATTCCATCACGGCCATTCATACCCGACACACCTTTACGCGGATCAAACTGTCCACCTGGTAAAAACTTTCTTAAGTCAGGCCCCCCCGGCGCACCGCCAGGTCCTACAGCAGCAACGCCGCGATCACCATCTCCAGATCCACTGCTTCCGCCTGATCCAAATTGAGCGCCACCGCCACCATAAAAGCCGCCGTTAACATCAGTGCTAGTTTCTTCCAATCCCCCAGAACCTTCGCCAGAATTTGCACCACCAGCAGAGCCTCCTGATCCACCAGAGACAGGATTTCCGCTTCCCTGTTGACCATCTACACCTTCACCACCGCCTGGCGTGAAAGAACCTTGCGCGATACTTGGCAAACCACCAAGATCGGCACCATCAAACAGGGAACCTTCGCCTTTTTCAGCATTCAATCTGGAAGAAGCATCAAGTCCGCCAGCTTGGGCACTTAAAGTGCTACCCGCTTTTTGCGCATTAAAACATGCGGGATCATTGGGTGTTTTCGCGCAAATACAGACTTTGTTGGTGGATGCCATTGTTGGGTCATTACAATCTACTGCCGCTAAGTTAGTGCAGCTTGGGTAACTCGGATTCGCTGCGCAAAATTCAGGTGTTGGCGTTGCATCACCCGAAGTCAGCTCTTCACACTGAGAAGCATTAGCCGACGTATTTCCATAGTTTTGAATAGCCTGATTTGCTTGTTCCATTTTTGCTGTGAAGGCGTCGCATTTTTTTGCTTCACCTTCAGCTTGGGCGTTGAATGCAGAAAGCACGTGTTGTCCATCTGCACCTAGGCAGCGAGCATTGGCGGCAACGAAAGCTTTTGCTTTTGAACAGACTGTTTTACACGTAGAGATTTCGCTACTGCAGTTGATACGATAAGCTGCCACCGCTGCGTTTGCGGCTTGAGAAATATTAGCCATCCCAGAACACGCAGCCTGCACACTTGCTGATGTTTGTTGCCCCATCATCAATGCTAGTTGCGAAGCGCTGTCTGCAACACTTGACATGCCTTGGTCATTTTTTTCATCACAGGAATAAGCGGTGCTTTCTAACTGAGTCGTGCATTCTTCAAGAAGCTTAGTAAATTGTTCTTTACAAGTAGGAGCTCGGGGTGCTGCCGCGGGAACAGGACGACATTCATAAGGGCGAGAACGTTCAGCATCAACCGCGCTACACGCCATTCCTACTGGACATGTCATTCCAACATTACGGCAATCGGCGACGCTCAAAATAGGTTGGAATGCCTGTGCCACAGAGAAAAAAAAGAGAGAGATTAAAATAAACGAAACGCTTTTGAACATCATTCCCATAAGGGAATTATCGGAACAACTGGACCCTAACTTTACAAAAAGTTAAGGTGTTTCATTCTGAAGCACTAGGGTTCTAAACTTGGCGAAACAATGCGATAGCGGTTTTGAATCTTCTTCCAAATATCAGAAGAAGGCCCCGTAATCCCATCAATACCTTGAGCCCCTGCGATTCCTCTTAAACGTGGGTCGTATTTCCCGCCTGGTAAGAATTGGCGAAGGTTTGGACCCTTCGCACCTTTCATATTTTTGCCGTCATTCAGGTTACCGCTACCGGCGCCACTTCCAGATCCTTCACTTGCAGAAGGTTTGAAAAGACCCGCGACAGCACCAAAAAATCCACCACCGCCAGAAGATTCACCTTCTTCGGTCACGGCAGCACCATCACCTTCACCAGCGGGCCCCGTACCGTTGCCAACTGAATCTGCCATGGAACCTAAACCGACATCGCCACCTTGTTTACCTTCGACGGCGTCGCCATCACCACCAGAAGAATAAGAACCTTGAGCTATTGCAGGGAGTCCTTCTAAATCACCATCAAAGTTCATTCCGTCTGCGGATGGTTCCTTCAAGCGGCTTGATGAATCTGCCCCACCATCTGTTTGCGCACTAAATCCACTGCCTTTTTGCGTTTGAAAGCACATCGGGTCATTCGGGTTTTTCGCGCACACGCACACTTTATTAGAAGACGATTCCGGCTTTGAACAATCCACTTGGGCATCTGAAAAAGAATTATCAATGGTTGGTGCAGCCGTTTCCGCACGACCGCCAAAGGTCGCATCCGAACATCCCGTTGCGCTGGCAGCAGTTTGTCCGATATTTTGAATGGCTTGTTGTGCTTCATTCATGCGCGACTCAAACATATCGCAGCTTTTAGCGACTGTTTCTGCGTTTTGTGCCGCTTGCGGAGTTCTTGAAAAACAATGTTGGTTTTGCTGAACGTAAGTTACTAAGTTCGTGCAACTTGATTTGCAGCTTTTGATGGAAGTCGAACAGTTGGTGCGATAAGCAGCAAGGCCTGCATTAGCCGCTACCGAAACTTTCGCCATTTCACCACAGGCATTTTGAATACTTGCTTGTCCCACAGATAAAGTTAATTGGGACGCAAGATCAGAAGCACTATTAAGTTCTGGAGTATTCTTTTCATCACAGCTTGCCGTTGTTTCTTCAACTCTTGTGCTGCAATCTTGACTTAAACTTAAATACTGAGTTTCACACTCATCAATCATGCTCATTCTATAGTCGATGCAGGAATCAAAAGTTGCTGGCTGTTGGGGACCTACACCATGGCATTCATCAACCATTGAAATCGGTACGCAACGAGGTGTTACACCAAACGTTGCGCAAGTTTCACCTTGCTCGCAAGTTTGACTGCAAGTTCTTCTCGCCGCCGGCGCCGCGGATTCTGCCATTATTGTTGGGTTAGGACGTGGAGTAGGAACAGGAACTGTTTTTCGGCCGAACATGCACACATCAAACTCTGGAGTCGCTGGTCTTATCCCTTGAGCTTTGCATCTTAAAAAATCAGGATTGGATGTATGGTACATTTGCTTAAAAGTTCCATCTTTGCGACGAACAGCTCCACCTTCAGTCACTAAACATTCATTGTAAGCTGCTGTACATGTCGATGGTTTACCATTTTTGCGGTTATGGATCTCTTTACAATCATTAAAGGCTGGCATACAGCGCTGTTGACCTAACAAAGCCTGGGCAGAACTTACTGATGGAAGTAAGAATCCGAAAAACAAAAATATAAGTTTAAGATATATCAACTTCATCTCTATCTTTCTTAAGGCATTAATGTATGACTCAACACCCGGTAACGATTTTGAATTTTCTGCCAGATATCGGACCCCGGTCCCGTGATGCCATCACGCCCCGACAATCCTGACATCGAGCGAGGATCTAATTTGCCGCCAGGAAGAAACTGCCTTAAATCAGGTGGCCCTGCATTTTTTCCTGAAGCACTTCCTGGTGCGGCTGATCCACCCGATCCACCACCTTCACCACTGCTTGAACTGCTGGGTTTAAAACCACCGCCGCCATAGAAGCCACCACCTTCGCCACTTGCTTCAGCAACACCTCTATCTAAATTTTCACTGCTATTTTGACCGGCGCCTGTGATCCCAGAGCCACCGCCAGTTCCGAAGCCCCCAATACCGGGCCCGTTACCTTGACGGCCATCAACAGCATCATCAGGTCCCCCTGAAGAATATTCTGCTTGGTCAATTCTTGGTAACCCAGGAATATCGCCATCAAAATTCATGTCGCTATTATTAGAAGATGCACCCATTCGTGAGGAAGAATCAATCCCCCCAGAATTAGCTAAGGCACCTCCGCCCGCAGAATTCTGTTGATTGAAGCACATCGGATCCGACGGATTTTTCGCACACACGCAAACTTTGTTGGTGGTCGCTATAGTGGGGTTATTACAATCTACGGCTTCAACCGCTACGCAACCTGGTGCCGTAGGATTTGTCTTACATAACTCAGGGGACGCCGTGGTCGGATCACCCTTAGATAAGTTTTCACACTGAGAAGCATTTGCCGCGGTATTACCGTAGTTCTGAATCGCCTGCTGAGCTTGATTCATTTTTGCATCAAAGTTATTGCATCCTTTTGCTAAGTCTTGTCCATGCGCTAAGGCCGCCACTGACGAAGAATTTCCACCTAAGAAATAAGGACCACAAGAAGGATTCCCGCGCACGTATTCTTCAATCAACTTACACTTTGATTTACAACTGCTGATAGCGCTGCCGCAGTTAATGCGATAAGCAGCAACAGCGGCATTCGCTGCTTGCGAAAAATTAGCCATCTGCCCACAAGCCGCCTGTACATTTGAAGAAGTTTGCTGACCTAACATCAAAGCCATTTGCGAAGCACTGTCAGCAACACCTGTCATGCCCTGATCGTTTTTTTCATCACAGCTATAAGATGTGGATTCAATTTCCTTACTGCATTCATCGTAATAGCTTTGATATTCAGCCTGGCATTGTTGGGACATGCTAGGCCCCGATGACTGTGCAGAGTTTGATCTTGGCGCAGAATTATTTCTATTGTTATTCGAAGATGCGGTCGATCCGGGATTTGCAGGACGTGACGTCGGAACCGGGCCTGTTTGTGGTAATGTTGGCTGAGGAGTTGCCGGCATATAAATCGGCGGAGAATCAGCTACACATTGTGCAGGATTTGCAGCATCTGCACATTCGACCGTTGGGATAGTTGAATAACTCACTGAAACAGCGAGCGTCAACACCAAGAAAGGTAGTATACGGAGTAATGAGATTACAAAAACTTTCCAGATACTCATGAGGTAATTATCGGCTTTTCCTGGGTAATCCTGTAGAAAGTTACAAGAATTTATCATGAAGTTATGAGGTCCCCCAATATTTCAGAACTGAAATATTCGCGTCTCACCACGAGAAATAATGACAATTTCTCCTCGAAGAACTACTATTTTGGGGAACACTTTCGAAAAATTTCGGAGATAAAAAAGATGTCAAAAAATTTTCACTCATTCACTGTGAAATCTGCCACTGGTGCTGAAGTCCCCTTAGAAAAGTTTAAAGACAATGTCGTGCTTGTCGTGAATGTCGCTAGCAAATGTGGATACACTCCTCAGTATTCAGGTCTTGAAGAGATGTATGAAAAATTCAAAGCGCAAGGTTTTACTGTTCTTGCTTTTCCTTGCAATCAGTTTGGCGCCCAGGAGCCTGGCAAAGACGAAGAGATTCAAGAGTTCTGCCAATTAAATTACGGCGTGAAATTTCCAGTGATGGCGAAGGTCGATGTGAATGGTTCTAATGCAGAACCTGTATTTCAGTATCTTAAAGAGAGTGCACCCGGAATACTTGGCACTGAAATGATCAAATGGAATTTTACGAAATTTCTAGTCGGCCGTGATGGCAAAGTCTTGAAGCGCTATGCACCTCAAGACGAACCAAAAGATATGATGGACGATGTTAGCGCTGCCTTAAAAGCCTAACGAACCCCGGGGCCTCGCCTTGAGGCTCCGCCGTCCCGCGCTCCTGGTGCAACTCCCCGGCCTGGCGAACTGATACGAGGATTACTTGTTGGTGCAATCGTTGGCGCAGGAAATGGAATATGACTCATGCAGCTTCTTTCCGGCACCGATTCACAACCTAATGCTTGAGCGACACTCGGTACCGCAAGCCAAATAGACTCTAAGCGCGCCACCGTGCTTGGATAACCTTTCGGCGAACACAATTCCTTCTTACGACTTTCAAACATTCCTAAAGCGACAGCGCCGCGTTTTTCTGGATGCTTTTCAAAATACTTTCCTAAAGAGTAAGCGCCCCACACGTCGGCCATGCTTTCATAGTCAGAATGACTGTTGCAGCCAGGATCCTTATCACGGTGCTGCGCGATCTGATGGGAAGCCTCATTGCTTGGTGCTTCCCACACTTTATCTTGATCAATCAAACAACGACGAACGCGGTTTAAGGGATATCGATTTAAAGGCATCGGTTCATTGATCGTCACACCCGGCTGACTGCGCCAGCCTTCTACGATATCTGGGCGGGACATTAAAAGTCTGGCTGTCATTGAAACTGGTTCACGTGAACTTCTTAGTTCTGTTTGCAAAGCGGGATCATTATCTGGACTGTTTAAAAAATCCTGCGGCAGACGTAAGCGAGTGCGATCTTGCGCATGAAGATGGTAGCACTGAACAGCACAGGAATCGGCAGAGTGACCAATCTCATGGCCAATCATCGTGACTAAAGCAGGAAGTGGGTAATCTTTTAAGCCCTCACAAAAAGTTACAGAATGGTCTGTTGTGCTGTACGAAGCACTCACTGAAGGTTTTCCTTGGGGATCTGTTCCGCAGTTAGTAAATTTTGAAAACTTCACGGTACTAATGCGCGCATAGATGGATTTTTCTTCCGGGGAAAGTTGATCCACTGTGCGCCCCTTTAAAATAAATTCCTTCATGGAATCTTGAACTTCATTAAAAAGTTCACCCATGGATGCATCTGTCATCGGCGTTTCTTCACGAAGGTCGTCGCAGAATTTTGGATTGTTTTGTTTGATCTGATCGATTTTGCAAGAGTAAGCAAAAGCTGCCGACGAAAAACCAAAAATAAAAAAGCTCAAGAGTAGGTATTTCATAATGAGCCTTATCGGATAGGAGCAGAAAGAGCTAAAAACGGCTCAGTCTGAGACGGAAATTTCGCCCCACGCGCCGCTGCAAAATTCATTAAGAAGACGATAAATTTTCATTTTGAATTGGCAAAACACAAGGCTTGCGCAATCATCGTAGTTTACTTTTCTTTTCTACACACCAGCATTGTTGAAGTAGAGGGATCTTTTTTGCCAAGGACGAAAATATGAGTGTGCAAATTCCAACTCAAGTCATCGATTGCCAGAATTTTGTTTCTGGAAAATTTCAAAAAGGCAGTGGCCTAAAATCAGATATCATCAGCCCCTACACTGGGAAAAAAATCGGCGAGTTCCATAACTCCACTGCTGACGATGTGCAGACAGCGGTTGCCGCTGCGAAGTCCGCGCAAAAAGAATGGGCCGAAGTGCCAATGAAAGAACGCACGAAAGTGATGTTCAATCTGCGCCAAATTTTGATGCGCGATTTAGATGAAATCTCTCATTTGAAAAGTTCTGAGTCAGGTAAAAGTTTTAATGAAGGACGTGCGGGCCTTTTAAAAGGTATCGAGGTTCTTGAGTTCGCCATCGCTTTGCAAAACATGGATCTTGGTGGCAAGTCCGAAGTTTCCAGAGGTGTAACTTGTGAATACCGTCGCGAGCCTTTAGGAGTTATCGCCAACATCACTCCATTTAACTTTCCGGCGATGGTACCTATGTGGACGATTCCAATATCTTTGACTCTTGGTAATGCTTACGTGTGGAAGCCTTCCGAAAAAACTCCACTCACTTCAATGAAGATTGCGGCGGCTTTAAAAGAAGCGGGTCTTCCTGATGGTTTGTTCCAAGTGCTTCAAGGTGGAAAAGAAACAGTTGAAGCGATCATCGATCACAAAGATGTGAAAGCTGTGGGCTTCGTTGGTTCTACAAAAGTGGCGCAAGCTGTTTACGAACGCGCGACTCGCCAAGGTAAAAGAGCTTTGGCACTAGGCGGAGCTAAAAACCACATCGTCCTTTTACCTGACGCAAATCCTGAGCTTTCTGGGATCGGCATCAGTGATTCTTTCACGGGTTGTGCGGGTCAACGTTGTATGGCGGCGGCTGTTTTGCTTGCCGTAGGTAACGTTGATAAACACATTCAAAAAATTGTTGAACGTGCAAGCTCTCTTGTTCTTGGTAAAGACATGGGTGCTATCATCACTAAATCCCAAGTGGAATTTTTAAATAAAGCCATCAACCAAGCCGAAAAAGAAGGTGCCACTATTCTTCTTGATGGCAGAAAAGCAAAGGCACCCGCTGGAATGGAAGAAGGCCACTGGATTGGTCCAACAATCTTAGATCACGTAAATCCGCAAAGTGATGTCGCGAAGATTGAACTTTTCGGACCGGTATTAAGTATCGTGCGTTGCCACGATATTTCTGAAGCAATGAAAATTGAAAACAATGTGGAGTATGGAAACGCCTGCTCGGTCTTCACCAGCAGCGGAAACTTGGCTGAAAAAGTCGTGCGCATGGCTTCTACCGGAATGGTAGGGGTCAACGTCGGCGTTCCTGTTCCCCGCGAGCCCTTTTCATTCGGCGGCGTGAATGCGTCGAAGTTTGGTCACGGTGATATCACTGGACACCAGTCACTTGATTTCTGGTCAAACGTGAAAAAGGTCACCGTGAAATGGGAAAAACAAGAAGATAACAACTGGATGTCATAATAGAGGTCGATATGAAAAGATCATCACATGTCATTTTAACATCACATAACAGCCAAGTTTACAAAGACAGCCTGCCAATCAAATGGGGCGCTGCCACTGCATTAGAACGTGGTCCTGTCATTGGTTCGTTAACTGATACAACAAAACGCAACGCCATTGGAACTCACAGCGGTAGCTATACGGTTTACCGCGCCCTTTCGATTGCTCAAGGAAGATACGCAACAAACCACAAGCCTGACCTTCACAATACAGAAAGCCCGGTTAAAATTGGACCTCACGCTTCTTGGTTTGATGCAAAGAAAATGGTTTCTATTGATCCCTGGGGTTTTGACGTACCTATCCACTTCCAAAAATACTTTGCTGACGGTTATGACGTGCGCCCGACAGTGGCGGTGACACAAGCCCATTTGCAAATTCCTGAGATTTACGAAGCGGTAGATCAAGGCCGTCTGAAAATCGACGGAAAGATCATTAACGAAAACAAAGATATCAAAATCACGAAAGTGGCTTTTGAACCCGTTTGGTACCTTCCGGGTATCGCTGAACGTTTGGGCGTTGATGAAGGTGAACTAAGAAAAATCCTTTTCCAAGAAACGGGCGGCATGTTCCCTGAACTTGTGACTCGCCCGGATTTGAAAGTGATGTTGCCACCTATCGGTAACACGACGGTTTACATCTTCGGTAACCCACAAGATCTTGCAAAGCCAGATGTTGAACTTACTTGCCGTGTGCATGATGAATGTAACGGATCTGACGTGTTTGGTTCTGATATCTGCACGTGCCGTCCTTACTTGATTTACGGAATTGAAGATGCCGCAAGAACCGCACAACGTGGGGGTGTGGGTATCATCGCTTATTATCGTAAAGAAGGCCGCGCTTTGGGTGAAGTAACTAAGTTCTTAGTTTACAACGCTCGTAAACGCCAAGCGGGTGGGGATTCCGCCGCAACTTACTTCCACCGTACTGAGTGTGTGGCGGGTGTTGAAGATGCGCGTTTCCAAGAATTGATGCCAGATATCTTGCATTTCTTCGGAATCACAAAAATTCACAACCTTCATTCGATGAGCAATATGAAATACGACGCCATCGTAAAAAGCGGTATTGAAGTCGTAAATCGTATTTCTATTCCTGAAAACCTTATTCCACCAGATGCTCAAGTTGAAATCGAAGCTAAAAAAGCTAAGGGTTATTTCAATCCGGGCGCGAAAAAAACAGAAGCAGAACTAGCGGCTGTTAAAGGAAGACCGATCGATGAGTAACCACACGTACACAGAAAAAGATTTGGATTTTTTACTTTCGCCTTTGGCCATCCGCCAAAGTGCTGAAAAAATCTTTGAACTGACTGAAAAAGGCCAAACTCACTTCACTTATCATCCAGATAAATTCAATCACGTTGTAGATTATGTGGTGGATGTGATCCGTGATAACTATCCAAGCCTTGAAATTCCATTTCATTCTCGCTGGGGTCACTTCCGCGTGGGCGGCATTGATCGCGTAAAAACTCTAGAAGCTAAATTGCAAGGGCAAGATCCATTAGAAATCGCGCGCACTAAGTTTGATCTAGTCATCACCTCTGTTCTTTTGGATGCGGGTGCTGGTAACTCTTGGTCATTCCAAGAAGCTTCAAGCGGTAAGTCATTCAACCGCTCTGAAGGTTTGGGCGTAGCAAGCTTTTATCTATTCATAGATGGAAGCCTATCAAGCGATAAGAGCAATCCTTTTAAAGCAACCGCAGAAGGTCTAAAGAACCTTTCACAAAACACTTTAGAAGCTGCTTTTCAAGTCAGCGATAAAAATCCACTAGTGGGCGTGCAAGGCCGATTGTCATTGTTGAAAAACCTAGGACAAACTATTCAAGCAAAACCAGAATTATTCCCCGGCGGCAGACCTGGTGGCTTAGTGGATTACCTTCACAAACGTTATGGCAAGTCGTTAACGGGTCCACAAGTATTGCGTGCAGTGCTTGATGGTCTTGGAGATATCTGGCCAGGTCGCGTGAAGGTTGGCTCTATAAATCTAGGCGACATCTGGAATTATTCAAAAGTTCCAGGGGGCCTTGCTGCTTTCCACAAACTTTCACAATGGATGAGCTATTCGTTGATGGAACCATTGATGGATGCAGGCTTTCAACTGACTGGCGTTGAAAAACTAACGGGCTTAGCTGAATACCGTAACGGTGGACTTCTGTTGGATTTGGGTTTGATCACTTTAAAAGATCAACAACTTTTAGAACAAGCTCACCGTCCCGATTCAGAATTAATCATTGAATGGCGTGGCCTGACGGTTTCGTTGTTAGACCGTATCGGCGACAAAGTTAGAAATAAACTTAACAAAACTGATGCAGAATTCCCGCTAGCAAAGGTTCTTGAGGGCGGCACCTGGTGGGCCGGTCGTAAAGCTGCGAAAGCTTTGCGCGCAGATAGTTCTCCTCCCCTCAAAATCGAAAGCGACGGAACTGTTTTTTAAGGAGTATTTATGAATCAAGTAAAAGTTATCGACCATCCGCTATTAAGACACAAACTAGGCTACCTTCGTGACAAGGACACCTATTCCCATGAGTTCCGCGAGATCGTAAAAGAGGTTTCAAAAATTCTTGTTTACGAGGCTATGCGCGACTGGAAACACCTAGAGCCCATCGCGATTGAAACTCCGATTGCGAAGACCATGGCCGAGCGAATCGTAAAACCACCTATAGTGGTTTCTATCATGCGTGCAGGTAACGGCATGCTAGACGCTGTACTTTCAATGATCCCTCGCGCGAGCACCGGATTTATCGGTATTTACCGCGATAAATTCATTCATAATACAGTTGAGTATTATTTCAAAATGCCTCAGGACGTGCAGAATAAAGAAATTATACTCTGTGATCCTTTGATTGCCACTGCCGACACTATTGTGGCAGCTATAGACAGATTAAAAAACTATGGCGTTGGTAAGATTAAAGTGATCAGTATTCTTGCCAGCAAAACCGGTCTAGAGCGTATTTTGCACTTCCACCCTGACGTTGAAATTTATACCGTTAATATCGAAGAGCAAATCAACGAACTAGGTTACTTGGTACCAGGTCTTGGCGATGCCGGAGACCGCTTGTTCCAAACGAAATAGGTCTATTAATTTCCCGCTCCGGTCTAGCGCCGGAGCAGAGGTCCCATGAGTGTGTACATAGTCGGAGTTGCAGGCGGAAGTGGTTCAGGAAAAACTCATTTTGCTTTGGACTTGCAAAGACAATTAGGCCGTGACAACTGCACCATCATTTACCAGGACAACTATTATATCGACCAATCCCATCGCTTTGATGGAGATGGCGGCTCTGTTAACTTCGACCACCCTAGCAGCCTTGATTTCACTCTTTTAGCACAGGACCTTCAGAAACTTCGTAAGGGCTTAGACGTGCAAATTCCTATTTACGACTTCAAGACCCACACTCGCCAGAAGGAAACGATCCTGTGTAAACCCACAAAGATCATTCTGGTTGATGGAATCTTAATCCTTAATTCCATGGAAGTGCGTTGTGAACTGGATGAGTCGATCTTCTTTGATACTCCTGAAGAATTGCGCTTTCAACGACGCCTTCACCGTGATGTGAATGAACGTGGTCGTACCCCTGAAGGCGTTAAAAAACAATTCGAACTGCAAGTGCGCCCGATGCACAACCAGTACGTCGAGCCTTCTAAGAATTTCGCCAACACTGTGATCAAAGACCTGGGCGAATATTCAGATGCCCTTCAGAATTTTTGTCAAAAATTAATGCCCGCTTAAGATGTGCGGGATTCACTGTTTTTTACATCAGCCTCTTGTGTTTAGTTAGCTTTGCCGGAAACTAAATAAACCGTCCAAACAAGAGGAGAATCCCATGAAACCGATCCTAAAAAAGATCGTTCCGGCGATCTTGTTAACTTCGTCCATTGCTATTGCCGCTATCGTTATCACCAAAGAAGAAGTAAACCGTAAAATTGCCGGCATTGTAGCGCCGTTTAACGGTGGCAACACTGTAATGCAGTTATTTTTTACGGAACTAAATTTGGACGACCAGAAAACCATCGATATGGGAATTTCTGGAATACTTACGAAGGATGGTCCTGATAATAATTTGATCTTGAATCTGCAAAACGCCGCCTATCACTATGGTGATGGTTCAGCGCCATGGTTTACAGGCGATCTTTTCTTAAAATTGAATTTGGTAAAAACCTTCGGCCAAAACACTTTGAATCTTTATGCGAATGAACTAGAAAAAATCGCTAACGAAATGGCTGCTGAATACGGAAAGAAATATGGCGATGCTATCACCTTTGATATTGCAATGGATGATGTCAAAAAAGATGTGAATGATAATGTCATTATGGCACGCATGCATTTAAATGCGCGTATTGATTTCAGCAAACTACCAGCATCATTAGATCCAAAAGAAGTAGAGTTCACCTCGATTCGCACACAACTGTCAGCAGCACAAACCGGCCTTGCAGGAAAAATTTTGGTTGGGTTAAATCCACTTTACAAAGGTTTTCATTCTGGTGAGTCAGGACTTAAAAATTACCTTGAGAAGCTTTTAAACGATGACCCTGAAATCCATCAAGAATTGATAAGCACCGTAGATATGCTTAATAGCATAGGGGATTATCTTGTAAATCACAAAGCCGAAGAACAACCCAACGAACCCCCACCGTCGACACCAGAAAACTAAATAAGGCAGTGAACCGAAGCCTCAAAAAATTTTTGAGGCTTTTACTTTTGCGGAGGCGTGAATGTTTAAAAGTGCTGTTGTATTAATTTTATTTTTTTCAAATGTCGTTATTGCTCAAACTAGTACTGGTACTGCAACTGAAACTTCGACAACGACGGAAACATCTACGACTTCTGATACTTCCACTGCAGTTCCCGTGGAGTCCTCACCGACGACCTTGGACACCAGCACATCTCCGAGTACTCCCACGGACACGACTCTTCCACCAGTTACTCCTGCTGGCACGCCGACAAGGGGTCCTGAAGATTGGCGCTTCGGTGTTTTAGTTAACACCTCCGCACCCACTTTCACTGGCTTCGGTCTTATGCTTCACGGGGAAAGAGCCACATTTTCTTTGCAAGCTGGGAATATGCCACCCTACTACCGCACGCTGATCGGGCGTGCTGTCGCTTACTTCGGTAACAATCCCCACATGCAAGGAATTATCGAAGATATCTTTGAAAAAAACCAAATGCTTCGCGGAGATTTTAATTATCGTGTTGGTGAAAGTACGGGTTGGCATATTGGCGCTTCGTTTATGTCACTCACCTCATCAGGACGAGTTGATGTCGACGAAGCTTTAAGTGCAGCCACGGGGGAAGACTATTCTGACTTAAGAACAGTACTGGATGCTTTAGGCTTAGAAGCCAAGATTGATATCGATTCTGATTTTCTGTTCACGGAATTTTACACTGGCTACACTTGGGTGGTTCATGATCGCCTGTACATGGATTTTTCTTTCGGCATCATGAAAATTCTTAGTACAAAAGTAGACATCGACACCGGGCTTGATGACTTAGAGGAAACTCCGCCGATCAAGCAGGCCATTGATGGAACGGAAAAAGATCTTGCGGATGACATCACTCGAAACGGTCTATCGCCAATTATTGCAATTAAGGCGGCTTATCTGTTTTGACGCAGGATTTCCGCGACGTTCCGTTATCAATGAGCTTTCTTTTCGGTAATTTCTTTGCCCTTCAAACAACCTTTAGCTTAAAAGAGGCTGCTTTTTAAGAGGGGTCCAATGAAATCATTTTTTTGCATGCTTGCCTTACTGGCAACACCAGCTTTCGCGTCTGCAGTGACATCAATTACTTGTGTTCCAAGTTTTGATCCTGATTTTAAAGTTCAAGTTCGCTTTTCTAGCAACATTGATCCTTTAAATCCCTTTGTTGGTACATACACTTCCAGCGCCGTTTTGAAAGTGACTCAGAAAAATTCCCGCCAGGCCTATGAAGTGACGGTGCGCACATCCCCTGAATCTAGAGGAACAAATGATCTGCGCGGTGATGCTGAAGGGGTTTACCTAAAACTTTATCCGCAAACTGAAAATGGTCAGTTCACTCATTACACAGGCCAGTTATTTGTTAATGACTTAAATGTTCGCGCTTATTTCAAATTCATCAATGAAGGAAATGAGCCAGGACTTGTTTGCAACTAGAAGAAAGCCTGCGATGAAAAAACTGATTCTATTCTTATCTACATTGTTACTTGTTCAAGCCGGTGAAGCTCGTTGGAATCTTAACGACGTATCTTACCTATTCCCATTACCGAAGCATCTAAATGATACTGAATTGTTAAACCTTAAGTCCACTGGTGTTGGTGGCCCACTGATTCCAAGAGATTTCATGTTCACTATCCCACCGCTAACTCCGGTGATGACAGAAGACCAAGTTGCAGATGCGATGCGAGTTGTGGGCGCGCGTATTGACCCTTGTTTTCCACTGCCGACTCCACAATCCTGCCAATTTCAAATTCGTCTTGTGTGGCAACCGTTGCAACCAGGTCCGCGCAATATCGTGCAGACCGAAGATGCAGCCCTTCATAGCTTTTATGTCCTGACTGAAGGCGAATTTAAGAACGTACTAAAAGACATCGAAGCCTGGAAAACCAAGTTTAAAGTTAAAACTGATGGCCTTCCTTTGCAAATCCATCCCGTGTGGGCTTTGGATGGCACTGCAAGTCCCGCTATGGCCGCTTTCCAAAAAATCATTTTGAAATATGCGGGCCTTAAAAACCTTTCCCGCGTCACTGTGATGGTGGTTCGTGGTGCTGGTGATATGTGGGCTTTTGCTGGCTTTGAAGTTGTAAATCAGAAGCTTAAAGTTGCTAAGATCCCCCGCGTGGATCGTGGTTCCCAAGCTTTCATTAACTTTGCTGTTCCGGCGGATCACTTTTTACGTGGAAATATCTCTCCAGCTCCAACTGGTGAAGATTCTTTCGTAAAAACGATCTTGGATTCTAACCGCGCGATCAAAGAAACGACGACGGTTTTAGAAAAAGAACTTAGAGCGATGTACAGAATCGAAAACCCTCATACTTTCAATCCTGAAAACATGGACTGCGTAAGCTGTCATGTGGCGCAGATTGCTCGCGTTTGGCTTGAAAACAACCGCCCAGATTTACGCCATACTTCGGTTTTTGATAGCAATGCCTATCAAAATCCCCGCCATGATTTAAGCAATGTGAGCCCTCGTATTAGCCACACGCAAATTATCCGTGCCTTTGGATATTTTGGTCCCGATGAGGCGATCAGCCAGCGCGTGATCAACGAATCGGCGGCAGTTGCAGATGCCTTAAATCTTTCCAAATAAATGATTCAGCCTTGACTTGGTCAGGGCTTTATTAGCATTTAAGCCCATGATTTTTCGCGGGCCTTTTTTTATTCTAATACTTCTGCTGACCTTTCAAGTTTCAGCAGCGCCAGCTTTAGAATGGTGGGCAGCCAGTGCCACTGATGTCATGCAGGCCCCGTGCAAGACCCAACGCCCGCCAAGTCCCGATTCAATTTTAACGGCCTTACAGGGAAGCGGTTTACTTGTTACAAAAAAAGTAAACGGTATTACCTTCAAAAATGAAAAAGCTGATTTGGTTCAGTTCTTTACCGATCTTCACAAATTAGATCTTAGCTTACGAGATAAACCGGAACTTAATTTTTCATCAAACTGCGATAAGGTTTTGTGCGCAGTAAAAGAAATCTATGGAAATACGGAAGGACCGCAGCTTCTGTATCTGCTAAAAACTTTCGGTTTTAATGGTTCTCACCTTCGTTCCAAGTATGCATCCGCTTGGCACAGTGATGAGCTGAACGAAATTTTACAGGCTCTGTTTGATTATCCGCTATCGCTTTATCCCGTTTCCTATAATAAGCGCTTGGTGCATTTCACTCGTGGAATGGGATTTGGCCCGATGGTCATTGCTAACGCAAGCATTGAAATTTTCGATCCCTGGAATGATCTTAGTTTCCCGGAACGTCAGCAAACTTTTTTGCATGAGTTGGGACACACACTTTCATACAAATCAAAGTTAGACGTTTCCGAAGAATGGTTAAAAGTAGCTGGTTGGAAAGCGTATAAAGCTCAAAAGAATAAAATTTCATACACTCAGTATCAGTTGATAGATCCATCAAAAGCCGTTTCAGAATATGGGATGGAAAACCCGTCAGAGGATTTCGCAGAAACCGTGGTCGCTTATCGCTTTACAGGTGCTAAATTAAAGACTCACCAGCCACACAAGTATTCGTTTATGAAAAACAAAGTTTTCTATGGCCAAGAGTACTTGCCCGAAACTCAGTGTTCCTTGAGTTTTCGCTAGAATTTGAGACTCTGCTTCACACTCCTGTAACAATTCGAGCTCCAAATTTATTATATGAGCTTTGGCGCGGCTTCTAAACACGCTGGAGTTCATGGACAAAAGCCTTTCAAACATTTGCTAAGTCTGCGCAATCACCAAAAAATTTCAGAATTACCAGAAAAATTCCGAAGAGTTATCTCGAAGGGGTTTCGCGATTTCTATTTCGATATGAGACAAAGACAACGAATTTTAACAGCAATCATGATGTTCGTTTCATGTGCTACTCAAGCACAGGGACCTGTATTGCATTCGTATGTTGTTAAAGATGGAGAATCACTATCACAAATTGCTGACCGTATTCGCGGTGGTCACACTTATGGTGCTGGCCAAAACCTTGAACGCTTGTTGAAAGTAAATCCCTTCATTGCTGATCAAAATCAAATTCTGACTGGGGTAGAGATTCGCATTCCTGAATGGGGTACGGATCTTACTGCAGCCATGGCAAATGTAACCAATGTTGTCGTTGAAAAAAGAATTCCTGCGCAAACCGAAGAACCGACTTCAGAAGTAGTAACCCATGAAAAGGTTGTTATTCAGGAAATCGTTTCTAAAGATGTCGTTATTGCAGAATCCGCCGTGGGTAAAAAGCCAGTTGTTGTGGAAAATACAGTGATTGCGCAGAAACCTGCTCCGATAGTTATTCCTCAGACACAACCAGATCCAAGTCGTCGCTTGCCTTCCCTATTGGTTAAAGAACAGGAGGAAGAAATCAATCATCGCGCCGAATTTTTTGGTGGTTATCAATTCTCCTCCATCAATGCCACTGATAAAACAAGTGCTTCAAAGGCAGATTTAAACTCATCACAGGATTTTACTGCAGGAATGCGCTGGCTTCAGTTGTGGAGCGACTCATTTTCAACTTCATTTGATTTTTCCGCGCGCAGCATTGGTATTGTTCCTTTAACAAGCTCTTCAAAAACCCTAAGCAATACCAATCAGACATTGATGGCATTGCAGTTTTCTTTGAACAAAAATATTTTTGCAAACTCGCGCTTGGGTTTTAACTTTGGTTATTCCCACGAACTTTTTTTGCACGGTGTTTCTGCGACGGAGGTTTCTTTAGATATTGCAGGTGTTCCGAAAGCCGAAATCACCTTTAAGCAAGCTTTGCTTAAAAAAGGAAAAACCCAACTTGAATTCGGTTGGGGCTATAGTTACCTAGGTCCTTCATCTACTGACACCTACACGATTGAAAGTGGCCAAGCCTATTCAGCCGCGATGGGTCTTCGCCACTCAAAATTGAAAGCGGAATTAGGATACAAACAAAGAACGCAGAACACGTCCTTCATGGATGTCGGCGAAAGCAACGTCTTTGGAATTCTAACTTACAGTATAGATCTCTTTAAAGAGGAGGAACGATGAAATTCATCTTACTTCTTTCTTTAGTCTTTGCTTTAGCCGGTTGTAAATCTAGTTCAACGATCGACGAATCATTTCTTGGTGGAATTGCGATTTCACCAAGTAAAAGTGCCGTTGTTGCTTCTGACAGTAGTTTGCTTTCAGGCACTGCGATCACCTTAACTTTGGCTTTGCGTGATCAGCATGGCCAAGTTTTTTGGTACGAAGGCAGCAACCCCACCGTCACCTTTTCAACTTCAGGCGGAACCAGCACTGGTCTGTTTAGTGATGTCATTAATAACGATGATGGAACTTTCACTACGACCTTTGCTGGAGTGAATGCCGGCACACCAACGAATATCATTGCCTCTGTCGATGGTGTTCCGTTGACTTCAACGGCACCTGCTATTCAAGTACTGCCGGGTAATTATTCACTTGCTCATTCGTACGTCAGTCTTTCGGCTGCATCGATAACTTCGGGATCATTTGTCACCGCAACTTTTCACACCTACGATACGTCAGGAAACCCGCTTACCAGTGGCGGCTTTGTCGTGTCCTTCAGTCAAAATGGTGGAACAAGCACTGGTACGTTTAGCGCAGTCACTGATAACGGTGATGGGACGTATACGGCGACGTTTACTGGCGGTGTTATGGGAACAGCCACCTCGATTCGTGCTGCCATCGCTGGACAACTTATTACGAGCGCACATCCTACGGTCACCGTGACCCACGGACCTGCTTCTCAATTAGTGTTTGCAACTCAACCTTTGGGGAATGTTGCCCCGGGTGTAAGCTTGCCAAGCCAGCCTATTGTGCATATCAAAGATGCTGCTGGAAATATGGTGACCTCGGGCCCGGATGCCACAGCTGATATCACCCTGTCACTTTCTTCAGGCACGGGTGCCTTAGCGGGAACAACTACGATCACTTCCGTTGCCGGAGTGGCAACATTCACAAATATTTCTGTTAACACAAAAGGCTCTGGTAAAATTATAACGGCAACTAAAGAAAATACGCTTGTTTCAAGTGGGACAGGTGCTATTTCTTCTGCCTCTGATAGTTTTCTGATTCATCCACCTGCTCCGGGTGCATTCACGATTGCCAGTGCAGTGGCCGGCGCTTCTTCAGTAGTGCTTTCTTGGAATGCTTCAAGCGAAGCCACTAGCTACACAGTAAAATATGGAACGGTCTCTGGGACTTTTGGCACGACGGTATCAACTTCAGCGACTTCGCCGACGACGATTTCTTCCCTTACGCCTGGAACGACTTATTATTTTATGGTTGAAGCAAGCAATGTCACTGCGACAACAAGCTCAACGGCGCAAGCTTCAGCGACTCCCCTTTCTGCATTTTCAATTTCAAGCGTCACCGTAGATACTGGCAATAAACTTAAAGTGGCTTTTGGCACATCAACGGGCTCTACAAGTTACACTGTTAAATACGGAACTTCGACGGGAAATTATTCATCTACTGCTTCGACGGCAGCAAGTTCTCCCTATGAAGTCAGTGGCCTTACCGGTGGGACCTCCTACTATATCATGGTAACTGCTGTGAACTCTTCAGGTTCGGTTAATGCCACGGCCGAAGCGGTTGGAATTCCGATTAGCGCCTTTTCCACGACCTCACTTAGTTCTGGCGTGGGCACCCTTTCTTTAGCATTTAACTCTGTAGCAGGAGCCACAAGTTACGATGCCATCTATGATACTTCGTCAAAGACAGCGGCGGATTCATACGCCTCCGCTAGCACAGGGGTTACTTCACCAGCAGTTGTCAATCTTGCTGCAGGAACAAGTTACTATTTCCGTGGTCGCGCTAATAACCCCTATGGTTCCGTCGTTTCTACGAACGAACTTTCTGCGGCTTCTTATCAAAACTTTACTTTAAGCATTCCTTTCACATCGGGAACTTCCGCTAGTTACACATCAAGCAGCGGAACTAACGTAGAAGTCACTTCTGCTGGATATGCGCGCTTAAAGCCTGCTCCGCAAGTAGATAGTGATGATTCAGATACAGGCTTTGGCTCCCCTGCTGTTTTAACTGGTGTGCAATGGGATTCCTCTATGAATGTGGCACGCTTAAATACGACAACCAACAACTCTCAGCTTGATGCCACTTGGGGGCCTGACTGGAATAATCTTGTTGGCTACTGGCGTTTGAATGGAACTGTTGGTGCTCTTGCTGCTTCAAGCACCATTACAGCGACTGTTGGCGCTAATTTAACTTCCTCAGCTACGGCCGGAATGGCGTATGCAAGTTCTCAGTTCAATCAAAGTCTGACTTTTGATGGCGTAGATGATTATCTTTCTGGCGGAAATATACACGACATCGGAACTGGTGGACTGACTGTTTCGGCTTGGATTAAAACTTCCACACACCAAAACAGTCGCATTGTTTCTAAAAGCAGTGCCGGTGCGGATGATGGTTGGTTCATTGGAACTGTCAGCGGTACTATTACTTCAAATACCGTCACTCAACACAACTATTTGACGGTGGGCCTTGATGGAGTTACGTCGGCGACCCTTATAGGAAAATACGACGACGGACGCTGGCATCATATAGTCGCAAGATTTAATCGTACTAATGGATTAGCCACAGTCTTTCAAGACGGCCGAGTTTTAGGAACTGTTAATATTTCAACGAAAGCGGGCGTCAACGTTACTAGCGGCGGAATTTTTTCTATCGGCAGCCGTAACGGCACCGACCGTTACTTTAACGGCAACATCGATGAAGTCGCACTATGGAGCACGGCCTTAACTGATACTGAAATCTTAAGTATTTATTTCCGTCAGCAAGCTAAATATTCGGGGCAAATTTTATCGCGCATCATGGATGCGCAAGCCACAGGTTCAAGTTTAACGAACTGGACAAATATAAATGTAGCTACAACGATGCCATTTTTTAAAGAGCTTCCAAGTAAAACTGTTAATGAAAGTACCACAGGCTATTCTTCATTCACAGGTTCTGGCTACGGTACGGACCTTGCCGGTTTATGGCACTTTGACGAAGCCTCTTGGGCTGGCCCGGGTACAGCGGATGTTCTTGATTCTTCGGGAAACAATCGTCATGCGACTTCAACGGGTGCAAGTAATGTTACGAATGCCCGATTTGGCAGAGCTGCGGCCTTCAATTCAAATAGTCAATTAATCTCAGCGACAGCAAGTAGCGATTATGTTTCAGCTGCCAATCAAACTACGACAATGAGCGCGTGGGTTTTCCCCCACCGCTACATTATTAATAATCTTGAATCGCGAATCCTGTGCCTTATCAATTCAGCGGGAACTGGAAGTTCTTTTGCTTTTGGTTTTGGAAACGGTAATAAGCTTGGCATTTTTTACGGCACTAGCGGCGTGTATCATTGGTCAACGTCTTCACTACCCACGTTTACCTGGAGCCATGTTGCTGTTACGTATGATGGCAGCTGCTATCAACTTTATATAAATGGGGCTGCCAATGGCAGTTGTCTAACGGCGGCCTTGAATGCCCCAGGATCGGGCGCTGCTATTATTGGTAACTATACTTCAGGAAATAACCCCCTTTACGGCAACCTGGATGAAGTCGCGATTTGGAAAAGAACTTTATCGGCAGCCGAAATTCATCAACTGTACCGTCGCGGAATAAACAGAATCAAATACCAGGTGCGCACTTGTGCTAACAACGACTGTTCGGATCAAGCCGGAAACAGCCAAGGTTGGAAGGGTCCTGATAACACTTCAAGCACATATTTCTCGGAATTATTTAATACGACCAACAACGTCGCTGATGGAACTATCAGTGGTTCTGCTTCATCGATGGTGTTTAGCAACTTTGGTGCTCTTTCACTTTCAAGCAACCGATACTTCCAGTACCGCTCGATTCTTGAAAGTGACGATACCAATACGGGATGTACTTACAGTTCGGCAGCTTCGTATTGTTCACCTGAAATTAAGTCGGTGACGGTGGGACCGAATCACTATTCTGCTAACGAATCTATAACGACCAGTGCCGCATCGGTTACTTCTGCTTATGTATTTATTAATACGAACGGCTTTTCTGCAACCTTAGGTGCCAATGGCTGCAGCAATGGCTCTTCTTACGCATTAAGCCCCGATGGAACAAATTTTTATTACTGGAACGGCAGCACGTGGGCTGCATCCACAGACTCTACAACAGCCAACGATTCAAGCACCATGGCTGCAAACATCAACTCTTTCCCGTCGGTCATTGGCACGGGAACACTAAAAATCAAAACCTACCTAACCTCCACAGGCACCTCTGCCTGCGAAGTAGATAGCCTTTCAGTCACCGGCCAAAAATACTAAAGGTGCCTGATTCTTTTTTACGTCCACATTGCGTCATCTCCTAAAAAGGTGCCTGGCACTTTTTCCAGTCTATACCGCGTTATCTGTCTGAATTTATTGAACTGTGACGGTGGAGGCATTCTGTCTCCATTGTCACTGGCATTTAGTTTGCTTTGCTTTCAGGATGGTGTCCCGACATGAAGGAGCGTCTATGAAATCGTTGATCATTTTTTCAAGCATGATTTTTTCTTGTGCAACTTTAGCGCAATCACTGCAAATCGAAGAAGTGCAGCTTGCTGGCCAGGGCTGCCCGCAAGGAAGTGTTGCCGTACAGATCTCTCCGGATGCTTCAAGTTTCACGGTTCTTTATGATCGTTTAAGCATAACAGCCGGCGCTGATACGACCGAGGCATCAACGGAATGCAAAGTGCGCATTCGTTTGAAAAAACCTCTGCGAATGGGTTTTAGAATCGAAGAAGTCGATTTCCGCGGCTACGTGTATTTAGACCCGGGGGTAGTTGGATCACAAAAAGTAAAGGTCACTTCAGGCAACGGATCTGACAAACACGCCCTTGCTGAATTCGGTTATGAAAGATGGAAGGGCCCTATCAACGAAAATTTCGTACTGACAGCATTGCGATCAAACGAACCACCTTTGACGATTGATTGCAAACCAATGAAAGAAAGAAGTGTCATCGTCCTAGCCACTAAGCTGCACCTTAAAAAAGCGGGAGGCAGCAAAGTAGGTCAAATCGCCGTCGACTCTGTCGACGGAAGACTGTCACAAAAATACCGTCTGCGCTGGACCAACTGCCCGTAGTACATTCCTTAAATAAACGGTGTATTTGCAACTAACTTGTCGACGATCATTGCTCTTATAATTCCGACCATGCCCTTTACATTAGAAAAGCGACGTAAAAGTTGCATTTTCAAATAGAAGCACAATTCTAAAGCGCATATTTACAAGATTAAAGATGGCTGATCCCGGGTTACTTACCCTATAGAAACCAAGACTGGTGAGATTACGCCCATATTCCGCTTCTTTGGCATGCCCTATTCAGCTTCCGGGCATCCGAATTCTGAGAATGAATACCCTAATTTTAGATTTAGTAAATTCGTTGCGCTTCAAATCGATTATATCCCCTTTGGGGATTTTCTATATGGGACCAGCCTTTGCAGAAACATTCGCAACGTGGTCAGCCCACGGGGAAAGGAAGCCTATGAAGAAACAGGAAAAACAAAAAGTAGAATTGTGTTTTCGAAGTAAAAAAGCAGTGATGTTTTCAGCCGAGGGAGAAGCCGTTGAGATTTCATCACAAGAGCAACTTGAAGCACTGCTTGCAGAACTTGAAGTTGAACTAACTGCTGAAACTGAACAAGAGAAAAGCAATTAGTCAGAATATAAGGGGTGTCGGTTACCGGCACCCCTAACTTTGAGGCATAGAATGTTTAAGCATATTAAAGACGAAAATTCAGATTTTTATTTTAATCCAATAACACTCGAAATCAAATACCAGGAGCCAGTCGAAAATACGACCTATGAAGAAGCATTCGAACACGCGCACGAAGTGACTGGAAACTATATTCAGAAAAATATTCTGGTAACGCGTGCTCGTATCGTCCTTACTGAACAATGCAACTTTCGATGTAAGTACTGTTTCGTGATGGATCAACACGCGAAACTAGTAGACATGCCTGAGGAAAATATCGATAAAGTTTGTGACTTTTTAGAGAATTATGGTGATCCCGAGGGACTTCTTTTGCAGCTTTTTGGTGGCGAACCCTTAACAAAGCGCCATTATATTCAAAGAATTTTAGAGCGTTTCAAAAACTCTCCTCTTTATGATAATTTGCGTTTTGAAATAAACAGTAACGGATCGCTGGTACGACGCCTTGATTTTGAAGCATTTGAAGAGCATCGAGATAAAATTCTCTTCACACTATCCCTTGATTCCGACTTAGAAGAGCTGAACGATAAGTACCGTGTTCTCATAAGTGGTCGCGGCACTTTTAAGCTTACTCTTGAAGGCATACAGCAATTAATAGAAAATAACTTCGCAGTTAATCTCTTGTATACCCCTATGAATGAAACTCTTCCGCGTTTACCCCGGTTAGTAGCATTCGCTAAATCTATTGGGGTAAAACAATTGAGTGTTAATTCTCCCCAACCAGGTAAAGGTGATTGGGAGGTAAATGGAACGCTACTTTACAAAAGTCTAAAAGCAGCGAGAAAAGTAGCAGAAAAAATAGGTTTCGACTTTGCAAGCGAACTCGACAAAGTTGACTACGTGTTATCCGAAAAAATTCCTAATATTGGACCATGTACTTCGCTTTCTGGAATGGCTATTTCCATTTCTCCCAAAGGTCGCATAAGTAATTGTATCGTTAACTGGAATGATCACAAAGATCTCACCCAGGGCATGAGCGAGTTTGACATTAACAAAGCAAGAATATTCAAAAACCGTAGAAAGGCCTTCGCGCTAGAATGTCGACAATGTATCGCTCATAGTGTATGTGGGGGCGCTTGTGGACTTGAGCTAGCTCTTGGCAATACGGGACCAAGTAGCGCAATCGATAACAAGTGCCAATTCTATCGCTTGGCTGTCACTGATTCAGTGACAACACAGAATAGGAAAAAAGCTTGATAAATATTGATACACTTTTTTTAGAAATCAATTCCGTATGCAACATTCATTGCAAATACTGCTTTTATGAAAAGGGTGAATTATCTCGCTCCTCAAGTCGGATCTCACCAACTGCATTGAAAGTCTTTTTCGAGTCTTTTGGGGAAAATCTGCAGATTCAATCGGTAAGCTTAAGCGGTGGAGAAATTCTTCTACATCGAGAAATTGAAGATCTGCTTAAGACCGTAAGGCAATTCGTGCCACACGTTCTAATCATGACAAATGGGACGCTATTAAGTTCAACAACCATTCAAATGCTAGAAAAATATGTTGATGAGGTTCACGTCAGTCTTGATAGCATAACGTCATCTTATCATGAGAAACAAAGGGGGTTACATAGAAAAACTCTGAATGGTCTAGAGCTTCTTCGAGCTTCGCGTATTCCTATGAAAACTATTGTAATGACCGTAAGCAACGGAAATAAAGACCAAATTGACGAAGTGAGAAAATATGCAAAAGAGTATAGTTTTCTATTTCAAATGCACCCCGTAGATAATTTCAACTCGAGTACAATTAGGAGACCCAACACCTGTAAGAGCCTAACAAAATCTATTATGATTAACGCCAAGTCTCAAATATATCCATGCTTTCATCTCCAGACAGATGCATATCTTCTTGGTGATTTGAATAACTTTAATTTTCAAGATTTTTTATCTCGCCGGAAAGACATCATAGCTTATCTTTTACCAAAACTGCCTTGTTACAGAAATCGATGCTGGCCTTTGATATGAACAACAAAGCCTTTCAGGAGTATTTAGATTTCATGCGCTTGCGCGACTGGCCTCACTCTTCAAAAGAAGCAGCTGCAGAAAAAAGGTCCATATTCTATGACTTTGGAGACTGGCATCCCAAAGTACGAACTGGTGCCTGCATCGTTACCACGTCTGACTGGGAAAGGTGGCGCAAACAAACACAAGATTATCTACGTAGTAGTCTTTGGGAATTTGGGCTCCGTGACCCCGAACAAGTTACGAAAAAATGCCTACAACTTATTCGGTCATGGAATTTTGAAGAACCGTTTTACAATTTGAATCAGAAATTTGATTTCAATAAGTTGATTATTGAACAAATAGAATTCCGTTCGGATATTGAAGGCAACAAATTGAAGCATCAATTACCTGGGATGTGTTTTGCGGAAGAATCATCATTAATTCTTACTGATTACAGAATGGCACTTGTAGAGAATAGAATACTCGTTCGGAACGATAATTTCTTGCTCTCACATTTACATCATGAATGGTATCCGGGACATGTATTACAAATCGGCATCTTAGAAACGGACATAGACAGTCTTAACCCGTGTTGGATTGAGGGCTTAGCCACCTATTATGAATTAAAGAATGTAGCGCCTGACCAGAGACCAAGAGCACTAACACGCGTTCGAGAACTGCTGATTGAGACCATTTTTGTTCTTAAATTGATTCAGGGTTTAATCAAACCAAGTGATCTTGTGAAATTTTATCTAGGATTTAATAAAAATACTGAGTGGGTATACAACAAGATAAACAATATTTATATCAACCCGGTTTTCTCGATTCGATATGGCGCTGGACTTGCGCTTGCTCACGAGTGGATTACTTCTCATCCGACACAAAATCCAGAAGAAGTCTTGAACCGAATTCAGGAGGAATTATGAAAAAAACAAAAAGTGCCTTATCACTAGCATATTTCTTAATTTTTGGAATAGCGTTTGCTGATATGATAATTAGCCCAATTTTAATAATTCATATTAGAAACGGTCTAGGAATCGACAATAATGGCATCGCCTGGCTAATGAGTATTGGGTGTATCTTGATTGCTCTGCTAGATTACCCGACTTCTCACTTCGCGGATCATTTTAATAAGCTTCTAGTTCTGGCGATAGGCACATGTTGTTTAGCTTTCTCAATGGTCGGATTGTGGCTACTTCCTTCAAAACATTTCTTAATCGCTTCGCTTGGATTAAAAGCTTTTGGCTTAGCGAGCTTATCAGGCACTATCTCGGCATTCGTCTTTGATAGCATTCAAGGTGATTCTGATAAGGACCAACTAATAAAAAGATTTATCACACGAGGACAATTGGTGCGCCAAAGTGGAATCGTTCTAGCAATGATAATTGCTTCCAGTTTAATATATTTCAACCAAAGCCATCACATTTTTCTAATTAGCGCCTTAGTTTATATCTCATGTGCGATTTTAAGCACGAAGCGATTGCTTGTGTCCGATATAAAATGGAGATCTTCAAAGAAGATTATTGAAGTTGTTAATCCACTACCACTTTTGTCCTATTTAGTAGAAGCATCAAAAAACGGCGCTTTCAGATGGGCACTTTTTCTAAATCTGTTATCAGGTGTGGGATTTACTATTTATATAACATATTGGCAACTAAGTGCAGAAGCTGGAGGACTTAAATGGGCACTCGGCCTACTTACTTCACTCGGGTTTGCAGCGAGCTTTGTCGTTTCTTATATTTTAGACAGAATTAGTACCGACAAAGCGCAACTATTTCTTGGAGTGGGCATTGTTTTATTTGCATTCGGAACTTTCTGCATGAGCATTTGGAGTTTCAGCTTTATCTTTGCTGTCTGTGGTTTCCAAATTTCCTTAGTCGCAGGAAGTGCAATTGTTATGGGGGAATCCTACAGGGCGTGTACAGACGAATCAAATAGCGCAAAGTTTTTTTCTCTTACATCTACCGGATCAGAGATGTTTTCCAGTTTTATTTTAGCCCTGTTTTCTTCCGTTGCCCTATTCAATGATAGTCCAACATCTGCATTTGCGACACTTCTACTACCTTTCGCCGTGATCCTTGTACTTGCGGTTAAGCGCTCCAAGGAAATCTCATGAACCTACGCGAGATTACAGCTGAACTAAACAGTTTATTCATCAATTACAAATCCACATTTGGCGAACCAGACTTCGAACCTCCGACTTATGCTGCATCTATTCCTGCCGAAGGAATTACTGTGAACCGCCGTCTTATTCTGTTGAACACTAAAATAGCCCATCCCCTTTTTACAAAAAGCGCATTAATAGAAAAAGCAAAGCTTCAGCTAGTTTATTTTCATGAACTAAGTCATTGCTTACCGAAACTTCAATCCAATTATGAGGAGGAGTGGAGGGCCGATTTCCGTGCGGTTTCCATGCTTCGTCAAAACCCTGAAACTCACGATCTAGTTTGGGAAATGATCGCTCAGCAAGCAAAAAAGACAAGATCTTTTATTAGTCGAATCAACAAACATGAACCTTCGGAACACACTATTGATGAACTACGACAAAACTTGGAGATTTTAACTCGATTAGTAGCGGAGATGAAGAGTGGACTGCTTTAAAGTGTGGGCCGGCGCTGGCGGAGCTATTATGACACCAAAAGGAAGAGAGTTGCGCGAGAAACTTATCTCTCTATTGAGTGAGGCATTTAAAACGAACTTAATTTATGAGCTTCCATTACTTTTATCACCGGTCGACTCTACGGCTTCAATGTATAAAATTTTCAGCATCACCACAGCTTTCCAAAAGACATACCATTTGATGTCAGACCCGCGACAATTTATCGAGAATTTATGGCTTTCAGAAGGTAGGCCCCAGGTATCCTATGTCTATTCGTGTCGCGTAGTTCGTGATATGAAGACTCGTCCGAGCAGAAACCAGTTTTCGGAGTTTGAATTTATCGGCGCAAGTTGCTTCACTCGCAAAGTTGATTTAAATTTTATCGTACAAACTCTAATGTCTAAACTTAGTATCCTCTTGGGAAATGCATCTGTTCGGTGTCTTCACTCGACCAGTTCAAAGGGTGACTTGTTACTTTACGTTGATATAGAGTCTGTTATTTACGAAGTCGGACACATACAACTGACCAGACTCAGAAAATTAGAATCGATGGATTTTAGTTACTTCCATATCACCTACTCAGTAGGACTGGCACGTTTCGCTAGGTTAAAGCAAATTCTGGAAGCGACTAGGGTATGAAATCTCAAGGTCTAATTAAAGTCACTGATATGTTTGAGTCGAAAGATGAAAATTTAGAACGCCTTGGCGATCTTCAACTTAAACGTCTGAGTAGCGACGCTTTCTTTCTTGGAATCGGTAATAAATTCCAAAAAGATGACCATCTTATGGCGCTAAAAGGGGGATATGAAGCAATTCGTCACATCGATAAAGTTAAGGAATTAATTAAAGTTGGTGTTAAATCGCTAAGCGGGCATAGTGATCTTACAACGACTTTACTCGCTCTAATGCATTCTCCAGTTCACGCCATACATGGCCCCATGTTTCTTCCTGATTTCACAGAATCAAAAGGAGTCGAGTCAATCACATGGGACTCCTACTCTAACTTGCTTCATTCCATAACCATAAATAGGACAGTTCACTCTCAGTTCTGGCGACCGCAAAAACAGAACTTGTTTGTGGATTGGTTTTCTAAAGAAAGATTTAGAGATGTTCGTCCTTCAGTTTCTCCGCGAGAATTTCATTTAGAAACTAACATTACTCGTAAATTCTGCGGAATAGCTATTGGTGGAAACCTTTCGATTTTCTTGAGACAATGCGGAACCCATTATTTAAACGAATTCTACTTGCAGCAAAAAAATATTTTGTTTTTGGAGGAGTGGTCATCGCCAATAGCCGATGTTTTAAACATGCTTTATTACTTAAAATTAAAAGGGACTTTAAAAAATACTAATCTGATCTGCTTTGGCTCAATTTGTCCGACCGAGTACTCGACATCAATTTATGATCACTCGATTTTTAAAGAGATTGCAGATCTGGTTGGGGTGCCATGCGTGTTCGGAGTTAATTTTGGCCACGTTCAACCACAGTATTCATTTTTATTAGGAAAGATGACTCAGGTTGAAGTTTCGAGCTCCGAGATAGAGGTTCATCAGCGCTTAGATTCGCAGAATTTCAGTTAGAAAAAGTGTCTCATAAAAATAAAAAAACCCACAGGATACCCTCTGGGTTTTTTATTTCTTTAAATTTATTTGGGAAACTAGTGTTTACCCTTTTTAGCTTTTTTTGGTGCTGCTTCTTCGGCTTCGACTGGTTCTACGCCTTCGTGGTCTTCGCCATTAGCGCCATTTGCTTCAACCAAAAGCTTGCCGATACCGTTAGCTGCTAAGATTTTGTTTCTTAGTTCAACTTTGTATTCTGGGTGTTCTTTAAGGAAGTTTTTAGCTTGGTCACGGCCTTGGCCCATGCGCTCGCCATTCATAGAGAACCAAGCACCTGATTTTTCAACCAAGTTTGCAGTCACTGCTAGATCCAAGATATCGCCTTCTTCAGAGATACCTTCGCCGTACATCAAGTCGAATTCAACTTTAGTGAACGGAGGAGCCATTTTATTCTTAACAACTTTCACCGCAGTACGGTTACCAGTTACGTCTTCACCGTTTTTGATCGCGCCCACACGGCGTACATCCAAACGAACTGAAGAGTAGAATTTAAGAGCGTTACCACCCGTAGTCGTTTCTGGGTTACCGAACATCACACCGATTTTCATACGGATTTGGTTGATGAAGATAACTAGAGTGTTTGAACGGTTGATAGCTGCAGTTAATTTACGAAGAGCTTGAGACATCAAACGAGCTTGAAGACCCATGTGGCTGTCGCCCATTTCGCCTTCGATCTCTGCACGAGGAACTAGAGCTGCTACGGAGTCGACAACGAGTACGTCGATAGCGCCAGAGCGAACTAGAGTTTCTACGATCTCAAGAGCTTGTTCACCAGTGTCTGGTTGAGAGATCAACATGTCTTCAGTGTTCACACCCAATTTACGAGCGTAGTTAACATCCAAAGCGTGCTCAGCATCTACGAAAGCAACCACGCCGCCTTTTTTCTGAGCTTGCGCGATAGTTGATAGAGCGATTGTTGTTTTACCAGAAGATTCAGGGCCGAACACTTCGATGATACGACCTTTTGGAAGACCACCGATACCCAAAGCAACGTCCAAGCTCAAAGAACCTGTGCTGATTGCTTCAACGTCTTTTACAAGACTGTCGTTTGCACCCAAACGCATGATGGAACCTTTACCGAATTGTTTTTCGATAGTAGATACCGCCAACTCAAGGGCTTTCATTTTCTCATTGTTCGCTGCTTTGTTGTCTACAGAAGCGCCTGCCATCTGTGTTCCTCTCTTGTAGCACCCGCTACAACTCTTTTATTTGTTAATGTCGCTGGCCTGGGGCCGTTTAATTGTTGTCGAGAATTTCACACAGCCAACGAACTGCATAGTCTACGGATTGCTGTTGGATGGCTTTGCGATCTCCCGAAAATATTTCTTTTCGTGAGTCTTCAAAGCTTGGTCCAACAATGGCAAAGCATACGGTACCTACAGGCTTTGCGGTCGTTCCACCGCTCGGACCTGCTACACCTGTGATTGCCACAGACCAGTCAGTTTTCAGCTGTCGACGCACTCCCTGCGCCATTTGACGAGCGACTAACTCGCTCACCGCACCCTCATTCATGAGAGTGTCTCGACGGACCCCTAGAAGATCCACCTTCGCCTCGTTAGAGTAAGAAACCACAGAGCCCAAAAAGATGTCAGATACGCCAGGCTGCTCTGTTACAAAAGCCGAAAGTGCACCTCCAGTACAACTTTCCGCAAAACCCACAGTGAGTTTTTGGTCGCGAAGGGATCGAATGAGTTCTTGAAGTTTCTCGTTATTCAATACCATTTATGGTACCAGAATTTGAGAACCCAACCAATTGGTTTGAGTGTACAGAACCTGCATGATGAGGCTTGCTATTATCCCCGCAGCAACATCATCGGCCATCACTCCAAGTCCACCTTGGATCTTCTTATCTAAATATCCTATGAAGAAAGGCTTTGTAATGTCCAGCAATCTGAACACGCAAAAGCCGATTAAAATGGCCTGCCACGTCATTGGCAACCAGACCATGGTAATCAAAAATCCTAAAACCTCATCAATTACGATCTCTTTGTGATCGTGGCCGCCCTTGTCTTGCTCATAAAATTCGCAGGCCGCAATACCGACCGGGAGCAGCAAAACAATCGCCGCCATGTAAACCAACGGCCCTGCCTGTGCGAGCAAAATAACCAGAGGAATAGTCACAAGAGTGCCTACAGTCCCCGGCCCTTTAGGAAATCGACCCACACCAAACAAGGTCGCCAACTGTTTTAAGAAATTTCTCATACCTTTTGGATAGGCCTTACCCAGAGCGGATGCAAAACAAAATGAGAAGCGTCAGAACAAAGTCTTATAGTAACCATCAAAATTCGCAATTCGACTTAAAAGAATCCTCCGCCTATTTTGAACCAGCTTGCACTTCCTAGCAGGCATAGGGGGACTCTTGCTACGATGGATGGTCATTATCGCAACGTTGGTTTATCTAGCTGACTCATTGGTCGCAGCTCAACCCATGATCAATGATGATCCAAAGGTTAAAAAAGTCCTAAAGGGTGAAATGTTTGAATTTGTCAGTAAAACATTAGCGACAGGAAAATTAGCAGAGCATTTGATATGCACAATTAAAACCCGCAGCTCGCGCGAATTACGCAAGTTTTCTTCTGGTAAAGAGTGGGTAGAAACTTTGGAAATCGATTATTCATCAAACGGTTTCGATAGCGGCAGAAGACTGAATATTAAAATACCCGACATTGCTAAATACGGCGTAAAAAAATCCGGAAATACGTATTCAGGATTAGCAGAGAAAGTAAAGATCGAACTCGGCGACTACTATGATCACTGGATAGAGTTCACTCACGATGGCCAAGGAACTATTACTCAGCTACTGCTTGGAAACAATCTTTACGTAGCCCCCTGCCAAACACGCTAGAAAAAGAAAATGGATTGAGTTTCCCCAATCCATTTTCAACAAGATCCTTTGCACTGAATTCCTTACGGTAACTCTTGCGCCCAGGCTTCAGGTAAGATGATTTTTGCATCCTCTTCCCAAAACTCGTAAGGACCTTTTTCATTTTCAAGTCTGCGTTTTTTCTCAAACGCTACAAGCTCATCCCTTTGCACTTCACCTAAGGTGTTTTTGGGAATTTCCATAAACTCCAAGCGGCGAACTCGTTTAAAAGGAGAAAGTCTCGTGCGCACAAAATTCATAATATCTAAAGCCATTTCTTTTGTTGGTTCAGCACCTTTCACTAAGGCGACGACTGCCTTAGGCACTACTTCCCGTATAGGATCAGGACTTGGAATAACCACAGCCTCACGCACAGAAGGAAATTCTTTTAGAACACTTTCAATTTCGTTCGGACTGATGCGGTAGTCAGAGGATTTAAACACTCCATCAAGGCGTTTTTCATAAGTGAAATTTCCGTCTTCATCACGGTAAGCAACATCACCAGTGCGTAAATATCCTGTGCCAGCATCAAGGCCGGTTGCCAGTCCCCACGGATGATTTTCAATGTTAATAGCAATTTCACCTTCATCAGATGGGGCACCGGCTGAGTTTAAAAGTTCAACTTTAAATCCCGGCAAAGCCTTACCTAATGTGCCAAAACTGCTTGTTTCCCCGGGCGGAATACCAATCACCGTTGCAACTTCAGTCTGGCCGTATCCATCACGCACGAACACATCCCAAGCTTTATGAACTTTAGAGATGATCTCAGCACTCAGATTTTCCCCGGTGCTTAAGGCCTCGCGCAAATGTCCTTTATATGAAGACAGATCTTCATGAATTAATAATCTCCAAACTGTTGGCGGAGCACAGAAGGTCGTCACCTTATGCTCACTTAACGCATCCAAGACGAGTTTTGCATTAAAGCGTTCATGCTTTAAAATTAAAATCGTCGCTTCTGCATTCCATGGAGCAATAAAGTTGTTCCAATCATGCATCGCCCAGCCAGGAGAATTGATGCCCAGATGCACATCTCCGGGACGAAGACCCATCCAGAACATCGTCGACAAATGCCCAACTGGAAAACCAGCATAGGAATGTTCAACGATTCTTGGTTTCACCGAACTAGAGGAAGTAAAATATCTAAATAATGGATCCGTGGCCTTAGTTTTTACAGGCGCTTCAAAATAAGCACTTTCACGATAAAGCTCACCATACGTCGTCCAACCTGGAATTTCTCCATCAACGACAAGTGGCATAATGTCTGATCCGGCTACAGAGAATTTTTCAGTGTGTCGTTTAGTGGTAGCAATGATTTTGACTCTTTCCCGATCCAGACGATCCTTGATTTCTGATTGAGAAAGTAAAGGATTCGCAGGCACAATCACCGCACCGACTTTCATCGCAGCCAACATGATTTCCCATAAGGCCACGTCATTCTCTATTAATAAGAAGATGGAATCACCTTTTTGAACTCCATGTCTTATGAAGAAATTCGCTACACGGTTGGAACGTTCAGAAAGCTCCTCGAAAGTATATTTTTCTTGAGTACCATCAGCATGTACCAATAATAGAGCAGTATTTTTATTACCCTCTGCCATGGGGTCAAAAAAATCCAGAGCCCAATTAAAGTCATCAAGTTGAGGCCACTGGAAATGTTCATAGGCATAGGAATAATCTGCTCTGTGCAAGATTAGAAAATCCCTCGCCCGTTCAAATTCGTTGCGAAAGCTCATAGAAGACCTCCAGCGATTTACTTAAGATTAACATTCTTAACCCAGCGACGCCGATCTGTGTTTTTACATTGGACTGTGCAAAAGCAGCTAAGCGTGTTACTTATTTGCCATGGCAATATTTCGCACCGTCGCGGCCTCTTTTATTCTAGGAATCTTCATTTATGTTTCTCATCAGCTGACTGGTTACACCGATTTCAGCTGGGCGAAACGCAGTCTTTTAATTTCATTCCTAGCCCTTCTTTTCACTCTGGTAATTGGTACTTTTTTATTTTTCTGGAAAGAAAAGGATCTTGATCACAAGCCATGGCGCGACACGCTTTTAAATTTCTCACTAACGGTGATGGGTTATATAAACTTTCTGGTGACCTTGGTCTTGCTTAGGGACATCTTTGCCTTGGCTGACAATCTCTTCGGATTGTTAAACACGCAAGAGCTTTATAGCTCTACGGCGACAGGATACTTACTAGGTTTACCGGTGCTAATGCTTGCTTTGGGTAACACTGTCGTTAAAGTCGGCCCGAAACTAAAAAAAGTGCCGCTTTATTTTAAAAATCTTCCTGCAGAGTTTGATAACTTGCGCATCGTGCACATCACTGATTTGCACGTAAGCCCGAGCTTGCCTAAAAAGTTCGTAAAGAAATTAGTAAATAAAACGCTAGAGCTAAAACCCGATGTGATCGTGTTTACCGGAGACATTCTAGATAGCTTTGCAGAAAAGCATCAGGAAGAATTAAAAACCCTGGGCGGCTTGAAGGCCCCCCACGGAGTTTATTACGTGCCGGGAAATCACGAATACTATTGGGGCGCGGAAAAAGGTTTAACAGCCTTCCGCGATATTGGCTTTAATGTCTTGATCAACGAAGTCACTGCAATTCGCAAAGACGGCAAAACCCTGCAAATTGCCGGGATTCCGGATCCCGCCGCGACTCACTTTGGCCAAATGGGACCGGATTTTATAAAAGTCCAATCGCAACTAAAACCAGATGATTTTAAAATACTGCTTTCCCACCAGCCTTCACTTGCTTCGAAGTCGGCGATGATTGGAGTTGATTTACAGCTTTCAGGCCACACCCATGGAGGCCAATTCTTCCCATGGAACTGGCTGATTGTGTTCTTTGAACGCTACGCCAAAGGACTTTATCGCATTAATGGGATGCAGCTCTATGTCAATCAGGGAACTGGTTATTGGGGCCCCCGATTACGCCTGGGCACATATTGTGAATTGACCGAAATTGTTCTTCGCAAGGAATCAAAAACAGAGTAATAATCTTGAGGATGTCGCGCACTAAAGATCCTCTAAAAACCCGTCAAGCAGCCAAAAGAAAAGTCATGGACTTGGTCGCTATGCGGGACCACTCAGAAAAGGAATTGCGCAAAAAACTGCGCGAGAAATTTTCTGACGAGGATTCCTTAGACGAAATCATCGATGAAGCCATCGACTATGCCAAAGACAACAAATGGATAGGAGATCCCACCGATCTTGCCTATCGCATGGCTGATATGCTTCATCGCCGACGCAAGGGCATTCACTACATCAACAACTACTTACGCGAAAAAGGTTTGCCAGCTGTTGAAAGTGACCGTGACTTGGAGCTTGAAAAGGCTTTAGCGATTGTCAAAAATAAGTATGAAGAAGATTTTGAATACTCCCGGGAAGAAAAAGCACGCGTAGCCCGCATGCTCGCATCCCGCGGATTTGATTCCGAGACCGTGAGGAAGGTTATTTATGAAAAGCTCTGAAGTTCGCAGCAAGTTTATTGAATATTTTAAAAGAAACGGTCACACCGCCGTGGCTTCATCTTCCTTGATTCCGGAAAACGATCCGACATTGCTTTTTGCAAACGCCGGTATGAACCAATTTAAAAATACTTTCCTGGGTCTTGAAAAACGGGACTACGTTCGCGCCGTGACTGCGCAAAAGTGCGTGCGTGCTGGTGGTAAACACAATGACTTAGAAAACGTCGGTTTCACCGCTCGTCACCACACGTTCTTTGAAATGCTTGGTAACTTTTCTTTCGGTGACTATTTCAAAAAAGACGCCATCCGTTTTGCCTGGGAATTCTTAACAAAAGAATTAGCCATTCCAAAAGAAAAACTTTATGTCACAGTTCATATCTCTGACGATGAAGCAGCTGAAATCTGGCACACTCAAGAAGGCATTCCAAAAGACCGCATCTTCCGCTTTGATGCTGATAACTTCTGGAAAATGGGCGACACAGGTCCTTGCGGTCCTTGTACAGAAATTTTCTACGATCACGGTCCAAAAGCAGGAACTATCGCTGATCCTTACAAAGGCATCGCTGCCGGTGAAGACCGCTTCGTAGAAATCTGGAATCTAGTATTCATGCAGTACTTCGAAAATCCTCCAGGCACTTTGACTCCGCTTCCAAAGCCGTCGGTTGATACCGGTGGGGGTTTAGAGCGTATGGTTGCAGCCATGCAGGGGAAATTTAATAACTACGACACTGACTTATTCATGCCGTTGATTGATCGCGCTTGTAAGATCGCGAACATCGAATACGTGAACGACAAAGAAGTTTTAGCTAAAAATCCTGAACAAGCTGAAAAAACATCTGCTCTTCGCGTTCTAGCGGACCACACTCGTTCAACATCTTTCTTAATCGCTGACGGAGCTTTGCCTTCAAACGAAGGCCGTGGCTACGTTCTTCGCCGTATCATGAGACGCGCGATCCGTTACGGTCGTAAGCTTTCAACAGATAAATCCTTTATGCCAGCCATGGCTGAAGCATTAATCGAGCACATGGGCGATGTTTACCCAGAATTAAAACAGCGCCGCGAACAAATTCTTTCTACCATCCGTGACGAAGAAGAACGCTTCATCGCAACCCTTGATAAGGGAACTGCGATCTTGATGGATGAAATCAGTCGCGCAAAATCAAAGGGCGTAAAAGAACTGACTGGTGAAGTTGTATTTAAAATGTACGACACCTACGGTTTCCCAGCTGACTTAACTCGCGTCATCGCCAACGAACACGGCATTGAAGTGAACGAAGAAGCCTTTGAAAAAGAAATGGAAAACAACCGCGCCCGTTCGAAAGCATCATGGAAAGGAAAATCCATGGACGCTGATGAACAGCACTTGATTAAATTCGCAAAAGACTATGTGGCAGCAGGTAAGCAGGTTAAATTCACCGGCTACGCTGACATCGTTGGTTCTGGCCAAGTGATGAATCTATCAAACGGTCGCGAAGTCGTAGACAGCCTTAAAGAAGGCGATACTGGCGTCATGATTCTTGATCAAACCTCCTTCTATGGCGAAGGCGGCGGTCAAGTGGGTGACCATGGTTACATCACTGATGGAACTGCAAAAGCGAAAGTGGTTAACGCTACAAAGATCGATGATATCATTTTACATCACGTGCAAGTAGAACAAGGTCAGTTTAAAGTCGGCAGCAAAGTAAATACTTCTGTTGATTCGGTAGATCGCAGAAATACCATGAGCAACCATTCTGCAACTCACTTGTTACACTCTGCTTTAAGAAAGGTTTTAGGCGGCCACGTGACTCAAGCGGGTTCATTGGTGGACGCTCAGAAAACTCGTTTCGATTTCACCCACAATAAACCACTAAGCTCTGATGAAATTAAACGCATCGAAGACATGGTCAATGAACAAATCGCTTTAGGCTTAGAAGTAAAAGCTGAAATCATGAACCACAAAGAGGCAGTTTCTAAAGGTGCCATGGCTTTGTTCGGTGAAAAGTACGGCGATCAAGTGCGCGTTCTTACAATGGGTGATTTTTCTTGCGAACTTTGCGGAGGAACCCACGTGAAGAACACTTCACAAATCCGCATGTTTAAAATCGTTTCTGAAGCTGGCGTCAGTGCTGGTGTTCGTCGCCTTGAAGCGATCACTGGTGACGGCGCTGTTCGCTATGCGATGAATTCGATCAATCACTTTGACGAAGCTTTAGCAGCAGCAGGTTTACAAAAAAGCCCGCACTACCTTAAACATTTAGAAGCGACTGGCGAAACAGCGACACTGGCTTCTAAAGTTGAAGGTTTGAAAGATCAAATCAAACAACTAGAAAAAGAAATGAAGAAACTGCAAGGCGGCCAAGTAAATGCTGACGATCTTGCAGCGAAAGCCTTGACGTTTAAGACCAAAGCGGGTGCTTCGGCTAAACTAGTATTGGCAGATGTTGCTTTGGATGACCGCCAAGTATTGGCAGAAGTCACTGATCATCTTAAAAACAAAATCCAAAACGGCATCGTGGTGGTTGTTGGACAAGGTGAAGCTTCCCATCCAATCATCGTGAGCGTTTCAAAAGAGCTTTCAAGCGAAGTAAAAGCCGGTGACCTATTAAAAGAAGTCGCAGGCCTGATGGGCGGAAAAGGCGGCGGCAGACCAGACTTTGCGCAAGGTGCGGCTCCAAACCGCGCAAGCCTTCCGCAAGCCTTCGACAAAGTGAAGTCCATCGTAGGACTTCAATAAAAAAGGGAGCTTCGGCTCCTTTTTTTTTACTCTTGAAAAATTAGAAGTAAAATTGAGTTCCAGCTAGCATTGTAAACACGTGCTGTGATTTCGTGATCACGCTGAAATTCTGATTCACTCGTTCGATGGCTTTGCCTCGACCGCCAATATAATAACCACCGAAGGTATACCCGATTTTATTGTCAGCAATAAATACGGCATTCGCACTGAATCCAAGCTGATCTAAACGTTCCCCTTGGAACTGTTGTAAGTTGGGATCGGGATCAGGATAAGGTGAAAAGTTAGTGAATAGACCCGCCCGAACCTTGAACCAATCGACAATAGGCTTTTCAATCCCGATGGAAATATTCCCGACCACCTCGCGAGTGATCGCAGAACCTTTGCCACTTAAATTCAAAGATTCATGCTTAAACCCTTCATATACATCCACGTTGGTAGAAAGTAACAGGTCAGTAAAAAACACCCGAGAATAACCTAAAGAAAGTTTCGTCGGTATAAAGATCGAAGATTCTAAGTCATTTTCATTAATTTCTGTATTAGAATAAGGATTGGTCTGAGTTAGCGATTCAAAATAAGTAGCTTCAGATGATATTGGAATAGAGCGAATTCGCAGACTCACACCAAAATTTCCAAGCCCTGTTTGTTCAAAATACCCAAGTACTGGAACTATCGCATTTTCAACTAACGTTTCTTCAGAGTTAAAAAGTATCGCTTCTGTCGCATTGGGATAAGTTCTGTCTTGAACAGATCTGATAAAATTCCTGGCTGTATAATACAGAGTTAATCCCCAGCTCTGCGTGCGTGAAATGTTTTTCGCAACAACAGCGCCCACCCACAACGATTCATCGGTAAAAGCCAAGGTCGTTGTATTCGTGTCAGTTGAATTTAAGTCACCTTTGAAGGTTTCATATTCCGGAACGACAATCGATAAACCAAAAGTTAAATCGTCTTTGCGAATTAAGTTTCCAGTTGAAGCGGGTAAAGATCTAAAAAATCCAGTGCTTACCTTTAACGGGGTTTTTGTGTAATCGGATTCTCCACCATATTGGGTATCATATTTTTTATAGATTCCCACCGCCGCTGAAAAAGCAGAACCCGGCGACTGCGCTAAAGTAGCTGGATTATAAAACGCTGATGAAGATGTATCTTCAACTAAAGCGGTCCCGGCCCCACCCATGCCCGCAGCACGATCACCAAGAATAATAGAATTGTAGTTAGCGATTTGCGAAAAGCCGACTGATGAACACAAAAGTAAAAACTTAATAAGCACCATGCAAAAAAGCCTACCAGATCAAGAACCGATCAAGGAAGACAGAAATGCAAAGCGCCAAAATATAGGAATGGAATTATTGGCAATTCATTTCAGACCAGTTCGAACGCAGAAAGCTTACGTAGTTTTGAAAAACGTTTGCTAAACCACCACAAAGGTCTTTCTTGCCATTGCCGCAAGAATCTCTTTGCTCTCCAAGGTTGATGCGTTTTTCATTGGCATAAAGGGAAGCATAACCCGGCGTATATTTCATTGCACACACATCTGCCGAAGACGCTTGGACTGCACACACGCTTGAACCGGCAAGAATCGTTTGTAGTTCTTTAAGATGGCTAGAATCCAAACAACGCTTTTCAATTACGTTATTGCTGTCATCCATTAATTGAATGGTACCTGAATCAACGGATACAACCAAACGATAGGGAGTCAGCTCCGCGGCCTTTTGGGCAACAGAAGAGTCTTCTGAAATATTAGGGACTTCAATATAAGTGACCGTCTGAGATGACGACTCACCACTCTGAGTGGGAACTGAAATAGCAACCTGCGAACTAGCTTGTTCGGCACTCCCCTGCAAGGAGCTTTGACTGCAATTCTGGAATCCCAAAACGAGACACAGCATCGATACGGCTGCCAATAGTCTTTTCACATTTCCCCCTAAAAATCACGTCTCGTAATGAATAAAGGCAAGATCCGTTCCGCCCTCAGACCTTCGTAATATCGGGATAAGCTGTTAGAAACTTAACGCTGTCTTAAGTGTTTGCAGCCTCTGTCTCAGCAGGAGATACGCAGTATTTATTCACCAATTCAAATACCGTCTGTTTACGAATCGGTTTACTGCAGTGATCATTGGCACCCGCGCTTAGGCTTTTTTCGATATCTTCTAAAAAGCTATTGGCAGAGATAACCACCACGGGTGCAGCGGGACGCTCATAGATACGCTCGATATCGCGAAGCTTGCGGATCGTATCAAGGCCTGACATGCGGGGCATCTGTACGTCCATAAATACTAGATCATATTGAAACTTATGACATTTCTCTAAGCATTCAAAACCGTCGTAAGCCGAATCAGCAACAACATAGTCAAGACGCTTTAAATAGGCCTTCATCAGTGCATGATTTTCTTCCATATCATCCACAATTAGAACCCGTCGTTGTGTCACTGACTTTTTCACTTGCAAGGTGTGTGATTCAACGGGAGCAATCGGGCGCTGCACTTCCCAGGGATGAGCCACCCGACTTGACAACAAAATCGAAAAGTAAAATTTCGAACCCAGCTGCTGAACGCTTTCACAGTAAAGCTCCGCACCCATAGCTCGAACAATCTTTTGTGAAATATTTAAACCCAGACCGGTGCCACCATATCTTCTGGTAACTGACGAGTCTTCCTGACCAAATTCATCAAAGATTTTTTTAAGATTTTCTTTCGCAATCCCGACACCAGTATCTTGAATCTCAAACAAGAAATATTCCGAGCCATTCTTGCCAAGGTAAGGTTGAATGGTTAGTTCAATTTTACCTTTGTCAGTGAATTTCGCGGCATTACCTAACAGATTCATAAGCACTTGCTTTAATCTTAAAGAATCACCAATCACCCACCGATCCAACTCTGGCCCATGAATTGTAAAGGTTAAGCCTTTTCGTAAAGCGACAGGTGAAACCAAAGCGTCGACCTCTCGAACCACATCACTTAACAAAAATTCCCTTTTTTCCAGGTGCAGGTGACCTGATTCAAACTTCGACACATCAAGAACATTGTTAAGCATTCCCAGCAGGGTATCGCCGGCACTTCTTAAGGTTGTTAATAGTTCTGCCTGTTCCTCTGTCAGATCGGTTTCTTCCATAAGTTCAGCAGATCCCAACATCGCGTTGAGCGGGGTACGAATCTCGTGGCTCATGGTTGAAAGAAACAATGTTTTTGCTTTGGTCGCAGTTTCAGCGCGGTCTCTTTGCAGTTTTAGTTCTTCAAATGAAGCTTGTTCTTTACTTAAAACATAGCGACCTGTAAGCCAGATAGTCAGACTTAAAAGTCCATAAGCCGCAAGCGCTACAAAACCTAAAACGAAAAGGCGCCAGTAAAGGCCCTCATAGGCTTCGCTCTTTTCTTGATACATCACTAAATTCCAAGGACGGTTTTTGATCGCCGTTGCGTAAGTTAAATAAGTTTTTCCGTCAACGCCGGCAAATTCTTGAAGCTTTTTATTTTGAACAGAGAAAACCAAGTTCGAAGTTTTCGGAAGCCTTTGGTAAGCTTGATAATTTGCAATTGCGGAATATGAAAACCCCAAAAGCGGCAGATTCTTGGTCGCCAACGGCAAAATGGGACGACCTTTATTATCTACGATCAGAATTCCACCCGTTGCTCCCCACTTAAAATCACTCAATCGTCGAGGAATATCCGTAACAAGATTATCAATACCAACAACAGCTTCTAACTTTCCTTTGTTAAAAAGCCCAACCGTCGTGCTGTACATAAGCTTTTCTGTATAATCTTTATCGAAGTAAAAATCGGTAAAGTTCACGCCAGGCTTATTCACATTGCCCCACCACCATTGCATTTCGGGCACTTCAGGACTTTTTTCAAATCCTGTATCAAGAAATTCTTTGGTGATAATTCCTGTATTATCGCTATTGCGCTTCACCGTGAAAACATAAGCTGGATGACCGAAATATTTCTGCGCCTTATCGCCAACGAAGGCGAAAAAAGCGTTATAGTGATTGGGATGATCAGCAAAACTTTGCGCTGCGACTTCCATGAACTTTTGTTGGCGCTGATTCTTTTTCGGAATGACATCAAAGAACTCGACGATATTTTTTAGGCGATTGACGTCATCTTCTAAAAATTTAACTTCCGCATTTAGCAAATCAGCTTCACGGATAAGAATCGGCTCTATACGTTCGCTGATGTTCTGTCTTTCAGAAACGAAAAGATGAACCCCATACACGACCATGACCAATAATAAGGTGAAAGTGGTGACAGCATGATTCAAAAAAAAGATATGTATCAGCTTAAGCTTTTTAATCATGATCTATCCAAAAACGTGTCCTACAGCGATCATCCCTTAAGCATAGGCAATTCCACGGCTATATGTCTAATTCTTTCAGACTCAGTGCAACTATTGCATCGCATTTGATTTGCAACGCCAATTGCCCTGAAATAGCCTTCCTGTGCGAAATACACCTGGGAGGGTAAAAATGAAAAAACTAATCGCAGCAGCTTTGGTTCTTATCGGTTCTTCTGCAATGGCAGACACAACTCTTTTCAACTGTGTTGTTCCATCGAACACAAACTCTGTAACTCTAACTGTAACCAAAGCTGATGATACATCTGTAGACTACATCATCGCTTCTTTAAGCGAAAAAAGCGGTGGCTCTGATTTCTTCGCACAAATGGATCCAGGGACTGTAGACGCTCAATTGGCTAACGGTTTCTTGCAAATGATGGCTTTGACAGATCATTCTGCTCAAGATCCAAATGACGGTGTTATCACTAACACTGGTTTCCTAACTTTGAACGCTGAAAAAGATGGTTCTTTCCAAGGCATCTTGTTCGCTAAAGGAAACATCTATCCTTTGTACTGCACTAAGTAGTTATTGTTTTCTGATAGATAGGATGCCTATCGGTATCCTAAAAATAAAAAAGGCTCCTTAGAGGAGCCTTTTTTTATCGCCCAACCAGGTCGCTGGATTTCAAACATCGCACTTCACAGTTTTCATCTAAGAAAACCTTTGTTCCCGGGACACAAGTCAAATATAGCGCGCGAATCAAAAGCAACGCTTCTTCATCAGTTGCCTTCATCTTGCACTCAGACTCTAGCACTTCTTGAATCGTTCCCGTCTTTCCCGAATTGCCGGTGGCACCAGCATTAGATTTTATGGCAACAATTAGCAACATACAGACGATAATGCCAAATCTCATTCGTTCCCCCTATAATGGGTCTAACACCAGCATGAAATGCGAGCAATAAAAGTAGAATTACATTTTTGCGGAAAAACTAAACACAACTTTTGTACTGCGCTTTTGACAAAATATTATCGAGAGGTTCGTAAAGAGAGTTATGGAACAGGAGAGTTCGAGAGAAAAATAACCAAAAAAAAAGGGAACTTTGCAGTTCCCTTTTCTTGTTCCACCTTCGCCAAGGCTTCGGCGGACAAGCCGCCAAAGTTGGTATGAAGTACCAAGCGAATTAACGCTTAGAGTATTGGAATCTACGACGAGCGCCGGCTTTACCGTATTTTTTACGCTCAACCATACGAGGATCACGTGTAACGAATCCAGCTTTCTTAAGAGTTCCTTTGAACTCAGCATTGAAAGCGATCAACGCGCGAGTGATACCCAAACGGATTGCACCAGCTTGTCCAGACTCACCACCACCAGAAACAGTGATTTTAGCGTCGAACTTGCCAAGTTGGCCCAATAGATCAAGAGGCTGTACGATCACCATGCGTGATTGCATACGGCTCAAGTAATCATCAGATTTTTTTCCGTTGATTGTGATAGTGCCTTTACCAGGCTTCAAGAAAACGCGCGCAGAGCTCGTTTTTCTTCTTCCAGTTGCATAATAGAATTTATCTGCTGCTGCCATGTTTATCTCCTATTACTTCTTAGAAGGAAGTGTGTAAAGAGCTGGCTTTTGAGCAGCATGAGGATGCTCAGCACCAGGGTAAGTTTTCATTTTCATGATGATTTGACGAGAAAGCTTGTTTGTTGGAAGCATTCCGCGAACAGCTTCGTGCATAATGAAAGTAGAATCTTTCTGTTTTGCTTGAGCTGCTGTCATCTCTTTCAAAGAACCGAAGAAACGAGAGTGACGGAAATATTTTTTGTCATCCCATTTAGTTCCAGAAAGCTCCATCTTGTCCGTGTTGATAACAACTACGAAGTCGCCAGTATCAACGTTAGGAGTGTAGATAGCTTTGTTTTTTCCACGAAGGATTGTTGCGATAGTAGTCGCTACACGACCGACCTTTTGGTCAGCGGCATCAACGATCCACCATTTTCTTTCAACTTCTTCTGCTTTTGCATTGAAAGTTTTCATTTTGGGTTCTCCAGTTTCATTGTGAACGTGTAGTTTTACCGTCTGCACGCTCGGCAAAAATATGTTTGAGTTTAACAACGGGCTCTTACACTATTTTGCGGGAAGGGATGTTTTAGAGTTCTCTACACCCAATGTCAAGGTCCTGACCGGGAATAATACCTTTTCGCAAAACCCTCCTGACCGGCGCTAATTTTTTCAAAACTCCCCCAAAAAACCATAAGCTCTCAGGAAAAACTTGAGTTAGTTTAGGATACGCATTAATACATCGCATCAATTTCAAGGAGCCGTAATGAATAAAAAAATCCTTCCATTGGTTGCCCTGTTACTTTTGCTGTCGAATTCTTCTTACTCCCAAAATTCTGCTTTGAACCCTTTAGGGAACTCCGAACCATCCTATGGATCTCTTCCAGTTGAAATGGAAAACTTTCAGTGGGGCCTACCAGGAAAATATTTGCGGGGGCAAATTTTTGATGGTGCCAACTATCCTCAAAGAACAGTGGGACATCTTACGACTGATAATGGCAACTGCTCTGCAACGCTCATCGGGCCAAAACAGGTGCTGACCGCGGCTCATTGCGTATTTGATGATGACAATCGGACCTGGGCTACAAACATTCAGTTCTTTCCAGGCCGAATGGGAAATCGAAACCTGCCCTATAATCCTGTGGGTTGGAAAACAATCTACATCCCTAGGGAATATTATAACCTTAGAAAAGACTATAGCTTTGATTATGCCGTAATAATTCTAGAAGTCGCTGTTGGAGACGAAGTAGGCTGGTCGGGATTTGATGTTCACACCACCATGAAGGATCACAATGTAACCCTAGTTGGTTATCCGTCAGACAAAGAATTTGGGACCATGTGGAAAGTAACATGCCCAGCTGAAATCGCCGGTACCCAATGGAAATTCTACTGCGACACATGGCCAGGCATGTCAGGAAGTGGCATCAAGGGGATTAGAGCAAGCGATGGCAAAGAAGTTATCTACGGTATTTATGACTGGGGAACCAAAATAAAAGCAGGAAACTGGGACCCGAATGGTGGAGTGATAATCGACCAAGATGTTTATAATCGAATTTTGTCCTGGAAAAATGAGTTGCCAAAAACTTTTGAGACAGCATCGACCGAAAGTAAGGAAACTGTTGTAAATTTTTATGCTCGGAACAGCTGTTACCAAGAAGTTAATACTTGGACGTATTTTCAAACTAAACAGAATCTTTCTGTTCAAAGTGATTCTTGGAAACCAATTCAACCCGGTGAAACACGACTGCTTGCGGTTGTTGACGCGAATTCTGAGCTACATACTTTTGCAAAAGGCAGAACACTTTCGTGGACCGGTCAAAAGCAGATGCGAGCCGGAGACCAATATTATAACTTCAAAACTTATACTTTTACCGGAAGAGACGTTATCAAGAGAGTTTATACGCGAAATTTGACTTGCAATAGCCATTAATTTGGAAACAGTTCAACACACTGATTGTTAAGCTCTTCAGGGTAATAAACCTTCATCAGGTAAAGCCCTTGAGCCGGGGCTGGGGGACCAGCCTTCTTGCGATCTTGGGCAGCGATAATTTTAGCCATTTCTTCTGGGGAGTGGCCTTTTTTTTCAATCATCAAAGCAGTGCCAACGATGTTTCGCACCATTTGTTTTAAAAACCCACTTCCCGTCACAGTAAACTGAAATACGCCTGGCTTTCTTAAGGCCCATTCAGCCTGATAAATTTCGCGGATGGTGTCCTTAACCGGAGTCCCGACGGACTGAAAGCTTTTGAAATCATGTTCACCAATCAGAAACTTAGAACTTTCCTGCAAGTGGGAAAGCTCAATAGGTTTTCTTTCCCAAGCCGCATAACGGTTCATATGGGCGCTGGGGCGAGGTTGATTGATTAGCAAATAACGATATGTCTTGTGAGTCGCTGACAAAGTCGCATGGAACTCTTCAGGAGCGATCCAAGCTTTTTTCACTACTATGGAGGCCGGCAACTGAGAGTTCAAAGCCCAGGCAAAATCCCATTTTTTAGCCGGATCTAACTTTCTTGAAGTAGTAAAGTGGCAGACCTGATTTAAAGCGTGCACGCCCGCGTCGGTTCTGCCCGACGCAAACAAAACGATCTTTTCAGCGAAGACTTTCTGTAAAGCTTCTTCGATAACTTGAGCTACAGAGATTTGGTCTTCGGGTTTTTGTTTCTGCCAACCGCAGAAGCCGGTTCCATCATAGGCGACCGTGAAGCGCACTTTTGTATTCATGCCCCTTGTTTAACACACACCTAAAATGAGCGCATCTATAGATTCATTCCTTGAAGGGACCAGGAAAAACCTTCTTGGTAATAAAACTGACTGGTGCATCCAAACTTCGCAACAAACCCGACTGAGACTCGACTTCAAAGTTTCTGATTTTACTCACTCGCCTAGGTTCCCTGAATACTTTGCCGGAATATACTGAGCGCAGGTTTTTCCAAGGAGGACATATGAAAAAACTGATTCTTTCACTGATGATCATGTTCAGTTCAAGTATGGCTTTTGCGGGCTGGGGAGCCATCGCCTATGATACGGTTACAGGCCGCTACGGATATTCATACGGATGGTCTACCCGTGCCCAGGCTGAAAGCACCGCGCTTTCTTATTGTGCTGCCACCTACTGCCAACTGCGTGTAGTCGGCTACAATAACTACATTGCCCTGGCGGTAAGCAAAACATATCGAACAGTTTGGGGAGTAGGCTACTCTACCAACCGGTATGAAGCTTTGTACTGGTCAATGTACTATTGTAACTCTGGTACGACTTCTTGCCGAGTTCTGGTCAACGTAAGAACAAATTAAAAAAAATTTTTAATTCAGGAGTGACCTGGAGACTAAAACTCGCCAGGCGCTTCTGAATAAATCAGGTTTAATTTTACATTGTTACCCGAGAGTAATCAGAGTCGTTTTTATCACACACATTTGTTCCGTCAAAGCCGCTGGCAACTGCGGTGTCAATCTTCTTTACATATTCAATTTTCACGGTCTATTGACGAATTTTGTCTTTAGCCGTATTTCTCTGCCCCATAAAAAATAAATAATAACAGGAGAAAAATAATGAAAGCTCTTTTCGCTGCATTAATGATGGTTTCTACAACTGCAATGGCTAACTCTGACCTAGTTTCTACTCGTCCAGACTTCGACCGTATCGACATCGAAATCCTTAGCTACTGTGATGGCGATGTAAAAATCAACAGAGTGAACCACACTTCTGAAGACTGCGCTGCTCAAGGTTTGGTTTGCCAACAATTCCCAGCTCACCAACGTCATAACAGAATCACTCATTTCGCAGGTTGCGTAGCTAAGTAGTATGCCTGCACTTCGACTTTGTCGAAGTAGGTTTTTTTTGAATTTTTAAAAATTAAATATACTGGAGTATAAAATGAAAATGTTAATCGCTGCTTTGATGCTTGTTTCTTCATCTGCAATGGCTCTTACTTCTGAAGGATATGGCCACCAAGACTATGACGTTACTTACCTTAGCTGGTGTGACCAAAACAACGTAGTTGCTCAAAACGACAAAGGCCAATCTGTAATCCGTTACAACTGTGCTGAGCAAGGTTTGTCTTGCAAAATCTCTCACACTCGTCTTCTTCACGGTGTGATCTACTCTGCATCTTGCCAACCTGCTCAGTAATTAGTAATCGACCACGATTCCAGCTCCAAGAATACTGGAGCTGAAATCTAAGTCTTCGCTAAAGGTCTGCAATTGCTTAAAATCTGCAGACACCCACAAATTGCTGATGCCGTATTCAGAACTTAATGTGAATGCGGTTTCGCGATCCAAAGCCGAAATATTAAATAAAATTCCGCCGCCGCCATAAGCGCCGGGAGTTCCCACGGCCTTCGGTGACGCTCCATCGTCTCTGATTTCAGCAACACCGATATAAGTTCCGCCGCCGCTAATATACGGGGCAAACCACTGACGACTCATCCACTCTAAACGGTAGACAACACCTAAATTTAAGGGCACCGCTATGAATGTGTATTCTTCTTTGGCTTCTTGGCCATCCATTGAACCGCCAACAAATCTTCCCTGACCGTAAGCGACTAAAAATCCAAAACCCGCCTGCAAGCCTAACTTTCCATAGGTGGTAAAGGGCTGCCATTCAAAATCGAAGCTGACGATGGGCTGTTGCGAACTAGAATACATGTTATTAAAATTAATATTTTCATTAGAAGAACTAATGCGAGGTGGATTGATCATCCCCATTCGGAAGGCACCTGTTTGATTATAGGTTCTTTCTTCCTTGGTTTTATAGATGTATGCACCTTCTTTAGTGATAGCCAATAAACCTTGGGCTGCCTGGGGATGGTGAATATACTCGACCCCGCCTTTTGCCGATTTTTGCACCATAGGACTTTGCTGAAGTGCGGGGGACGGTTTGACTTCCACCACGGGGGCTTCCACCGGTGTTTCGAATTCAACTTCAGGTTCAGGTTCAAGTTCAAGTTTAGTTTCAGCTTCGGCTTCAACAGGCGTTTCGGGGTCTAAAGAAAGCTCTTCTTCTAATTTCTTATCAGGATCAGCTTGCTGATTTAAATTAACCGCTTCCTTTTTAGTTTCTTGTTTTTCAATGACATCAGCCGATTGAACTTCATCTTCAATTGTTAAAGAATCAACCGGTTCTTCTTCAGAAGAAACATCTTCAAATTCGCTGTCTTCCTCAACAAAGGGGGCTTCCTTGGGTGCTGAATCTTCATCGTCTTGAGCAAAGCTTGATTGAAAAGCAAGCAAGGTGAAACTTAACAGCAAATACTTTTGCCAGCTTTTCATAGCTCACCTCTGTAAGATCTTCTAAATACCAAACGTCGATACATTTCAAAAAGTGAAAGTCCGACGATCAACGAGATAATCAAACTTGTGAAAAACCCTAAGGCAACGCTCATCCTAGCGAAAAATAATAAAGGCCATAGTGCTGCGCGGACTATTGTTTTTGCTATTTCACTTTCAGCGATCAAATTGGCGTAAAAAGGACTGTGCTTATAATAGAACTTTACAAAAGCAGTTCCCCATTTGCTGGTCAAAAGATACTGGTTCCTGAAATCGCGGAAACTTTGCACTTCAGGCGCCATGTCACTGCCGAAAGCCGCCGTAGCGATAAAACAATTTTTATCGTCTAATAAACCAATCACCGGTGCGGGCTCAGTACACAACTCATTAGCTGTCACTGGTGATCCTGATGTTCCCGGAATCGGAGTGAAAAAAGAAATGATTCCCGTGACATCTTTATTGGCCATCACCATGCAATAGCGTTTTTCGTTTATAAGCCCATCAATACGGTTGTCTTGAACTTTAGCACCCGCCGTGTTCACACCCACAACAAAAGAAGGTGAGGCATTTGAAATGCTAGCAATTGTATCCGTATCAGCTTCACCATCCGCTTGTTCTTCATAGAAAAATACGACATTCGAATATGTGACACCAGAAGCAGGAGTGGAAGGATAACCTTGATCGACTGCAAGCTCGTCAGCATAGATTTTTCCATCACCCGGAAAAACTTTGAAATGACAGAACCCACTGTTACTTGTTGAATCCGCAGTATTACAGTCTGTATAAAGCCAGTCGCTGCCGTCCGTCGCAGCCACTCGCGCTGTCACTTTGAATGGCAAAGAATCTGTTGTCGTTGTACCGGCAGTAGATTCTAAGCCTACATCCATCTCGATCGAAAAACTTCCACCGGTGCAGTCAGAATTTTTTCCAGCAGCGTTGCACAGTTCAGCCCATGTGATCTGAGTGATCAAAGTTCCATCAACATAGGTTTGTGCGATACTTGGAGTGAACGTGGTGTCGTTGATTTTAATGTAGGGCGATGACGTTGCTGCTGCAGTTGAAGTCATCGTGATCGTCAATTTTAGATTCGGATAAACATTTTCTTTATTGCAGGTCCAAAGCTTACTGGTGATGGGAGTGGTTTGTTCTACCCCCGTGCAACTGTCACAGGTTGTTTCACCGTCCCCCGTGCAACCCGCAGTCATGCCCGCATAAATTATCGGTTTAGTTGCAGTCGTAAGATCCGTCGCCGAAGCACCAGCAATAGAAACAAGTGTCGCTCCATATGCTGGAACTGACATCAAGCCTGCGATAGCGAAACCGCTTAAAAATCTCTGAAATCCAATCCGTGGAATAAGAGCCATAGACTTAATCGAACCACGCAAGCTACTTGATGTCAAAGCACCCAAGAATATTAGCTAAAAAAGATTTTTTCTGCGATTTGAATACCGTTTAAAGCAGCGCCTTTACGGATGTTGTCAGAAACCACCCACATCAACCACATTTTTGGGTTTTCAGGATCGCGGTGAACTCGGCCTACATAGACCGGATCTTTACCTGATACATCTCGTGCTAAAGGGTAAACGCTTTTCTTTGGTTCATCTTGCAAAACTATGCCTTCAAAATCGCCCAAAGCTTTGATCATTTCTTCGCGGCTGACTTCTTTATTTAAAGTCACCCACACAGATTCACTGTGTGCATTCAACGCTGGGATACGAACCGTGAATGCTGAAACCTTAAGGTCTTTTTGACCCAAGATCTTGCGGGTTTCTTTCATGATTTTGACTTCTTCACTGCAGTATCCTTCATCATTGAAAGAACCAATTTGTGGAATGCAGTTAAATAAAATCGTATGCGGGAAAGTTTTAGCCTGATGGTTTTGGCTTGTATGATTCGAAGTTTGCTCAATCAATTCATCATGGCCGCCTTGACCAGCACCGCTCACCGCCTGATATGTACTTACGCGCACTTCTTCAAGTCCGAATTTTTCAGCCAACGGTTTTAACGCCACTACCAATTGAATAGTTGAACAATTTGGGTTTGCGATAACTTGGGGACGGGAATCCTTCGTCACCAGATGGCCATTCACTTCTGGCACAACAAGAACTGTTTCAGGATCCATACGGAAGGCCGCAGAGTTATCTACAGCAAACGCCCCGGCTTGCACGGCCTTTGGCGCCCACTCTTTAGAAATATCATCACCGGAAGAAAAGAACACAAGATCAAGACCATCAAAGCAGCCATCCTTAAGGATTTGCACAGGCCACTGCTGACCTTGAAGCTCAATCTTTTTACCTAGTGAATTTTCAGATGCAAAAGGACGCAACTCTGCAATTGGGAAGTCGCGCTCTGCCAAAATGTTCATGAACGTTTGGCCAACCATTCCGGTTGCGCCCACTACTCCGACCTTAAGTTTTCTTTTTGTCATCTTTCTTAACCTCTTCTTCCTCTTCTTCAAGGACTAAGTCGCTTTCATGAACCGATGCCGGTGCATAAACGCTTGGTTTAATTTTACGGATGTTTTTACCAAGTTTGAAAACTCCAAAGATTGCGCCCAAAGCAGCGTAACCCATGAATAGAACGAAAAGCATAACCTCTGGTCTAAGTGCTACGATAACGATCACACCTACACCAAGAATTAAATAGCGGAATGGCAGACGCTCTTTAAGATCAAGATCCTTAAAGCTGCGGAAACGGAAGTTTGAAACCATCACTAACGCCAAAAGAATTGTCATGATCAAAAGACCATAATTTCCCATGGGTTCTAATTCTAAATCCTGGAAAGCCAAAATGGAGGAAGCAACGATACCCGCTGCCATCGGAATTGGTAAACCTTGGAAGTAGTTTTTTTCTACAACGTTAGCTTGGACGTTGAAACGAGCCAAACGCAAAGCCCCACAGGCGACATAAAGGAAGCACGCCACCCAACCTAAACGGCCAAATGGTTGCAGAGCCCAAAGGTACAACATTACACCTGGAGCCATTCCGAAGCTGACTAAATCACAAAGTGAATCGTATTCAGCACCGAACTTACTTGTTGAACGAGTCAAGCGAGCCAAACGGCCGTCAAGTTGGTCAAATACGGCAGCAACGACAATCGCGTAAGCTGCAAACAAAAAGTTTCCTTTGATAGCTTGAATGACTGCAAAGAAACCGGAAAATAAATTTCCCGTGGTCATCAAGTTAGGAAGGATATAGATATACATCGCCAAGCGTTGTGCGCGGGCATCATCAGCATCAATTTTATCGATTTGTGTCTCGGTAGCCACTCTAGTCTCCCTGCTAAAAAAGGGGTTTTTCAGCTAGAGAAGACTATCCGACAATGGCAAAAAATCCAAAGAAATAAAACAGGATCGTTAGACCTACAGCGCTCATCACCGGCAAGGTCAAATTATCATCAAGTTTTCCGATAGGAATAAGCTCTGCAAAAGCTCCAACAAGGCCTGCAAACAAGCTGACCACAATCAAGCGATCCATCAGATAATTATGATAAAGCAAATATGCAAAAGTCAGCGCAGCACACACAAAGAATGCAGCCATAAAACCTTGAATTGATTTATGCCCAAAAATTTTATCTTTGCCGTACAAAATACCAAAGTAACTAGCGATGGGATCTGCGAATGCTAGGAATAACAAAGTCAAAGCGACGATCTGACGTGGGAAAAGAATATCAACGATAAGCACACCTGAAAGAAGGAATGTCGTGCCGGCTAGTTTCTTCACCTCGCTTTGGCGCATGATTGGTTTAAAGGCGTGAACAGCCCAATCATTCAAAGCTGGATATTTATGACGCAAAAAATCGAAAGGAACGAACATCAACCATGCGGCCACAAGAATAATCATGGACACAGCAGGCGGAAGATACACATATGCAAGGAACATCGTAAAGACTCCCGACATATGCCAGATCTTACGTGCATAATGAATGTCCGAACGTTTCTTCAAATCCACTGGTTGCATTAGTCCTTCAAGTATCATTTGGGGCTAACTTAAAGGCAGGTCCAAAGAAGATCAATTTAATTGATACTCCACTGGCAGGATGCATTAAGCGATTGAAATGTTTGAATTAAATCTGTGATGAACGAACGCGTATGATCTGTTCTACAGCTTTTCCGGAACCTTCACGGTAGCGAATGGCGATTTCATTTTCGCCCTTTTGCAACTGAATAAGGTCGGTTTGGTATTTGTTAATTCCGCGGCTAAAGACAGAAGCGGTGTAGCCGTTGCTTTTATTAACGATCTCTACGTCGCCGTCTTTATAATTTTTTAAACAGTTTTTACCCTGAAATTGCACAAAACTTCCAGTAACGGAAATAGCCTCAAGCCCCGGCTTCGGGCAGCTTAAGTCAAAAGCAGTCAGGTTTGATAAAGCGGATTCCACTTTCATAGGGGCCACCGCAGGAACACTCGCTGGTGTACGCGACGCTAAAGTCGTTGAAACCATCAAAACGTCTTCTTCACTGATTTCTTCATTACTAACGAGAGTATTAAAAGTCGGCACAGCCATCACTAACACAAGCGCTAAAGTTAAAAGAATAAAATGGGTGTCCGTTGGAGGGCGTTTAAACATAATAAGTACATCGGCTTCCTACCGCAGGACTTTAGTGACTCTTTTTGAGATTGGTTTGCCCCTCAAGCCATCTTTTGCTCAAGGTTTTCCACATTTCTTCCGTATTTAAGTCTAGTGAATCGGAGGGGAATCACTATGAAGGGACGCATTCTTAAAAGAATTCGAAACTTTCGCCTTTTTTCAGCGCTTATCATCGCTTCCCTCACCATTTTAAGCTTTCAAAATTGTGCTCCTGCAAATCCTGACTCGACTTGTGCCGAGGGCGATTCTTCTTGCGCGAAAGAAGAGCAAACTTCATTGAGTTCAAGCTCAGCCCAAAATTCTATCTGGGATAAGCGTCCCGGTGGTTCGGGCGGCAGTGTTTCCGCTGGCGGTAAAGGTGCTAGCGGTGGGTCTTCCTCCTCCTCCTCGGGCGGCGGTGCTTCTTCAGTGAGTGCTTCATCGGGGGGCGCAATATCCGTGGGCAGTGGAGCTGTGAATACAGGTTCGGGTCGCCCAAACACTGGCTCAAGCAGTGGAAACACGAATAACAATACTTTTAGAATTGTCGAACAACCACAAAGTATTGGGGTTAACGAAGGCGCTCGATTTGATTTGCATGTTGATGTTGCTGGCGGAAAATCTCCGTATACCTTCCATTGGTATTTAAACGGGAAGTTAATAGAGGGTGGTCAAAATGAATATTCCACCCTGTCTGATTATGCAGACACATACAGAAAAGAAGGAACTTATTACGTTGAAATCAAAGATGCTGGGGGCGCGACCTTAAAATCATCCTTAGCTCGGGTCGCTATTCAAGAGCCCGCTGTGGGTTGTGATGGCGGTTCTTACTTTACTTATACAAACGGAACCTACGATTCGGGATATCAATTCTTTACAGAGTATTTTGATGGTCCCCGTGGAAAATTTTTGCTTCACCAAAGCTATGATAGCTACAACATCCTGTACCGCTTTCGGGATATTACGAAACTTTATGATTATAATATCCCACGCACGCTGGCTTACATGGAAAAGATCACCATTAATTGTCGTACTGACATCCCACGCATTCATACGAAGCAACCGAATCCGAATTGGGAAGACTATTACGGCAACCGCTATAATGACGGAAATGGTTATAGATACCAGGGCGCAATCACTTTTGAATGCCACAACAAGAAGTTAAAATTACTATCGAACAGTTGTGCTTGGGTAAGACAATAAAAAAAGGGCTCATTAAGAGCCCTTTTTAATTTCGTCATTTTTGAAATTTATTTCTTATCAATACTGATCGCAAATTTCTTAACGCCCGATCCTTTAACCACATCTAACACCCCTACCACTTTACCGTGGGGAACGTCTTTATCTGCAGAAATGATCGCTTGAACTTCAGCATTCTTAGCAACTTCTTCAATTGCTTTTGCGCGAACTTCTTCTTCATTTACAAAGGTGCCGTTTAAATTAATTTTTCCGTCGGCCGTCAAAGCGATATTCAATTTGCTTGGCGCAGTCTGTTCACCACTGGCTGCTTTTGGCAGGTTCACATTGATGGTGGGCTTCATGAACATTGGCGCAGTCACCATGAAAATGATTAATACCACCAGAATGATATCTACCAATGGGACAACGTTAATGTCCGCTATTGATTCGTTATCCTGTCCACTGTGAAAACCCATTACTACACACCTTTTTTCTTAGCGTATGCTAAGCAAAGCTCTTTAACGCTTTCTAGGTTTAAGAAGATCGATTTAACTTGGCGGCTGTAATAGTTGTAAAAAGCCACCGCTGGAATCGCCACAAAAAGACCAGCTGCAGTTGCAACTAGGGCCATAGAAATACCCGCCATCACTGTTTGCTGTCCTGCCTCTGGCGCTGTCGCAAGATCATTAAACGCTTTCATGATACCAAGAACTGTACCAAATAATCCGATGTAGGGGGCATTTGAGCCGATGGTTGCCAGGAAACTTAAGGATTTTTCTAGATCAGGACGTTCATTGGCTGCAAATGTATTAAAAATTTCAGCCAAACCTTTGCTGCCTGAATCACGCATGTGTTTTAAAGCATAACTTGCTGCACGACCTTCAACAGAATTGATATCTTTTGCAAGGTCTTCGACGTCTTCAAGGCTGTTGCTTTGCAAAGCGACTCTGATGCGGGAACGTACACGTTGTGATTCACCAAAGATTTTTTTAAGCACAAAATAACGCTCTAAAATCATTCCGATACTAACGACACTCAAGATTAGGAGTACCCACAAAACAGCTTGATCGGCTAAGTGAGCTACGGCGAATATTTTTTCTGCGAACATTGGTGATTTCCTCCAAATCTTTGACTGATACTTTTTATTGATCCATTATCACTAAAACCATTACATTTGGTCAAGGTATGCGGAATATCATTTTCATTCTTATTCTGACTCTCATGAGTTTAGTCCAGCTGTCTTGCAAGACAAATGACAAAAACTCTATCCTAGTAATCGCCGTTGATGAACTGACGATCACAGATGTGAATTGCAGTCAGGATGAACAGGCAAAATCAGGATTTAAGATTCTATGTGACGAGTCTGTGCGCTTCACGCATGCCTTCACACCTTCTGTATTATCTTCTCCTGCTTTGGCATCTTTGCTAACTGGTTTGTATCCCCATCAACATAAAGTTCGTCATAACGGGGGACCAGGTCTAGGAGCTGAGTTTGAATTAGTATCCGAACTTGCCCTAAAGCAGGACTACCGAACAAGTTTCTTTTCTGGGGGCGCTCCGATCTTTCGTCGCTCTGGATTAAATCAAGGTTTTGAACTTTTCGAAGACAACGTTCTGCCTAATTTTAAAAGTCTATTTAGACCTTTCAAAAAGAATACAGAAGAGTTTATCCAGTGGCTGAATAGTGACGTTGATGGCGATGCGTTTCTTAGTATTCTTTATGTTCCGGATTTATTATTTACTACTACTGAAACTGTGACTGATTTAGGTGAAACCAGAAACTTAAGTTTTGAAAGTCAGCGTGACGAGCTTGATGAAAGCTTGGCAGATTTATTTACTCAGCTTAAACAAATGAACCGCTGGGATTCGACCACGATTATCTTGGCTGGTTTGAACGGGCACACTTCAAGCCCACGATATAAAGAGCTATCCCCGATAAATCTGCATGGTGAAAATACGCAAATTGCCTTGTTCATAAAACCATCCCAAGCCAAAAAGCGCGATCAAGCCATTCATTGGAAGGTCGATCAAAACGTCAGCTTAGTTGATGTTGGCAGAACATTGTTTGAATTATTAGGGGAAACTATTGTTGATACCCCCGGGTCTTCCTTTCCGGTGCATTCACTTTCAGGAGTTTTAAAAACTCCCAATGCCAATTGGTCTGAAGATCGTCCCTTACTGCTGGAATCTGGCTGGCCGTTGTGGCGCCGGGCGGGGCCTTTAAGATCTGCCGCTATTGCAAGTCATGTCCTATACATTAATGACGAAAAGCCATTGTTATACAATACGCTAGTAGATCGATTCGAAGTAAACCCATTACCTTTATTGCAAGAAAGCGTTTTACCTACGACCGAAAAATTGCAGTCTTTACTGCAAAAGAATCAGCTTCCACCTTCTGCAAACTTAGAAGCCGAATGGCTTGGTAAATTCAGTTTGTCTTTTTCACGGTGGATGCGTCCTGATCAAGAAGCCGCTCTTTTAAAAGATCTTAAAAATCTTTCAAGAAATTTTCCGCGCAGTTTGGATTTATTGAATTGGACGGCGCAGATAGCTTTAAACCAGAAAGACTGGGACACATTAAGATCTCTTGGAAACAAACACCGTATTTATACGTGGTCGTATGTGGGCGAAAAAAATCAAGGCGCAAAGCCCAGTAAAGGGTTTGATCCTTGTTTTAACTTACTGACAATTCCGGCTTTAGAAGCTGAACAGCTTAAGAGCTGTAATGATCCGCTTTTTCTTGAATACGTGGATTGGCTTCGTTCTGAAGACCGTGGGCTGAATAAAGAAGTTCAAAGAAAGAAATTTGAACGTTCCTTTAGAAACTACATGCTTGATCAACAGATTCAAAAAGCCAACATAGCAGCCGTGATGATCTGGGATACAGCAAGGGAAAACGTTCTTGCCCCTTCCCGCACGGAACTTGCCTTGCATCTGCCGGAATATACAAAGCTGCGCAATCAAGTTTATAAATCGCTGCAGAGTGATGAAAATTAGTCTACGGAAACAAGGCCCAACCAGAATGGTGCTTCAGGGTCATCCTGAATCATTCTTGTGGTTATAGTGGAAAGGTCTGCATCTTGGGAATCTTTGGACCATAAAGAGGTTGCGACGTTCGAGCTTGCCAATAAAACCAACTGATCACCTTCAACCACATGGGTGTGACCACACTGAATATAACAAGTAGGTTCTAATCCCAAAAGTTGCGACGGTAACGGTGGTAAGTTCTGATCTGGAAACTCACTTGAAAGATCCGTCCCGATCGAAAGCGCCTGCAAACCGCGGTTCTTTCTTTGAATCATCAAAGTGGGCGCGCCTACCTGAGCCCAAGCGATCTGGCTACCCCGTTTAAAAATGGCCAAAATTTCTACGCCCGAAAAATATTCCATTTTGTTTTCACCACGATAAAGCAGATCATTCGCAATAAGAATACCCGTGCGCACATAATTAATTTCATCCGTCAGACAGCTTAGAAATTCAAACGGTGAAGTCACTTCCACATCAGATTGGGCGGCGCGAACGTACTTTACGACTTCATCTAAAGCGCGCTGAGCATGTTCTGGCTGCCCCCAGGAAGTAGCAATTACAATCAAAGACCCATCGTCTTCTTGATAGATTAGCGGCTTGGGGCGCAGGATTTTTGTACTGTAAGAACGCTCTTGCAGCTTCATTATAGCGCCCCGTATTTCTTAAGCTTGATGTAAGCTTTTTTATAGTACTCACCGTCTGGAACATCTAAATCTAAAATCTTACGCCATTTATCTTTGGCGCCAGCCTTAGAGTCTCCTCCATCGACGTTACCAAAACTTTCTTCCAAGATGCCTTCTTGGTAAATGGACATCATTTGTTTTCTTAATTCTAAAGTGTATTGTTCAATTTTGTCAGGCAACTCTGGATTTGAAGGATCCATGGCACGGGCTTTACGTAAAGCCAAGATGGCACCTTTTAAATTTTGCGCTTGATAGGCGCGATCTGCCTCTGCCTGAAACTTTGCGGTTTTTGAATTCATCATTTGACGAATCGAAGCAATGCTTCGTTGCGATTCATTCTTAAGGCCACTTGGATCTGGCAGTTTAGCCGCTAATACTTTTTGATAAGCAGCTATGGCATCCAATGGTTTACCCGCCTGATGAACTTTTTGGGCACGAGAGTATAAAGAGCGCATTTGACTGACTAAAGCCTGATAAGCGGCTCTTTCGGCATCTTTGGCTTCACGTTGCGCAATAATGCTTTCAACTTGGGTTTTCAAATCCAGGATACGTGGATGTTCTGGATTGAATTGCAGAACGGAAGATAGACATTCTTCCATTTCAGGCATGGTCACCGTTGGATTGATCTTTTTCTGACATTCGGTGGTTTGCGCCTGAATTTTTTCTTCAGTTTCTACCTTGGCTTTTTCAATCTGTTCCTGACGACGTTGTTGTTCTTGGATAAAGATCGCTTCCTTAGAAAGACGTTCAATTTCCTTGATATCTTCAAAGTCTGGAACCACTTCTTGAATCTTGACGATTTCATCTTGGGCTAATTGATATTTTCCCTGCATATAAAGATTTTTTGCATCTTTATAACGCTGACGAACCAAGGCTTGTTGTTCTGGTTTTAACTTATTAAAAATTTCTTGCGGTGAACCTGGCGCTACGGCAGCAGCAGGATTGGCTGGAACTTTATCTTTGCCATCATCACCACTGAATAAATAAGCCACAGCAAGCAACACAACAACGCCCGCAATAATCTTAGGACGGTTTTTTTCAAAATCAAATTTGCCTTTAGCTTCTGGCATTCCTACAGCACCAGTTGCGCCACCCACTGTTGGATATTGCATTTGCGGCTGATATGGCACTGGCACATGACCGTGATGCTGCTGATAAGGCATCAAGTCCATGGATTGTTGCGGATCATTAGGCATTAACACCAAAGAACTTGGAGGTGGCACATTCACCATCTCTAAACGACTTTGGAAATTTGCATCGTGCAATTCAAAATAAAGATAATTCGATAGCACGCTGATCGCGTCACCACTTTTTATCGGTGTTGGATCTGAGGAAGAAATAGGATTTCCATTCACCAAAGTTCCATTCACACTGCCAAGATCAATAATCACATATTGCGAACCAGCTCTGCGAATTTCAAACTGACGACGGCTAACTCGGCTGTCTTTGATTTGAATATGGCAAGATGATTCACGGCCTGCGATCCAGGACTCACCTGCATCCAGACGGATCATTTCTTTGGTTTCGCCTTGGGAATCTGTGATTTTTATATAAGCAGCAGAAGGCGCTGCCCCAATCACAGTTTTTTCTTCACTGCCTTCAAAACTTTCATGATCTCCGCTTAAAGCCGGAAGATTCGAATTTTGAACTTGGGCTTCAGATACAGGAACATCATCACCACTGGAAACTAGGAATTCAAATTCATACGGCGGCAGACTAAAACCGCTGCCATGTTGCAATTCAAATTGCTGAACCTGTTCACCGTTATAAATGACTTCACCATAGCGGGAAACGACTTCAACACTCCAAGATCCATTGACGCAGGAAATTTTAAAGTGTTCGCGGGAAATGCCTTTTTCAGGTTGCAACACGATATCGCAATCCTCTTTACGGCCAGCCACGTAAGCGCGGTCTTCCGTTAAAGTGATATCGTAAACTGGTTTGCCGCGAAGGCGTACTTTGAGGCGAGCCATTAGAATCTGCCCTCCATGTTCAATGTACACTCTTCATAAAATTGTTTGGCTTCCTTATAGCTAGGATCATCACGACGATTTGAAAGCATCGTCATGACATTAGAATAATTGGACTGGCACATTCTCCAGTTCTTTTTCTCTCTATAGCGGTTGCCTTGAATCATATTAAACTTCACTAACTCATCAAACTTAATCTTCGACAAATGATAATAGCGTTTTGCCAACTCATTGTCAGGGTCCAGATTTAAAACCACCTGAAAAGCTTCGCGAGCCCGGGCATATTGTCCTTGCTGGAAGTCGCGGAAGCCCTTAATAAAGTTTTCTTGCGAACGACGGTATTGAACCGAGTCGTATTTTTCCTTTTTCACTATTAGCAATTCTTGGGAACGTTTTTCTGCCGCCGCCACATCTTGCATAGTGATTGAAGAAGTCCGAATCGCATTCGGATCTTTATTGTCTTTATTTTTAGATGGCGACATTAAGAACCAACCAACTAACGCTAGGATGGCAATGATTCCATAAAACCGCGCTTTTGGATTTTCTAACAACCCACCACCTGAAGATCCCCTTGCCGCAGAAGGCATAGGTCCAGGGGGAGGTGGCTGGTAACCACCATACCCACCCACCGGTTGCGCTGGTGGAAAAGAAGGATTTGGCATTCCTGGCACACCACCTTGGGGCATTGCGGGAGTTTGCATCGGTCTTGGCGCTTGATAAGCCGGTGCTTGTGGCACCGAAGCCTGGGGCTTAAATGGAGTCGGCGCTGAAAACACTGGCGCCGCACTTGGAGGCGGTACCGTTGGCGTTGGCACTTCCACTTTAAAACGAATTTCAGAATCACCAATCAAGATGATTGAATCGTTAGTGAGAATTTCAGACTGAATATTTTGTCCGTTAAGCATGACAAAATTCTTCGGGCTCAAATTCACAATAACAAATTCACCATTACTGCGTTGCTTGATTTCAGCATGCTGACGGCTGGCGCGGGGATCTCCAGAAAGGACAATATCATTCTCGGGGCCACGGCCGATAGAGACCGAAGCCTTAGAGAAATTCGCTTTAAGACCCGTGTGCGGTCCTGCCACGATTTCGATATCAAATTTCAAGGTATCCTTCACCTGCGGAGCAGCACTCATCAAGAGCCCCCTTCAGTCGGAGATACCGTGATTACAAAATAATCTGGCTCATGCCCTGTTGAAGAAATAGCCTGGCAACTTAGAATACATAAGTGTCCGCTAAACTCTAATTGATCCGTGTGGATGGCACGCATGTTTTCGCGGGTTCTTATTAAAAGACCTTCGATATTTTGTTGTAAAGCCACATCAGGAATGGCTTTAAACAACTGCCCTTGAAGAGCTGAAATATCAGCACGGGCAATTTGCGTAAACGAAGCACTGCAAGCAATAATGCGACCTTCACGGGAAATCGCAATACATGGAAAACCCACTAGCTGAACTAGGTTTTCAGCCTCGCCGTCTTTGTTCACAAAACTGTTAGCGCCATTTCCATCATCGCCGCCGCCATGAATATAGCGGGTCAGCAAGCTATTGATGTTTCCAACCAAGGCTTGGAATGGAGGGAATAAGAAATTCACTTCAGTATTGTCTTTTTTCTCTCTCATCGCGGCATCTAATTGGGCATTTAAGCTGACAATCGGATACTCAATAAGCTTGTACATAAAGAAGTAAATCACCAACCCAATCAAAGAGGCGATCACTAAAGTTTGCATAAACAAGCTGATAGCCCGTCCATCATCAAAAGCTAAGCTTCCGATGTCATACAATACAATTGCATGGGCTTTGACTGATTGTTCACCCGTATTTGGATCAAACAACCCAATTGGGAAACTTGCACCAATAGTCGAAGAATCAACCTCAACGGCTTGCGGGCGCATTTCTCTGCGCGCGGAATGCACGAATGGTAAATCCGGCGTTGTTCCTGCTCTTGAAGCGGGCGCCAAAATCATACCGTCCGATTGTTGCACGATAAGAACTTGCTTAACGCCATCTTCAGATTCTGCGGCATTCGTACTTAATGACGAATAGCTGTTTTGCAAAAGAGCCGCTTGATTGATCGTCGCCACTGTTCGCGCAATTGAGGCTGCACGACGTTTACTTTCATTGATGATGCTGGCTCTGGTGATTTGCACCATCGGAATCATCGAAAGCAGTGTGGTTGAGAAAATAAATAAAACCACAAAACCCAATAGAACCATTTTAAGTTCCGCATACTGCGGAAGCTTATAAACCCCTGGCAACGCCACCCGGTCTAAATAGTCTTGGGCTTTGGCCATTAATCCTTGAAAGCCACCAGGCTGATATGCAGGTGCTGGCCCCGGCATCGGGCCTGCATTTGCGGAAGCCATTGGTTGTGGCATTCCTTGCGGCATTCCCTGATGAGGCATCCCCATGTGCATAGGTTGTGGCATTTGCGGAGCAGCAGCACCACCATAATAAGGAGCTGGAGCTTGTGTTTTTCTGATTTCAGGAGCAGGTATCACATCCACAAGGATGTCATGAATACCTAGCTTATCCCCTAACCGCATGATGCCGTTCTGAATTCGAATACCATTAATGTAACTGCCGTTACTTGATTTCAAATCCGTGATAACGATTTTATCTGGATAAACATTGATCTCGGTATGTTCCTTAGAAACTCCCGGACTGATCAGTTTAATATTACACTGAGGCGCGCGACCAATCAGGTTGCGACCCATTTTTAGTTCAATAATCTGACCCGCTTGTGGGCCGGTTAGTATCCTAAGCGCCCACATAAAGTTGATCCCCTACGTTGATTTTCATAGTAGTCACAGTCCCTGCTGCTAATTCAATCACTGAACTTGCGCCCCACACTGGCGCCACCAATCTCCAAGGTTTGACATCTTGATATATGGCTTTCACCTGAAGATTTTTATCCACAAAAACACAATCAATTGAAAACTTCATAAAATACGTATGAATGCTGTTGCAGCGATGAATCCACAGCGCTTCTTCTTGCGGCAATGCAGATCTTCCTAACAATCCTTTACCTCGTGACCAAAAGGTCCTAGCCACACTTAACTGCGGCACTAAGGTTTGATTTGTTGTTAAGTTCTTAAGTACTGCCATCTTCTATTTCCCGTACATAAAGGACACGGCAACCGGTCCGAAAACGATGATAAACACCGCTGGTAAAATAAAAATCATCAATGGAATCAAAATTGTTTGCGATGCTCTGGCACCAGCTTTTTCCGCACGTACGAAACGCTCTAAGCGCATTTGTACGGATTGGTCTTTTAAGACTTGAGAAATACTTGCACCCGTTGCTTCGGCATCCACTAGGACGGCGACAAAGCTGGTGATTTCATTCATATCAAGTCTTTCAGCCATGTCTTTCAAAGCCTGTGATTTAGAAGCACCGATTTTAATATCTTTTAAAACTGTTCCTAACTCATCAGCCAGAACACTGTCTGTGTTTTGCGCTTTATCCACAATCTTTTGAATCGCAGAAAAGAAATCCAAGCCGGCTTCAACTGATAAAGCTAAAAGATCAATAAAGAATGGCAGATCTCCACGCACAGAAAGTTCACGGCGCTTCTTTTCACCCTTCGCATGGATTTGCGGAAGATAAAAACCAATCAAGCCCATACCTAACACCATCGCTGGCGGCAGACCCAATTGCAGCGAGAAATTCATAATCAACAAGAACACCGGGAACATCACGCCCCACAGCAGTTGCAAACCAATGAATTCATCTTCATTCAATTCCCGCGAAAGACCGGAAGTCAGAATGTATTTACGAACTCTTTTGCGATAACCTTCATTGCGAATACGCAGAGCATGCTGCAATGTGAATTGGTGAACTAGTGGACGTGAAAAATTCACGATGGCATTTTTAGATTTCACAGGCTCATCGTTATTCGCCCATGAAAGCTGTTGTTTACCGGCGTTACTTGCAAAGATGGAATTCACAAATAGGAATACCGCCACTCCTGCGAGCAGCAATCCTAGTATGAGCATTAATTCTGCGCTTCCCATCTACGCCTCTTTGTGTTCAAGTAAACCCATGAAACCACTTGTTTTGGCATCAGAGTCTCCACGCCGTCGTGAACTTCTAAAAGAAGCCGGTTACAACTTTGACGTGGTTCCAGTTAAAGTATCGGAAATTCCTAATAAAAACCTGAATGTGAGCGAGCAGATTTTAGACATTGCTAGACGTAAAGCGAGGGCGGCATTTGACCAACTTAAGTCCAGTCGAAGCTCCGAGTTTTTGGTTTTATCTGCCGATACTGAAGTGATTTTTGGCGGGGGCCCCTTAGGCAAACCTCAGGATCGCGACGATGCTTACCGGATTTTACGACTATTGTCTGGGAAAAAGCATGATGTCATCACGGCCGTCTGCCTTATCGATAGCAAAACCCAGAGGGAAGTGTCTCAATCTGAGACAACGGAAATTTATTTTAAAAACTTAACCGACGATGAAATCTGGACCTACATTGATAGTGGTGAGCCCATGGATAAGGCCGGTGCTTACGGCATTCAAGGCCTGGGCGGTAAGTTCGTTGAGCGTTATATTGGCCCTTTCGACAATGTCGTCGGATTACCCGTGAGTTTAGTAAAAAAATTGATCGCCGAAATCGCAGAATCGTAAGTGTTTAGTTTCTTGATAGTCAGGTAAAAAATGCTGTCTAGAAGTTCGACACTCTAAAGTACTTGGGATTTTTTTCACGATCTTTGGTAAAGTGCCCGTGGATTATTTACCCGAGGTGCTGAGTGAAAAAAGCGTTCTTAGCTTTAGCTTTATTGATTCTTGCTGCTTGCGCAGAACCAAATACTTCACAAAACAATCTAGGAATTGAATATGGTAATGCATCTATCATTGGTGGAAAGGCCGCGACCGAAACTGATGCTGTAACGGCTTCTACAGTTTCTTTACTGGTGAATATTGATGGCAACCTAACGCCTTTTTGCACCGGGATTTTAATTTCTAAAAATCTTGTTTTATCCGCGCAACACTGTTTTGCGACGACGGCCGAACAACAGATCATTGTAAGTTTTGGTACAAACATTCCAAAGACCATGGAAGAAGGCACGCTTCGCGAAGTTGAGTCGTTCGTTTTGCACGGCAAATACAAGACCATATATGATGACAACGGCTTTCCCATTTCTGCTTTAAATGACGTCGCCTTGATTAAATTAGCAGAGTTCGCCCCTGAGTCCGCCCAACCCGCTCCTATTCTAGAAGAAGGATTAACTCTTAACGATGGCCAAGAACTTCTTTTGGCAGGTTTTGGCTTAACTTATGATTTAAAGCCGCGAGTTTATGCTACGGGTATGAATTACGTACGAGTCCCGTTGGCTAAGACAGTTGATACTATTCTTGTGACAGACCAAACATCAGCAAAAGGTGCATGCAACGGCGATTCCGGTGGCCCAGCTTTTCTTGAAACTTCAAAGGGATTGATCGTCGTCGGAATCACTCGTGGTGCCCACGGCAGAGCAAATGACTGCCGCCATTTTGGGGAATACACTTTTGCTTCTAAATTTAAAAAATTTATTTTGGATACAGCTCACATTGATGGGGCTGAACTTCCTGTCTTTGTAGGTCTTTAAAAATTTTACTTCTTGAAACTTACAAAATTATTATCGAAAAGTTTTGTTAAGACATTCAATTTAGAGCCTGTTACCTTCTGGCCAGAACTTATTACTTGCTGGTTATGGAATGACCAACGAATTGTCTGATCCACCAGAGATGGGAACGGGATTAGATGCTGTGTATTCTCCGCTAGCAAAAACTGAAAATGGAATTCTTACTATCGACCAAAAAAATGGCGGTGCATGTGCAGGTGATTCTGGCGGACCCGCATACATTGAAAGCACTCAAGGACTTGTCTTAGTCGGTGCAACCCGTGGACCCACTTTAGATTCTGAAAATTGCAGACACTTCGGTGAATTCACTTCTGTATCAGCTCACAAACAATTCATCCTTGAATATGCAAAATTACTTAATGCTGAAGCGCCACAATTTATCGACCTTCCATTTTAGTTCTGTTAGCATGGGGGCATGAATTTAGCGGATATTCAAAAGCAATGCTCCCCGGGCCAGGTCTTAGCAGTTTCCAAACTGCAACCAGCCGAAAAAATTCGCAGCCTCTATCAACAGGGCCAACGGCATTTTGGTGAAAACTATGTGCAAGAGGCCTTAGACAAAATGGAGGCTCTTTCTGACCTTCCAGATATCGCCTGGCACTTGATCGGCCATCTTCAAAAAAATAAAGCTAAGTACGTTGCTGGCAAATTCAGCCTTATCCATTCTGTTGATTCTTTGGATCTTGCCAAAGCCATCAGTCAGCAATGCCAGAAAAAGAACGTGGATCAAAATATTTTAATCCAAGTGAATCTAGCTAAAGAAGAAACCAAATCTGGTTTTGATAAAGACCAGCTAATAAAAGATTGGCCAGAGCTTGTTCTTTTACCCCAAATTCATATTTTTGGTTTGATGACCATGCCCCCATTAACCGAAACCCCCGATGAAGTCCGTCCTTACTTTAGGGAACTCAGCGATTTGCTGCAGATCTTACGTGCGCAAACCAACCAGTCCATTCACCCACTGACAGAGCTGTCAATGGGCACGAGCCATGACTATCAAGTGGCAGTTGCTGAAGGAGCAACCATTGTGCGTCTTGGGACTATTTTGTTTGGCGAACGTCCCCCTAAAATGTAGGATTAAGCTACAGCTCTGGGAGTAAAATGAACCCCTATTTGAAATCACAAAAAATCGGTTTTTTAGGCGCTGGCAACATGGCGCAGGCAATGATCAAAGGACTTATCGAAGGGGGCATTTCTGCAAAAAATATTTTTGCAACGAATCGATCCCAAGGAAAGCTACAAAAACTAGTTGAGACCTATCAAATTAACGCTCTTGGAAGCAATGAAGAGCTTATTGATAAATGCGATATCATTATCCTGGCAGTAAAACCTCAAGATCTATTGCTTGCTTTAGAACCAGTGACCCGCGCTTTTGACGAACACAAGATTGTCGTCAGTGTGGCTGCGGGCATTCGCATGGAAAAGCTAGAAAGATATATTCAAGGGGCCCGCCTTGCCCGTGTCATGCCAAACACTCCCTCGCTGATCGGTCGCGGAGTGATTGGATACTTGCTAAATGACGACGAAGACAACGCTTTAGAAAGTACCGTTGAAGACTTGTTTGCCCCGCTTGGCAGAATTATCAAAGTCACTGATGAAGATCAGTTTGAAGCCTTGATGATTTCTTGTTCTAGTGGAACGGGATTTGTTTTTGAAATGATGATGTATTGGCAGGATTGGATTGAAGAGCACGGTTTTTCAGTGGAAGAAGCCCGCGTGATGACCATTGAAACTTTTGTTGGCGCATCTTTACTTGCAGCACAAGCCCGCGAAGGCGTTGAAGATCTGCAAGCCCGAGTGACATCGAAAAAAGGTGTGACCGCTGCTGGACTTCAGTCTATGAGGGAACTAGAGATCGAACGCGCTCTTCGCATTAGCTTTGAAAAGGCTGCGATGAGAAACAAAGAAATGGCTAGAGAAATCAAATAACCTTGCCCTGGTACAGACTCGGCCTTTATCCTTAATCCATAATGTTCATGGAGGAACAAGATGAGAATTACTCCTATCGATATCGCGCATAAGTCTTTTGGTAAAAAGATGATGGGACTAGATGCTGATGAGGTTATGGATTTCCTTCAGCAAGTTGCAGCACAAATGGAATCTCTAATTCAAGAACGCAATTCCTTAAAAGAAAGCATTCGCGAAAAAGAACTTTCCCTTCTTGAATACAAAGATCGCGACCAAGTTTTAAAAGAAACAATTGCAACCGCAACTCAAATGGCTGAAAGACTTCGCCAAGATGCAGAGCGTGAGGCAAAACTTATTATTGCTGATGCCCAACAAAAATCAGAAATCATCACTCGTGATTCTCGGGATTCACTGAAGAAGATGTATCAAGAGGTCACTGATCTTAAGCGCGTAAGAATGCAGTTTGAAGCGAACTTAAAAGCTTTGGCCCAAGCGCATTTGTCTTTGCTTGAGCAGGGCGAAAAGTACATGCCACAAGCTCAACTTCCGAATCACAACATTCAGAACGGAAATGGCCAAGGTCGCTCAGCGAATATTTCTCCGCTTTCAGCAGAGTAGTTTTCCTAATCATGATTGAAAAAATAGAAGGTGGAGTTCGGCTCCACCTTTTTATTCAGCCCAAATCCTCTAAAAATGAAGTCGTCGGTCCCCACAACGAAGAAATAAAAATTAAAATCACCGCCCCACCCGTCGACGGACAGGCCAACGAGGCCCTGATCGAATTTCTTTCTAAATTAGCAAAGGTCGCAAAAAGAAATATCACCTTAATTAAAGGCGAAACGGGAAGACATAAAGTCATAGAAATTCAAGGTTTGGAAGAGCCCCAGGCCAGAGCTCTTTTTAAATGTCCGTAAAAAAAATCTTAAGGACGATTCTTTTTCTTATTTGATTTTAATTCCACTTCAAATTCAGTGTTATCAAGTTGCTGTTGCAATTCGCGCTGTTGCAGCTCTTCGTCACTGATCTGCGGCTTCTTTTTGCGCGGTCGTTTTGTAGGACGAGCTTCAAAAAGACTTTGATCAATTTCATCAGAGGTGTTTTCTTTAAATTCTTGAACCTTCTTTTCCGAACTTAAATCGCCATCGATACGCTCTGGCTCTTGAACATAGCCATCCGTCATATCAAAAGTATATCGAATGAATCCGCCAACATGAAAACCTGCTGCAGAGTTCGCTCCTGTTAAAGTCACGCCCCCGTTAGCTTGCAAAGTCCATTTTTCTGATAGCGCCCACGTCGCATATCCCAAAGTATCAATCAACGAAGGGTTCGGAGAGTAAAACTTGAATGAACCGGCATTCACAGCATTGATATAAGCCGTGCGCACGGCAGAATCCGTGGCATTGGAATCTTCAGATACACTTTGATAGCCGAAAATTTCAGCGCCCCATTTCATTTTACCGTTGCCGAACTGAGCACCCACTCCCCAAGGCATCAGAAATGAACGCCCGTCACTGCGATAAGTAAAACCCAGCCAGCCGTAACCCTTAAAAGCATTAAAGTTCTTTTGCGCGATCAAACGAGATCTAACTTGAACCACACCTTCGGAATTAGCAACGGCATCAGAAAGAGGATCTATGGTTTCAAAAGGCATCAGCGCGACAAATTCTGGTATCAACTGAAACTTTTCATCATAAAGTAAAAAATCAACCCCTGCAGCCCCTTCGTTTAAGGAACTATTTGTACGAGTAGCCACGCTGTTTTTACTTTCAGAGTTTCCAACATTGGCCCAAGCAAACATAGACCAGCGACTTTTCGGCACATAACGAGTCGCAAAAGTGAAATCAAGTAGTTGATAACTATTCCCGCTTGAAAGGGTTTGATTCTCGCCACCAGAAGAATAATTGGCTTGGGAGCTGAAGTACTGAGTCGAGGCTTCAAACTCCCACGTGTCGCGCTTAAACTCTTTGTAGTTATCAAGAGCGAGAACTGGGCTAGAACTTAAAAAAAGACCTAAAATGAGAAGCTTACAAGGCTGAAGATTATTTGCTATTTTCATAACTTCCTAATATTAACAACTCTATGACTTCCACATCAAACAAATCGCGCCTGGCTATCATCTTTTTCACCGTCTTTCTTTATCTTGTAGGTTTTGGGGTCGTAATTCCAATCATTCCCCTTCTTAGCCGCAATTTTGGCGCAACGGCGCTACAAACGGGTCTGTTGCTTTCTGTGTACTCGTTAATGCAGTTTCTATTTTCTCCTTTTTGGGGACGCCTTAGTGATCGCGTTGGACGACGTCCCATTTTGCTGTTCTGTCTTGTCGGTGAAGCAATCTCTTACATTATCTTTGCCCAAGCTCGCACATTAGAATGGCTTTTCATCGCGCGCATCTTAGCAGGATTTTTTGGTGCCAGTCTTTCCACCGCATCAGCCTACATTTCTGACATCACTCCAAAACATGAACGGTCCAAAGGCATGGCCCTTATCGGCGCTGCTTTCGGCTTAGGATTCGTTTTCGGTCCTGCCCTTGGTGGTGGCCTTGCCGTATGGGGGCATGCCATCAATGCAGAACCACACTTTGACACTTCGTTTGCAGCATACTGGGTTGCAGGATTGTGCCTTGCGAACTTCCTTTTTGGTTTAAAGTTTCTAACTGAATCTTTAACTGAAAAAAGTGAATCGGCTGAAAAGAAAAAACGTTTCTCTGTGATGTGGCACTATCTAAACGTAAAAACCGTGGGCACATTGATGTCCGTGTTTTTGCTGACCTCGCTTGCGATGTCTTCAATGGAAGCAACTTTGATTCTATTTATGGGTGAAAAGTTCGGATGGGATATCAAACAAGTCAGCTTTGGATTTGCTTATATCGGGATCATCATCGTTTTCACCCAAGGTTTTTTAGTTCGCAGGCTCTTGCCAAAATGGGGTGAACGCAAAGTTTTAAGACTGGGGTTGGCTCTTTTTGCTGCAGGACTCACGTGCATTGCAGTTTCGGTAAATATTCCGATGATGGCTTTAGCAATGACGCTTTTGTCGTTAGGAAATGGCCTTTCAAATCCATCCATCTTAGGCAGCATCAGTTTGCTGTCTGATTCGAAAGAACAAGGGGCCGCAATGGGTGTTACTCAAAGCATGGCTTCATTAGGAAGAATCATCGGTCCCGCCATTGGCGGCGCTTTGTACGGCTACGTTGCAATGACTGCCCCTTTTTGGGTGTCAGGGTTGTTGGCAGCTGCAGGGTTAGCCCTCGTTATTAATATTTACAATCACATCCCAGAACACGGAAGAGCAGAGCAAAATGGCGTTTAATTCTATTGGATATTTTCAGTTCAATAATCTTTTGCAAAATCGAATTCCCATGATTCTGGTCATGCTAAATGAAGAGCTCGATTTCAAATCGTGGTTTAATAGTTTAGTAAATATGCATGTAGATAATATTAAGGTGGTGTTGCAACCACACGAGGTTGTCGCAGCTATTAACGAAAAAAAATTGCCAATGCATTTCGCGGTTGTAGTTATTGATAAAGATGGGACCCAATCACCCAAGGTAATTGAAGGTCTTGAAGCAGCTGGCTACACCAACGCGTTTTATGTTGATGGCGGATACGCAAAGATCCTGACAGAGCGGCAACAATAAAATAACAGGACTTTGACAAAACAACCAAACCTTAATTGGCTCTACCAAGTGCTTGTACAATACTTATTTCATCCAGAAAAAAACTTTTAAGAAAAGGAATGTACAATGAAAAGGTTTTTCATCACAGCAATTGCAACTGCGCTTGCAGCAACAGCTCAAGCTGGAACAATCAACTTAGATATGCGCGCGGATTATTCTGGCGTTACATATAATGACGAAGTAGCTACACCTAGCTATTCGAAATTTTACCTAAAAACAGGACGCTTGGATTTCCAAACGAAAGTTGTTGAAGATTTATCTATGCGTGTGCGTTGGGCGTTTAATAAATCAACGACTCAACTTAACACGGATTCTACCCAAAGATCATTAGAGTACGCTTATCTTTCGCACAAAATGAACGACATGTTCACTTTAAGCGCCGGTAAATTTAATACTGAATTTGGCGGCTTTGAAGGCGCGACAAGTGGTGCAGATTTATACCTAACTTCTGAATTCTACACTCGCACGGGCCCTGCTGGAGCGTTGGCTGGTCAAAACCTAGGAACTACCAATCTATTATATATGACTGGTGTTAAAGGGACTTTCTCTTTTGCTGACCAAACCCAAACTTTGCATATCTTAGCGACTAACGAGACAAACCAAGAAGCAACAACTCCTCTTTCTCAGAACACATCCATGGTGGGCGCGATTTGGAAGGGTGCCTTCATGGATAAAGCACTTATGTTCAATTTAAGCTATCACATGATGAATGCGAGTGTTACTGACGATAAACACAGCTTCATCGCCGTGGGCGCGATGTGGAATTCACAACCAGTCAGTGTAACTGTTGATTACCTAATGACTGAAAGAAACTCTGATGCGGGCGACACTAAAGACGCTTTAAACTCAATCGTAGCTAAAATTGGATACTCTGGCTGGGAACAATGGGTTCCACGCATTGAACTTACCAGTTCCGAAGAAAAACTTGAAATCGCAGGAACCCAAACTAACAAGTTCATGGGCATGGGTTTGGTACTTGAGTATAAACCATACACAGACACGAACTTCCGTTATCACGTAGCTGCGAATCAAGTGACGTTGCAACCAGAAACAGGCGACGACATTATCAAACAAGAAGTCCTTGTTGGCGCTCGTTTGATGGCTGATTTCCTAAAGTAATTGAATCGAACGACACATATAAAAAAAGGGGCAACACTTTAAGTGCTGCCCCTTTTCTTTTTTTGAAGTCTTGTTAGCGAAGGACCTCGCCCTTAATAACCTTGCCGCGGATAACAGTCGTTGGTGAAACGTAAACCCTTCCTGGGGCAGAACGGAATTCGATATCTCCATCCACTGTCACATCAGCACCCAATCGAATGATAGGTCCAAGGGGATGTTCAGGACTTGGATCAACTGCGATCTTCTTGACAGAAGACTTCCCCGTAATCTCTAGTTCGTTCCCTAAAAAGTTTAAAGACGAATCCAAAGTCACGTTGCGAAGGCTAGAACCTTGATCTCCACGAATCGTCACCGCACCCTGCAAATGACTTTGCTCTAAGATAGCGACACCGCGGAAATAACTTTCACCTCTCACCGAAGAATCCTTCAAAGTGGCGCGACCATCGACATTTAATGATTCAGCAACTTGAGACTTATCAAGTTCAACACGACCATTAACGTCTAAGGATTTTGCAAACTGCACATCCTTTGCAATTAAGCGCCCACGAATTTTAGCTGAACCTTTTACGCTGCCGTTTTGAATTTCGGCAACGCCATTATGATTCAGGTCGTTTAGATTCGTGACATCCTTAGCCAGTTTTCCCGAAGTCCCAGCGCAAGCAGTGCTAACTCCAACCAACAAAGATAGAAGGGTGCTAGCAATTACTGGTTTCATACTAAGTTGCTCCGCAACCGCTGTTGCTGACACAACCCGAGTCGAACCATTCAACTTCTTGGGCGCCTGCAGTGCTAGTTACTTCAAATGAAACTTGTTTATCTTCTTCGGTTGCTATGACGGGTTTAGCCGCTGCTACCGAAACGTTTGAGGCAAGCAACACATTCATCATGGCCGCAGATAAAGCCAATTTTTTCATTGTATCCTTACGCGAGTTTTCGTTGTTGTTCATGGTTCCTCCTGTGTTTTTATCCAGAATTAATTTCCTGAATAAATTTGTTTTTAAAAAGTAAGCATCGAACTTTCGGTTTCTTGAAACTGAGGTTGCAGCTTTTGCAGCAACGCTGGAATAAGCTCCAAGAAATGTTCCATCATTGATTCTAATTGAAATGTGTTAATAGAATTTGGCGCCTTCGCATCTCGGAAGTTTTGATAGCCTGTGCGATTTCTTAATTGTAGTAATAAAGTCTTAGAATCAAGATCACCAAAATTTGCCGCATTAAAAATTTGCAGAGTCGTAAGCATTCCCACTTCATTTTTTTCAGTCTCTGCAAACTTAAAATTCTTATTGGTTAGCTCATAAACCAAATCTAAGCTGGTTGAATCTAATACGTATTGATTTAATAAAAGTGCAAATTCAAAATTCTGAGCAGTAATTTCAGCAGTGTGCACATAGTATGAAAGCAATTTTGTCACAATACTTTCAGCCTCTTCATCAAACCCATCGGCCTTTAGAATCGTCGCCATTCTTAGCATTGCTGCATGCAGAACAAGACCTTGTGATTTTTGCGACATCAGCAAACTTTTTTCTAGGGCACTTTCATAACAGCCCTTTTTTTGATCTTGGATGATGTAAAATTCTGAAAGTAATGCGTCCTCTTTTTTCGCAACCCAGTTCCAAACTTCGCTGTTAACTTTATAGGTGGATTCATTCAGCAAAGTTTTTAAAAGATCGACCCGCAAAGACCGCAAAAAGGTTTTATACGCTTCTTGATCAGTCAGTTTTGATAAATCATAAACTGAATCAAAAAGCGGCAGCTCTTTATAACCGTTAATCACTGCCCCGATGGTAGCTTCAATTTCAGAAGCCACCAGCTGTTTTTCATGCCGGCCCTGACGAACCAAATTCACATAAGATTGCAAAGCCAAGGCAGACGCTCTGCCATCAGTACAGTGTCTGGCAGAAAAGGAACGCAAAATACCAAGACAAAGCGCGCGCGATAGATCCTTTTTTCCGTGGTGAAAAAGCAAAAGCGAAAGGTTGTTTCCTAATGAAAAGAAGAACTCTAGGTCTGCATCTGAAAGGTAATAATTTTTCTGTCTAAAGATAAACTCGAATTGATCCAAGCCACATTGCAGCTTCTGAATCCATGTCGTGTAGGAAACAAGATTAATATAGTCTTTATTTGGAACAAAGAACGTATTCGTCAATTGGGCGGTCTTCATACGGCCGCCTCTTTTTTCGGGAAGTATTTTTTGGACTGCAAATACTGCAGCAACATTCTTTCCTGAATGTTCATTTTTAGAGAAGGACAAGCGGCCCTGCCTTCGGCCCATTCTTTTGGACAACGTCCACCACAAAGTGGAAGCAGGAAGCATTCTTTGCATCCATAATCACCAGCAATGACTTCGTCATAAAAATGACTGAATTTATTTAGATTCGGAATAATTCCAGCGCCTTCATCCTTAATATTCCCAAGGCTGTGAATGTTTTTTCCAGCGACTTCATAACTTGGTACAAGGGAAACTTCCGTACAACCAAAGACTTCACCAGAAGGGTCCACCAGGTACCCACTTTTTGAAGACGCAAGACAAAGCTGTTTTTTTCTTTTTGGAATTAGATTTGACGGAAATCCCAACTGAATCATTTCCATCAAAATCCCCAGTTCCCAGTCAGCGAATTCTTTTAAAGAAGAAGATCTTGTGTGGGCGTCATTACCCCATGAATGAACCGGGATCATATAGAAGTGCCAGATTTTTTTATGCAAGCCATCACTGTGCAATTTTTTAATCAAAGGCAGAACGCCTTCTCTATTTTCATTATCGACATTGCAGCGAATGATAAATTTAGCTGTTGGCTTTTCTTCAGACAGCAAATCTTTCAAATTCTTATAGATGACGTCGAAGCTAGGGCCTTTGTATTTAGTAAAACGTCGTTGATCATGAAACTCCGCCGTTCCATCTAACGTGATTTCATATTGATTACAGTTAGCATGCTCAATGAGCAGATCCATATTCTTACGATTTAGATTAACCCCATTTGTCGTGGCTTTCGAACGAAAGCGAATGCCTTTTTCTAAACACAGGGATTTAAGTTCTTTGCCAATTTCAACAATGCGGGAAACGGCTGTTAAAGGTTCAGCCCCAAACCAGGAAACAACCAACTCTTTGGGCTGATGAGTTTGGATTTTGTTCTGAATAAAAGATAAAATAGCGTCCTTATCAAGTTTGCCTTCTTTAGAGTGAGCTTGCCCACAATACACACAACCTAACTGGCACCAAGATGAAGGCTGCAAAACCACGTACAACGTTTCTTCTTTATTATCTTCAACTTGATTTTCACTGATAATTTTTAACAACTCCTGATCAGGAGTTTCAGAAGTAAGAAATTGGTAACGTTCCAGATTGCTAAGAACCTCTGGCGCCAATGATTCAAAGCTTCCGGCCTGAAGTTCTTTATAGGATTCTAGATCCAAACTGATTTGGATCCCTGTTTTGGTATTCAATAAAAGTGCGACATATGTATGAAGATTTTGGTCGAAAATAACTTGCGAAAGTGAATATCTAGTTAAACGCATCTTTCCCCCGAAACATCTTGTTTCAGCTAACCTTTAGTTTTTCAAAACCCCGAAAATAAGGTTTGCAACTCCAGGACCGCGGGAAAAAATCTTCAAATAGAATTTATAATGGTTTGAGATTTCAAAACGATTTTTTTTTGGAAAATGAGTCTTCGATCGGGGACTCTAGATGTCCGAATTGTCCGAAGATCCATGGGAAATATTCTTAAGTGTTATTAATAGCTTATGAAACCCAAAGGTGGACAACCCGCCCACCGGATTTGAGAAAGAACTGCCCGGCTGATAGCTGAGTTTTAGAAAAAATATCACTGGGACCGAACATGTTGAATTTGAAAATGGCTTAACTTAAACAAGTTTATTAATACGACGTATTTCGGTTTCGACGATAAACACTGCCTTAGCAATCAAAGTTTATTTTCAAAACAATTGCCCTAGAGCCCCTTCGTCAGAAGTTTCAGTTCATTATCAAGCAGCCGGAGCAAAACTAGTTTGGCAAGGTAGCGGGACTTCTTACACGTTCAACAACAAATCCTTAAAAACGCTTGAATGGCCTTTGAAAGGCCGGCCCGGTGAAGCGAGAGTATTAGATTTTATATGCAACTAAATCCTAAGGTTTTTTAGGAGCTAACTTATAAACAGCGTCGCCCCATATTTTTTTGCCGGCGCTATCAATTAGCACACAAGCAAAAACTAATTCGTTACTTTCATTTAGATCCAGATTTCCTGCAAAGCCCGGAAAATTTCGATCAGAAATAATGTTTGCATCTCCTAAATCCGAAGGGATGCTGTCGCCTTCGCCAATCAATCGCTTTACGCCTTGCTTTGATGCGATATAAATTCCGCGCAAACCTTTTTCGTTCTTTGCACGAAAGGCTATCACTCCATACGAATTTATTTTTGGCGCAAACAATTCTAGCTCAGAAATTCCACCTTTTCCTTCGCTGACCACCGTTGTTAACTGGCCACTTTCATAGACAATCAAAGATTTTTTCCCTTGGTGATCGTGACCGACAAATACAACCAATCCATTTTTTGCTAAGCCTAAAGAGTTACCGAATCCCGAAAATGGTGAAGCCGCATTTGCTTTATTATCTTCAGCAATGATTTGAACATCATGCCCGTTTGCAACCGGGGTCAGAAGATAAATACGATCAGGTCGGTCATCCCCCCACTCGCCATTACCACCGTGACGAACTTTGAAGGCCCACTGTTTTGCTTCATTCATCGCCGGACTAAAAAGGTAAGAGGCTGCCACACCGAAAGACGTTTTTCCTTCCATCGCGAAATTTGATAATGACGATGTCATTTCATAAAAACCGCGATCACCTTCGCTAGTCAGGCCTCTGAAAACAGCTGTTCCATCGGTGAAGGTTTGTGCAAAACCAAAATAAGATATCTTATTATCCGGACCTGACACCTTCATTTCGCTTTTTGCTGTGCGGGAATCGAAAACAAAAAGTCCGTCACTAAAACCATCATTAAAGGGACTGTAGGTCACCTGTCCCAAATCATTGATCCCAGGATCGGTCACAAACTTATCACTCGCGGCCACATAAATAATTTTGCCTGCAGAATCGTGTTGGGTTTTAAGCCATAACGCCTGATCGGTAGTCCCGTTGACAGCCATAACTTTAAAGGCCACCTCCCCTTTGTTATTAATAACTGGCGAGGTGTTGTTTAGGAAACTTGAAGGCGGAAGCTGATAAGTACTTTTATAGTGCGCACGTGCCAGTAATTCTGGTTGCGAATAATCGGGCAAAGTTCCTGCCTGACTGAATTGAGAAAGAAATAAACCTGCTGCGAATAATTTTAAGCTTAAAAGTGCCATATGTTTATTGTGCCCAGTCCGCACTTTCTTTGAAAAGCCTTAATATGCTCGGATCCGAGACCTTCAGGACGCAGCGTTAAGACCGCTATTCCATTAAGACATTAAGCCAAGCTTAAGCCTATTACAGCTACCGAAAAGGCCCCAAATTTGGTACCCTCGCCTGAGTTATAAGAGGGACTTCCCATGTCAGAACAATTAAGTGATCGCTATAATCCCGCAGATGTTGAAACCCGCACCTATCAGTGGTGGGAAAACTCTGGTTATTTCAAGGCTCAGGATCAATCTACGAAGCCTCCATTTTCAATTATTTTACCTCCGCCAAATGTCACTGGCTTTCTACACATGGGTCATGCCTTGGATCACACGATCCAAGATATTTTGATTCGTTGGAAAAGAATGAATGGTTACAACACGATGTGGTTGCCTGGAACGGACCATGCGGGGATCGCAACTCAATCCGTGGTTGAGCGTGAGATCAAAAAAGAAGGCTTAAATCGTCATGATATGGGCCGTGAAAAATTCGTTGATAAAATTTGGGAGTGGAAACACCAATACGGTGATCGTATCTATTCGCAAATGCGCAGACTTGGTGATTCTTGTGACTGGGATCGCGCGGTTTTCACTTTAGATGAAGGTGTTTCTAAAGCCGTACGCAAAGTTTTCGTAAACCTTCACAAAAAAGGTCTGATCTATCGCGGGCAAAGACTTGTGAACTGGTCAGGTCCTCTTGAAACTGCGATTTCTGATTTGGAAGTTGAACACAAACAAATCAAGGGATCTTTATTCCATATTAAATATCCATTGGAAGAAGGTTCTGGTCACCTAGTTGTAGCGACGACTCGTCCTGAAACTATGCTGGGCGATACAGCTCTTTGCGTTCATCCTGAAGATGAGCGCTACAGACACTTGATTGGCAAATATGCGCTTATTCCATTGATCAACAAACGCGTAAAAATCATCTCTGACGTTTACGTAGATAAAGAATTTGGCTCTGGCGTAGTGAAAATCACTCCTGCCCATGACTTTAACGACTACAAGATCGGTAAATCCCACAACCTTGAGTTCATCAACATCCTGACTAAAAAAGCAGAGCTAAATGAAAACGCCGGTCCTTACAAAGGATTGAAAGTTCAAGAAGCTCGTAAAAGAATTCTTGAAGACCTTAAAGCCCAAGACTTGTTAGAAAAAGAAGAACCACATCTGCATTCAGTAGGTCACTGCTCGCGTTCAGGCGCGGTGGTAGAGCCGTTTCTATCTGAACAGTGGTTCGTCAAAATGGAACAGCTTGCAACCCCAGCTAAACGCGTGGTTGAAAGTGGCACTATCCGTTTTGAGCCTGAATCTTGGACTAAGGTTTACCTTCACTGGTTAAACAATATCGAAGACTGGTGTATTTCGCGTCAATTGTGGTGGGGTCACCGTATTCCGGTTTGGTATTGTGAAAAGTGCGAACATCAAACAGTAAGTGAAACTGATCCAACTGCCTGTGAAAAGTGCGGTGGTACTCACTTAAAACAAGACGAAGACGTTCTTGATACATGGTTCAGTTCTGCTTTATGGCCGTTTTCTACAATGGGTTGGCCAAATGAAACTGAAACCCTTAAGACTTTCTATCCGACGAACTATCTAGTTACTGGCCATGACATCATTTTCTTCTGGGTTGCTAGAATGATCATGATGGGTCTTGAATTTAAGCGCGATGTTCCTTTCCGCACGGTTTATATCCACGGCTTGGTGCGCGATTCTCAAGGTCGTAAAATGTCTAAGTCTTTGGGTAACTCGGTGGACCCCGTAGAGATGATTGAAAAGTATGGCGCTGATGCTTTACGTTTCACATTCTCTGCCCACTTATTTTCTGGAAAAGACCTTAAGTTCAGCGAACAACGCTTAGAAGGTTATCGTAACTTCATGAATAAGATCTGGAATGCGGCTCGTTTCGCATTAACAAATCTTTCTGACTTCCAAGCGCCGGCAGAAGGTGTAAAAGCGTTGCCGAACAAAGCTGACATCAGCGTGTTTGACCAATGGATCATCACGAAGCTTGCTGAAGTGACGAAAGAGGTTGAAGAAGCAATGGAAGGCGAAAGATTCTCTGACGCGGCCACAGCTTTATATCAATTCATCTGGAATCAGTTCTGTGACTGGTACATTGAGTTCACGAAGCCAATTATGAACGGCACAAATGTGGAAGAGAAAAAAGCGACACAACTAGTGATCGCGCAAGTTCTTAACCGTATCACGCGTCTGTTGCACCCGTTTGCACCATTTATATCGGAAGAAATTTACCAAAAACTTCCAATCAAAGGTGCTGCTTGTATCATAGACCAATACCCGAACACGCGTAATGATCGTGATTTCTTGGCATTGGGATCGCAACAAGCTGCTCTTGAAATCGACTTGGTAAAAGAAGTGATCGCAGGTATTCGTAATATCCGCGGCGAAAACCGCATCAGCCCAGCGACAAAAATCAACGTGCGTCTGGGTGTTACGAACGATCAAACGCAAAAAATTCTGGGTAACAACCGCACAGCTATCATCACGATGGGCCGTGTGGAAAACTTAGAAATCGGCGAAGAAGGCAACCTGATGAAATGTGCCGTGGCACCAGTTGTTGTTAAAGATGCTGCAGTAAAAGTGATTATCCCACTTGAAGGATTGGTTGATTTTGATGAAGAAGTAAAACGCATCACAAAATTGATCGATAAACTTCAAAAAGATATTTCTATGTTGTCAGCAAAACTTTCTAACGAAAAGTTCTTAGCGAATGCCGACGAAGACGTTGTAGCAACTGATAAAGCGCTTCTAGCGACTTCGAAGTTGCAGCTTGAATCACTTCGCGATGCTTTGACTCGCTTCCAGTAGATTTAAAGATTTCAAAAAAAAACAAAAAGCCTCTAAGGATGACTTAGAGGCTTTTTTATTCTTAATTCAATTCAGCTTCAGCTTCGCGGCTTGTAGCCGCTTGCGCTCTGCCGGCGTCCGCCGATTACTTACATTCGCATTTAAAGTTCACGCCGGTATCAACACCTGTGCAACTAAATGTCTTTCCTTCATGGGGCACTGAAAACGAAAAGATCTTTCCATTTTTTTCTACCAATACAAGTTCGTCGCCCGAATTAAACACGATACGACGACTGACGGAACGATCCGTCACGGTACCATCTGCTTCTAAGCCAGAAATTACTGTATCTGATGGATTCACTCTTAGTTCTGTCTCTACTGGGATTTCTTTTTCTGAACCATCAGGCGACATTGAATAATACTTCAATGCTCTTTGCGATTCTGCGGAAACATTTCCAATGGTTTCAAGATAAATGCGGCGAACTTCGCCTTCTTTAGTTCGTAGGTCTGTCGCGCGCCATTCTTCGTTTTGCGCAGAGATCACTCCCAAAGGTGCAGTAAGAACGTTGGTCATGTATTCCAAGTTAATTTCTACTTGGGGATCTAACTCCTCTACTTGAATTTTTAGACACTGGCCCATGTCTTTAAAAGCTTTTTGCAACAATGCGAACTTTTCAGAATCTTCCATCTTCGTGGGTAAAAATCCCGCAGCAGCGGATCCAAAATCTGGCGGTGGAGGAGGCGCTTTACCTACCTTCAATTGATTATTACTTCCGGGAGTATTTAGAAGTGCACTTATCGGAAATTCAGAATCTCCGATAAAGTGACAAAACGAAACCATCAGGATCACAGCAGCAATAAGACCTATTAAAACATGTTTCTTTTTATTCATAGGCATTTAGTTATCGACTGATATTCGCGTTGACGTCAAATGGAACAGCGTCGTCCACAGAAACACCACGAAATTCTAGACGAATCTGCAAAATATCAAATACTTCTGCGACCCATTTGCAATTGCGACCTTTTAGGTTTAGGTGCATCAAATAATTCGGAAGACCGGGTTGATATTCAAACTGCCACGAATGAACTTTACTGCAGCCTTCAACCCATTTGGGTGCATCAAGGGCGGTCAACGTAAGTTCCTTTGCTGAAGCAAAAGAAATTGTTTTTTCTTTTAGTACTGTATCGATGCTTTCAACAACTAAGCCGATTCGCAGATGAGCTTCTTCAGTTAAATCATTCCACACATATGAATATTCATACTGCCCAGAAGATAAAGGACGAATTTTTAAATTGATGGTTTTAACATCGTTCCCAGCAGGTTCGGCGAATGCTTGGCTTTCAAAAGACCACAAAGCGCAAAGCAAAGTTAGAACAAAAACAAAGTACCGCATGACATCCCCCCATTATGCGAAAGCTTGAGGTCCTTTTATTAAACCTCATCCCCTTAATGCAAGAAAGGGATCTTTTCAGATCCCCCTCTTGAAGTGATTTCAGATTAGGTGACAATCTTGGTCCTACTTAATTAAGCCAATCTCACGCAAACGCTGCATCAAGAAGTCATGTCCAGTTATATCAGGGTACTTAGCACCTGTCCCTTTACAAGAAGGCAAGCAGCTAAGCAAAGCATCTGGATGAGGATGCATAAAGAACGGCATTGAAAAACGACTGTCGTTCTTACCGTCTTGGGGATTGATCACTCGGTGAGTAGTTGACGGCAATACATCGTTCGTCAAACGCGCCAGCATATCACCCACGTCAACGATCAATGTGTCTGGTTCAGATTCGATATCCAACCAAGTGCCATCGCGATCTTTTAACTGTAGACCCGAAGCCGTTGCTGCAGGCAGAATTGTGATAAAGTTAATGTCTTCGTGGGCTGCTGCACGTACGCAACGTGGGTCAACACCTTCAGGAATTGGCGGATAGTGCAAAAGACGCAGAATTGAATTTCCATCTTTGGTCATGCGAGCGAAGAAATCTTTATCCACTTCTAATGGCATCGTTAATGCCTCAAGCATGATAGAGCCTGCTTCTTCTAAAGCATCAAATAAAGCCGTAAAGTGAGTTTTAAATTCAGGAAGTTCCGTTGGCCAAACATTTTCAGGATAAACGGTTTTTAAAGCATGACCTTCAGAAAGAACACGCCCCACATGCCAGAATTCTTTAAGATCCATAACTGGAGAATCTTTCGCATGCTCTTGACCAAATGGAGTGTATCCACGTTGGAAACCCGCAGTGGAAGAAATGTAGGATTTTTTTACTTCAGTTGGAAGGGAGTAGAAAGCTTTCAGAATGTCGTAAGCTTTATGAAGGTCAGCCGCTTTTACGTTGTGGTCTTTAAGAATAATGAAACCATATTCTTTTAGGCCCGTGAAAAGGTTGTCGATAAATTTCGCGCGTTCTTCACTTGAACCTTTTGTGTAACTAGCAAGGCTGAGTGTTGGAACTTTACGAAGAGTGCTGTTTTCTGAATGAGACACAGTTTCCGTCGATCTCACGAATTCCTCCCTTAGTGCGGTTACCACGGACTGTAGCAAGGTGCGCAATTAAAAGGCAACAGCAACTAATTATGCGTAAAAAGAATATCGAAGATTTTCACTAAGGTGGGCGTTTCAAACTTGAAATGGATATCGCCATCAAATAAACGCACAGCGTGTTCACTGCGGTAAGGCGAATTTCCCTCTTCATAACCACGATAAACGACAGGGCGAGGATCCAATTGCAAAGTCTGAATCACAATTTCACGCAATTCTTTGTCTGCGTTTCTTTGCTCCCACTGCTGCATTAGTATTTCGGCTTTTTCGGTGAACTGAACAGTTATAGGCTCTTTTTGAACCTCCCCTAACCAGCCTGTTCTTGCTGCAGGAACAGATTCAATTTCTGGCAAGTAAGGTTTTATATCTAAAATAGGTGTGCCATCGACAAGGTCGGCCCCAGAAATCACGATTCCATCTTTTTCTACGCTTACAAGTTCTACTAATGAAAGCCCAATTGGATTCGGCCGATGGGGACTGCGAGTCGCAAACAACCCCATACTTTTGCCTTCCAGACGCGGCGGATGAACTTTTGAATGAAAGCGCGCCACTTTATTTTGATGAAAAACCCAAATCAACCAAACGTGACTAAAACCTTCTAAACCTTGAAGAGATTCTTCCGGCTGCAAATCGGCGCGAATCTTCAAGCGTGCCCAGGCTTTTTTAACTAAGCCAGGCTGGCGCGGGGTGCCGAATTTATCACGAAAACAAGATTCTAAATAACCGATGGGTTCCATGTAGGTGCCGTACCTTTGAGACTCGCCTTGCGTCAAGATATTTCAAAAAACACAGTATTTTGCGCCGACAAAGCTGCACTTTTTGAATAAAAGGCTACCAAGATTTTTTCTATCTACGAAAGGCAAGAAAATGAAAAAGCTTCTAAGTGCTGTTTTGTTCTTAAGCTTTATTTCACTCGGCTCATTCGCCTCTGCCCTGCCGAACAGGCACCCTTATGATTATCTAAAAGGTGAATTAGGATTCACGCAATTTTACGGAAGTCACAATTCAGGACGTAGAATGAAAATTGCGATTTTAGATCGCACTCAGCGTGGTTCCGACCTCAGCCAACTTATTTTTTCATTTATGACTGATGATAGTCGTTCCCCACAATGGGAACCTAGCTTTCATTTTTACGAGGTTCGTGACCATCAAAGTCTTCGTGTCGCTATCCAAGAAATTTTAAAATCTAAAATCGATCTAGTCCTTTTGCCGCAGCTTTGGAACAACAACGGCTATTTTGATCACAACGCTGTTGCCGACGACTTAAATCGCCTGACCAGACAAGGAATCATCTTGGTGAATGCGCTGCCCGGATGTCATTCGTATAATTCCATTTATCACGCGAATGCTTTGACTGTCGCTTCAGCTCAAATTCCTGCTTGTGCTGGATATAATCCAGATGTCGTCATCAACATTCCTGCTTATGCTGCAGACAATTCAGTCGCTGCCGCCATCGCCACCGCAGGTTTTGCTTTATTAAAATCCAATGAACCGCGCATGACTCGAATTGATTTGCTTCATGCTGTTACTGATTTGTCCCAAGGACTTTCACTTCACCAATTAGGTTTTGGATATACGGGACCTGGATGCTTTTTTGATATTTATCTAAATCCAATGCCTTATTCTATTGGCGAAGCAGTGATGCGCGGCGGGGTCCCGGTGCAAACCACTGCCGGAATTCGCGTGATGATGCCGTTTGATCCGCTGCAAATTTGCCAGGGTCTGCAACGCCAATTTCCTAATGATATGATTGTGGCAATGCCAAATGGTGGATACGGAATTTTTCCGCGCTTTGGATACATTCCACCGGGAGCAATTGAACTTTTCCAAAGACCGTTAGAGGCAGGTCTTTGCCGCGACAATGGCAGAAGGCAAAATTATTTCCGCATTAAACCCTGCGACTTTGATGATGACGATGAGGAAGTACCTCCACCGACACCTCAAAGTGTCAGATGAAAATAAAAAACCCACGATGGTGTCGTGGGTTTTTTGATTTCTAAAAGAAAAAATCCTTTTTTAGAAATTTCCAGATCTTCTCATCAAACCATCTTTGTTTTTGATGATGATCTCTTTACCGTTAAGATCGATTAGACCTTCGTTTTTAAACTCTGTTAAATGACGAGAAAGTGATTCGTTGATCGTACTTGCTAGTTGAGCAAATTCGTTGCGAGTCAGTTTTAAGTTCAGAGAAATTCCGTTCGGTGTTTGAACGCCGAATCTATCAGCTAGCAAAACTAGTTGATAAGCGATGCGTTCTTGCACAGAGGCTAAATAGTGCAACTGACTGATAGTTTCAAAAGACTCAAGGTCGTTCACTGCTTGATTAAGAAGAAGTTTAACAAGTGGACTTGCTTGTGCCATAGCAACTTGAATTAGTTCACGAGGATATAGCCAAAGTACTGTCGATTTCACTGCCTTTGCATGGCAAGAAGTCGTAGCTCCTTTAACTAGCGCCTTGTATCCAAAATATTCACCAGGCGAAACCAGCTTAGTGACATATTCGTTTGTCGTTGTGCGGCCCCGTGCGTGTGAACGGTTAACAACAACCTTAACGCATCCGGACTGAACATAATAAAGTCCTTTCGCAGGTTCACCTTCTTTGAAGATCATTTCCTCTTCTTTAAGATGAATCACTTCGTAGGGAACATTTGAAGTGTTCGGAATGTTTAGGTTTTGATTACCCATAAAACCAAGGGAGTTTACTCCGCCGTTGAGTATTGTCTGAGATTCCATACTCTAATTCCTCCGAGTTCTTTCTATTGGGTTAAATGTTTAAGCCATCCTAAACCTGGTATTAAACACCCGCCTAATTGAAATTTAGACATAACTGACTTGTAACGGGCTTTCATTTTAACATAGAAAGGTTTGACTTGACTCAAAAAGTCTCGGCCCTTACCTTCTGCCCACATAAATTTAAAAAAGTTTTTGTAAAATCAACCGCTTAATCCGTGCTAATTATCACTAAAGTTAAGCGTCAAAATGGGGGTTCGACCATGGTAAATTTTACCCTTACTGCCTTGTTAATAATGTTATTCAGCATCGTATCCATCGCAGCACCCCTAAAAGTAGGCCTGGTCTTAGATAAAGGCGGAAAAGATGACAAATCTTTTAACTCTGCCGCTTACCTGGGCGCCAAAAAAGCTGAAAAAGATTTAAAAATTGACCTTAAATATGTCGAAGCGACAGATACAAACGCGATCGAAAACTTGCACCGTGCGTTTGCTAGAAAAAACTTTGATTTGATCATCGGTATTGGATTTGCGCAAAAAGATGCTGTTAAAAAAATCGCAGCTCAATTCCCAAAAGTAAAATTCGCCATCGTTGATGGTGAAGTCGATGCGGCAAACGTTCGCTCGCTTCTTTTTGAAGAGCATGAAGGTTCATTCCTTGTTGGTGCGTTGGCGGCAATGGCTTCAAAAACAAATTCAGTTGGCTTCGTCGGCGGAATGGATATTCCTTTGATCCGCCGTTTTGCTATGGGTTATGCAGCGGGTGCTAAACACATCAATCCAAAAATCAAAATCACTGAAAACTATATCGGTGTGACTGGTGAAGCTTGGAACAATCCTGCAAAAGCAAAAGAACTAGCATTGGCTCAATACTCTGCGGGTTCTGATGTGATTTTCGTTGCTGCAGGCGCTTCAAACTCTGGCGTGTTCGATGCGGCTGAAGAAAAAAAGAAATTTGCGATCGGTGTGGATTCAAACCAAAACTGGATGAAACCCGGGATTATCCTTACTAGTATGTTGAAAGCCGTGGACGTTGCGGTTTTTGATACGATTAAAGAAACTCAAGAAGGCAAATTCACGGGCGGCATTTCTCGTTTCGGTCTAGCGAACAAAGGTGTTGATTACACTCTTGATCAACATAACGAAAAATTGATCACTGCTGATATGAAGAAAAAAGTGGAAGACCTGAAAAAGAAAATCATCGCAGGTCAAATCCAAGTTCCTGATTACTACAAAAAGAAATAATCATGACGATTCCTGCTGTAGAGTTTAAAGGAGTGTCCAAATATTTTGGCGACTGTTGCGCCAATGCGGATATCTCCTTCTCTGTAGCGCCAGGCACCATCCACGCCATCGTGGGTGAAAACGGTGCCGGTAAATCCACCGCCATGAAAATGCTTTTCGGACTGTATCGTCCTAGCGGTGGCGAAATCTTGGTTCACGGAAAAGCAATCCACTTCGAATCCCCGATTGATGCTATGGCCGCTAAAATCGGCATGGTTCACCAACACTTCATGTTGGCGGAAACGCTTTCGGCCTTAGATAATATTTTACTTCAGCAAAAAGGTTCGCCGCTTTCACTTTTACCTAGAAAAGAACAAAAGCAGAAAATCGATGGCATCGCTGCCCGCTACGGTTTTCACATGAACCTTAACGCCAAGGTCGAAGATCTTTCCGTTGGCGAACAGCAGCGCCTAGAGATTCTAAAAATCCTTTCTCAGGATTCAGAAATTCTAATCTTAGATGAACCAACAGCCGTGTTAACTCCGCAAGAAGTTTTAGATCTTTTCAAGAACCTGCGTTTGTTACGCGATCAAGGTAAGACCATTTTAATCATCACACACAAACTTAAAGAAGTGATGAATCTTACAGACTTCGTCACAGTCTTTAGAGCGGGTCGTGTGATTGGCAATAAGAAGACTTCTGAAACTACATCTGAAGATTTGGCTGAAATGATGGTGGGCCGTCGCCTGCAAAAACCTTCAGAGCGTAAGTCAGAAATAGTTCACACTGTGCAACTATTAAAAATGCAAAACGTAAATGCCAATATTGCAGGACAAACTCTTGAAGATTTAAATCTTTCTGTGTGTTCAAAAGAAATTGTCGGTATCGCTGGTGTTGAAGGCAATGGCCAAGACGCTTTGATCCGTGCCCTTTTAGATCGTCACAAGTTAAAGAAAACTGCTGTTCAAGGTGAAGTCGCTTTGCACGGTCGCTTGGGATCTTTTCCGGAAGATCGATTGCGTTTTGGTGTTTTACCGTCGCGCCCCGTTTACGAAAACTTTATTTTGGGTCAGCAACGTAAACCTTCATTTGCCCAAGGTTTGTTTTTAAAAGGTAAACAGATCATAGCGAAAACTCAAGAAGCTATGAACACCTATGATATTCGTCCCCACAATCCACTTTTGCCTTTTGAAAAGTTGTCTGGTGGAAATCAGCAGAAACTTGTCGTAGCCCGAGCTTTGTCGCAAAAACCGGACTTCATTATTGCTGCTCAACCGACGCGTGGGGTGGATATTGGTGCTATCGAATTCATTCACAATGAAATTCGTAAGGCCCGTGATGAAGGGGCTGGGGTTTTACTTATTTCTTCAGAGCTTGATGAATTGATGACCCTTTCTGATCGTATTTTAGTTTTATACAAAGGCCGTTTGGTTGCTGAATTTAACCGACATGAGTTTGATGAAATCGCTTTAGGTAAGGCCATGGGTGGTTTGCAATGAAGCGCATCCTAGGTTTTGTCATCGGCTTAGTTGTCGCGCTTTCCCTGACTTTGTTGGCAGGCGAAAACCCTCTCGACATCTTTATGATCCTTATGCGCAGTGCTTTTGGATCGATGTATGATTTAGGACTGACGTTATCTTATACGACTCCGTTAATATTTTGCGGCCTGTCGGTGGCGATGGGTTTTCATGCCGGACTATTTAACATCGGGGCTGAAGGGCAGATGACGATGGCCGTATTAACGGCTGCCGCAATGGGTGTACTTTTCCCGAATGTACCCTTTCCTTTGGCGCCGATCCTGGCTTTCGTAGCAGCTATATTTGCTGGTGCCTTGTGGGGTTGGATCGCCGGATGGTTGCGCGCATACCGTGGCAGTCATGAGGTGATCATCACGATCATGCTTAATTTTATCGCGGCGGGATTGGCCAGCTGGTTTACTTTAAATATTATTCCTAATCCGCATTCACAAAATCCTGAAACAGCGATGGTTTCTGCGAATTATATGTTTAAAGATTATGACCTGATTGCGCGTTTGTTCCCGGATACTCCGGCGAATGCGTCTTTGGGTTTTGCTATTTTCTTTGCGGTGCTTATGTGGATCTTCCTTTGGAAAACCACATGGGGCTTTGAATTGCGTGCTGTGGGTTCTAACCCTGAAGCGTCCCATCGTGCTGGTATTTCTGAAAAGAAAGTACAAATGTTAGCGATGGCTGCAGCAGGTGCTTTGGCGGGATGCGTGGCACTTTCTGAAGTTCTTGGCAGTGCTGGTCAGTATCGCATTGGTTTTTCGCCTGATTACGGATTTATCGGAATTGCTGTGGCATTATTGGCTGCCAATAATCCTTTAGGGGTCGTGGTGGCGGCATTTTTAATGGGCGCCCTTCATAAAGGCGCTTCGGATTTGGATCTTGAAACAACGACTATCACTCGCGACTTTTCACGTATCATCCAGGCTTTGATTATTTTGGCCGTAGCCGCTGTTCAAGGTTATTGGGTTTGGAAGCAGAAAAAGGGAAAGAGTTAGTATGGAAATGATGACCCTGATTCTTTCATTGTTTCTTGCGACCTTAAGACTTGCCAGTCCTTTGATTTTTGCTTCGATGGGCGGCTTAATGAGTGAGCGTTCCGGTGTTGTGAATATCGCCCTTGAAGGCTTCATGCTAGCAGGCGCTTTTGCTGGCGCAGCTGTCGGTCACACCTATGCATCTGCATGGGCAGGCTGGGGTACAGCACTGATTGTTGGCTTAGCTATCGGTGCTTTGTATGGACTTTTTGTGATCACTTTAAAAGCAGATCAAATCATCACAGGTATGGCGTTTAATCTATTGGTAATGGGTTTAATTCCTTTTCTGACTAAAATTTTTTATAGCTCTACCGGATCTACTCCTCCATTGTTAGTTGAAGACCGTTTTGCATTTGAACCTGTGTTAATGGCTTTTGCTTTGGTTCTACTTATTGCTTTCTGGCTTTATAAAACCCGTTCTGGTTTGTGGTTGTTATTTGCCGGCGAACACCCGGAAGCTTTGCAAGCAAGTGGTGTTAGTGTAAGAAAAGTGCGCTGGATGGGTGTTTGTGCTAGCGGTGCCTTTGCTGCCTGGGGTGGCGCAAGTTTATCTTTGTTCTTAGCGTCTTCTTATTCACCCTTAATGACAGGGGGCCGTGGATTTATGGCGTTGGCGGCCTTGATTTTTGGAAAGTGGAAGCCGCTTCCAACATTGGCTGCCTGCTTACTATTTGCATTCGCTGATGCTTTGCAAATCCGCCTGCAGGGTGTTTCCATTGGCGATATGAAAGTTCCGATTCAGTTTGTTCAAATTCTTCCATACCTAGTAACTATTGTGGCGCTTGCTGGATTCATTGGAAAAAGCCGTGCACCTAAAGCGTTAGGTAAAGAAGATTTTTAAAAGAGGTTTCAAATGAAAAGTTTGATTATTGTTGGTGCACTTTTGATTTCATCACAAGCTTTTGCCTGGGGTGGCCGCGGTCATCATTCGATCTGCAGTGCTGCTAGCTTTTTGGTAAAAGAGCCAGGTTTAAAAGAATACCTTCAGCACAAACCACAGATGATGGGGCACCTTTGCAACATGCCTGATTTTTATTGGAAAAGTTTGGGTTCTGAAGCGAACAAACTTGGTAATCCTACGCACTTTGTTGATATTGAAGTGATTGGATTAAAAGTGAAAGACATTCCGACGGACTATAAAAAGATCGTTGATGAATTCACAGGCAGACCCAATAAATTTAAAAACGATGGCTCTACTATCAAATCCATCCCCAACGAATTTGGTTCTTCTTGGTGGAGAGCCGATCAGTTCATGCGGATGATTGAAGGCCTTGCAAAAGGTTTTGCTTCGGCTGTGGCCCCAGCAAACTTTAAGGAAGAGCAGAACAATGAACTTCCTTACAACAAACTTTCATATGACATGATTGTGGCGATGGGATTGATGGGTCACTTTGTTGGTGATAACGCTCAACCCTTTCACACTTCCGCAGACTATGATGGATATGCTGTGGGTCACGGTGGCATCCATGCTTACTTTGAAGATGCCGTTGTTGGTCAGTTCGATGGCGATCTTGAAGCATTGATTTTAAAAGAAGCGCGGGGGATGAAAAATCCTAGCTTCCTAAAACCTGCGACTGCAGTTGAAAAAATGAAAGCTCTAAGCCAAATTTCTTTTGAAGAGATCCCAAAGATTTTGAAAATGGATCCGATCAAAAAGAAATCTACCTTGGTAAAAGAAAAAGGCATGGAGATTAAAACTGCAGCTGAACGTGAACCAGCCCAAGTGGCATTTAAAAAGATGAAACCACTTATTGTCACTGAAATGGCGCGCGCTTCTGTGTTGTTAGCAAATCTTTGGGATGAAGCTTATGTAAAAGCAGGTCGTCCTAAGATCGGAGCTTACAAATCCTACAAATATCCGTTCACGGTGGATTTTGTCGCTCCAGATTACTACCCAACTGAAGTGAAAGAAGAAAAGAAGTAGAGTTCATTTTTCGAGTGAAAACTCTGTGATAATTTTTCTTTACAGTGTTTTGTTTCCTTGTCAGTTAAGAGGCTTCCCATATACTGGGGCGGATTAATTAAAGGAAACAAAACCATGCTACGTTTTGCATTTGCTGTTTTAGCTACAACTCTTGTACTTTTCTCGATGGCAGACGGTAAACCCATTCGCCCTTACTATAATCCTTTAGGACAACATGCGCTTCACAAACACAAAGGTGATGTTGCATTGGCGGAAGCGATCAGCAAATTAAGTTCTCGGTATAACAGAAAAGCCAAATTTAAATTTAGGCCGAGACCTAAAGTCTTCGTTGCTCAAGCAGATACCGCTAAACGAATCTTTTACTCAAATCATTTAAGAAGTCCGATTTAGCGTCTGCGGCACTCCCTAATATTACGTCACTGAAATGAATTAAGAAAAGATTTGGCGGTTACATTACGAATGAAGCTTCGCTGTTAATTTTTCTTCACAAGATTTTGTTTTCTTGTTAGTTAGGCCGTCCCTTAAACGGTACGTTCGCTGATACAAGGAAACAAAATCATGCATCTCTTTTTTCTATTTACACTTAGCTGCGCAATTTTACCTGCAGCCCATGCTTATCCCTCGCGACCTGGATACAATCCTTTTGAAAAAGCCGCAACTCACGAATATGACGACACTTTGATGATGACTGCGCAGATCAGCGACTTTGTCGACGAAGTGAAAAAAATCAAAATCAAACCGGGCCATCAAAAAAACCTAAAGCACTATTTAAGTCATGCGACTGTGTTGTTAGTTCAGGCGCAAAATGCAAAAACTCCAGAACAAGTCACAAACTCCTGGTTAACTGCGATTTCCTTAAGACAAGAATTTCGTAAGTATGTAAGAAACTACGCACTTCTTTAATTCGTGAGTCTTGGGCCCTTGTAGGGCCGCTGTCATTTTCTTAGACACTACCTTCCGGGTTATATTGCAGCCCGCCCGGGCATAAATCTCGCATTTCAAGTCTTCGGATTAAAACCATAGAGGAGAGACTATGAAAAAGAAATTTATGCTAGCAATGGCAATCGTGATGCTTTTGGGTTCCGTTAAAGCGATGGCTGAAGAGATGGATGAATTCGATCATGCTCATCAATTAGCAATCATAAACACCGTTCAGCTTAATAAAATCGAAGATAATATTAAACTGATGGAAGGCCTTAAAGACCTAGCTGATCTTCAATACCAAGAGGGCGAAACTTCTACAGTTGGACAAATCACCAAGCTTACGGAAGAAGCTACTATCTTAGCTAAAGACCTTAATGCAGATTCAGATGGTTTAAAAGTCGATGAGACTTTAGAGCAAGTAAAAATTTTAGCAAGAACTGCATGCTCAATTGCTAAAGTAGATCAGCAAGACTGCAAAATTCAGGAATAAAAGATGCTTCGCACGAACAAGCTCTCATTATTGATTGCCCTCATCTACATGGGTTCCATGGGGGCTTGTTCATTCAAAAAAGACTCAGTTAACAAATCTGATGCGACAGTACACCAATTTGAAACAAAAGAGACCTTGCCGGAATTCTGTCACGAGGACACTTCTGAAGATACCAACGGAGATATGCTAAGCTTAAGCTCGAGCCAAATTGAGAGCGACCTTTGCTTATCCTGGACACTTCTTAAAAAAGAAACCAACGAATCAAATATACTCCCTTATCACAATAAGGTTTTTACTAACCTTTTAAGATCGCTCTTTTTAGTTTCAGAAACTATGTCATCTGAACAAAAAAAGGCTTATCTGAATAAATTCTTGAACTGGGCAACAGAATACGGGTTTAAGAATAAAGCTATTAACCAAGATTTAATTAGCTTAAATAACTTAACCTTTAATCAACTTAACAACGTAAAGATACTTAATAAAGATTTTTTGAGCTCAGGCTTATTTCCGTTCGCCAAAACAGACGAATTAACGCTTAATCAGTATGAACAATACTTTTCCCGCTTATCCGAAAAGACGTCCTTAGCCGAGATCTGTAAAGAAGATCATCTGAAAAATATTTTTAAGTCTCGCTCACTGGGCGCCGCTACTTCACTGACTTTACAAATATGCAAAACCACTTTTCCGGCAAGCACTTTAGTATATCAACGACAGATATATGCCAAACTTGTCCATCCAAGTGAAATATCATACGTGGCAAGTGCAATTGAATCGGGATTTCTAATTCACAACGAAGATAAATCATCGATTAATTTGGGTCATATCATTGCCACTGCCGTAAAAAGAAATGATAAAAACTTGTTCAAACTAGGTGAAGTTGCTTTTCCTAAGGCCGAGAATAAATTTTATTCTTTAGCTATGGCAGAAAAGATAGATTATCCGTTAAAAGATTTCGTATCGACAAGCAGTGCGCGTCTCTTTCTTCACATATTTTCATCACAAGAGATAAATAATTGCTTTAAAATGGATACATGCTCATCACTACTGGAATACTTCAAAAAAAGCGACGTCATCCCCAATGAATCCCAAACTAGAGATATCTTGTCGAAGCTTAACCGCTTTTCGCTTTATGATTTTGAGCTCAACAGTTTACTGGCGTTTTATAAACTTCTTAGAAGCAATACAGTTACTGGATTTACGCGTTTGTTTAATGAATTCAAATTACAGGATTATGAATTAAAAATGTTAGAAAGAAAACGTGGTAGCTATGAAATTCTCTCTCAAATTTTTAATCTCAAATTCGAAGAAGAAATCTTGGGACTAAATTTTTCTGACGATAACTCTGTATATCTTACCAGATCACTGGGTGAAGACTCTGTTCGTTTAAGCGGCCGTCTTCTGTTGATGCGAAACTTCACGGATAAAAAGTTTGAAAACTTGGATCACCATTTTGGTATCTCATTAACTCACGCAGGATTAACCTATCTGCTGCGCTTTAAAGACTCTTTAGAGATACTAGAATCGAACACGGATTTTGCCGAAAAGATTGTTTGCAGGAATGCAAATGCAATTTTAGATAAAGAATGCGATTCGATCCCAAATGAAGTTATTGAAAAATTTAAAGCTGTTATCAAATTTCTTTGATTCTAACTATGACTTAAAGAAGTTCCTGCCGAAGCTATAACAATACAAAAAATCGCAGCCCACTGTATCGGTTCTAATGTTTCCTTTAAAAAAATAGTTCCTATTACTGTTGCGACCACTGGCTCTAGCGACATTAGAATGCCGAAGGTTTTTGCGGGGATATTTCTCATCGCCTTCATTTCTAGCGAATAGGGAATGGCGCTTGATAATAAAGCGATGGCTAAACCCATTGGCCACAGGCTTGGGTTTTTGATCCTGTCCCCTTCTAAGAAGATTCCAAAGGGTAACACTGAAAGTGCTGCGAACACCATTCCCCATGCTGATACTTGCAAACTAGAGCCGTGCTTACCTGCGGCTTTGGCAAATACGATATAAAGCGCCCAAAATAGAGCTGCACATAAGACAAAGAGGATGCCGATGGGATCTAAGCTTCCGCTATATTCTGATGTTGGAAGAATTAAATATATTCCTAGGGCTGCCAAGGCGACCCAAAGCAGGTCCACTCGCTTTTTAGAAGCTAAAACTGCTACTGATAATGGACCAATGAACTCAATCGCCACTGCAATTCCCAAAGGAATTCTTTCTAGGGCAAAATAGAACGTCAGGTTCATCAAACCTAGGGAAAGACCATACGCGAGAAGGATAAAAAAGTTTCCCTTGGAAATATTATGTTTCCAAGCCCTGCCGACGATGAATAACATGATGGCTGAAAATGAAACGCGTAAAGCAGTGGTTCCGGCGGCACCTGCAAGTGGGAAGAATTGCTTTGCAATCGAAGCACCATACTGAATTGAAAGCATTGCTATCAATAACAAACCCAAAGGTAAAAGATGTTGGCGCATAATCTACGATCCTTCTGTTAGAAAGCTGACAGTCGCGCGCGCCCAAGGGCACACTTTGGCATCAGGGTGTTTTAGCCCTGCTAACTATGCGATATCTGGTTCGGCCTTTCCCAGAATGAAACGATTCTTTCGGCACGGTCATAGCATTAGGGATATATATACCGTTTGCTACGAAGGAGTTCAAAATGACATTCGCAAAAATCATCACTGCAGCAATGATCGCACTAACAGCTTCAACTTCTTTCGCGACTACGAAATGTGATCACAAAGGCAACGGTGGTCTTTTTGCTAACACGAATCCTACAAAAGCTACTTACGCTGTTAAGACAGACAAACAAGTGGTTAAAGCTGGTGTTCGTTAATTTCTAGCAGACAGAATATTTGAATAGCCCCCAAAAAGGCTCAGGAGTTTCCCCCAACTTCTGGGCTTTTCCCTTTTGAATCGCTGCAAATAGGTCATCTGACTGCGTTGTCGGCCTTTGTCCTCTCTCCGCCGTGGCGCTGCCACGGCTTCGCTGCGGTAAAGACCTCCGCCTTGCATATGACCTATTTTCAGCAATTCAACCTTTTAAAAAAAGCAAAAAAAAGCCCAGGTTACCCTGGGCTTCTTTATTCTAATTTCTTAGATGTTCCGATTAGAACATGTAAGTCATAGAAGCGTTAGCTAGCAATGTATTTGCGTTAACATCACCAGTTGTAGAACCAGCTAGAGTTCCATCAAGAGTCAATTTACCGAATTTCAAACCAGCACCCGCAGCAACTGTAGTGTCGTTAAGAAGTTGAGTATCGCCATCGTTCGCGTCGTCTTTAACATCGCCTAAAAGAACTGTTTGTTTGATTGAACCGCGTAAAACCATCCAAGAAGTTGCATCTAGCTCCATACCAACAAGTACAGGAAGACCAGTAGCAGTTCTCGTAGCAGGTCCTTGTTTCAATTCAGAAGAAGCGTAAGAAGCACCATAGAAGAAGCTTCCACCGTCAACTTTTACTGTATCGATAGCACCGATAGAGTATTCGTTTTTCTCGATGTCAGTGTCAGTTCCACCAGCGGTCAAAGTACCTTTTGTTGTGAGGTATTTTGCATAAACGTACATAGAATCCATCCAGTAACCACCACCAAGATCGATAAGACCTTTTTGTTCAAGTTCTGGAGCAACTGGAGCAAGATCGTTCTCAGATTTACCCATCAAACCGAAACGTACGTATGCATCCCAGATGTCAGTTCTAACACCGGCAGAAGCTCCCATAGTACCAATTTTTCTATTGCCTGCAGCTGCATCAGATTCATCTTTAGCTGCAGAGTAATGGAATCCGAAACCCCATTTTAAACCAGCAAGTTCAGTACCATACATTAGATCAAGAGCATTTTGTTCATTCAAAAGGTCTGGACCAACCAAAGCATTGTCATTAACTGCTTTTACAAATTCGCTAACAGTAGCGCTTTGACGACCAAGGTAAGCACCCCATTTACCCATTGCAGAAGATCTTACGAATCCACCTTCAGCGTGAGGTACAGCACCTGCATTGTTCGCAGCGCCGAACTCAAGAGTAGCGAAATCACCAAGATAGTGAATGTCTGCAGAGTTTACGAAGATCGTTTGAGTATCGATCAAGTGAGCTGCATTGCCCAAAGCTGTCAAACGAGCTTTAGAAGCAAGAGCAGGAGTAGCCGCAACTGTCAAAGCTGCTAGTACTAAAAGTTTTTTCATTGTTGCATCCTTTCGTTTCTTTGCGACCTTGCGGCCGCATATTTTTTAATCCATTAAAGGTTCTAAGCCTGTACATAAAAAATGCTAATGACGACCTAGCCTAAGATCAACAACAAAAAAATTTCGTACCTCTGTTCGATCCAATCTCATCAATTTTGATCGCAAAAAAAGCGTTCGCGAAAAAAAATTCTTTGAGTAAGTTTTTTTGAAAAATTCAGCGCGATTTTTTTCGCTCTATAATTACATGAAAACCGCACCAGCCTTGGATTTCCGTTAAGTCAAATGAAGCACGGGAAATTTTTCTTTGATTAAGTTTTTTTGACGGGGTTTTATTTTTTTCGGTCCACTTTTCCGGTTTATTTTGGACATTGACGCGAGTTTGCAAAAGTAACCCCGTTCACTGGATTAAGGTCTAGTCATCTTCGAAGTTATGTAACAAGTCAGCTAGACCTTGCCCCTAATTTTGTCTAACACTAAGCGCTCCAAATGAATTAAAGGAGATTACGTGAACAAGTTATTTAATACGTCATTATTAATAGTGATGCTTCTTGGTACGACATCTATTGCACAAGCTGTAGAAATTGACGGTATTACTGTCCGTGGTGAAGCAGCCCTTAACTATTCGATGCTTACACCTGGCAATGATTCACTTCCGAATTCGAGTGCCGGCGACGATCAAGTTTACAGCCTTAACCAGGCACAAATCTTATTGTCTAAAGAAACCGAGAAAATGGCTTTTATGGCTCGTATCGCTTTTTCTCCGACTGAATATGCTACTTCACCCACTGAAAATGAAAATTCAAACTTCGGCAACCTTGAGCAGATCGAACTTTATTATAAGCCTAGTAGCTATCTATATATTGGCTTCGGAAGATTTTTAACTACTTTAGGTTTTGAATCCTCCACCCGTATGGACAACTTGATGTATCTGACGACTATTGCTTTTTCTCAAATTGTTCCGTCCTTTGGTGAAGGTGTGCGCGCCAAATACATATATAATGATATGACGGTGTCTTTGACATCCTATAATAAAGCTCCGTACGTAGCTTACGGCGATGATCGCAAAACTACAAAAACAACAGAGCTTTCAGTTAGCCAAACGATGGGACGCGCTTCTTTATTCGCGGGTTACTTAATGGGTACTGACACAAATGCCGTTAGCGGAGCCAAAGAAGACAAATCTGCTGCCAGCGTTTATGCTTCTTATAAGTTAGCTGACAACTTCACCACAGCACTTGAATACGAATCTAAAACTTCAAAGTTTGAAGCTGAAGCCCATACACGCTGGGCTGATTCGACTTCTTTATGGTTGGTTTATGGATTAGGTCAACACAACTTGGGTATCCGTTATGAACAAGTTCGCGGCGCAAATGAAATTGGCTACGGGCCTGCAGACGAGATCAATTCAATCACAGTCTCTGACAAAATCGCAGTATCAGAAAATTTAAATGTTTACGTGGAATATCGCCAAGATAAAGCCAACGAAATGATCTTCCCTGATGAAGACGGGGTGGCTCTTATGAAAGAAGACGCGGGCGTCCTTTCAATCACGGGCTTAGCTTACTTCTAAAAATGGTGAAAGGGGGCCCAGTGTCCCCTTTCAAGTTTTCTTACCGCCTGCCTTTTCAGTTCGATAAATTTCTATTAATCACAAGTGTTTAAGTTAACCGCCTTTTCGCTGCAGATCTTTTTTTAAGAAATCTTTGCGAGAATAATGTTTTTTCCCACTTCTTAAGTTGTGTTAGTCTTATTGGTAATGCCGGGAAGGCATGTTTCAGGCTTTGTCCTGCGAACCTCACAAGGAAGAACAACTAGAAGATGCAAAAGAAACAACTCCTGAACGGCACCATTAAAAGACATCCAGACGGATTCGGCTTTTTTATTCCTGAAGACGTAGAACATCCTGATGTCTATATCCCACGCCATAGCATGGAAGGCGTGATGACGAACGACAAGGTGTCCATCGAAGTCTTTCCAGAAAAGGGAACGGACCGTTTCCGTGGTGAAATCGTTAAAATTATCTCTAGAGGAACTAAAACTGTTGTAGGCCGTTTTTATCAAATGAACGACAGAATCGGCGCCATCCGTGATGAAGGAAAAGGCTGGGGCCAGGACCTTAAAATCAAACTTGAAGATTCCCAAGGTGCCAAAGATAAAGAGTTAGTTGCAGCCGAAATCATTACGTATCCCGAAGAAGGAAAATCGTTCACCGGTAAAGTCACTGAAGTCATCGGTGATGCCTTAGATCCTTTAACGGACATCAAACGAGTCATTTTATCTAATAATATTCCACAGAATTTTTCTCGCGCGACTTTAGAAGAAGCTGAAGAATTTAGCGAACTTCCAGATGAAAAAGATTTTAAAGACCGCGTCGATTTGCGTGATAAAAATCTTATCACCATCGACGGAGCTACTGCCAAAGACTTCGACGATGCCGTTCATGTGGAAATGACCGAAGAAGGTTTCTTATTATATGTCGCAATCGCTGACGTAAGCCATTACGTAAAAATTGGTACCGCCATTGATAAAGACGCTTACGAACGTGGAACATCCGTTTACTTCCCAAACTTTGTGGTGCCGATGCTGCCTGAGGTTCTAAGTAATGGACTGTGTTCGTTAAATCCCCACGTACCTCGCCTATGCTTAGTTGCTGAGATGCTTTTTGATTATACTGGCGAAATGAAAAAATCGCGCTTTTACGAAGGTGTGATGGAAAGCAAGGCGCGAGTAACTTACGGTGAAGCCCAAGAAATTATCGACGGTAACGATATTGAAAAATTCGCCCACGTTAAAGAAAATATTCTTCGCCTGTCGGATCTAGCAAAAATCTTAATGGTTAAAAGATTTAAAGAAGGATCTTTAGATCTTGAAATCCCCGAAACAGAACTGGTGATCGATGGAGCTGGCGTTCCTATTGACATTCAACGTTCGGAACGACTTTTTTCTCACCGTTTGATTGAAGAAATGATGTTGGCGGCCAACGTCGCCGTCGCTAAATTCTTAATGAGCCGAGAAATCCCAGCCCTTTACCGCATCCATGAACCTCCGAATGAAATGGCCATTCGATTGCTTGAAAAATACCTGGCAAGCTTTGGCGGTAAAACCAAACTGGGCCAAGGTAAATTGCAAAAGCGTTTAACCAAAGCTCTTGAAGAATTTGAGAACCGTCCTGAAGCACAGATCTTAAATATCTTAACTTTAAGAGCGATGAGCCAAGCCAAATACAGCATGAACAATGTGGGTCACTTTGGTTTGGGCTTTGAAGATTACACTCACTTTACTTCGCCGATCCGTCGTTATCCTGATTTGATTGTACATAGACTTATCAAGAATCAGGTGATGCCGAATTCGAAGTACAGACTGATGAGTGAAGATGACTTAGCAAGTGCCGGTACAATTTTATCAGCAGCAGAACAACGTTCAACGAAAGCCGAACGCCAAGTTCAGTCGATTAAAAAAGCCCGCTTCATGCAAAAGTTTGTGGGCCAAGAGTTTGATGGAATGATCAGCTCGGTCGCTAAGTTTGGTATCTTTGTTTTACTTCGTGAATACGATATTGACGGCTTAGTTCGTCTAGAAGACTTAGGTGGCGAACGTTTCGAATTCGATGAAGAAAGTCTGCGCTTGGTAGCTAAAAAATCAGGTTTTTCATACAACATCGGTGATGCCATCAAAATTCAAGTGACTGCTGCTGATCCAGAACTAGGGCAAATCAACTTTGCAATCCCCGGTTTAGAAGCTCGCAAAGGAGGCTATGAAAAAGAAACCTCTGCAGAGATATCAGCAAGTCGCTTCCTTAAGAAACTGCATCGTAAAGATGAAGAAATTCGCGGGAAAAAGTCTGGTAAACCAGGCGAAGGACGTCACCGTGATGAACGTCGCGGTGAAGACCGCCGTTCTGGCGAAGATCGTCGTCAGTCAGAGCGTCGCGGCCCAGAAAAACTTGGTTTTGGAAAAAACAAAGAGCGTGAGCCACAACAACACCACGGTAAGGGTGGAAAATCCGCTTTCTTCCGCGATTCACGACAAGAAGAACGGGGCCAACAACAAAAAATCGAAAAAGCACATCGATCTATGGGTCTTAAACCTGAACCGCGTGAAGATCGCGAAAGCAAACCAGATGAAAATCTTTTAAGAATGATTCTAGGCCCAGATGCTTATCGCAAAAACAACGGTGAAGAACGTAAAGAAGTGGCTAAAAATACTGGCAAGGAAACCTCTGCTAAGGACAAGCCAAAGCTTAGTAAGAAATTGATATTTGCCGAAAAGTCTAAACTCCGAGATAATGAGGACTATGACACCTCTGAAGACCGGAACCCAGATCGGAAAGACACTAAAAAACGCAGCACGCCTAAGAACGATAGTAGGGGTGTTCGCAAAACACGGGTTTCACCAGGTCGCGGAAAAGGTTCAGCTCGGTAAATTTATCATTGAAAGAATAAGCGCATCCGCTGACATCGAAAAATTGTCGATGGCAGAAAGGATGCGCGTTAGTTTTGAAGAGCTGGGTCCGACGTTTGTTAAATTAGGTCAGCTGCTTGCCACCCGTCCCGATTTGGTTCCTGAAGAATATGTCTTTGAATTTGAAAAGTTGCACGATCGCGTTCAACCGCTTTCATTCAACGTGGTTGAAGAGGTTCTAAAAGACGAATTCGGTGAAAGCCTTTATGAAAAATTCGCCTTCATTGATAAAGAACCTTTAGGTTCTGCAAGTATCGCTCAAGCTCACAAGGCCCGCTTAAAAACCGGCGAAGAAGTCGTAATTAAAGTTCAACGTCCCGGCATTATTCAAACTATCAATGATGATTTGAATGTTCTTTATCTTTTAGCAGATCTTTTAATCACGTACATGCCTGAAACTCGACCATACAATCCCCGTGGAATCGTCGATGAGTTTTTTAGAACCTTGGAATTTGAAACGAACTTCGTGGTTGAAGCGAACAACATCCGTCGCTTCCAAGAAAACTTTGCGGCTGTGGAATATATTAAAGTTCCCAAGGTCTACTTAGACTATACGACCGAAAGAGTCCTTGTCATGGAAGCGATTCCCGGCATTCCTCTGACCCAAGATGGTGCGCTTAACCAGGAAAACACAGATCCCAACGAGATTATTCGGCGTGGATTAAGAGCTTACCTAAAAATGGTTTTTGAAGATGGTATCTTCCATGGCGATCTTCACGCAGGGAACTTCTTTATCATGCCAAATAATCAAATCGGCTTGATCGATTTTGGCGTGGTGGGACGACTTAATATTCGAACTCAATCAGCAATCGCTAATATGCTTTTGGCTTTATCTAAAGAAGACTATGAACGATTAGCCTATGAATATGTCGACTTAGCCCCTTTCACTGACAAGGTGAATGTCGATATGTTCGCTAAAGATTTACGAGAACTGATCGCACCTTACTTTGGTTTGACCCTTAAAAACGTCAACCTAGGTAAGATCCTTATGAAGTCCGCAGGAATCGCCGCAAGTCACCATCTACAAGTACCGACGGATCTGATGCTCTTCTTTAAATCCGTAGTTTCGATTGAAGGCATGGGTCGTAAAATTTTAAATGACTTCGATTTTCTGCAACACTCGATTGAATACGCGGGCGAGTTAGCTAAAACACAATATGGTCCCCAACGGATCGCTAACGACATGGCCCAAGTGGCCAGGGAATCAAAAAGCTTTTTTGATGCTCTTCCTCGGCAACTGACTTTCTTTTTACGCAAAATAAACAGCCCCGACCACACGTTCCGTCTTAAGATTGGTGAAATCATTGAGCTGAAACGGTCCATTGAAAGTTCATCAAACTTATTGTTCCTGGGAATTATCATTGCAGCGCTGATCTTAAGTGCTTCTTATATTTTTGTACATGATACCCGCGAACATATAGCTGGATTTCCTACGCTAAGCTTTATTGGCTATGTGACCGCTATGACCTTAGGCATGATTGCTTTTCTAAATTACATTCGAAAACCCTAACGGAGATTTTAAGTGCAACAACTGTATTATGAACTAAGCGTTTTATCTAAAGCTGTGCATTTTAAAAATCTTTCGGCGGCGGCCCTGCATGTCGGCTTAAGCCAGCCGCAGCTTTCAAGAATTATTGCTAAGATCGAAGATGAATTGAAAATTGTTTTATTAGATCGTTCAGCAAAGCGCAAATCGGGTTGGACTGGCGTGGCTTTTCAATTAGCAGAGATCTTTGAAAAATCCATCCGTCGCCTTGAACTTGAAATGCAAGGTATCAGCAATAATCAAATGGTCGCAGAACTGCATATCGGTACCTTAGAAGGTCTTTCCGACTTTGCACTAAAAACTTGCCGACTGTGTTTTGAAGAAGTGGGCGTAAAGAAAATTACTTTGGATATTTTTGATTTAAATGAATTAGAAGCCAATTTTCTTTCGGGCAATTTGGATTTGATTTTCACTTCTAAGACCCCTGGACGTCAGAAATTCAAATATCTTGAAGAGCTTGGATTTCAAAAGCTTGAAAAAATTGAATCCAACACTAACTTTGCTGTTTTAAGTACCTTTGAATACGGCAGAGCCAACAAAAAAGAACTTGAGGATTATCCCCACCTTTTTGTTTCTAACTCTTTAGCTATGAGAAAATCTTGGTTAGAAAACCATGGCGGCACAGGACACGTGCCCACGGAAGCAAAAAAAGGACGGGCCAAGGATGCTGAACCCGTCCTTATGATTGGATCTGAATTATTAAGCCCTGTGCTTTGGGAAAACATCACAGCGGCGATCGAAAGATAATTACTTAAGATCTGATTCTGAATCTTTTTTTGGAATTAAGCCCTTGCAGATAAGAGCTGTGCGATATGGTTTTTCTTTATCATCACTTTGAACAACCAATGTTGCTGGACGCTGACTGGTTGGTGCTGAGTAATAAACAGTTGGGCTGATTTTAAGATTCACACCACTTTCTTCATTTACGAAATTCACACCAGCACCAAGAACTGTAAGCCCTACTGTTCTATGTACTAGGTATTGACCGATCATTCTTTTTCCAAAGAAACCATGGTGGTGCACCGTTAGCACAGTTTCTTGACCTTCAATGACGTCGACGGAAACACCGTCATCCACGGGGCGATTCACCGAATAACATTTAATTGGTGAAGCGAATGAGACGCTCGCGATAAGGGTTGAAGTGATCACGACAGGTAAAAACATTTTTTTCATAGAAACTCCTTTTCTTGAAAGTTATGAACAATTGCGTTCGAGAGTTTTTATAAGTGAGCAAAAAAATAATTTCCACCTACTGATTCGTAATAAGAAATAATTCAAATTGGAGGCCCAACTTGGCACTGTCACTCAAAAAGACACTTGTCCGGTTGCCGGCCACCGAGTTTTTCTCAAACATCTTTATTCAAAGAGCGAGCAAAAAAAAAGACCAACTTCACGGGGAAGTTGGTCTTTTAAAGACTTCGAGAAAAAACGCTGTCAACTATTTATACGCTGGAGCTTGAGAAGTAACGGCCTCTGCACACATAAGTTCTTCAGTTACAAAGCCCGCTTCATACTTAATTCGTAAATCGCCAAGACCTGATAAAGGACTATAAATGAATTGAATATTTTTGTTTTCGTAAACTTCAGGGCAACCTACGCAGGTTAAAGAAATTCCGCGTCTTACAAAATGTGTTTCGGTCGAGTTATATCCCACACCATATCTTTTTATAACGATTCTTAGCAATCCAGCGATGCCGCCTTCTTGAAGTTCAAGATCGAAATTGTTATCAGCCGTTGAATGGATTTGCGTACATGAAAGAACTGTTGTGATTTGATCGTGGGCTTGGGCAGAAAGTGAAAGTAAAAGTGCCGCTGCGAAAATAAGCGTTTTCATAATAACTCCTAAAGTATGTATTTATACAGGAGTGTTTATATTCGATGGGACCTCAGATACCTAATTTCGTATTTGCAATCTTATTAAATTGCGAGCTGCGCGATCCAATTTGGAACTGAAATTTTCAATCTAAGACTTAAAAATAAAAAAAGGGCGGTTCCATTTAGAAACCGCCCTCGAAGAATCTGTCTAATTAGCCCAATAGTTTAAGAGCTAATTGTTGTCCTTGGTTAGCTTGGCCAAGCACTGAAACCCCTGCTTGCAACAAGATATTATTTCTTGTCATCTCAGACGTCTCTGCTGCGACATCAGTATCTCTGATTCGAGAATTTGCTGCCGACAAGTTTTCATCCGCGATCAACAAGTTATTCGATGTTGATACTAGACGATTTTGTAGGGCACCGAAATTCGCGCGAATCGCGTTGATCGATGTCATTGCACTGTCGATCGTATTCAAACTTAGTTGCGCTGACTCTTTCGTTCCGACGGATTCAGCTGTTAATCCCAAAGCCTCAATTGATGAATTGGCTGCCCCGGAGTTAAAACTGATTCTGTCGCGGAAAGGGTCGTTGTTCACGCCCACTTGAATATCAATGTTTCCGCCAGTACCGTTAAGTAACTCATAACCATTGAACTGAGTTGATTCGGTCACGCGCTGAATCTCAGATTTCAATTGTTGATACTCAACATCCAAAAACTTTCTTTCTGTTTCACCAATCGTGTCAGATGAAGCTTGTACACCCAATTCTCTTAAACGAATGAGCATATTTGAAACTTCGTTCAAGCTACCTTCAGCGACTTGGACAAGTGAAATACCATCGTTGGCATTTCTGTTTGCCTGGCGAATACCTCTAATTTGACCTTTGAGGTTTTCACTGATTGCAAGTCCCGCGGCATCGTCTGCTGCTTGATTGATTCTCATTCCTGAAGCCAATCTTGCCATTGATTTGTTAGCATTGATGTTTGTCATGTACAGATTTTTTTGTGCATTCAATGCTGCCACGTTGGTACCGATTCTTAATCCCATTCTATCCTCCCTGCATACTCTCTTCTCCTCCTTGAAAAATTGCCATCCATTGGCTTTAGGCGCGATCCGTGCACCTGTTAATTAAAATTTCGGAACTTGCAATACATAGTTCCACTTAACTTTTCGGAAAAAACAAACAACTGCTCGAGTCCAGATTTTTTATTTTTTATTTTATTTTTATTTGAAGGAAATTTTTTTGCAGAACGAGTGCGAAGTGCGCACGAAAGAACAAAAAGAAAAACACATCAAGAACGATGTTTATAACACAATCAGAGAACGAAATTCTCTAAACCACAGAGTGAAATATCTCCACTCACCGACTCCAGTCAGAGTCTCAAAAACAAGTCCACGAACATATAAAGACTGTCGCAAAGACAAATCCATTTTCCAGATCTATTTTCCATTTTCCTTAATCATCCCGCCGATTGCTCGGCGGGTTTGACTCGCAGGAAACAGAGATCATTTGTCAGCTTCTACATTACACGTAGAGCCTCGGGTACACTTGAGGGTGATCTGATCATTGAAGATTAGATCATGAACCTAAATCATTCAGTCAAGTAGTCGGGCGCTCCGGAGTTAACCGGAGACTCCCCTATTAAGAGAACGATTTGTTCAAGAGTCCAAGTGCTACGTTAGCTTGTTGGTTGGCTTGTGCTAGTACGCTAGTACCTGCTTGCAACAAGATATTATTTCTAGTCATTTCAGACGTCTCTTCAGCTACGTCAACATCTCTGATACGAGAGTTAGCGGCTGACATATTCTCTACAGACACTTGAATGTTTGAAACTGTAGATTGAAGACGATTTTGGATCGCACCGAAGTCTGCTCTCATCGCAGAAACACTTACGATCGCTTGGTCGATTGCTGCTAGTGCATTTTGTGCAGAAGCTTTATCAGCAACAGACGTCAAGTTTACACCAAGTGCTGCTGAGTTAGCGTCAGCTTTTGATGCGTCGAAAGAGATACGGTCGATTTCAGGATTATTTCTAGTACCTACCTGGAAGTCCAGGATAGAACCCACACCTGCTAGCAACTGAGTTCCGTTGAACTCTGTGCCTTCGGAGATACGGTCGATCTCTGATACAAGCTGATCGTACTCAACGTTTAGGAACTGACGTTCTGTCGGTCCAACGGTGTCAGAAGCGGCTTGTACAGACAATTCTCTTAAACGAATCAAGATCGAAGAGATCTCGTTCATCGAACCCTCGGCTACTTGCACGAGAGAGATACCGTCTTGGGCGTTTCTTGAAGCTTGTTTAAGACCGCGAACTTGAGCTTTTAAGTTCTCAGAGATCGCTAGACCAGCGGCATCGTCACCGGCTCTGTTGATTCGGAATCCAGAAGCAAGCTTTTCCATGCTTTTATCTAGACCGATCTTCGTCCCCCAGAGAACTCTCTGAGCATTTAACGAAGCAGTGTTCGTGTTAATACGTAAACCCATAATTCCTCCTCCTTGAAGATTTGCTGAGTTTCGATCCTTGAAACTCAGAGCACCTTACTTGGTGCTGATGGGCGGTTGCTTACTGTACTGATCGGTGTGTCTGAAAATTCCTAAAGTGATACGTCTCATTTTTTTACAAATCTGGGCCGAGGCCCAGGTGCAAAATCACTTCAGAAACACCCGCTTAAGTAAGTTAAGATACCGAAATCACGAGGGATTATGGGCCTACTTCAAAAACTCTAATAGTGTATCAAATCCCCCAAAAAAATTCTCAAAATGAAAACTTTTTCTGTGGGAATCAAGCCTTAACTGCGGTTTTCTCTAGATGTAGATCCTGTAAAACCCACCAACACTATATATAGAAAGCCTCATTGAGCACCGTTCTTTGCCCTTGCAACCTAATTGACATAGTCTTATGAAGCCAGATATCTCACTGGTGCACTCGCGGAGGACGTTATGGAGATCAGAGATCCTGTTCATGGTTCAATTTTTTATTCTGATCAAGAGGTGGCTGTATTAGATACAGTTGAATATCAACGTCTTCGCGCAATCAAACAACTTGGTTATGCTGAATTTAGTTTTCCAGGTGCCACACACAATCGTTACATTCACTCTGTCGGCGTAGGTCATCTTGCTGGTGAAACTTTTGATTCTATTTTTAAAGTTTATCCATTCTCTAAACCCTCTGTGAAAACTCGCTATCGCCAAGTTCTGCGTTTAGCAGCTTTGCTTCACGATGTGGGCCACGGGCCACTAAGCCACACCACTGAACAAGTGATGCCTCACCTTTCAGAGCTGAATATCAAGCTTTATAAAGAGCAAGAGCAGTATGGCGAAGAAGCGCATACGGTAATGAACCACAACCGTCGCGCGAATCACGAAGACTACACAATTAAGTACGTTACTGATTCCACAATCGCTGAAACAATTTCGAAGCAGTTCACGGACATCCAACCTATTCACGTAGCCTGCTTAATTGATAAAGCCCTGCACTGCCCTGATGATTTTTTTATCGATGGTGGAGTTGATTTTAGACCGGTACTAAGTCAGCTAGTGTCTAGCGAGCTTGATGTGGACCGCATGGACTATCTTGAAAGAGACAGTTACTTCTGTGGAACTAACTACGGCAAGATCGACGTAGCTTGGTTGATTCAGAATCTGACCTTCCACCGTCGCGACAATAGAATGTACCTAGCCTTAAACCGCCGTGCGCTTTATTCCTTCGATGACTTTTTGATTTCCCGCCATCACATGCATTTAATGGTGTATTGCCATCACAAAAGCATTATCTATGAAGAAATGCTGAATCGTTATCTCACATCCCCAGACTGTACCTTCGTTTTACCTGGGGATATCGAGCAGTACACGCACTATAACGATTACCGCCTGCACGAACACTTAAGAAGTGTCGCAAACCCTTGGGCGCAAAGAATCGCCCAACGTAAGCCATTTAAAGTGTTAATCGAACAGCACAATACTTCTGAATCAGAAAAGCCAGAGCTGATGAAAAAGGCTTTGGAATCACAAGGCATGGAAGTGATCAGAACAAGCTCTAAGGCCCGTTTATCTAAGTACCATACCGCTTCACCCGAAGAGCGTGCTTTGCAAATTTACGTGGTTGATCAATACGACCGATGGGCGCAACCGGCACCGATTAATCAAACTACTGAAATTTTCCAACGCTATGAAGGGGCCCGCATCATTGATCGTATTTACGTGGCCCCAGAGAATATCGAAAAGGCTGATAAGATTTTAAAAGGCTTAAATCTAGCTTAAAGAAATCACTTGGCCATTCACAGCAGCACCGTACTGACTGACTAAGTAAGTAACGGTATTGGTGATTTTATCTGGCTCAGTAATTCTTAGGTGCGGCTCTTTTTCTTTAAGCTTTTCAACCGCTTCCTTAATAGATTTAGCTTCTGGATAAAGAGCTAAGATATATTCTTCAGTTAAACCCAGTTTTAAAACATTCACGGTGATATTGTGTTCAGCTACTTGTTTTGCCAAGGACTGAGCAAAAGGGACCAGAGCTCCCCTTGCGCCAGCAATGATTGGATCGGGATAGTTTTCGTTTAGTAAAAACAAAATGCGTCCGCGCTTACGGGTTTTAAGGAAATTTAAAACTCCATGGCTTAGCATCACGGAACTTTTAAAGTTGTGCTGAACTTCATCCTCTAGGTAGCTGATTGGATCACCGATTTTATAGCGATTGGGCTTATTGTAAACTTGCGCATCAATAAATAAATCTACACTACCAAATGAGTGAGCCGCGGTACCAATGGCATCTTTGATATCTTCAGCGGTTTTCATCGGTGACTTAATGCTGATAGCACGACCAAACTTTGGATTGATTTCGCGGGCATCGTTGATCTGATTGCAGAAACGCTGGCTAGGGGCATTGTCGAAATCAAGCAACACACAATCTGCACCCATTTGGGTCAAGCCCATCATCAGGCTTTGCACCGTCGAGGTAAAGGGGCCAACAATCAATGCTGTACGTTCGCGCAGATTAAAATTCGTTTCCATGATGACCCCTTAAACGTCCTAAAGTTTTTCAATAATGATAGCAATACCTTGGCCGCCACCGATGCAAGCTGAACCCAAAGCATATTTGCCGTTGCGGCGATGAAGTTCATAAACCAAGTGGTTCATGATGCGAGTTCCAGAAGCACCCAATGGATGTCCCACTGCGATTGCTCCGCCATTCACGTTGGATTTTGCTGGATCAAGCCCAAGCTCTTTTTCCACTGCTAAATACTGAGCAGCAAAAGCTTCATTCACTTCAACCAAATCCATTTGCTCAAGTTTCAATCCTGCTTTTTCTAAAGCTTTGCGAGCTGCACCGGCAGGACCGATACCCATAATAGTAGGATCACAACCTACGGATGCATAACTTACGATACGAGCCATGGGTTTAAGACCTAAAGCTTTCGCTTTTGATTCACTCATTAATAGTGAACAGGCTGCCCCATCAACGATTCCTGAAGCCGTCGCTGCAGTTACTAAGCCGTCTTTTTTAAATAGAGACTTTAAAGTCGCCAATTTTTCTAAAGTAGAATCTGGTTTTGGATGCTCGTCTTTATCAACTACCACAGACCCTTTACGGCCTTCCACCGTCACCGGTGTGATTTCTTCGGCGAAATAACCTTTATCAAGGGCTGCTTTATAACGCTGTTGAGTTTGGATTGCATACTTATCGCATTGTTCGCGTGTGATGCCGTATTTTTCACCCAGGTTTTCTGCAGTGATCGCCATAGGCATTTTTGCGTGGGCATCGGTCAAAGCTGAAGTCATCAGATCTTCAAGTTCGAAATTTCCCATGCGCATTCCATCAAAGCGAACTTTTCGAGCGACATAAGGAATCAATGACATTTGTTCAACACCGCCAGCAAGAACCGCAGTGGCTTCACCCGTTTGAATCATCTGCATAGCGTTCACCCAAGACTGGAAGCCGCTTCCGCAAAGACGATTCACACCCAAAGCACCTACACCAACCGGAACACCTGTCTTAAGACCGATGTGTCGAGGTAAGTAAGCCGCATCAGCCCCTGACTGAACAACGTTACCAAAAATCACGTGATCAATTTTGTCAGCTGAAACACCTGCTTGTTCCAAAGTTCCTTTTGCCGCAACAACTCCAAGATCAGTTGCCGAAACATCTTTTAAGGAACCACCAAATGCTCCGAACGGAGTTCTTTTTCCAGAGATAAATACGATATTTTCCATATCGAAAGGTTAGGCCCAGTTTGCCTTACCGTCAAATAAAGACACTAGACTAACCAGACCTTAAAATTTTAAAAGGATTGTTAGAATGTCCAAGCAACGCCAATCATAGACAGCGCCTGCTTAGAATTACCTTTGTGAGAAAGAGTTAAATCTTTATTAGCAAAGATTTTCTCTTTAATTGAAATGTCAGTTTCAGCAATCTTTGCGTCATAGTTGATGGCTGCTTTTAACCATCCTGTGTATTCCAATTTAGCCATCGCTTGAAATGCTTCGATTTTAAATGAAAATTTATGACTAACGCCTTCTTCCGAAGCAGCAGGCAGTTCGACATCTGTTTTAAGTTTTTCTTGTGTGGTTTCTGCAATTCTTCCTAAAGTCGTTGCGCGCATAGCTGCCGAATTAAACCATAAACTGATTCCACGGTCGGCAATTCTAGAAATCACCGTTTCCTGACTGGCGCCCGCTTTTAAATCCGTAGGAACGACCTTAGCGACATCAGCTGTGGTGATTTTTGGAGTGAATTTATCTTCTGGAATAATAATACGCTTGGTTGTTCTGAGGTCCACTTGGGCTCCCCAACCTGTAGCGCACACTAGTAGAAGAAGAAAAGGCACGAAAAACTTCATACTTCACTTCCTTACAATTAGCGTTCCACCAAAATGGGGCCAAGTCCCTTTAAAATAAAGATAATAAGCAATTAACAAAAGATTCTTTTTGAAAGCGTCAGGCGCCGACTATTGGCACTTCACTTGACGAAAATCTGCAATACAGTCCTACGTTTGTACCAAAACGAATCACATGAGCACTGGGATTGCATAAGGTTTTTCCGACCCGCGATTAAATTTGAAGATCTGAACAGCAAGTCTGTGATTCTAACTACTTAGAACCATAGCACCTACGTCAGTGACTCATTTTGGTACGCAAAAAAGGTTAACTTGTTAAAAAGTTAAACACATTGGAGACCCTATGAACTTCAAGAACGTGAAACGAAGTGCGATGGTATTTGCCCTTTCAGCCAGCTTTATTATGCCGGCAGCTCCTAATATGGTTTGGGCAATGGGTGCGGAAACTTCTTTTCCTCTAGACTTATTCCCAGAGGATAAAGAAACCAGCACTTCGACTAATGATACGAGTGACACGGGACTATTCCCTACCACTCCAACAAACGGGTCCGGTGGTCGTGGAAACAACAATAATAACAGCGGAAAGAAAACGACTTCTGCCAACGCTTCCTCGAACGGAACACGAATGGGAGTTGCTAAGGTACCAGATGCTTATAGCTGTCCTTTATTCGACAATCGCCCTCACACAGAATTGTTAGCGGCGATTGATTCATTAAGCAAAGAAGTTAAAGCCTCTCCAGAGTGTGCGGGTGTTCCGTCTGCTAAAACTTTAGAAGATAACGGAAATCAAATTAAAGAAAGTATCGCGACTTTGCAAAAGCTAATGCAATCTCAAGATGCTTCTGAGGTGAATGTCACGCAAATCGATCAATCTATGTCTGCGGCTTTAGCGGCTGTTGGAAACTTAGGTGACATCGTTAATAACAACAACTTCTTAAATTCAAAATGCGGTCGTCAAACCATGTCGACTGGTAAAGTTCTTTTGGCTTTAAATGATGTTATCAATGGCATGGCTCCATACGCTTTATTCGCAGTATCTATGAGTGCCGCCCTTGCACCCGCTTTACCATTTGTTATCGGTGGTGCGATCGCGACTAGCGGTATTTCTGCGATCAGCAAAATGATCGATCAAAACACTTTGGATATGACAAACCCAGAACATCGCAAAGCAGTTTTACAAAACACTTGTCAATTCACGAAAGTGGCTAAGAAAGTTCGTTTCATGCAACTTGCGCAAAGTGGCAAGATTGACAAGATCACGCAAGAACTTGAAAGAAACGTAGAGCTTTATAACTCTCGCTTCGGAAATCCAAGTCGTGAACTTTCTGGTTTGTTACGCTATCGCGAACTAAAATCTAAAACGAATGAAGAAATTCAAAAACGCATCGCAAGCGACAGATCTGACCTAGCTGCGGTTGAAGAACAAGTTTCATCAAACAACGATGACATCATGGTTTGTACTTTAGGTAATGAGCTTGTGAATTGGGCTGCAGATGGAAAAAGCTTCCCTGCGTCTGCTTTCTTAAATCTTGATGCCGTTACCAGCCAGGGCGATCGTTCACAAAGACTTCAAGCAACGACTATGAAAACGCTTCATGCGACTTCGATCAGACGTATTGCTGAATTAGCGCCTAAAGCTTACGAAGATGAATCAAACCTAAGAGCTTGTGCGCAATCGACCCGCACTTGGATCACTGGTGTTCGTCAAGCAATCAGCGCAACCGGTTCACTATTAGCTAAAAACAGAACTGATCTTGAAGCAGAACTTTCTGGCAACGCTGAATACCGTCAGTGGAAACTTCAATACAACTTGATCGAAACAGAAAAGTTAACGATCAAACGTGTTGAAAAAGCGATGCAGGAGCTTGCTAAAGACAATTCAATCGTCGACCGCTCAGAGCTAGCGCAAAGAATGGTTTTATTAAAATCGGGTCTATTCGGTTCACGTAGCGCTTGGGGCTTTGGTAACCCACCAGTGCTTGCTTGGATCAATCACACTAAAACTATGCATGACCAAGCGGTTGCTGCCTTTTCAACAGGTGTTCGAGCTGTTCGTAACGGTTCTTACAGCTTAACTGATGCAGGTCGCGGCAAACATGTGAAATACACTATCAGTGGCATGCCTTACACAGATCCAAAGGTTCAAGTGGAAGCAAACCAAATCATGCAAACGCTTTCAAACATCAATTTGACCAACTTACCTCTAGGTTCACGTGAACAAGAGATCGTATGTCAGCAACTTGAATCAGCATGGTTGGATTGGTCCGCAGCTATTGATCATATCGGCGCGATCCAATTCTTCTGTGATATGATTGATCCTGTTCTTGACGTAAAAATGGATTCTTCAGTGATGAATGCTTGCCGTGGCAATACTCAGTTGAATGGATCAACTTTAGTTAAGTCGACTGTTCAAAATGCTAAAGATACTTTGGTAAGAAAAGGCTTCCAAGCTGATGCAAACTTGATCAGCCAGAAACTAAAAGCATTGCAATGTCCAATGCCTGCGGTTTCAGTTATGAATCAATAATTCCTAGCTTAGATAATGAAATAAAAAAAGGCTCCTGCTTGGGAGCCTTTTTTTATTTAAGGCATGATTGTGACTCTTTCAGAATTCCCCATAGCCACTTCAAGAATATCGGCTCGGCTTAATCCAGATTGAGCAGAACGAATCACGACCTGAATTCCTGCGGCTGCAAAATCCCTAAGGTCCGTTCTTAGTAAGGTTGAGTTCACGTTTAAAACAAAAGGTTTTGCTGCAGCCAAGGCCATATAATCAGCTCTGGTTAATCCTGCAGAGGCAGACATCACTACGAGCTCGGCACCAGCTCTAGCAATAGAAATTAAATTTTCACGGGTTAGCCGCGGACTATCCACATACAAAACAAATGATCCTGCCCGCGCTAAATCTACGAAGTCAGTGACAGAATATGTTGTTTTGCCTAGTGAAATACCCACTTGAATATTAGGACTTCGCAAAAGCTCTAAAGTTTCTGGCTTTCCGACCAAACCCACTTGATTTTGGCAGTAGGTTACTTTTGAAATCCGCGCGATATCTTTTAAATCAGCCACTGACATATTAGTTCCGCTGTTTTCACGAAGACATTCAGAATACTGTGGCGGAAGAGCCGCTAAGGCTGTGGCATTTAGCACATAAGACAGAAACAAAAGGATAAAGAATTTCATAAATCACCTCGTTGTCTTTAGCTTTATTTTCACGAGGCAAAAAGAGAGTGTCCAGCTAATTAGCCGCGACTTTGATTTTACTCATCAAGAATGTAGTTGATCGGGTCTACGGCAGTTCCGTTAATGCGAACTTCATAGTGCAAATGCGGTCCCGTTGAACGACCCGTATTACCTACGGCACCCACAACGTCCCATTTATTCACACGCTGACCCACCTGAACATAGATTTGTGACAAGTGGCCAAAACGAGTGGTTACCCCAAAACCATAATCGATCGTGATTAACTTACCGTAGGATTCATCGTAACTAGCAAACACCACGACACCATCCGCTGGCGCATAAACCGGTGAACCTGGTGCTGCTGCGATATCAAGACCCGCATGCAATGCCGCTTTACCCGTGAATGGTGAAATACGATAACCGAAGCGAGAAGTGATCCAACCTTTTGCTGGCTTCATGTTCGGCGTTGAGTTCAACAAACTTTGACGTTCCGAAAGACTTTCCCAAAGATCGATAACACTTTGCTCTTTAAGCTGAGTTTCTTTTACGGCCTTATCAATTCGTACTACTAAAGAAGCATAATCTTTATCTGCCTCTTCGTTTGCTAACTCACCGACTTGTTCATTAAGAGGTTTTTGATTTGAAAACACCTGATCCTGGGCAGCAATCTCTTCACCCTCTTGGCGGGCTTCCATTGGTTCATATTCTTCAACCGGTTGATTCGCCGCTGGCTTTGGGCCCATGGTCAACTTGGTAATACGGTCATCCGCATCGACGTTGGTGATCAATTTCAATTTAGTCGTGAATGTCTTAACACGCTCTAAACTGTTTTCAAGGGCGTTTACTTTACTTTCAACAACTTGGAACTGCTTAATCAACTGAGCGTTTTCAGCTTTAAGTCTTTTATTTTCCATGGCCTGAAGTAAAAGGCCGAAATAATCTACAAGACCAGCAGCAAAAATGATAATAACGATCGCACCGATAAAAGAAATTGCCTTTAGCCATGCAGCCGATAGCACAATCTTACGGGTTTTCCCCGTTTGATTGCTAACCATAAACAGCGTGACTTTCTTTTTATCCAAAGGCGGAACTCCTTACGCGCTTTCTAATCACTATTCGTGAAAATGTAATAGCATCACGGTGACGTTATCATCTCCGCCATTTGCCAGGGCTTGTTCTACACAAGCTTTTACTATTTTGTCAGGTGTATTTTGATTCAAAATTTCAGAAATACGATTGTCGTCGACTAAACCTGAAAGTCCATCGGAACACATTAAGAACATTTCCCCAGGATAGATCTCTCGCTCAATAATATCTGGATAACAATCGCGCTCATAACCAACGCTGCGAGTGATGACATTTCGTCCCACAAACTGGCGAACTTGTTCTTCACTCATCACACCGGCGCGCAACTGTTCATTGATTAAAGAATGATCTTCGGTGATTTGCCAAAGATTGGGACGCTTAAAAAGATAACAACGTGAATCACCAACGTTACCAACGTAAAGATGACGATTACGAATGTAGGCCATCACCATCGTCGTACCCATGCCAGCAAGCTCCGGGCGTTCATTGGCCGCCTTATCAAAGATGCGTTTTGATGCCTCTTCGTAACTTTGCAGAATCATTTCACGCGGAGATTTTTTTACTGCATCAGGCTGCAACATCATCTCTTCAACGGTTTCAACAGCCATACTGGAAGCAACTTCGCCACCCATATGACCACCCATTCCGTCGGCAACAATAAAAAGTCCTAGCTCTTTATTCACCAAGAATGAATCTTGGTTTGAATCACGACGAAGCCCTTTATCTGTCAGATACCACGAGTCAAATTTCATAGATGTTTCATTTTCACCCAACACTGACAGAGGAGTCAAAGTCTGGCCCTGGACCTCGGTCGCATTCTCTGGGTCCGGTTCACCATCGGCTACATTTCAGGTGTCATAATACCGATAGGAAGAGGTGAGGTCCGTATGAAGAAGTCACCGTCTTTCAGAATGTATGTGCTACTTTCGATGATTTTCCACGTTTTGGTTGTGGGCTCACTATTTTTAATAGAGAAGCTCACTCCGAAGGTACCTCAGCAAGAAGCTGTCAGCATTAACTTTCTGAACCCGGAAGACATAGAAAAAATGGCGAAGGTCGAAGCTGCTGCTAAGAAAAGAGCAGAGTCGATCAAAAACCAGATTGTTGAACAAGATCAAGTTTCTTCAAATGAAGAAGCTGCGGCCGACGCACGTTATTTAAGCGCTAAAAATCAAAAAGTTAAAAAAGAAACCATGGCTGCGAACCGTGGACAGTTTCAAAATTTGAAAAAATCTACTATGGCGAAGTCAGGCCCGAAGGGTGATGGCAAATTGAAGAATGCCGAAACTTCGGACGTCGCAAAAAAGCAGCTGCAAAAAGATTTATTTAAAACATTTGATCCGCAAGAATCGCTTGAACGCCAAAAATTAACCGAGACAGAAAAAGGTCTAGGCGAAGGTCGTGGCAGTGGCGAGCACAATACTGGAACAGGTAAAGAAGCCAGCCAAACTTCGGATTACCTTAAAAACGTGGATGTCGGATTAGAGACCATGCTGAACACCCGCGAGTTTAAATATTATTCTTACTATACAAGAATTCGTAAGCAATTGGCGCAACACTGGGAAGGCCGCGTAAGAGATAAGCTTTCGAAGCTTTTCAAAGAGGGTCGCGCCCCTGCTGCTACTAATAAAGATCGCATCACCAAGTTGATGATCGTCCTTAATGACAAAGGCACCTTAGTCAGAGTCCAAGTGCTTAGTGATTCTGGCGTCAGAGATTTAGATGACGCCGCGATTGAAGCCTTCAGGGCCGCCGCTCCATTCCCGAACCCACCAAAAGGGATTGTTGAAGGTGACGGCACAGTGAAAATCAGATGGGATTTCGTACTTGAAGTTTAGAAATTAAAGCTTAACAAAGAAAAAGGCGGCCCAAAGCCGCCTTTTTTTATTTCTTCGTCATTACGAAGACTCGATCCCAATCTTGCGGTGGCGGATTTTCTAAGAATTCCTGACATCGCTCTACATAGATCGCTGCTACCGGGTCACCATGATTTTTGTCTAGCGTTTCAAACGCCTCTAGGGCGTTTTTGAAATTCATCTCTTGGTAATCGCGGTACGCTTTTTCAAAGGTACTTAATCTTTCTTGATGATCTTTATCAACCTGCCCTTCCGCGACAAGTTCAAAGATCTTAACCGGTAAGTTCTTACCTTTTACTTTCACCATATCAACTTCACGGCATACGAAAGCATCTTTCACATCGCCATAAGTAAATTCACTGATGATGATTCTAGTTCCGTATTCTTTATTGATACCTTCTAAACGCGAACCCAAGTTCACCGCATCGCCCATCACCGTATAGTTTCGTACGATAGTCGACCCCATGTTACCAACACTCATTTCACCGGTATTAATACCAATACCGATATCAATTGTTGGAATTCCTTCTTTTTTGAATTCTTCCTGCAGCTCTTTTAGTTTTACCAAACTTTGTAAAGCTGTACGGCAGGCTTCTTTCGCATGACCATCGTAAGCAATCGGCGCACCGAAGAACGCCATCAAGGCATCACCCATGTACTTATCTAATGTTCCGCGATTTTTAAACACGATATCTGTCATCGGCGTTAGATATCGACTTAGAATTTCTGAAAGCTTTTGTGGATCTAAACTTTCTGACAACGTCGTAAAGCCGCGTACGTCAGAGAAAAACACCGTCATTCGTTGCTTTTTACCACCCAGTTCTAAATTCTCTGGAGATTTTAAAACCTCATCAACGATGGCTGGTGAAACGTATTTAGCAAACGTAGTTTTAAGTTCTTTCTTCTTCTTTTCTTCAGTCAGATATTTGTAAGTTTGAATCGCAAAATTCACGATCACTAACACCAACAAAGGCAGCATGATTGAAATCATGATGTTGAATTTTAAGAAGAGGAATAAGTCCGTTGCAACGATCACTGCTAATGTTGTAGCAGAGATAATTAGACCTGGCACCGCACCCACTTGAGTTAAAACCACACTTAGGAAAATACCTAGTGCCAGGATAATCCAAGGCATTAGTTTCGCTTCTTTAGACCAAGGCGAAAGGAATTTATGATCAGCTAATTGCGCCAAGGCTTGAACGTGAATTTCAGGTCCCGGGAAGTTCTTTTCAAAAGGTGTTACTCGCAGATCGTACACCCCAGTGGCCGTGGCCCCCATAATCAGCATGCGATCTTTGAAAAATTCTTTTCGATCCACTTCAACAACCTTCGGTTGGAATTTTTGTGATTCCGGATGCCAGAAAGTGTGAATGATTTTAATAGTTGGACTGTTTCTTAGAATTTCACGGGCAGGAATATGGGGAATCGAATAAGTTCCACCGTAATAATTCACTCTCATGAAACTGAATTTATCTGCCGAGATAGAGAACATTTTTTTCTCTGGCTCTTGTTTTGGATCATAAACGTCAAACGCCGTAACGACTTTGTTTTTGCTATTTGAAGTTTTATCAACCGTCACTTGCGCACGATATCCCATTCCTGTTAGATAAGTCTGCAATGATAAAGTTGGAACAAATGATGTACCCATGCGATTTCCCGTACGATAGAAAAGCGGCATACGGCGCACACTTCCGTCGTTATCTTGGAAGGCATTGAAGCTGGCGTTGTAATCAACTCCGGCTTGCATCATTGGTAAATTCGCTGACCAGCTCCATGAAGCCGGAAGGGGATGGCGAAGAACGGTTTTCTTAAACTTTTTAACTGCTGATTCTAGGTCCTTTTCTGGAACCGCGAAAATCTCTGCATAGGCTTTAACCAGTTCTGGATTTTCTTTAGTTGGCACAAACGGATCATTTGAAGTCAGCCAAGTTTGGCAATATTCGAAGTTTCTTTTCGTCACTTCGATTTTCATGAAACGCTTTTGCGCATCAGAAAGCTCTGCTTCTGAAGCCACTTTAAATTCGTTTTTTAATAATAACGGAACGTTTTCAGCTTCTAGGGCTGTGAACAACTGATTTAGCAACTGGCCGAAATCAATCGACTCATAAGGATCGGCTTTATCTTCAACTACGAAAGATGCGTTTAACTTAACAACATCGGCTCCGTTAGCACGGGCAAAGGCTTCGTTAACACAGTAATCTTGGTATGGTGCCCAAGCGTCCCCGGCTGGTTCATTGAAACTTCCGGTCACCACTTTATCGCGATGTTTAGTTAAGCTTTCGGCTAACGCCATATCAGAACTAGGATCACCAAATTGTGGTTCAGAAAAGATCACATCGAATCCAAGGCTTGAAGCCCCGTCGGCGAAAACATTATCCACTAATTTTGCGATGACCTTACGATCCCATGGCCAACGCCCGACCTCTTCAATGGATTTATCATCGATCGCGATCAAGCCTACTTTTGCTTCAGAAGGCTTCGAGCCGCGCAGCTGCATTTTGAAATCCAGCATCTTAAGATCCAAGTTCTCTAGGACCCCTACGAAACTTTTTGGATCTTGCTCCTCATGGCGCAGGTTTTGGTAATTGTAAAATTGGAAAGCCAAGAACACGAAAAGTAACGTGACCCCGGAGCCGATCAGGTAAGATATTTTTTCAGTTTTCATTCGCTCTAGGATCGATTTTTCCCTGCTAAAACACAAGTTTACGAAGGTCTGACCGCCCTCAGTCCTGAGTCCTGCGAAGGAATTTTAAACGCCATCAACAGCAAAAAGGTTGATGCAACATTTTGGGCACTTTTCCCCTGGTCTAGCCTATGGGCTTTCCCTAGAGTGAGAACTCTTGCCGCAGAGCTTAATAACGTGGACTCTGTACCTTGCTAGTGCTAGTTTCCCTGACGCTAGAAAAGTCAAAATTCGTAAGGAGAACCAATTGGATAACTCAATCCTTAAAAACGCAAAACCAGAGGTTCTGGATTCTATCGCAAGACGTGCACATTACTTGGCTACGCAAATGATTTGGCAAGCCAACCACCGCCCGGACAAAGAAAAGGGCGATCCTAAAATCGGGGGCCATCCAGCTGGTTCAGCAAGTTCGCTTCACATCATGGGCGCACTTCACTTACTTGTGAAAACAAGCTTTGACCACATTGCCAACAAACCACACGCTTCGCCAACAGATCACTCTTACAACTATCTTTTGGATCTTTTGCTTAAGGGCGATCTTTCAAAACTTTCTCAAGAACAAGCGGACCAAGCTATGCACGGTCTTCGTAAGTTCACTGATGGCAGCGATTACGTATTTCAATCTTACCATTCAGCTTACGATCCTGATCACCACAACTTCTTCCCGTCTGGTACAGTTGGTATTCCACCTGTTGAAGCGGGCTACATGGCCTTGGCTTACCGTTACGCACGTGAGCACGGTTATGAAGTTCCAGATGCACACTTCTGGGCTGTTTGCGGTGACTCTGAATTCCGTGAAGGTTCAATGTATGAAGCTGTACCTGACTTTGCAGAGCGTGAATTAGGATCAGTGACTTGGATTCTTGATTACAACCGCCAATCTTTGGATGGTCACCGTATCACGAACCAAGATATCATGAACGGAACAGACGCTGACCGTGTAGAGCGCACTATGGCTGCCAACGGTTGGGAAGTTATTCAAGTTCGTCACGGTGCTAAACGCCAAGCTCTATTCAAAAAGAAAGATGGCGACACTTTCAAAAACTTCCTTGAAAAAGAATTAGAGGATTACGAACTTCAAGCACTTCTTCTTGTTCAAGACATGAAGGCTTTGAAAAAAGGCATCGCAAAAGAACATCCAAACATGAAAAAATTCTTGGAAAGCGTTTCTGACCAAGAACTTTACGATGCTATCCGTGACTTCGGTGGACACGATATGATCGCTTTGGCTGAAGCGATGCTTAAGTCTAAAGAATCAAAACGTAAACCGACAATCATCATCGCCCATACTCTTAAAGGCTGGGGCTTAAAAGCCGCTGCTCAACCGGGCAACCACTCTTCTTTACCAACTGAAGAAGAAGTAAACGAACTAAAAGCAAAACAAGGCATCAAAGGTGAAAAACTTTATGAGCGTTTCGCGGCTGGTTCTGTTGAAGGTAAATTCTTAGCAGCTCGCTCTGAAAAACTTTATAGCGAAATCAAAGCACAACATGCTTTGAAAGCGAAAAACCAAGAGTTCTTCCTTAAAAAATTAACAGAGTTTGGCGAGATTCCACAGTCTTTAGACATCAACACGAAAATGACAAGCTACCCTCATACACAATGGATGCTTGGTCAGTTGACAGCGAAGTTGACTCGTATCGCGAACACTCCGCTTGATGAATCTAAATTGGGTGAAAAGCAAAAAGCGCTTATCCCAACTGAAAAACCATTCAAACTTCCTGGCGAGTTGTTCATTTCAATGGCTCCGGACGTGGGTACGTCGACGAACTTAAATCCAGCGATGGATGGTAAGATCTTCGGTGCTCCGGTTGTTGCCGATCTTGAAACTGAATTGGGAGTAAAAGATAACAAACTTCCAGATCTAGTTCCTGGTGAAGATGTTTCTGACCGCTTCTTGCGTTTTGAAATCGCTGAAGGAAACGTTATGTCTTGCGTGGGTGCATTCGGAAAAATGCGCGACACTGTTGGCGTACCTATCATCCCATTGATGACGGTTTACGATTTCTTCTTGAAACGTGCGCTAGATCAATACTTCTACAATCTTTACTGGAAGAGCTCTTTCATCTGCGTTGGTACTCCATCAGGTGTGACTTTGTCTCCTGAAGGTGCGCAACACGGATGGAAATCTGATATCCAAATCCCGAACCAAATCACTTGGGAACCGTTCTTCTGCCAAGAGCTTGACTGGATCCTTTGCGATTCCATCAAACGTCACGTAATGAACGATAACGCTGGCAGAACTGGCGTTATGCTTCGTTTGGTTACTCGCGGTGTAGAGCAAAAAGACATGATGACCTACTTGAAAAAGCAAGCTCGCTTTAAAACGGGTCTTGAAGGTCAATTGGCTCGCGCGGAATTCCCAGTAGCTGGTGCAGCGAACGAAGAAGAGTTAGCAACTATCGAAGAAGCGCAAATCATGGCGACAATCCGTGAAGAAGTTTTGATGGGCGCTTACTACCTTATCGACTACCGCGGTTATGCTGGTTATGAACCAGGAGATAACGTAGTCAACGTCTTCGCAATGGGCGCGATGGTGACTGAGGCGATCAAAGCTTCTGAAGCCCTTCTTGCTCGTGGCATTTACGCAAACGTGATCGTAGTTACTTCTTCTGATCTTTTAGTCGGTATACAAGGTCATGAAAATGATTATGAATATTTGAAAAACGGTTTGGGCGTGAATTCAAACCTTTACCTTCGTAAAACTGACGAAGTTTCAACAGGCGATCTAATCACTGTTGCTGGTAAACGCATCCCAGTGGTCAGTGTTGCCGACGGTGAAGCAGGTCTATTAGACAATATCGGTTCGATCATTGGTGTTCGCCAAGAAGCTCTTGCGGTTCGTAAGCACTCTAAGTGCGGTCGCCCTTCAGAGATCTACGCTTACCACCACATTGATGGTGAAGCGGTTGTTGAAGCCTGCGGTAAAGTATTAGCTGAAACAGCTCTTGAAAAAGTGATCGTTTCTGAAAATGCACTTGGGGAAACTCACCAAGCAGAAGGTCGCACAGCTCATTGGACTGACTTGTGGCCGGCTAAAACGCCAGTTCACAAGCACTAACTACTTCGGCGAAGCCGTAGTGTAGACAGGCCAGCGTGGATTACAAAGAATTATCCAAGCAAGAACTCCCCTTCCAAGGGGAGTTCTTTTTATCTAGAAACAAAAAATACGAAGAGCTGATTTTCTTCGTGCACTTTTACGAAGGCAGTCCCAAACAACTTCTTCGTCATATCAAGCTGGTTAATTCTTTAGGCTTCGATGCCTTTGCTTTTCAACTAATTGGAAACCATAAAAACTTAATTTCTATGCATCCACCAATCAGTTCCCGCGGGGAGTTTGGTGTTAAGCACACTTATGCTGATCAAATTGAAATTCTGCTGAACATGATTCCAGGTAAGAAAATCATGTATACGTTTTCAAATCCGACGGGTTCAGCGATTGAAGCCATGGCGCGAAGACAGGTGTCTGATACGGTTGCATTAATTTGTGATAGCGGCCCCAGTGGTAAGTTTATTCCTTCTGCTTACAATCTATATACCCATGAATATAAATTAAATCCGATGCCGTTAAGATTGGTGCTAGCACCTATATTAAGCCTGGGTTGGAGCTTTTATCTCCATAAAGATCTTCAGACAGATTTAAAGAAATTTCCTGCAGGATTTAGAATCCTTTCGATTCGCGGCTGGAAAGATCTGTTAATTCCACCTGACCACATCGACGCAGTTTTTGAACCGCAAAAGCATCTGAATTGGACTAAGCTTTCATTACCTGAAGCGGGCCACTTAACGGGTCTTCGTGATTTCAAATCGGAATACGTACCAGGGTTAGAAAAGTTTCTAACTAGTGTGGCGACAACTCTGTGATCCCCTTTAATCCCCACGATCCATTTCCATTATTAGATCTTGATCAATATTCCTATCAAGAGGCCCAGGAGCATGCGGCCCTCGTAGATCACTGGTTGGGGTTTAAATTAGAAGAAGTTGAAAAAGAAATTTCCAAATCCCATGAAGGTCAACAGAACTGGAGCCACCTATCTGTTCAAGCCTTTCAAACGCCTTATGTTGAGTTAAGAAATATTCTAGAAATTCTTAAGGCCTCTTCACCAAGCCATGTCGTTGATCTGGGTTGCGCCTACGGACGGATGGCTTTTGTGATCGCTGAACACTACCCGCAATTAAATTTCACAGGTTATGAACTTGAACCCTTACGAGTTCAAGAGACGAACAGAGTCCTTCACCAGAAATACAAAGAAAGTGAAGCGCAAATCATTGCTGCCGACTTAAGCTTGCCTGATTTCACTCCCCCGGCTGCTGACGTTTATTTTATTTTCGATTACGGCAGCGAAGCCGCGGTTAAAAAGACTTTGAATGATCTTAAGCTCATTGCCTTGCAAAAACCCATCGTCGTTGTTGGCAGAGGACGTTTAACTCGTTTTCTAATCCATAAAGAACATCCATGGCTTTCTGAAGTGAATAGCCCCCAACACTTTGCGCACTTTTCTATTTATAGTTCCTAATTTTATGTAGGAATGCATATCCAAATTAGAGCCCTGTAACTGGTTCCTTATGTGCTTCGCTAATATCGTGTTTAGCTACATGGGGGTTTTTCAATGGGTTTCAAGGCATCATCACTGGTTCTTTCTTCACTGCTGCTAGCAAGCAACGCCTTCGCAGGCAGAGGCGGATATCTTTATCAAAAAACTTTTTATAATCAGGCTGAATCTTATATCGATTTACTTGAAGAAAAACCGACTGATGTTCTAGCGAAACTTCCCGCCGATAAACAGGCAAAGTGCATGGAACGCTATAGCGGCATTCTAGATGACGGCATTATAGATATTCGCATTGCCTTGGGGTACTTTGATTGGACCACCGGCCGTCCCGTAAAGGCTAAATTTCAGAACTACGGCTTAAGTCCCTCGCTTGATTTAGGCGCCTATGCAGCTTTAAAAGCTATTTTGACAGAACCTTGCGAAGGAAATTCTCGCTTCTGCGGTTTTAAAGTCGATCCTTCAAACACAAATCGCCTTAGTCGTGAAGTCAAAGTTCATGGGAAATCCTATATCGCGCGCATTGATATGCAATTTGCTTCTCAATCTGAGTATCTTGACGAAAATCGTTTCTCTTTAAGAACAGAGCAAAATCAAAGAACTGCTTTCATGGAAGATTTCTTTGCGCGCGGACTGCAGAATGCAGATGCCATTTTCTATTTCGGTCATTCCCGAAATGGTGGCGGTCCTGACTTCAGTCCGCCGATCTTTATCGGCAGCTCTAACAAAGTCGACTATACAAACTACTATAAACCGAAACGTCCCGGATTTAAAAAGATGGTGGCCGCTTTATCAAATGGGAAACAAGCTCCCATTATTGGTTTAATGTCTTGTGCTTCCCGCGATCATTTTCTTAAAAAGCTTCAAGAGATTGCGCCTAACAGTGGTCTTATTACCTCCATGGATGTTCTTTTAGTAGAGATGGTTTACACCGCGATGATTGGCGGCGTGGATGCGATCCTTCGGGGGCAGTGTCAGGCGAGCTTTTACCAGTCGTTACGTATGACGGATGACAACCGTAAGTACATTACGATGGACGGAATGTTTGAGTAATAACAACCTAGCTTTTAACTTTCATTCGGTGCCTTTAAAATAAATAAATTATAAGGGGGAATCCATGGTCAGCTTGGAACAGCTTCCACATCCTGAATATTTGCCTTATCCAAATCACTATACTGCCGCCTTCTTTGCGACCCGCGAGGCCGCTGAAAAAGCCATTGATGATCTGGAACTGGAAGGCTTTGAGGATGAAGATTTTAATATCTTTGAAGGCGACCGTGGAGTGGATGCAATCGATTTAGATGGTTCCCACCACACTATGCTTGAAAGATTTATGCGCCAATTTATTAAGTTCTCAGACTCTGCGGAATGGAGATTCCTGTCTGAAGCGGACCAGGAGCTTAGAAACGGTCATATCCTTATTTGCGTTCCTACGGGCAATGATAAAGATAAAAACGAAGTCATTGACGTATTTAAACGAAATGGTGCCTATGACATCAGGTATTTTACTCCTCTTTACATTGAAGAGGTTGTGTAGACCGACAAACTAGGATACAGGATAGCCCATCAATACGAGGTATAAGATGGGCGATCTTGAGTTTAAGGTTTATAAAGTAACTTCTAAAGGTTTCGGTGAATGGCTTGCAGCTTTTGATCAAGACGAACTTATCTTCTTAGGCAGCTACGCCCTTGGGAAAAAGTTTGTTGAAAGCGACTTAGCTAAAATCTTCCATGACGTTTATGGCTTTCATGTTGGCTCTTTTACTCCAGCAAAATGGACTAAAGGGGATTTCTGGAATACCAATCATAAGATCAAATTGATGGGCACTGAATTCCAAGTAAAAGTATGGCTTGAACTGACTAAAATTCCATCTGGCAAAACTTTGACTTACTCTGAAGTTGCTAAAAAGATTCGTAAACCATCAGCAGTTCGCGCTGTGGCTTCTGCGATCGCTAAAAATCCAATCTGCGTATGGATTCCATGCCATCGCGTCGTCGGTAAAGGCACTAGCAAATTAAAATATCACTATGGTCCGGAAACAAAAAAGCAGCTTTTGATCTCTGAAGGAGCAATCGCTTAGCTTCAGGTTTCAGAATTACTGTACTCGCGCTCTTTCCACTGAATTTTCTTTGCTCGCAAGACGTCTAATAATGAAGTCGCTGTGATGAAAGTAAAAAGAATAATATTCAGTGGAACGAGCAAAGCTCCTATTAAATAAAATCTTCCGTTCTTTCTTTGCACTAAGGCGACTAGCAATATTCCCGCAGCCGCAGCGCCTAAGGTCTTTACGTCTCTTGCAGCTAAAAACAGATTAAATATAAGCAGAAGCTCTAAAGTTGCTAGCACCGAGCTTCGCTGCAATCCAAGTCGCAATAGTCTTTTCCATCCTAATAAGAATTCTTTAAAGGAGGAGTACATTTGCACTTGGTATAAATTAAAATCAGGCATCACATGATAAACGTAGCCTTCTTTCATCCAAAGTGTGGCTAGATCAATATCATCGACAAGGCTTTGCGCTATTGCTTTATGGCCACCTGTTTTAAAATAGCTTTGCTTAGTACAAAGCATGTATTGGCCAATGGCGAACACTCTTCCTGGCTTAGGCTGGTCCCCGTAGGCCGTGACTAGAAGAGGAAGTATATGGAAAAAGCCAAGAAATTTTTCCCACCATAGTTTGCATTGATGGAAAGGCGGGGCCGAAATTAAATCGGCCTTTTTTAAAGTAAAAAAGCTAACAGCGTTAGCTAAACCATCATTGTGAATGGTATCGGCGTCTGTGAATAAAAGAAGCTCCCCTTGCGCTTTTAAAGCTCCTGTCCAACAGGCCCAATTCTTACCCACCCATCCCGCCGGTTTAGACTCTGCACTTAAAACTTTAACCTGTGAAAAGGACTTAGCGACCACTGCCGTATTATCAGAAGAAGAATCATCAACAACGATGATTTCAAGCTGCGGATAAGTAGATTTACTTAAACTTGTTAACAACGTGCCGATATTTTTTTCTTCATTTCGGCACGGAATTATTATCGACACTAGCGGCAGATTTTGGGCAAGGCCGTGTCGACAATGCCGCCTTAAAGGCTTACTACGATAAAACAAAATACTAAGTCCCAAAAGGGAAAGTATTGTTTCTAAATTCATAGTTGCTGTAGCACTTTTAAAGTTTCAGTTACGCCCGGATACCCTTGAGTAAACCAATGCCACCAAGAAAAGATCATAATCATATGGCCCGTTAAAATGAAGACATGGCTCCACATTTCAACTCGATCTGATTTTGAAAGAAGATATCGTCGCCAGTGCATCACTTCATCAACCAAACTGTAAACTACACTTAAAGCGATCAGTACAAGGATTGGTGTGTGCAGTACTTCACCGTGATTATAAGCAAGGCAAAGACCCACCACGCTTGTGACACCAAAGAAAATTGTAATGTGATGAACTAAGGCTTCTCCGCCTTGAAGGGCTTCTTTATAAACAGTGCGATGGCCGATCGTATCTAAAGCAATGGCTGAAACAAAAATGAAGGTGCCGATGGGAATATTCCAGACATATACAGGATATTGAACACCGCCACTATGCCCGGCATATAAAAACAACGTGATGCAGGCTAAGAGCCCCACCATCATTCCAATCCAAGCCACATAGACGATCCAGTCTATGCGACTGAATTCTTTAATTCTTGAAACGTAAATCACTGTATCTTGCCAGAAGGTGTTTTGTGCTGAATTCATAGGGCAAAGACTCCTCTAACCGCTAAGCAAATTTTTTCTGTCGCCGTGACCACAGTGCGAGAGCTTAAAGCCCCCGGGCCCTTCTTTCTAATCTTAGTTCCGATATGCTGATAGATGTGTGAAGCGATTGAAACTGCAAGACGAGCCCGCAACGGTAAATATTTTAAGCCCTTTCGTCCTTCAGAATAAAGCTCATCAGCGCGATCAAGAAGACGTAATACAATCTTGTAAGTATCTTCTTTGTTTTGGTCACTTAAAATCCATTCAGGCATAATACGTGTTTCATAGATCCATTGTTCTGGAAGATAAATACGTCCGCGATTGAAATCTTCTGCGACATCACGGGCAATATTTGTAAGCTGCATGGCATTTCCCATGGCTATAGCATGATGATTTGCTGCAGTTGATTTTACTCCCAGGATTCTTGTCATCATTAATCCAACAACACCCGCCACCCGATAAGCATAAAGCTCTAAATCCTGTAAAGATTGATAACGTCTATTTTCAACATCCATAGCAAAACCTGCCAGCAGACTTTGGGGGTATTCAAATGGAATCTGATGCTGTCTGAAAACAGCCGCGACTTCCGTGAAAAGACTTTGGTCATCTTTGCCAGGAACAATATAAGCCTGTTCAGTGTTGGTGGTTAACAACTGCAAAACGTCTTTTGCTGCTTCCTGATTCACTGCCTGATCAATTTGGTCATCACAGTAGCGACACCACCGATAAAGAATCCAGCAATCCAGTTTATTTTTCTTTGTGAAAAACAAACTAGCAAAATAAAAGCTCTTTGATCCGGTAGCGATGACCGTCTTAGAATCCTGCATCACTCATCACCACTTTAGCAGTCGCTTTTGCAGATGAAATAACCCCTGGTACGCCCGCGCCAGGATGGGTTCCCGCCCCCACAAAATATAAGCCTTTAAGTTTATCGTCTTTATTATGAGTACGGAAGAAAGCACTTTGCGTAAGAATCGGTTCAAGTGAAAACGCCGAGCCAACGTGGGCGTTTAAATTTTTACTAAAATCTTTTGGGGTAAAGATTTTTTGCACGACCAGATTTTGTTTTAGATCCGGCAAATAGCGAGCTTCAAGATAGTTCAGGATCTTTTCCGCATATTTAGGTCCTTCAACATCCCAGTCAATATCCATGTTGCCTAAATGAGATACTGGTGAAAGCACGTAAAATGCTTCATGACCTTCTGGCGCAAGACTGGCATCGGATCTTGTCGGTGCATGCAGATACAATGAGAAATCATTCGGCAATTGACCTTTAAAGAAAATATCA